>JBDHTD010000039.1:0-28500 GCA_039808485.1 Aquamicrobium sp. | reverse complement strand
AGCTTCGGCTTGTGCATGACGCAGGCGGCGAGCGCCAGCCGCTGCTTCCAGCCGCCCGACAGCGTGCCGGCGAGCTGGTTGCGCCGCGAAGCGAGCCCGAGCTCGTCCAGCGTGCGCGTCACATGGGCGCCGACCGGCTTCAGCTCGTAGAGGCGGGCGACGAATTCGAGGTTCTCGGCGATGGTCAGGTCGTCGTAGAACGAGAATTTCTGCGTCATGTAGCCGACCTCGCGCCGGATCAGCCGGCCTTGCGTCCGAAGGTCGAAGCCGAGCACCGTGCCTTCGCCCGCGTCGGGGGTGAGCAGCCCGCACATGATGCGGATCGTCGTCGTTTTTCCCGAGCCGTTGGGCCCGAGGAAGCCGACGATCTCGCCGCGCCCGACCTTCATCGAGACGTGGTCGACCACGGTGCGGTCGCCGAAGCGCTTGACGAGGCCGGTGACGTCGATGGCGGTCATCGGGCGCTCGCTTCGCCCATCCTGACGTCGACGATCTGGCCGGGCTTCAGCGCGGCGGCCTCGCCTTCCGGCCGCGCCTCGACCAGATGGACGAGCTTCTGCCGCGCCGCCGGCGAATAGATCACCGGCGGGGTGAATTCCGGCTCGGGCGAGGCGTAGGTGACGCGCGCCGTCAGGCCCGGCGGGCAGCCGTCGCACTGGACGGCGAGCGACGCGCCGACGGCGATTGCCGAGAATTCCGGCTCCGGCAGATAGAATTTCAGGCGGATCGCGCCGTCGGGCAGCAGCGACAGGATCGGTGCCGACGGGCCGGCGATGTCGCCGGGATGGCGGATCAGTTCCGCGACGCGCCCCGCCGCCGGGGCGGCGACGCTGCGCTGGCCGAGCCGCCATTCGGCCTGGGCGAGTGCCGCGCGGGCACGCTCGACCTGGCCTTGCGCCGCGCGGATCGTCTCGTCGCGCGCCGGCAGGCGGGCGACGGCGAGGTTGGCCTCGGCCTGTCCTCTGGCGGCGTCCGCCGTCTCGACCGCGGTTTCGGCGCGCTCCAGGTCGGCCGCGGCGGCGATGCCGCGCCGGGCGAGGTCGCGGGTGCGCTCGAGCGTGCGGCGCGCCTCCGCGCCTTGCGCTTCCGCCGAGCGCAGCGCGGCTTCGAGCACGGCGATCTCCTCCGGCCGCCGTCCTTGCTTCAGGTCGGCGGCCTGCGCCTCGGCCTGCGCCAGCGCCGCCCGCGCTTCCTCGGCCGCGTGGCGCGCGTCGTCCGCCTCCAGCGTCGCGAGGACCTGCCCGGCCGCCACCCGCTCGCCCTGGCGCGCGGCGAGCGTCGTTATCCGCGCACCCTCGACCGGGGCGACGAGGACGAAGTCGCCCTCGACATAGCCGACGGCGAGCGGGGCGGGCGCGGCGCAGGCCGAAAACAGCGTCGCGGCAAGGGGAAGCGCGCACAACAGGCTCACGATCCTGGTTCCTCCCGGTTCTTCCTGTGCGCGGCGAGCGCCGCCAGCACGTTGTCGAGAACGGTGTCGGTGATGAGGCCGGCCTCGGCCGGGCCGATCTCGCGCCAGCCCATGCGCCGCATCACCGCTTCGCGGGCGATGCGGAAATAGACGGTCTGGCCGATCATGGTGAAGACGGCGATCCTGGTCCGCTCGCTTTCGGGGTCGTCGCCGCTGGCCGCGGCCCAGATCGCGCACAGCCGGCGGTGGACCTTCTCGACCAGCCCGGCATAGATGATTTCGAAGGCCGGGCCGGGATGCTGGATCTCGCGCAGGATGAACTGGACGAAGCCCGAGACCTGCGGCGCCATGACGAGGAAGCCGGCCATCCGCTCGGCCGCGACGCGGAACTGCGCCGCCGCCGCTTCCGGGTCCGCGGGCGGCGGGATCGCGAACACCGGCTCGGCAACGGTGGCGACCGTTTCGACGATATGGACGGCGCAGGCGTCGCGCAGCTTCTCCTTGCCGCCGAAATGATAGGCGATGGAGCCGATATTCGCCCTGGCCTCGGCGGCGATTTCGCGCGTCGAGGCGGCGGCAAAGCCCTTCTCGCCGAACAGCTTCAGGCCGGCCTCGATCAGCGCGGCGCGCGTCTTGTCGGCGGAAGCGCGCGCGGGCGTCCCGGAAGGGGTGTCGTTGCTCATCCCCGTTTTTAATCAATCGAATGATTAAATGCAATCGCCCTGCTGCGATGCGAAATTGGCGGTTGATGCCGCCCCGCCAGTCGCTACATTCGGCGCGAACCAAGCGTCGAGACGCCGGGCCGAACCATCGCGGCCGCGGCGCCGACGCCGAAGCCGCAGGAACAGCCCGGAGCCATGCCATGACCATCCGCAATCTCGAATTCATGTCGCGCCCGCGCTCGGTCGCCGTCATCGGCGCGTCCGACCGCGAGGGCTCGGTCGGCGGCGTGGTGCTGAGGAACATCCTCGACGGCGGCTTCGAAGGGCCGGTCTATCCCGTCAACCCGAAATACCGCGAGGTGATGGGGCTCGCCTGCTATGCCGCGCCGGCCGACCTGCCCGAGGCGCCGGACCTCGCCGTCATCGTCACCCCGCCGCAGACGGTGCCGGGCCTGATCGCCGCGCTCGGGGCGCGCGGGGTCAAGGCGGCGGTGGTCATCACGGCGGGCCTGAACGACAGGAACGGCCTGCGCCAGCAGATGCTGGATGCGGCGAAACCCCACACGCTGCGCGTCCTCGGGCCGAACACGGTCGGGCTGATGATCCCCCCCTTGAAGCTCAATGCCGGCTTCGCCCACATGGCGGCGGCGGCGGGCGACATCGCGCTCCTGTCGCAGTCGGGCGCCATCGCCACCTCGCTGATCGACTGGGCCGCCGGGCGCGGCATCGGCTTCTCGCACATCGTCTCGCTCGGCGACATGGCCGATGTCGACGTCGCCGACTACATCGACATGCTGGCCGGCGACGGCAAGACCCGCGCCATCATGCTCTATCTCGAATCGATCCCGCACCCGCGCAAGTTCATGTCGGCGGCGCGCGCCGCCGCCCGCATCAAGCCGGTGATCGCCATCAAGCCCGGCCGCCACGAGGCGGCTGCCAAGGCCGCCGCCACCCACACCGGCGCGCTTTCCGGCGCCGACCGCGTGGTCGACGCCGCGCTGCGCCGCGCCGGCATATTGCGCGTCGAGGGCCTGGCCGAGCTGTTCGACGCGGTCGAGATCGTCGCCCGCTTCCCGCCGCTGCCGCGCGTGCGCGTCGGCATCGTCACCAATGGCGGCGGCGCCGGCGTGCTCGCCGTCGACCAGTTGATCGACATCGGCGGCGAGCTGGCCGAGCTTTCGCCTGCGACCCTCGCCACGCTCGATGCCGGCCTGCCGGCGACCTGGTCGCACGCCAACCCGGTCGACATTATCGGCGACGCGCCGGCCGAGCGCTACGGCGCGGCGCTGAAGGCCGTCGCCGCCGACGGAAACGTCGACGCGGTGCTGGTGCTCAACTGCCCGACCGGGCTGGCCTCGCCAATGGACGCGGCGAAGGGCGTCGCCGCAGTGGTGGAGCGTGGCCGGATCGACGGCAAGCCGGTGCTGGCCTGCTGGCTCGGCGAGCACACGGCCGAGCCGGCGCGGAAAGTCCTGCGCGCCGCCGGCGTCGCCACCTTCGAGACGCCGGCCGAGGCGGCGAGCGCCATCGGCTATCTCGACGGCTGGAGCAAGGCGCAGGCCGCGCTGACCCAGGTTCCCGCCTCCGGCAGCGCCGACATCGCGGGGCGCGTCGACGAGGTGCGGGCGATCTTCCGCGGCGCCGCGGCAGAGGGCCGCGCCATCCTGACCGAGCCCGAGGCGAAGTCGGCGCTGGCCGCCTACGGCGTGACCGTGCCGCAGATCATGAATGCAAGCTCGCCGGCCGAGGCCGAGGAACATGCCGCGCATCTGCTGAAGGACTGGGACGCGGTGGTGGTCAAGCTGCTGTCCAAGGCGATCTCGCACAAGTCCGACGTCGGCGGCGTGGTGCTCAACATCGAGACCGCCAGGGCCGCGCGCGAGGCGGCCGAAGCCATCGAGGCGCGGGTGCGCAAGGCGCGTCCCGATGCCGACATCGAGGGCTATGCCGTGCAGCCGATGGTGAAAATGAAGCACGCCCACGAGCTGATCCTCGGCGTCTCGCGCGATTCCGTGTTCGGCCCGGTGGTGATGTTCGGTGCCGGCGGCGTCTCGGTCGAGGTGGTGGACGACACGGCGATCGGCCTGCCGCCGCTCGACGACGTGCTCGGCGAGGCGCTGATCCAGCGCACCCGCGTTGGCAAGCTGCTCGCCGGCTTCCGCGACCGCGCGCCGGCCGACAAGGCAGCGATCCTGCGCTCGCTCAACGCGGTGTCGCAGATGGTGGTCGATTTCCCCTGCATCGCCGGCATCGACGTCAACCCGCTCTTGACCGGGCCGGAGGGCGCGGTGGCGCTCGACGCGCGCGTCGAGCTCGACCTTTCCCGCATCGAGGAGGAGGGGCCGAACCCCGACCTGGCCATCCGCCCCTATCCGGCCGGCTGGGAGAAGACCTTCGAGGCGGGCGACGACGCGGCATACACGCTCCGGCCGATCCGCCCGGCCGACATCGCGCTTTATCCCGAATTCTTCGAGCACGTGTCGCAGGCCGATATCCGCCTGCGCTTCCTCGGCTATCGCAAGGCGTTCCCCGACGAGATGCTGAAGCGGCTGACCCAGCTCGACTACGACCGCGAGATCGCCTTCGTCGCGCTCGACGCCGGCGGCGCGCTTTGCGGCATTGCCCGGCTTTCGGCCGACCCCAACCACGAGAGCGCCGAATTCGGCCTGCTGGTGCGTTCGGACCGGCAGGGGCAGGGCATCGGCCGGGCGCTGATGTCGCATCTGGTCGATTACGGCCGCGCCGACGGCCTGTCGCGCATCGAGGGCATCATGTTCGACGAGAACGACAAGATGATCGAGCTGGCCCGCGACCTCGGCTTCGTCATCGACGACCACCCGGACGATTCGACGCTGGAACTGGCGGTGCTGACGCTGAAGTAGGCGTCAGGCCGCCAGGCAATTCGCGCATTGGCCGCGGATCTCGATCGTCGTCTTCCCGGCCTTGAACCCCTTGGCGGCGGACCACGCGCCGAGGCGTTCGCGCACCACCTCGTCGGAGAACTCCTCGACCTGGCCGCAGCCCTCGCAGATGGCGAAGGCGATCAGCCCGTGGGCGTGGCAGTGCGGACGGGCGCAGGCGACGAAGGCGTTCAGCGTCTCCAGCCGGTGGACGAGGCCGGCGGCCAGCAGCTTGTCGAGCGCGCGATAGACCTGCAACGGCGCGCGAAACCCCTCCTCCCGCAGCAGGTCGAGGATGGTGTAGGCCGAGAGCGGCCCCTCGGCTCTGGTCAGGGCGCCGAGGACGAGCGACTGGTTGCGGGTCAGGTCGTGCAGCGGGGTAGCCATGGGCGTGGGTGTGGGCGTGGTCATGGTCTGTCGCTCCCCGGTGCGGCGCGCCTGAAAAGGGCAGGGTAGGCCGGAAGGCTCGCAAGGAAAAGGCCGAGCGCGGCGACGACGATCGACGGCCCCGACGGCGTGTCGAAGCGAAGCGAGCCGTAGAGCCCGCCGATGACGGCGGCCATGCCGGCCAGCGCGGCGATGACCGCCATCGCTTCGGGCGTCGCGGCGAAGCGGCGGGCGGTGGCGGCGGGGATGATCATCAGCGCGGTGATCAAGAGCACGCCGACGATCTTCATGGCGATGGCGACGACCAGCGCCATCATCAGCATGAAGACGAGCCGCGTGCGGGCGGGCGCCAGCCCCTCCGCCTGCGCCAGTTCCTCGTCGACCGACGCGGCGAGCAGCGGCCGCCACAACGCCACCAGCAGCGCCAGCACCAGCGCGCCGCCGCCCCAGATCGAGGCGACGTCGAGCCGCGACACCGCCAGGATGTCGCCGAACAGGAAGCCCATCAGGTCGACCCGCACCCATGCCATGAAGGCGAGCGCGACCAGGCCGAGCGCCAGCGCCGAATGCGACAGGATGCCGAGCAGCGCGTCCGCCGACAGTCCGCCGCGCTTCTCCAGCGCCATCAGGGCGAGCGACACCAGCGTCGCCACGGCGAAGACGCCGACGGTCAGGTCGATCTCGAGCAGGAAGCCGAGCGCGACGCCGAGCAGCGCCGAATGCGCCATGGTGTCGCCGAAATAGGCCATGCGCCGCCACACGACGAGGCAGCCGAGCGGGCCGGTGACCAGCGACAGCCCGATGCCGGCGAGAGCCGCGCGCACGAGGAAGTCATCGAGCATCGTCGCCCTCCTCGTGATCGTGGCGGTGCCCCCCTTGATGGTGCCCCCCGTGGTGATGGCCCCCATGGTGATGCCCGTCGTCGGGGTGGCAGTGGTCGGTGACGCTGCCGTCGGCATGCAGCACCCGCCCGTCGGGCAGGTGGGTATGGTCGTGGCTGTGGCTGTAGACGGCGAGCGCGCCGGCCGCCCGCTGGCCGAACAATCGCCGGTATTGCGGATTGCCGGCGACCGCCTGCGGCGTGCCGCGGCAGCAGACATGGCCGTTCAGGCAGATGACGGTGTCGGTCGCGGCCATGACGATGTGCAGGTCGTGCGAGATCAGCAGCACGCCGCAGCCGGTGCGGTCGCGGACCGTGCCGATCAGCTCGTAGAGCGCGGCCTCGCCCGCGTAGTCGACGCCCTGCACCGGCTCGTCGAGCACCAGGAGGTCGGGCCGGCGCAGCATGGCGCGGGCAAGCAGCGCCCGCTGGAACTCGCCGCCGGAGAGCGACTGCACCTGCGCCTTCGCCAGATGGGGGATGCCGACCTCGCCGAGCGCCGCCGCGATCTCGGCCGCCGGATGCCGCGCCGTCAGCGTCATCAGCCGCTCGACGGTCAGCGGCAGGGTGCGGTCGACGGCGAGCTTCTGCGGGACATAGCCGACGCGCAGGCCGTCGCGGCGCCTCACCTTGCCCTCGTCGGGCGAGAAGATGCCGACGATGGCGCGCGCGGTCGTGCTCTTGCCGGAGCCGTTGGGGCCGATCAGCGTGACGATCTCGCCGGCGTGCACGTCGAAGGTGACGCCGCGCACCAGCCAGCGGCCGCCGCGCCGCACCCCGACCGCGTCGAGGCCGACCAGGACCCCGCCCGCAGCGGCCTTGCCCGCAGCAGCCTTGCCCGACGCGACCTTGTCCGCCGCGTCCGGGCGAGGGCCCGTTGCCGCGCCGGCCGCGGCCGGCGGCGTCCCGGGCGACTGCCGGCCGTTCGAGGGCGCCTCGCCCGAGGGCAAGCCGTGCGCGTCGGTCCGGTCCTGCCGGCGGGAAAGGTGGTGCATCTTCTGTATCCGTCGAGGCTTGCCAATATCTATGTCACACGTTATAGCGTTTCACAATGTAATAACATTACAAATCAGACGATCGCCGCCGCCGGTTCGCCGGCCGGCTTCCGCGCCGGGGGTAATCATTCGCACCGGCGCGGATCGGGAAAAGGATTGAGACCATGCGGCCATTCTTGCGTTCGCTCCTCACGGCATCGGCGGTCGCGGCGGCGCTTCCGCTCATTGCCGTTCCGGCCCATGCGCTCGACGGCGTCGTCGCCTCGATCAAGCCGGTCCACTCGCTGGTCGCGGCGGTGATGCAAGGCGTCGGCGAGCCGGCGCTGATCGTGCGCGGCAGCGGCTCCGAGCATGTGTATTCGCTGCGCCCGTCCGACGCCCGGGCGCTGGAGAGCGCCGCCATCGTCTTCCGCGCCGGCGAGAGCATGGAGACGTTCCTCAACGCGCCGCTGAAGTCGCTGGCCGCCGGCGCGCGCGTGGTTCCGCTCGAGGACGCGCCGGGCCTCGACCTGCTCGATTTTCGCGAGGGCGGCCCGTTCGAGGCCCATTCGCATGGCGAGGCCCATGACGAGGAGGACGGCCACGACCATGACGGCCACGACCACGGCGGCCACGACCACGGCGGCCACGATCTCCATTTCTGGCTCGATCCCGAAAACGCCCGGGCGATGATGGCCGAGATCGCCCGCGTCCTCGCCGAGGCCGACCCGGAAAACGCCGCCCGCTACACGGCCAACGCGCAAGCCTATTCCAGCCGTCTCGACGGCCTGATCGCAGAGGTGGCGGCGACGGTGGAGCCGGTCAGGACGCGGCCGTCGATCGTCTTCCACGATGCCTATCAATATTTCGAGAAACGTTTCGGCATGAATGTCGTCGGCTCGATCACGGTCAGCCCCGAGGTGCTGCCCGGCGCGCAGCGTCTCGCCGCGATCCACGCCAAGGTCAGGGAACTGGGCGCGGTGTGCGTCTTCTCCGAGCCGCAGTTCGAGCCGAAGCTGGTCTCGGTGGCGATCGAGGGCACGGATGCCCGCACCGGCGTCCTCGACCCGCTGGGCGCGGAGATCGCCGACGGGCCGGAACTCTACATCGAGTTGATCCGCGATCTCGGGACCTCCTTCGCCGCCTGTCTGTCGCAGGCCGGCTGACCGGGCGGCGGTCGACGCCCGGCGATCGCGACAGCGACGGGCAGGCCGCCATTCGGCACTTGTGTTTTGCCGCCAATGCGGTTATCAGGCCCACGTTTTCCGCGACGTCCCCGGCGTCCCGAAAAGCCGCTTTAGCTCAGTTGGTAGAGCACATCATTCGTAATGATGGGGTCGCGTGTTCGAGTCACGCAAGCGGCACCACTTTCCCCATCGACACGGACGATCGCTGCCCGCGCAAGCGCGCGGATGTTGCCGTGCGCGCCGGAGATCCGGTGGCTGTGACGCCGTTAACCTTCGTAAACAATTGATTTGATTACAAAATATTAATGAAGGCATTCATTTCCCGTTCATCGGGCGGTCCCTATGGTTCCCGTCATCGACAACGAGGAAACCACCATGTTCAAGCGTACGATCCTTGCCGCCATCGCCGTCTCGATGATCGCCGTGCCGATGGCGCAGGCGCAGGGCCGGCACGACGCCCAGGCCCAGCACCGTCATTATTCGCAGCCGACCAAGCCCAAATACCAGGCCCCGAAGCACCGTTATCATGCCGAGCGTCCCGCGCCCCAGCGGCATCACTGGAAGCAGGGCCAGCGGATGCCGGACTGGCGCAAGCGCCAGCATGTGCGCGACTACCAGCGCCACGGGCTGAAGCGGCCGGACAGGGGCCAGCAATGGGTGAAGGTGGACAACGATTATCTGCTGGTCAGCCTCGCGACCGGCGTGATCCTCGGGATGGCGCTCGGCCGCTGATGCGGGCCTTCCCCTCATGATCCTCCGGCAGTTCTCTGCCCCTGGAGCCCCGCCGCGAGGCGGGGCTTTTCTTTACCGGGGGCGGGAACCAAACCGGCTGAGGCCGGTTATTGCGGTGCCGGGGCGGCTAACCCCCCCAAGCCCCCCACCTGGCTGCTCCGGCACCCCGTTTCCATAGCCTATCTTTTCGCGCCTCTTCCCGCCATGTCACGCCCCGGGTCGCGCCCCGGGTCGCGCCCCTGATCGCGCCCCGTGTCGCGCCGGGCCGCCTCGAGGTCGAGGGGCCGGTCGGGAATGGCGATCGCGAACACGGTCCGGCCGCCGCGGCTTTCCATGAGCTCGAGCGTGCCGCCATGGGCGCGCACCAGCTCGTGCGCGATGGCGAGGCCGAGGCCGGTGCCGCCGTTGCGCGCCGAGCCGCGGAAGGCGGAGAACAGGTTCTCGCGCGCCTTCTGCGGCAGGCCCGGCCCGGTGTCCTCGACCAGGATGCGGGCGACGCCGCCGCTGCGCCCGGCATTGAGCGTCAGTCGCCGGACGAGGCCGGGCGCGTCGCTGCCCGACATCGCCTCGCCCGACATCGCCTCGACCGCGTTGCGCACGAGGTTGGACAGGACGCGCAGCAACTGCTCCGGATCGGCGTCGATCTCGAAACCCGGTGGAACCGCGTTGACGAGGTCGATGCGCGCCGCGACCTCGGGGCCGGCGAGCGCGAACACCTCCTCGACGAGGTCGCGCAGGTCGAGCTTCAGCCGCGCCGGCGGCGGCTCCTGCATGCGGCCATAGGCGAGCACGCCCTCCGCGTAGGAGATCGCCCGGTCGAGCGTCCGCACCAGCCGCGGCGCGAGCTTCTGCACCGCCGGGTCGTCGACCCGCGCCAGGCGGTCCGACATCAGTTGCGCGGCGGCGAGGATGTTGCGCATGTCATGGTTGATCTTGGAGACGGCGAGGCCGAGATCGGCCAGCCGCCGTCGCTCGACCAGCATGCGCTGCAACTGGCCCTGCATGGCGGCCAGTTCCCGCTCGGCGACGCCGATCTCGTCGCCGCGCGCGCTGGCGGCGATGATGCGGGCGGGGTCGTCGGGCGCCTCGGCGAAGGCGAGCATCGAGCGCGTCATCGCCCGCATCGGCCGGATCGTCACCCGGTGGATGGCGTAGAAGACGAGGCTGGCGGTGATGAGCGACAGGATCAGCGACAGGAGCGCGACGTTGCGTGCATAGGCGAGCATCGCCTTGCGCAGGTCGGCTTCCGCCATCACCAGCTCGAATTCGCGCCCACCGGCGTCGACGGGGGCGTCGATCGGGGCGACGATCCGCAGCACCCGCTCGCCGCCGAAGAACAGCGTGTAGAGCGCCTCGTGCACCTCGCCGAGCGGCGAGGCCGCCGCGAGGTCGATGTGGAGGTCGATCTCGTGCGGCATGTCGACGGCGACGAGCAGCCGCGAGGCGCCCTCGTCGCGCACCGCCAGCGCCATCGCCCCCAGCGCCCGCAGCACGTCGTCCTGCACCTCGTGCGACAGGCTGGCCGGATCGCTCTCGACCAGGACGATGCCGACGGCGGCCGCCGTCGACAGCCGCTCCTCCAGCCAGCTCAGCCGGAAATTGGCCAGCGACGGCAGGAAGATCAGCATCTCGGCCAGCATGATGAACAGCACGGTCAGCACCAGCAGCTTGGTCGACAGCCCCCGCGCCAGCGGCACCGTCTCGCCGCCGCGCGCCTGTGTCTCCTGCCGGTGGTCGATCTTCTGCGGCACCCTTTGTCGCCTGTCCTTCTGCTTTCGCCCGCGCCGGGGCGGTCCGGTCCGGATCGGGCTAAAGATAGGCCAGGGCGGCCGCTTTGCCAATTTCCGGCGCCGCATCAGATGGGAGCACCCCCGGGGACGTCGCATTGACACCTTGCCCGGTCGCCCCTATAAGCGCGCGACGCTCGGGCCTTCGGTCCGGCGCGGCGCTGGCTGTGCACTGCCCGCGCTTGCGTATCGGGAAGGCGGGCGAACGCTCCTGCTCATGACGAGTCAGAACCAAGAAGGGCCGCACACCGCGGTATTAAACAAATGAAGCGCACCTATCAGCCCTCCAAGCTTGTTCGCAAGCGCCGCCACGGTTTCCGTGCCCGCATGGCCACCAAGGGCGGCCGTGCCGTCGTCGCCGCCCGCCGCAATCGCGGTCGCAAGCGGCTTTCCGCCTGACCGGCGCCTGGGCCGGACGATGGCGGCCCGGCCGACCGGCATGCTCCCCGCTCGCCTGAAGACGCGCGCGGAATTTCTCGCCGTGCGCCGCGGCGAGAAGCGCCGCGGCCCGCTCTTCCTGCTGGAAGCCCTCGACCGTGGCGACGGCGGCCCGCCGCGCCTCGGTTTCACGGTGACGAAGAAGGTCGGCAATGCGGTGGTCAGGAACCGCATCCGTCGCCGGCTGAAGGAAGCGGTGAGGACCCGGGCCGGTGGTGACATGGCCGCCGGCAGCGACTATGTCGTCGTCGGGCGGCGCGAGGTGCTCGACGCCGCCTTCGACGATCTCGCGCGCGAATTGTCCCGCAGGATGCGCGGCGGCCGGCAGCCTAGGGAATCCCAGCGGTAGGAATCCATGGAAAACAATCGCAATTTCTTCATCACCATCGCGCTTTCCGTGCTGATCCTCACGCTGTGGCAGGTGTTCTACATGAACCCGCGCATCGAGAGCGAGCGCGAGGTCGCCCGCATCGCCGCCGAGCAGGCCGAGGCGCAGGCCCCCCAGCCGACCCAGCCCGACGTTCCCCCGGCTGCCGGCGGCTCCGACCTGCCCGGCGGCCAGGCGCCCTCCGTTCCGGGCGGCGGCGCGGGCGTGCCGGGCGCGCTGTCGCGCCAGGACGCGATCGCCGCGGGCAGCCGCCTCGTCATCGACACGCCACGCCTCTCCGGCTCGATCAACCTGACCGGCGGACGCATCGACGACCTGATCCTCAAGGACTACCGCACGACGGTCGAGAAGGATTCGCCCCATATCGAGCTCCTGAACCCGTCCTCGCTGCCCGACGGCTTCTATGCCGAGGTCGGCTTCATCGGTTCCGAGGCCGCCGGCGCGCTGCCGGGGCCGGACACGGTCTGGACCGCCGACGCCACCGCCAGGCTGACGCCCTCGACCCCGGTGACGCTGACCTTCGCCAACGACCGGGGCCTGACGTTCACCCGCACCATCGCGGTCGACAACGACTATCTGTTCACGGTTTCCGACAGCGTCGCCAACCAGGGCGGCGCGGCGGTGAGCCTGGCCAATTACGGCCGCGTCGCGCGTATCGGCACGCCGCATGTCGCCGGCTTCTACATCCTCCACGAGGGCCTGATCGGCGTCACCGGCGAGGAGGGGCTTCAGGAGATCAAGTATTCCAAGCTGGCCGAGTCGCGGGAAATCCGTCCCGGCAAGTCGAACGACGGCTGGCTCGGCATCACCGACAAGTATTGGGCCGTGGCGCTGGTGCCCTCGGGCGCGCAGGCCTTCCAGCCGCGCTATGCCTATTTCGACGATGGCCGCCCGCGCTATCAGGCCGACTATCTCAGCGATCCGGTCGAGATCGCCGCCGGCGAGACGCGCAACGTCGAGACGCTGGTGTTCGCCGGAGCCAAGGAAACGGCCAGGATCGACGCCTATCAGGAAAGCCGCAGCATCCGCAATTTCGACCTGCTGATCGACTGGGGCTGGTTCTACTTCATCACCAAGCCGATGTTCTACCTGATCGACTGGCTGTTCAAGCTGCTCGGCAATTTCGGCCTCGCCATCCTCGCCACGACCGTCGCCGTCAAGGCGGTGTTCTTCCCGCTCGCCAACAAGTCCTACAAGTCGATGGCGAACATGAAGAAGGTGCAGCCGCAGCTCGTGGAAATCCGCGAGAAATACGCCGACGACCGCATGAAGCAGCAGCAGGCGATGATGGAGCTGTACAAGACCGAGAAGATCAACCCGCTCGCGGGCTGCTGGCCGGTGCTGATCCAGATTCCGGTGTTCTTCGCGCTCTACAAGGTGCTCTACGTCACCATCGAGATGCGGCACGCGCCGTTCTTCGGCTGGATCAGGGACCTGTCCGCGCCCGACCCGACCTCGGTGTTCAACCTGTTCGGCCTGTTGCCCTATGACGTGCCGGCCTTCCTGATGATCGGCATCTGGCCGCTGATCATGGGCGTGACCATGTTCCTGCAAATGCGCATGAACCCGACGCCGCCCGATCCGACCCAGGCGATGATCTTCAACTGGATGCCGGTGGTCTTCACCTTCATGCTGGCGGCGTTTCCGGCCGGCCTCGTCATCTACTGGGCGTGGAACAACTCGCTCTCGATCCTCCAGCAGGGCGTGATCATGAAGCGCCAGGGCGCCAAGATCGAGCTGTGGGACAATCTGGTCGGCCTGTTCAGGAAGAAGCCCAAACCGGCCGAATAGGCCGGCAAGTGGGGAAGAACCGGCGGATAGGCCGGTAGGGGCGGAGCCGCGCATGAACGAGGAAACGACAGCGGCGCCGATGCTGCCGGACATCTTCTCCCGCCCGTGGGTGTTCATCCGCGGCGTGCCGGCGATGAAGTTCCTGCCGCCGGAGGGGCCGGCCGAGATCGCCTTCGCCGGCCGCTCCAATGTCGGCAAGTCGTCTCTCATCAACGCGCTGGTCAACCGCAAGGCGCTGGCCCGCACCTCGAACACGCCCGGCCGCACGCAGGAGCTGAACTACTTCGTGCCGGACGGCCATTCGGGCGAGGCGGGCGACCTGCCGCCGATGGCGCTGGTCGACATGCCGGGCTACGGCTATGCCCAGGCGCCCAAGGCGCAGGTCGACGCCTGGACCAGGCTCGTCTTCGACTATCTGCGCGGCCGGGTGACGCTGAAGCGCGTCTATCTGCTGATCGACGCCCGCCACGGCGTCAAGAAGAACGACGAGGAGGTGATGGACCTGCTCGACCGCGCCGCCGTCTCCTACCAGATCGTGCTGACCAAGGCCGACAAGATCAAGGCCGCCGGCCTGCCGCGGCTGGTCGAGGAAACGGCGCTGAAGGTGAAGAAGCGCCCGGCCGCCTATCCCGAGATCCTCGCCACCTCGTCGGAGAAGGGGCAGGGGCTCGACGAGTTTCGCGCCGCGATCGCCCGGGCCGTCGGCGGCGGCTGAAGCGCCGGGGCGCGGACATCCTTTCCGTGACATCTTTTCCGTGACATGGGGAAAAGCCGGCCGCGCGCGCGACGTCGCGCCGCCGCCGATTGCCGCTCCGGTGAATTTGCCCTAGCTTCTGACCCAATCAGAACAGCGGTGCTGCCCGTACAACCCGAACCAGAGGTGGTCAAATGCCCGATCCTACCCGCCGTCCGTCCGGCCTTCCGCCGGTTTCCCGCCGCTCGCTGTTGCAGGCCGCCGGCGCGCTCGGCCTTGCCGCCGGCTTGCCGACGCGGCTTTTCGCGCAAGATGCGCTGAAGGTGGCGGCCGTCTACACCGTGCCGGTGGAGCAGCAATGGGTCAGCCGCATCCACAAGGCGGCCAACGCCGCCCGGGACGCCGGCGAGATCGAATATGTCTATTCCGAGAACGTCTCCAACAACGACTACGAGCGCGTGATGCGCGAATATTGCGAGGCCGGCCACAAGCTGATCCTCGGCGAGGTGTTCGGCGTCGAGCAGGCCGCCCGCGACGTCGCCCGCGACTACCCCGACGTCGCCTTCCTGATGGGCTCGAGCTTCAAGCAGGACGACGGCGTGCCGAACTTCGCGCCGTTCGACAACTACATCCAGGACGCGTCCTATCTCACCGGCCTGATCGCCGGCTCGATGTCGAAGACCAAGAATTTCGGCATGGTCGGCGGCTATCCCATCCCCGAGGTCAACCGGCTGATGCACGCCTTCATGGCCGGCGTGAAGGAAGTGGCGGCCGACGCCAAGTTCCAGGTCGCCTTCATCGGCTCGTGGTTCGACCCGCCCAAGGCCAAGGAAACGGCGTTCGCCCAGATCGACGCCGGCGCCGACGTGCTCTATGCCGAGCGCTTCGGCGTTTCCGACGCGGCCAAGGAGCGCGGCATCCTCGCCATCGGCAACGTCATCGACACGCAAGGAGACTATCCGGAGACGGTGGTGGCCTCGGCGCTTTGGCACTTCGAGCCGACGCTGGCCAAGGCCGTGGCCGAGGTCAAGGCTGGCACCTTCAAGGCTGCCGACTATGGCGTCTATTCGTTCATGAAGGACGGCGGCTGCTCGCTGGCGCCGCTCGGTACCTTCGAGGACAAGGTACCCTCCGAGGTCAAGGCGCTGGTGGCCGAGAAGGAAGCGGCGATCAGGGCCGGCACGCTGGTCATCGAGATCAACGACGACGAGCCCAAGTCGAACTGACCGTCGGCGCGCCCCCGCCATGAAAGGCGGGGGCGCGCCTTCCCGTTTGCCGGCCCTTCGGGTTTCATGACCGCTCCAGTCCTCCGCATTTCAGGCGTCACCAAGCGCTTCGGATCGCTTGTCGCCAACGATTCGATCTCGCTCGCGCTGATGCCGGGCGAGGTGATCGCGCTTCTGGGCGAGAACGGCGCCGGCAAGACGACGCTGATGAACATTCTGTTCGGCCACTATGTCGCCGACGAGGGCGAGGTCGAGGCATTCGGCAGGAAGCTGCCGCCGGGCGACCTGCGCGCCGCGCTCGACGCCGGCATCGGCATGGTCCACCAGCATTTCACCCTCGCCGACAACATGACCGTGCTGGAGAACATCGCGCTCGGCACCCAGAGCGCGTGGTCGCTCCGGCTCGACCGGGCGGCCGCGCGGGCGCGCATCGGCGAGCTCGCGCGCGATTTCGGCCTCGGTGTCGAGCCGGACCGGCTGGTCTCGTCGCTGTCGGTGGGCGAATGCCAGCGCGTCGAGATCCTGAAGGCGCTCTACCGCGACGCGAAAGTGCTGATCCTCGACGAGCCGACGGCGGTGCTGACGCCGCTGGAGACCGAGGCGCTGTTCCGCACACTGAAGATGCTGGTGGCGAAAGGGCTGTCCGTCATCTTCATCTCGCACAAGCTCGGCGAGGTCATGGCGGTGAGCGACCGGGTGCTGGTGCTGCGCGGCGGCCGCCTTTCGGGCGAGCGCGCGACCGCCGGCGCGACGCGCCAGGAGCTGGCGGCGCTGATGGTGGGGCAGGAGGTCGCCGCCCCGCCGGTGCCGCCCGTTGATCGCGGCAAACCACTGCTTGCGCTCGACGACGTTTCCACCGCGCCCGGCCCCGGCGGCGCGGCGCTTCGCGGGGTGTCGCTGACGCTGCATCAAGGCGTCGTCACCGGCCTCGCCGGCGTCTCCGGCAACGGGCAGGCGGCGCTTGCCGCGCTGCTTGCCGGCACGGTCGCGCCATCTGCCGGCACGCTCCGCATCGGCGGCGAGGCGGTCGCCGGCTGGTCGCCGCGCGCGGCGCTCGCCCACGGCATCGCCCGCATCCCCGAGGACCGCCACGCCGTCGGCTCCATCGCCGACATGAGCGTCACCGAGAACGTGATCTCCGAGCGCTACCGCTCGTCCCGCTTCTCGCGCCACGGCTTCCTCGACTGGAAGGCGGCGCGGGCCTTCGCCGAGGAGCTGATCCGCGACTACGATGTCAAATGCCCGTCGCCGGACACCCGCATCCGGCTCTTGTCCGGCGGCAACATGCAGAAGCTGATCCTCGGCCGCGCGCTCGACCCCGACCCGGTCGTCATCCTCGCCAACCAGCCGACGCGCGGCCTCGACGTCGGCGCGGTCGCCTATGTCCACGGCCGGCTGCTGGAAGCGCGGGCGAGGGGGGCGGCGGTCCTGCTGATCTCGGAAGACCTGGACGAGATTCTCGCCCTCTCCGACGAGGTGCATGTGATGTTCAAGGGCAGGCTGTCGGCCGCCTCGCCGCGCGGCGGTCGCTCGATCCGCGAGCTGGGCGAGCTGATGGCCGGCCACGGGCTGGAGGAGGCGGCGGATCATGCGGCTTGAGCCGAAATCCGCGCCGTCGCTCGGCGCGACGCTCGCCTATCCGGCCGGCGCGGTCGTCGCCACCTTCGTCATCGCCTCGGCTCTGGTGCTGGCGGCGGGGGCCTCGCCCTTTGCCGTCTTCGCGCAGGTGGTCGTGGGCGCGGCCGGCTCGCGCTTCGCCATTCTGGAGACGCTGACGCGGGCGACGCCGCTGATCTTCACCGGGCTCGCCGTCGCCGTCGCCTTCCGGGCCAAATTATGGAACATCGGCGCCGAGGCCCAGCTCTATGCCGGCGGCCTCGCCACCGTCGTGCTCGGCACCGGCGCGCTGCCTCTGCCCGCGCCGGTCCTGATCCCGGTGATCATGGCCGCCGCCATGGCGGCGGGCGCGCTGCTCCTGCTCGGGCCGGCGTTGCTCAAGACCCGGCTCGGCGTCGACGAGGTCGTCACCACGCTGCTGCTCAACTTCATCATGATCCTGTTCGTCTCGATGCTGCTCGAAGGCATGCTGAAGGACCCGATGGGCATGGGCTGGCCGCAGTCTGAGCGCATCGTCGCCGATGCGCAGCTGACGAAGCTCGTGCCGCGCAGCCGGCTTCATCTCGGCTTCGTCATCGCGTTGATCGCGGCCGTCGCGGTCTGGGTGGCGATGAAGAAGACGACGCTGGGCTACGAGATGCGCGCCGTCGGCCACAACCCGGAAGCCGCCCGCTTCGCCGGCATTCCCGTCAACCGCGTGCTGGCGAAGACGGCGCTGATCTCCGGCGGGCTCGCCGCGCTGGCCGGCTTCTCGGAAGTGGCGGGGCTCAAGGGCAACCTGACCTTGGACCTGTCGCCCGGCTTCGGCTACACCGGCATCGTCGTCGCCATGCTGGCGATGCTGAACCCGCTCGGCGTCGTGGCGGCGGCGATCTTCGTCGCCGGCATCTTCGTCGGAGCCGACGCCATGAGCCGCACCGCCGGCGTTCCCTCCTACATCGCGCAGGTGATGGTCGCGACCTCGCTGCTGACCATGGTGGTGGCGATCATGCTGACCCGCTTCCGCATCGTGTGGAGGTGAGGCGATGATCGAAGCGTTCGAGATCCTGTTCACCGCCTCGTTCTGGGTCGCCGCCATCCGCATCGCCTCGCCGCTGATCTTCGCCACCATGGGCGAGCTGATCTGCGAGCGCGCCGGCGTGCTCAATCTCGGCATCGAGGGCATCATGGCGGTCGGCGCCTTCGCCGGCTGGATGACGGTCTATTCCGGCGGCGACCTGTGGACGGGCGTCGCGGTCGCGGCTTTCGCCGGTGCGCTGTTCGGGCTGGTCCACGGCACGCTGACCGTGCCGCTCGGCCTGTCGCAGCACGTCGTCGGCATCGGCATCACGCTCCTCGCCACCAGCCTGACCTATTTCACCTACCGCCTCGCGCTGCCGGAAGTGACCTCGCCGCCGAAGATCGCGCCGTTCCAGCCGCTGCCCGTGCCGTTGCTCTCCGACATCCCGCTGATAGGACCGGCATTGTTCAACCAGACGCCGCTGACCTATTTAGCCTTCGTCACCGTCGGCGTCGTCGCCTGGGTGCTCTATCGCACGCCGCTCGGCCTTGCGTTGCGCGCCGCCGGCGAGAACCCGGCCGCCGTCGAGGCGCAAGGCATCTCGGTGACGGCCGTGCGCATGGGCGCGGTGATGGCCGGCAGCGCCTTGATGGCGGTCGGCGGCGCGTTCCTGACCATGTCGGCCTTCAACTCGTTCTTCTTCGAGATGATCAACGGCCGCGGCTGGATCTGCATCGCGCTGGTCGTGTTCGGCTCGTGGCGGCCGGGCAAGGCGGCTCTCGGCGCCATCCTGTTCGCCGCCTTCGACGCCTATCAGGTGCGCCTGCAACAACTGACCGGCGGCGCCGTGCCCTATCAGCTCTTTTTGATGATGCCCTTCGTGCTGTCGATCGCGGCGCTCGTCGTCATGTCGCGCCGCGCCTCCTATCCGAAGGCATTGATGATCCCCTACCGGAAAGGCGAGAGATGAGCTTCGACCTGATCGTCAAGGGCGGCACGCTGCCCGATGGCACCGTTGCCGACATCGCCATCGCCGGCGACCGCATCGCGGCGGTGGAGCCGAATATCGATGCGCAGGCGGCCCGGGTCGTCGACGCCTCCGGCTGCCTCGTCTCGCCGCCCTTCGTCGATCCGCATTTCCACATGGATGCGACGCTCAGCTACGGCATCCCGCGCATCAACGCTTCCGGCACGCTGCTCGAAGGCATCGCGCTGTGGGGCGAGCTGAAGCCGCTCCTGACCCACGAGGCAGTGAAGGAGCGGGCGTTGCGCTATTGCGACTGGGCCGTCTCCATGGGCCTGCTCGCCATCCGCACCCATGTCGACACCTGCGACGACCGGCTGCTGGCGGTCGAGGCGCTGCTGGAGGTCAAAAGGGAAGTATCGGCTTACATCGACCTGCAACTGGTCGCCTTCCCGCAGGACGGCTTCTACCGCGACCCGACCGCGCGGGAAAATACCATCCGCGCGCTCGACATGGGCGTCGAGGTGGTCGGCGGCATCCCGCATTTCGAGCGGACGATGGAGGACGGCCGCCGCTCGGTGACGGAGCTGTGCGAGATCGCGGCCGCGCGCGGCCTGCGGGTCGACCTCCATTGCGACGAGACCGACGACCCGATGTCGCGCCACGTCGAGCAACTCGTCTACGAGACGCGGCGGCTCGGCCTGCAAGGCCGCGTCAACGGCTCGCACCTGACCTCGATGCATTCGATGGACAACTACTACGTCTCGAAGCTCTTGCCGCTGATGGCGGAAGCGCAGGTGTCGGCGATCCCCAATCCGCTGATCAACATCGTCATCCAGGGCCGCCACGACACCTATCCGAAGCGGCGCGGCATGACCCGCGTGCCCGAGATGCTGCGCCACGGCATCCGCGTCGGCTTCGGCCAGGATTGCGTCCGCGACCCGTGGTATCCGCTCGGCACCGCCGACATGCTCGATGTCGCCTTCATGGGCCTGCATGTGGCGCAGATGACGAGCCCCGAGGACATGGCGCGCTGCTTCGACATGGTGACGAAGGAAAGCGCCGCCATCATGGGCCTCGACGATTACGGGCTGGAGCCCGGCTGCAAGGCCAGCCTCGTCGTGCTCGATGCCGGCGACAGGATCGAGGCGATCCGCCTGCGCGCCGAACGGCTGTGCGTGGTGGCGAAGGGCAGGGTGGTGGCCGAGCGCCCGCGCCGCGACACGACGCTGGCGCTTCCCGGCCGCCCGGCCAGCGTCAACCGCCGGCACAGGGCGTGAGCGTCACGCGATCGGCGCGGCTTCCCACTTTTCGAGCGCGGTGTCGCGCAGGTCGCGGATCGAGGCGATCCCCTCGCGTCTCGCGATGTCGGACAGTCCGCGCGCGATCCTCCCCGGCAGCGCCGGCCCGGCATAGATCATGCTGGTGTAGAGCTGGACCAGATCGGCCCCGGCGCGGATCTTCTCGGCCGCCGTTTCAGCCGAATCCACCCCGCCGACGCCGATCAGCGCGACGTCCGGACCGAGCCTGCGCCGCATCCGCGCCAGCACGGCGGTGGAGCGCGAAAACAGCGGCCGGCCGGAAAGCCCGCCCGCCTCGGCTCTCGCCGCGCTCGCCAGCCCGTCGCGGGACAACGTGGTGTTGGAGACGACGACGCCGTCGATCTGCTTGTCCAGCACTTCGGCCGCGATGTCGTCGAGCCCCGCCTCATCGAGATCGGGCGCGATCTTGAGGAAGACGGGCGTGCGCTTGCCCAGCCGCGCATCCTCTCCGTCGCGCGCCTCCCTGACCGCGGCGAGCAGCAGGCCGAGGCTCTCCCGCGCTTGCAGATCGCGCAGGCCGGGCGTGTTGGGCGAGGAGATGTTGGCCGTGAGATAGGAAGCGTGCGCCGCGAAGCGCGCGACGCCGAGCCGGTAGTCGGCAATGCGGTCTTCGCTGTCCTTGTTGGCCCCGACATTGATGCCGACGACGCCCGCGCGCCCCTTTCGTGCTTCCATGCGCCCGAGGCAGGCATCGTGGCCCTGATTGTTGAAGCCGAGCCGGTTGATGACGGCCGCGTCCCGTTCCAGCCGGAAGATGCGCGGCTTCGGGTTGCCCGGCTGGGCGCGCGGCGTCACCGTGCCGATCTCGGCGAAGCCGAAGCCGAGCTTGAGCAGCGCGTCCGGCACCTCGCCGTTCTTGTCGTAGCCCGCCGCCATGCCGAGCGGATTGGGGAAGGACAGCCCCGCGACCTCGACCCGCAGCGCCGGGTCCGGCGCCGGCGCGCAGCCGAGCGGCAGCCCGCTTTTCAGCGCGGCGATCGACAGGCCGTGCGCGGTTTCGGGATCGAAGGAAAACAGGAGCCTCTGGCCGAGGCGGTCGAGGCCGGGGATCATGGGCAAAGCTCCGGGAAGACGTGGTTGCCGTCCTCGCCGAGCGGCAGCGGCTCGACCCGGCGGGCGGCGGCGGGATCGAGCGGCGCGTAAAGATGCGGAAACAGCGCGCCCCCGCGCGAGACTTCCCATTTCAGCGCGTCGCCCAGCCGCTCCGGCTCGACGGCGATCAGGAGGAGGTCGTCCTGCCCGGCAAAATGCTTCGCTGCCGTCTCGCGCACCTGCGCTGCGGTGGAGAAATGGATGTAGCCGTCGGCGAGGTCGACCGGCGCGCCGGCGAACGCGCCTTTCGCCTCCGCCTCGCGCCACAGCGCACGGGGCGCGATCTTGTAGATGAGCGTCGTCATGGCCCGCGCTATAGAGCAATTGCGGGAAAAGGGGGAGGTCCCGTTCACGCTGCCGACGCATTTCCGGCGCAATGCTGCGGTGAATTCGCGACCGCGCCATGATGGAGACCCCGATGCGATCTGGTTCCACCCTTGCCTGCGCCGCCGCCCTGTGCGGCGTCGCGCTCCTGCCGGCCTCGGCGCAGGACCTCGAACGCTACCGGCTGGAGCGCACCCAGAACGGCTATGTCCGGCTCGATACGCAAACCGGCGCCATGACGCTGTGCCGCGAAAGCGACGGCCGGCTGGTCTGCGCACCGGCCGCGCAGAACGACGGGGAGCGGGAAGCCCTGTCCGCCTCCGAGGCCGAATCGCTACGCGAGCGGCTGCGCCTGCTCGAAGGTCGCGTCTCGGCGCTGGAAAGCGGCGCGCCGGTGGCCACCCTGCCGCCCGAGGAGGAATTCGAGCGCGGCATCGGCTACATGGAGCGCTTCTTCCGCATGTTCATGGGGCTGGTCAAGGAATTCGAGGGCGACGCGCCGCGCAACGCGCCCGACAAGCCTGTTCCCGAACGCACCTGAGCGTCTGGCTGCGCGAGGCCGCGCAGCCGCTGGTTGCCGCTTATCGCCTGCGACGATTTTCACTATTGTCGTCGTCGGGGGACAATTCGGGACTGATTCTCCTTCGGTCCATTCTCAGGAGTGCGGGATGCTCAAGGAATTCCAGGAATTCATCGCCAGAGGCAACGTCATGGACCTTGCCGTCGGCGTCATCATCGGCGGCGCGTTCGGCCTGATCGTCTCATCGCTGGTCGACGACATCATCATGCCGGTCGTCGGGGCGATCTTCGGCGGCTTCGATTTCTCGAACTACTTCCTGCCGCTGTCGTCGAGCGTCACGGCGACCACGCTGGCCGCCGCGCGCGAGCAGGGCGCGGTGTTCGCCTACGGCAATTTCATCACCGTCATCATCAACTTCCTCATCCTCGCCTGGATCATCTTCCTGATGGTCAAGGCGGTGAACACGCTGCGCCGCAAGCTGGAAGCCGAGAAGGCCGCCGAGGCCGCAGCCGCTCCCGCCGACGTCCAGCTCCTGACCGAGATTCGCGACCTGCTTGCGAAGAAGTAGCGGCCGCGATAATCCTTCTTGCGACCCCGGCCGTCCTGGCCGGGGTCTTTGTTTTGTCGAGGGCACATTAATGTCGCTGACCGACCATCTCCGCCCCGAGGCCCGCAACGCGCCGGAAAGCGGCATCGTCGAGCTGATGAACTTCGCCCGCGGCCGCGACGGGCTGATCCCGCTCTGGGTCGGCGAGGGCGACCTGCCGACGCCGTCCTTCATCGCCGACGCGACGGCCGCCTCGCTCGCCGCCGGCGAAACCTTCTACACCTGGCAGCGCGGCATCCCGGAGCTGCGCGCCGCGCTCGCCCGCTATTATGGCCGCCATTTCGGCGGCGCGTACCGGCCGGAGGAGTTCATCGCCTGCTCGAGCGGCATGCATGCGATCCAGCTTGCGCTCGACGCGGTTGCCGGTCCGGGCGACGAGGTGGTCTATCTCTCCCCCGCCTGGCCGAACTTCGCCGCAGCCGCGGCGCTCGCCGGCGCGCGGCCGGTGCCGGTCGCGCTCGACGATACCGACAATGGCTGGGCGCTCGACATCGGGAAGCTGGCGGCAAGCATCACGCCGGCGACGAAGATGCTGTTCGTCAACACGCCGTCCAACCCGACCGGCTGGGTCGCCGACCGCGAGACGCTGGCCGCGATCCTCGCGCTCGCCCGCGAGCGTGGTCTGTGGGTGGTGGCCGACGAGATCTATTCGCTGTTTTCCTACGGCGCCGCGCGCGCGCCGTCCTTCCTCGACGTTGCCGGGCCGGAAGACCGCATCATCTTCGTCAACAGCTTCTCCAAGAACTGGTCGATGACCGGCTGGCGCGTCGGCTGGCTGAAGATCCACCCCGATTTGCAGCAGGTGTTCGAGAACCTGGTGCAGTATTCCAGCTCCGGCACGCCGGCCTTCCTGCAACGCGGCGCGGTCGCGGCGCTCGATCACGGCGACGCCTTCGTCGCCGGCCAGGTCGAACGGGCGGCGCGGGCGCGCGCCATCCTGTGCGACCGTCTCGCCGCCACCGGCCGGGTGCGGCTGATCCCGCCGGCCGGCGCGTTCTACCTGTTCTTCGCCATCGAAGGCGTGACGGAAACGCGCGCCGCCGCCTTCCGGCTGATCGAGGAAGCGAATGTCGGGCTGGCGCCGGGCGCGGCCTTCGGCGCCGGCGGCGAAGGCTATTTCCGCCTCTGCTTCCACCGCCGCCTCGACCAGATCGAGGAGGCGGCCGAGCGGCTGGGGAAGTGGATCGAGCGGGCCTGAAGCGCAGGAAAGGCGGGATGAAGCCTCACCTCGCCTTTTTCCCGTTCCCCACCATCGACGTTTTTCAGCCGCCCGCCTGCGGCACGGTCAGCGCCACCACCCGGTCGGAGCGGGCGGCGACTTCGGGCTTGCGCTCGCTACGGAACGGGATGCCGAGGGCTTCCCACGTTTCGGTGAGCGCTTCCTTCAGCGTCGCGATCAGCGCGTCGTCGTGGAACGGCGTCGGCGTGATGCGCAGCCGCTCGGTGCCGCGCGGAACCGTGGGATAGTTGATCGGCTGGATGTAGATGCCGTGCCTGGCGAGCAGCCGGTCGCTGGCCATCTTGCACAGCTCGGGGTCGCCGACCAGCACCGGCACGATATGCGTCTCGGACGGCATCACCGGCAGGTCGGCGGCCGACAGCACCTCCTTGGTGCGCTGCGCCTGGCGCTGCTGGGCCTCGCGCTCGCCCTGCGACACCTTGAGGTGGCGGATCGATGCGGTGGCGGCCGCCGCGATCATCGGCGGCAGCGCCGTGGTGAAGATGAAGCCCGGCGCATAGGAGCGCACCGCGTCGATGACCTCGCGTTTGCCGGTGATGTAGCCGCCCAGCGTGCCGAACGCCTTGGCGAGCGTGCCCTCGATCACGTCGATGCGGTGCGCCAGCCCCTCGCGCTCGGTGATGCCGCCGCCGCGGTTGCCGTACATGCCGACGGCATGGACCTCGTCGATATAGGTCATGGCGTTGTATTTCTCGGCCAGGTCGGCGATCGCGGCGATCGGCGCGACGTCGCCGTCCATCGAATAGACGCTCTCGAACACGATCAGCTTGGCGCGCTCGCGCCCGGCCTGCCGGAGCAGGGTTTCGAGATGGCCGACGTCGTTGTGGCGGAAGATCTTCTTCTCGGCGCCCGAGCGGCGCACGCCCTCGATCATCGAGGCGTGGTTCAGCTCGTCCGACAGGATCAAGCAGTTGGGCAGCAGCCGGCCGATGGTCGAGATCGCCGCCTCGTTGGAGACGAAGCCGGAGGTGAAGACGAGACCGGCTTCCTTGCCGTGCAGGTCGGCGAGCTCGGCTTCCAGCTCGACCAGCGGATGGTTGGTGCCGGAGATGTTGCGCGTGCCGCCGGCGCCGGAGCCCATCGCGCCCGCCGCGCCCTGCGCCGCGGCGATGACGTCCGGATGCTGGCCCATGCCGAGATAGTCGTTGGAGCACCAGACGGTGATTTCCCGCGCCTCCCCCTCGGAGCGCCAGATCGCCCTGGGGAAGGCGCCGACGATTCGCTCCAGGTCGGCGAACACGCGATAGCGCCTTTCGGCGTGGAGCTGGTCGATCGCGTCCTCGAAAAACCGTTGGTAATTCATGCTTTCGTCCCGGGGTTGCGGCGGCAAGGAGGTTCGCGCTGCCTTGAGGGTCTGCCTGAAGGTCCGCCTTGACGGCGAGATGGATCGTTTATAGCGCGTGACGCAGGGGGACGGATTGATTTTCCGCAAGCGCAGCAATCTGCCGCACCTGAAATCTTTCTTAGCCTTTTGCCGTCAGGCTGCGCGGCAGGACACGCGAGCCTTCGCAGGAACAACAGCGGGAAAAGACATGACCGTACTCGTCACCGGCGGCGCCGGCTATATCGGCAGCCACATGGTCTGGGAACTCATCGACTCGGGCGAGGAGGTGGTCGTGCTCGACCGGCTTTCCACCGGCTTCGAATGGGCCGTCGCGCCCGAGGCGAAGCTGGTGGTGGGCGACATCGGCGACAGCGCCCTGGTCGGCGAGCTGATCGCCGCCCACGGCGTCGATGCGATCATCCATTTCGCCGGCTCGATCGTGGTGCCGGAATCGGTCGCCGACCCGCTCGCCTATTACGACAACAACACGGTCAGGACGCGGTCGCTGATCGAATCGGCGGTGAAGGGCAAGGTGAAGCATTTCATCTTCTCGTCGACGGCGGCGGTCTATGGCGCGGCCGGCGCCGAGCCGGTGCTGGAAGACGCCCCCCTCAACCCGGAATCGCCCTATGGCCGCTCGAAGCTGATGAGCGAATGGATGCTGGCCGACGCTTCCGCCGCCTACGGCTTCAACTATACGGCGCTGCGCTATTTCAACGTCGCCGGCGCCGACCCCAGGGGCCGCACCGGCCAGTCGACGGCGGGCGCGACCCATCTGATCAAGGTGGCGGGGCAGGCCGCGCTCGGCAAGCGGCCCTATATCGAGGTATTCGGCACCGACTATCCGACGCCGGACGGAACCTGCCTGCGCGACTACATCCACGTCAGCGACCTGGCCGCCGCGCACCGGCTGGCATTGGAGCGCCTGCGCGCCGGCGGCACGAGCCTGGTCGCCAATTGCGGCTACGGCCACGGCTATTCGGTGTTCGAGGTGCTCGACAGCGTCAGGCGGGTCCACGGCCGCGACTTCGACGTGCGCACCGCCGGCCGCCGGCCGGGGGACGCGGCCGCGGTCGTCGCCAATCCCGGGCTCGCCCGGCGCGAGCTCGGCTGGTCGCCGCGCCTCGACGACCTCGACGGCATCGTCCGCTCGGCGCTCGACTGGGAACGCCATCTCACGACGATGAACGCCAGGCGTTGAAACTCAGCGCTGGACGACGATGCGCGTGTTCTTCAGCCCTTCCTGCTGGGCGAGGCGGTAGAGCACGGCGGCGTTCTCCGTTTGCAGCCGGATGCAGCCGGCCGAGGCCGGCCGGCCCAGCCGGCTGACCTGATTGGTGCCGTGCACCGCGTAGTTGCCGTTGTAGAAGATCGCATAGGGCATCGGCGCGTTGTTGTAGCGGCTGGAGCGGTGATTGCGCGACAGCCACTTGGCGCTCCAGCTTCCGGCCGGCGTCACCTTGCCCTTGCGCGCGGTCGAGACCTTCCAGCGATACTTGACCTCGCCGCGATGGATGACCGTCATGGTCTGCGTCGAGACGTCGACCCGGGCGACCAGCGTCGCGGCCTGCGCCGCGGCCGGCGCGCCCGTCGCCAGCGCCAGAAGCATCGCCCCGATGCCGGCAAAGCCTGCAATGATCCTCATGAGCATGTCCAAACCCGTTGCCACTGGCGCAAGGGTAGGACCCCGGACCGCGCGAACCAACTCATTTCTTCGTCATTGCGGTTTCACGGTTAGCGGAAAGGGTTAAAAGCCTTTCCGTCGCGCCCGCCGATGTTCTAGAGATTCCCACCGCAAGCACACAGCCGAAAGGGCAGCCATGAAGCTCAAAGTCGCCGTCCAGATGGACCACGTCTCGACCGTCTCCATCGCCGGGGACACTTCGTTCGCCCTGTCGCTGGAAGCGCAGCGGCGCGGTCACGAGCTGTGGCACTACACGCCCGACAGGCTGTCGATGCTGAACGGCAGGGTCGTCGCCCGCGCCGAGCCGATGCAGGTGCGCGACGTCGAGCGCGACCATTTCACGCTCGGGCCGGCCGAGCGCGTCGACCTGTCGGAGATGGACGTGGTGCTGCTCAGACAGGACCCGCCCTTCGACATGAACTACATCACCACGACGCACCTGCTCGAGCGCATCCACCCGAAGACGCTGGTGGTCAACGACCCGGCTTGGGTCAGGAACAGCCCGGAGAAGATCTTCGTCACCGAGTTCCCCGACCTGATGCCGGAAACGCTGATCACCAAGGACGTGCGCGAGGTCGACGCCTTCCGCCGCGAGTTCGGCGACATCATCGTCAAGCCGCTCTACGGCAATGGCGGCGCCGGCATCTTCATGCTCCAGGAAGGCGACCGCAACCTCGCCTCGCTGCTCGAGATGTTCGAGCAGATGTTCCGCGAGCCGTTCATCGTCCAGCGCTATCTCAAGGACGTGCGCAAGGGCGACAAGCGCATCATCCTGATCGACGGCGAGCCGGCAGGGGCCATCAACCGCGTGCCGGCCGAGCACGATTCACGCTCGAACATGCATGTCGGCGGCCGCGCCGAGCCGACCGAACTGACGACGCGCGAGCGCGAGATCTGCGCCCGCATCGGCCCGTCGCTGAAGGACCGCGGCTTCATCCTCGTCGGCATCGACGTCATCGGCGACTTCATGACCGAGATCAACGTCACCTCGCCGACCGGCATCCGCGAGGTGAAGCGCTTCGGCGGCGCCGACATCGCCGCCCTGTTCTGGGACACGGTCGAGGCCAAGCGCGGCTGATTTCGGTCCCGCTACAGCAGCAAAAGCGCGGCGATGCCGGCAAGGAGAGCGATCAGCGCGGCGTCGGCCGCGCGGTAGAGCGCAAGCGCGCGGCGTATGTCTCCGGGCGTCGCCGCGCGGCGGCCGCCCGCGCCCATCATTGCATCGTCGACGATCGTGCCGCCATAGGCGCGCGGCCCGGCCAGCGCCAGCCCCAGCGCGCCGGCGACCGCCGCCTCGGGCCAGCCGGCATTGGGCGAGCGGTGGCGGCGCGCGTCGCGCAGCACGGCGC
>JBDHTD010000038.1:0-28564 GCA_039808485.1 Aquamicrobium sp. | reverse complement strand
TTCGGCGCATGGGTCACAATCATCCAGGGCGCGATCTTCGTCATAACCGTCCTCCTCTTCCGCGAAGGCATCGTCGGTATGATCCAGAAATGGATCAGAAAACCGCTCTGATGTGAACGACAAAGCAAGGCCAGAAGGGACGCCGGGATCGGCAGCCTGCCGCTTCGCTTACCCTCTTGCCCTTTCGCCGAATGGGTCTGTACTAATAAATGTAACGGCGTTACCGTTATATTTTGCAGGCCCGGAGGTGCAGGTCGAATGAGAGGCAGATTGGAAGCGGATGTCGTCGTCGTGGGGGGGGGCGGCAGCGGTCTCGCCGCGGCGGCCTCGGCGGCCGAAGCCGGCGGAACGGTCATCCTGCTGGAGAAGAACCCCGCGCTCGGCGGCACGACGGGGCTGTCGATCGGATCGATCACGGCGACCCGCACCGCCTTGCAGAGGAAGGCCGGCGTCGAGGATTCGCCGCAGGAGCACTTCGAGGACATGCCGCTGTTCGCCGGCGAACTGGCGGCCAGGGACAACGAGGCGCTGCGCCGGGTCCTGGTCGAGCACGTCCCCGACACCTATCGATGGCTGACCTCGATGGGGCTGACCTTTTTCGGGCCGATGCCGGAGCCGCCGCACCGCAAGCCGCGCATGCACAACGTGCTGCCGAACTCGCGCGCCTACATCTACTATCTCGGCCGGCGCTGCCGGAAGCTCGGCGTCGACCTCAGGATGAATGCCGATGTCAAGGGTCTCGTCAAGGAAGACGGGCGGGTGGTCGCCGTCGACTGCGCGATCGACGGCGTCGCGACCCGGGTGCATGCCCGCAAGGGTGTCATCCTTGCGACCGGCGACTACTCGGCCGGCCGTGACTTCAAGGCGCGCTATGCGCCGGCGGTCGCCGATGTCGACGCCATCAACCCCACCAATACCGGCGACGGCATGCAGCTCGGCATCGAGGCCGGCGGGCGGGTGCTGAACGGCGAGCTGGTGGCCGGCCCGCACCTGCGGTTCGTCGCGCCGCCCGCGACGAGCTGGCTGCTGAAGGTGCCGCCCTACCGGGCATTCACCAAGGCGATGAAGCTGGCGCTCGACCATGCTCCCGCCTGGCTGCTGCGCCCGTTCATCCTCTCCTTCGTGACGACCTTTCTCGCGCCGGAGCTGACGATGTTCCGCGAGGGCGCCATCCTGGTGAACTGGGACGGGGAGCGCTTCGTCGATGAAAGGGAAGGCGCTTCGGAGGCGGTGCCGCGGCAGTCGAGGCGGGAGGCCTTTATCGTCTTCGACAAGCCGTTGATGGACAAGTTCTCCGCCTGGCCCTACTTCGTCTCGACGGCGCCGGGCGTCGCCTACGCCTATGTCCCGGACTACCGGCGCAATCGCAAGGACCTGTTCCACCAGTCGGACACCGCCCGGGGCCTCGCCGGCAGCATCGGCGTTCCCGCGGCGGCGCTGGAGAAATCCGTAGGCGCGCTTGCCGGAGGCGGGCAGCCGCCCTATTTTGCGCTCGGGCCGGTCCGGGGATGGGTCGTCCTGACTGATGGAGGACTTGCGGTGGATGTCCGGCACCGGGTGCTGGACGGGAACGACGAGGCGATACCGGGGCTTTACGCCGTCGGCTCGACGGGCCAGGGAGGACTTCTTCTGGAGGGGCACGGCCACCATCTCGGCTGGGCGTTCACGTCCGGACGGCGTGCGGGCCGCATCGCGGCGAAAGGCTCCTATCCCTGAAACGCTTCCGCCTCCGCGCCAACAAGGGAAACAGCGACACGTGACGACAAAAGAAAAGACGGGCGAAAGCGCCGCCGACAGCCTGGTTACGGTCGAGCGGACGATGGAGATCATCGAAATGCTCGCCGATGCCGACGAAGGCCTTTCGGTATCGGAGATTTCCCGCCGGCTGGAGGTCAACAAGAACATCGCTTTCCGCATCCTCGGCACGCTCGAGCGGCAGAACTACCTGTTCAGGTCCGAGAAGCAGCAGCACTACCATCTCACCTTCAAGGTCGCCAATCTCGGCCTGCGCCAGATGACGTCTTCCGGCCTGCTCGATCAGTGCCAGCCGACGATCCGGGCGCTGGCCGAGAAGACCGGCGAGCTGGCGCGGCTCGCCATCGTGCAGCACGGCAAGCCGATCTGGATCTATTCGGCGTCCGGCCCCAGGCGCATGCTCCGCATCGACGTGCGATGGGGGCTGGAGATCGTGCTCCACGCCCACGCCACCGGCAAGGCATGGCTGTCGACGCTGTCGCCGCCCGAGCTGGACGAGGTCCTGCGGGACTATGACCTCACGGCGCTGACGCCCTTCACGATCACCGATCCCGATGCGTTGCGGCGGGAGCTTGCCGCGACGCGCGCGCGCGGTTTCGCGCAGAGCTGGGAGGAAATGGAGCTCGGCGTCAGCGCCATCGCCGCGCCGATCATGGTCCGGGACGTCGACGGGACGGAGCGCTGCGTCGGCACGCTGAGCGTGGCGGCGCCGATGTCGCGCGCCTCGAAGGAGGATTTCGCCCGTTTCGAGGAGCCTCTGCGCGCGGCGGTCGCGGCGCTGTCCAGCATCTGGCCGATCTCTCCGGATTATTGATCGCGCTTTTTGTTGACACGCCAAATCTTTCCCGATTATGTTTGGTAACGCCGTTACCTTAAATGGGTAAGCTTCTCGGAGGAAGTGGCTTTGGGCGCTGTCGCGGCGGTGCAATCCATGGGAAGGAGTTCACAATGCAGCAAGGTTCAATCCGCCGAGGGCTGGCCGCCCTCGCGATAACGGCGTTCGCCCTGGCGTCGACCAGCGCCTACGCGATCGACACCATCACGGTCGGCTTTCTCGACGACATGAGCGGGGCGGCGGCGGAGTCCGGCAATGACGGCCTGCACGCGGTCCAGCTCGCGGTCGACGAGATCAACGAGAAGGGCGGCATCGCCGGCCGCAAGATCGACCTCAAGGTCTATGACGGCAAGACCGACCCGCAATTGAGCGCGACCTTCGCGACGCGCTTTGCCGAGGACGACATGGGCCTGGTCCTGATCGGCGGCAACCCGGCGGTCCCGACCGGCGCGGTCATCCCGGTCATCAACGAGTACGAGCTTCCCTACTTCACCCTTTCGGCCGCCACCGACAGCTTCACCGAGCCGTCGACGCCCTACCATTTCCGCGTCGGACCCAAGAACAGCCAGGACGCGGCCGCGATCGCCGAAGTGATCGCGAGGCAGGGCTTCAAGACGGCGGCGGTCGTCAACAACTCGCTGCCCTACGGCATCGACGGCGGCGACGCGGTCACGGCGGCGCTGGAAGCGGCCGGCGTCAAGGTCGTCTCGCACGAGGTCTACGACGTCAACGCCACCGACCTCTCGCCGCAGATCGCCACGGTGCGCGATTCCGACGCCGAGGTCCTGGTGATCTGGCCCTATCCGGCCGACGGCGCGCGCGTGCTGCGCACGCTGTCGCAGCTCAACGTGACGATCCCGCGCGTGGTCGCGCGCATCGCCCTCTACGACACGCTGCGCCAGCTCGCCGCCGAAGCCGGCGACGGCGCGCTCGTCACCAACACCGTCGATCCCGAGCGGCCGGAGGTCGCGGCCTTCTTCGAGCGCTTCAACGCCCGTTTCGGCCAGCGCCCGCCCACCATGTACATCGCCATGGGCTATGACGCCGCCAAGATCGCTTTCGAGGCCATCGACACGCCCGAGGTGAATGCCGCGCTCGAGGCCGACGACGTCGCCGCCGCCCGCACCGCGATCCGCGACGCCGTCGAGAGGATCGGCGAGTTCGACGGGCTCAACGGCCTGGCGGGCGTGCGCTACAGCTTCGGCCCCGGGGAGCACCACGGTCCCCCCGACGCCGGCTGGTTCGTCTGGCTGGAGGTCGCCGATTCGGGCAAGTCCCTCATCAAGGCGGACATGGACAAGTTCAAGCCCGCGAGGTGATCGCTCCCAAGCAAGACCGGCGCTGAAGGCAATGCGCTCCCCGCCCCGCATACGGGGCGCCACCTGCGGGGAGCGCATTGCCCTGATGGCCGGGAGGTGACGGTCGGAAGGGTTCCCGATGGAAAAATTCACGATCCTGCTTCTGGCAGGGATTACCAACGGCAGCGTGTACGGGCTGATCGGGCTTTCGCTGTCGCTGATCTACAGCACAAGCCGGGTCATCAATTTCGCCCAGGGCGAATTCGTGATGCTCGGCGCCATGATGACGATCTTCTTCATGGTCACCCTGCAACTTCCCGGCGTCGTCGCGGTTCCGGGCGTGCTCGTGGTGCTGCTCATCGCGGGATTGTGCCTGGAACGCTTCGTCTATCGGGCCCTGGCGGCGCGCAACGCCGAGCCGCTGACGGTCATCATCGGCACCTTCGCCGGCGCGGTCATCCTCGCCGGCCTCGCGCTGGTGATATGGGGGCCGAACCAACTCTACGTGCCGCCGGTCTTCAGCCTGTCGCCGATGACGATCGCGGGCGTGACCACGACGGCGCAGCAGATCGCGATCATCCTTTCCTTCGTCGCCCTCATGGCCGGCTTCTGGTGGCTGCTCTACCGCACCAGCTTCGGGCTGTGCGTGCGCGCCACCGGCGTCAACCCCAAGGTGGCGCTGCTGATGGGCATCCGCTCCGAACGCATCATCCGTTTCGGCTTCCTGTTCAGCGCCGGCGTCAGCGGCATTGCCGGCATCCTGCTCGGGCCGCTGCTCGGCGGGCAGTTCTCCATGGGGCTGCTCCTCACCGTCAAGGGCTTCATGGCCGCCATCGTCGGCGGTCTCGGAAGCATGTTCGCGGCCGCCGCCGGCGGCATCCTCATCGGCCTGCTCGAAGCCATGGTCACCGGCTACGGGACCAGCCTCTATTCGGAGCCGATTCTGTTCGGCCTCGTCCTGATCGTGCTTCTCGTGCGTCCCTATGGCCTGCTTGGCGAATTCGAGGCTTCAAAAAGATGAAGACAGGTCACGCAAGCTTCGCCCGGCTGTGGCTGCCGGCGCTCATCGTCCTGGCGGTCGGGCTGGCGCTGCCGCTGTTCATCACCAGCGGCTACACGCTGCGCATCGTCATGCTGGTCTGGCTCTATGCCATCCTCGGCATGAGCTTCAACCTGATCTTCGGCCTGACCGGCCAGTTGACGCTCGGCCAGCAGGGCTTCTTCGCCATCGGCGCCTATTCCATGGTGCTGATGCAGACCGGACTCGGCCTGCCGCTCGTCGCCGCTCTGCCGCTCGGCCTGCTGGCCTGCGCGCTGCTCGGCGTCGTGATCGGCCTGCCGGTGCTGCGGCTGCGCAGCCACTATCTGGCGATGGCGACGCTCGCCTTCGGCCTCATCCTCGAAGGCGTGGCGTTGCGCTGGGCCGACGTCACCGGCGGCAGCGCCGGGATCCGCGTGCCGCAGCTCGAGATCCTCGGCCTCGGCATCGGCCGCACCAGCCTCTATTACATCCTGCTCGGCTTCGCCGCGCTCGCCTTCCTCGTCCAGGCATTCATCATGTCCACGCATGTCGGCCGCGCCCTGCAAGGCATCCGCGACGACGAATCCGCGGCTGAAGCCCTGGGCATCAACGCCATCGCCTACAAGGTGAAGATCTTCGCGCTCGGCGCCGTTTTCGCCGGTCTCGCCGGCATCAGCTACGCGCTGGTCAGCCGCCACGTCGACCCCAGCTATTCCGCGATCAGCATCAACGTCAATATCCTCACCATCGCCGTGGTCGGCGGCCTCGGCACGCGGCTCGGCCCCTTCCTCGGCGCCGCGTTCGTGGTGCTCATGCCGCAGTTCCTCACCCGGTTCGGACACTACGAGGTCCTGTTCCACGGCGTCTTCCTGCTGCTGTTCCTGATCTTCCTGCCCAAGGGCCTCGCCGGCCTCATCGAGAGCGGCGGCTTCACGCGCCGCCGGCGCGGGCAGGCGGGCGAAGCGGGCGCCGACGCCGCCACAACCCAGGGGGCGCGCTGATGCCGGCCGAAAACCTGAACGCGCGGCCCGCGCACGGCGCGCCCCTTCTTTCCGTCAACGGCGTCACGAAGCGTTTCGGCGGCCTTGTCGCGGTCGACGGCGTCTCGTTCGACGTGGCCGAAGGGCAGGTCTTCGGGGTCATCGGCCCCAATGGCGCCGGCAAGACCACGCTCTTCAACGTCATCACCGGGCTGCTGTCGCCGAGCGCGGGCGAGATCACCTTCCGCGGGCGGCGCGTCGAAGGCGATCCCGCCTACAAGCGCAGCCCGATCGGAATGGCGCGGACGTTCCAGATCGTGCGGCTGTTCTCGGGCATGAGCGTGATCGAGAACGTCATGGTCGGTTGCCATCCCAGGCTCAAGGACGGGATCATGCGGCCGCTGCTGCAATGGCCGGCGGTGCTGAGGGACGAGCGCGCGGCGCGCGCCAGGGCGATGGAACTGCTGACCTATGTCGGGCTCCAGGACCGCGCCGACGAGCCCGCCTCGCACCTGCCAAACGGCCAGCAGCGCCTGGTCGAGATCGCGCGCGGCCTTGCCAGCGAGCCCACCCTGCTGTTGCTCGACGAGCCGGCGGCCGGCCTCAACGGCGGCGAGACGGCGCGCCTCAAGGACATCCTGACCGAACTGAACGGGCGCGGCCTGACCATCCTTCTCGTCGAGCACGACATGCGCTTCGTGATGTCGACCTGCCACCGGCTGGTGGTGCTCGACCACGGCGCCAAGCTCGCGGAGGGCACGCCGGCGGAGATCCAGCGCAACCCGGCCGTGATCGAGGCCTATCTGGGCCAGGGGAAGAAGCATGCTGAAGGTTGAGGGACTGCACGCCGGCTACGGCAAGCTGGAGGTCGTGCACGGCGTCTCCGTCGAGGTCGCCGAAGGCAGCATCGTCACCGTCGTCGGCGCCAACGGCGCCGGCAAGTCGACGCTCATCAACTCCATCTCGCGGCTGGTCAACGTCTTCGCCGGCAGCATCAGCTTCAAGGGACAGGACATCACCCGGCTCACCGCGCCCGACGTGGTCGACCTCGGCATCGTCCAGATACCGGAGGGCCGGCAGCTTTTCGGCCCGCTCACCGTGGAGGAGAACCTCCAGCTCGGCTTCTATCGCCTGCGCCGCGGCGGCAAGGGTGACAGCTTCCGCAAGCGGCTCGCCTATGTCCACGACCTTTTCCCCCGGCTCAAGGAGCGGGCGACCCAGCACGCCGCGACGCTGAGCGGCGGCGAGCAGCAGATGGTGGCGATGGGACGCGCGCTGATGGCCGACCCTAGGCTGCTCCTGCTCGACGAGCCCTCGCTCGGCCTCGCGCCCATGGTCGTCGACCGGATATTCGAGGTCATGCGCACGCTCGCGGCCGACGGGCTGACGATGATCCTCGTCGAGCAGCACGCGGAAGCCGCGCTCGAACTCGCCGACTACGCCTATGTGCTCTCGGTGGGCGAGGTCACGGCGCACGGCAGGGCGGCCGATCTTCGCGACGATCCGCGCGTCAGGCAGTCCTATCTGGGCGAGATCGGCGCCGAGTAGCGCCGCCGCCGGTGTTCAGGGAGCGAATGGTGACCAGCAAGACCCCGACCTATCCCGCCGTCAGGTTCATCGTGCGCCACGGTGCGGCCGTCGCCGTCGCGCTGCCGCTGGCGCTGCTGGCCGTATGGGCCGCGGTGTCGCTCGCCTACGGCTTTCCGCTGTGGACGCTCGCCTTGGCGGCGGGGGCGGCCGCGGTACTGTTCGGCCTGCTGCGCAGCTATGTCGAAATCGTCCAGGTGATATCGGAAACCTTGCTTCCGCGCTGAGGAGGGCAGACTGGGATGACAGCCGAAACCACGAGCGATCTCATTGTCGTCGGAGGCGGCATAGCGGGCCTGGTCGCCGCCAACCGCGCCCGCGAGCTCGGCCTGGCGACGACGCTGGTCGAGCAGGGCGAGGGCGATCGCTATCTGTGCAATTCGCGCATGACCGGCGGCGTGTTCCATATCGCGTTTCACGACGTGACCGGCCCGGCAGCGGGCCTGCGCGCGGCGATCGACGCGGCCACCGCCGGCCACGCCGACGCCGCGCTCGCCGACGCGCTGGCCGAGGATGCCGGCCGCGCCGTCGAATGGCTTTCCGGGCATGGCGCCCGCTTCATCAGGGGCGGCGCCTTCGACTGGATGAGCCGTGTGCTGACCCCGCCCGGCCTCCAGCGGCCGGGGCTGGCCTGGCAGGGCAGGGGCGGCGACGTGCTGTTGCGCGACCTCGCGGCCCGCTTCACGGCGGCGGGCGGGCGGATGCGCACGGGAACGCGCGCGGTCGGTCTCATGGTGGAAGACGGCCGCTGCGCCGGGCTGACGGTCGAGCATGGCGGCGGCCGCGAGGCGCTGCGCGCCCGGGCCGTGCTGATCGCCGACGGCGGCTTTCAGGGCAACGCCGAGCTCGTGCGCCGCCACATCTCGCCGCGCCCCGAGGCGCTCTGCACCCGCGGCGGCGGCACCGGCCGCGGCGACGGGCTGCTGATGGCGGAGGCGGCCGGCGCGAAGCTTGTCGAGATGGGCTGCTTCTACGGCCACGTCCAATGCCTGGAGGCGATAGGCGACGAGGCGCTGTGGCCCTATCCGATCCTCGATCTGCTGACCGCTGCCGGCATCCTCGTCGATGCCCAGGGCCGCCGCTTCGCCGACGAGGGGCTGGGCGGCGTCGCCGCCGCCAACGCGATCGCGCGGCTCGATCGGCCGGATGCCGCCCTCGTCGTCTTCGACGAGGCGATCTGGCAGGGCCCGGGCCGCGACTATCTGATCCCGCCCAACCCGAACATCCTCGACGCCGGGGTGAAGCTCGTCAGCGCGCCGACGCTGGCGGAGCTGGCGGCGAAGACGGGCATGGACCCGGCCGTGCTGGCCGCCACGGTCGAGGCCCACAACGCGGCGCTGGCGCAGGATCGGCTGCAAACGCTCGATCCGCCCCGCAGCGACCCGGCCGGCGCGGCCATGCCCGTCACCGGGCCGTTCCATGCCCTGCGGGTCTGCGCCGGGATCACCTATACGATGGGAGGCATCGCGACCGATGCCGACGGCCGCGTGCGGCACAGGGACGGCGGCACCGTCGGCGGACTGTTCGCGGCCGGCTCGGCCGCCGCCGGCATCGAGGGCGGAAGCCGCGTCGGCTATGTCGGCGGCCTGACCAAGGCGGTCGTCTTCGCCCTTCGCGCCGCCGAATGCGCGGCGCGGAAGGACTGATCCGGAAGGGCCGGGAGCGGTCGCCCGCTCCCGGCGCTATCGTCGGCCGTTCTCGTCAGGCGCCGTCGACGACCGGGTTGCGCAGGACGCCGAGGCCCTCGACCTCGATCTCGCAGACGTCGCCGTCCTTCATGAAAAGCTGCGGCGAGCGCGCCATGCCGACGCCGGACGGCGTGCCGCTGACGATGACGTCCCCGGGCTCGAGCGTGAAGGCGACGCTGAGCTCGGCCACCAGCGTCTCTATGTCGAAGATCATGTCGTCGATCGACGCGCTCTGCACGGTCTCGCCGTTGAGCCGGGTTTCCAGCCGCAGCCCCTTGCAGCCGGCCGGAAGCGCGTCGGCGGTCACGAAATAGGGGCCGAACGGGCCGGTGGAATCGAAGTTCTTGCCGACGGTCCATTGCGGCGTGCGAAGCTGGAAGTCGCGGATCGACGCGTCGTTGAACAGCGAATAGCCGGCGATGTGGCCGAGCGCGTGGGCCTTGGCGATCCGCCGCCCGCCCTTGCCGATCACCGCCACCAGCTCGCCTTCGAAGTCGAGCTGCGTCGAGACGGACGGCCGCACGATCGGCGCGCCGTTGCCGATCAGGCTCGACGAGAATCGCGAGAAGATGGTCGGGTGCGCCGGCGCTGCCATGCCGGATTCGCTGGCGTGGTCGCGATAGTTCAGGCCGACGCAGATGATCTTGCCGGGGTCGGCGATCGGGGGAAGGAACGTGACCGCTGCCGGATCGACCGGCTCGCCCTTCGCCAGCGCTTCGCCGGCCCTGGCAAGCGCCGGGCCGCCCGCGCGCAGCAGCGTCTTCAGGTCGCCGGGATAGCCGGCCTCGCCCTCGAACGCGCCGCGGAACGTCCCGTCCTTGGTCTCGACCGCGAGGCCGCGCCGCCCGTCCTGCCCGAATGCCATGAACTTCATGATGATGCCCTTCCTCTTGCCGGTGCCATGCATTGCATCTTGCTATTCAAAAAAATATCGATAGTCAAAAAATATATTTTTATGGAAACGCACCGATGGATGCAAAGACGCGTCCGTTGTGGGATAGCGTGGACGGACCGGAGCATGGCCGAGCAGGGCCAGGCAGGATATGACCAACCATACGGAACGCATCTACGCGGATCTCCGCAACGCCATCCTGCAAAACCGCTATCCGCCCGGATCGCGGCTACGCATCAACGCGCTGTGCGACGAGCACGGCGTCAGCCTCGGCGCTGTCCGCGAGGCGCTGTCGCGGCTGGCGGCGGAGGATTTCGTCGTCGCCGAACCGCAGAAGGGTTTCTCGGTCGCTCCGGTCTCGCTGCCCGGTCTCGCCGACCTGACGCGGACCCGCATCTCGATCGAGACGATGTGCCTGCAAAGCGCCATCGCCAACGCCGACGTCGAATGGGAGGCGGGATTGCTGGCCGCCTTCCACCGGCTGGCGCGGACGCCGATGATGGAAGCCGGCGGCGCGCCGGGCGGGCCGCGGCTGTCGGAGGGCTGGGCCGCCGTTCACGCCGCCTTCCATGCCGCACTGGTCGCGGCGTGCGACAGCCCGTGGCTCCTCAAGATCCGCCAGATGCTCTACGACCAGTCCGAGCGCTACCGGCGCCTGTCGACCACCGCCTCCCACGACAGTCGCGACACGCTGGCCGAGCACGAGGCGCTGATGAAGGCGGCCTTGGCGCATGACGCGGCCGCGGCGTCGCAATTGCTGCACCGGCACCTGACCCTCACCTCCGAGATCGTTGCCGCGCTGGTGCGGCCCGAGCCGCCGGCCGCGCCCTGAGAGCTGGCCCCGGCCGGGCTCAGCCGGCGCGCTGCGCCCGGCCGGGGCCGACCTCGGGCGCGAAGGAGCGGATCGCCGTCTCGAGGTCGTCGAGCATGGCCGCCGGGCGCGCCAACCCCGGCGCGCCGCCCGCCAATGCCGCGACGAGATCGCCGATCCGGCCCGCCGCGCCGTCGATCAGGGCGACGGCGGCCGGGTCGGACGCCCATCTGGCGCGCAGGTAGTCGAGCAGGTCGAGCTCGAAATCCGCGACCGAGACATGCATCGCCGGCAGGCCGCAGGCGCAGCCGCCGCCGAGCACGGCATGGCCCATCGCCGCCCGCTGCCACAGCGCCGCGACCGCCGTTGCGCGGCGCGTCGCGTCCGGCACGGCCGGCTGCTCCGCGAACAGCCTGTCCAAAGGGTCTGATGCCACCGATCCACCTTTCCTGCCGGCCACGAACGGCGTGCCGCCTTCGCGGCAACTCGCCTCTTGCACATTTATAGTAACGACGTTACTTAAAAACCAGAGGCACCGAATGCGGACCCGCGGCGACGCGGTGGGCCGCGCACCGGAGAGGAGGCGGCGTCGATGGCGATTAGCTCGAATTGCGCGTGGGAAGTCAACCAGCCGTGACGCGGTTGCCGCGCCCGTGCCGGCAGACGCGCGCCGGCCTTCCGTCAACCGCCGGCCGTCCGCGGCCGGGCGCATCCAGGCAGTAGAGAACACCATGCAACAGCAAGACAGGCTCGCGGCCGACATAGGCGGCACTTTCACCGATGTCGCCGCGTTCGAGTATTCGAGCGGCCGGCTGCTGCTCGGCAAGTCGCTCAGCACCCCGCGCAACATGGTCGAAGGCATCGCCAGCGGCGTCGAGAAGGCGGGAACGACGTTTGCCGCGGCGTCGACCTTCCTCCACGGCTCGACGGTGGCGATCAACACGCTGCTGGAGCGCAAGGGCGCCGCCACCGCGCTGCTGATCACCGAAGGGTTCCGCGACATCTACGAGATCGGCCGCATCAACCGGCCCGACGCCTACAACCTGTTCTTCCGCAAGCATGTGCCGCTGGTGCGCCGGTCGCTGCGCTTCGAGGTGCGTGAGCGCCTCAAGGCCGACGGAAGCGTCCATATCCCGCTCGACGAGGCGGGCGTGCACGCGATCTGCGACCGGCTGGAGGCGCTGGGCGTCGAGGCCGTGGCGATCCTGCTCCTGCATTGCTACACCAACCCCGCGCACGAGATCGCGGTCAAGAAGATCGTCTCCGAGCGCCTGCCCGACGCGTTCGTGACCGCCTCCCACGAGCTTTCCCAGGAATACCGCGAGTTCGAGCGCTGCTCGACCACGGTCGCCAACGCCTATGTCGGCCCGGTCGTCAGCCGCTATATCCGCGGCATCGAGCGGCACATCGAAAAGGCCGGCTTCAATGGCTCGTTCATGGTCGTGCAGTCGACCGGCGGCCTTTACGACGCGCGCCAGGCGCAGTCGCAATGCGTGCGTATGCTGGAGTCGGGCCCGGCGGCCGGCGTCATCGGCGCGCAGGCCATCTGCCGCGAGCTCGGCCTCGCCAACGCCATCGCCTTCGACATGGGCGGCACCACCGCCAAGGCCGGCGTGATCCTCGACGGCCAGGTGCTGACGACGACGACCGCGATGGTCGGCGGCTACAATGAGGGCCTGCCGATCCAGATGCCGCTGGTCGACGTGTTCGAGGTCGGCACCGGCGGCGGCAGCATCGCCTCGATCGACATCGGCGGCGCGCTCAAGGTTGGTCCGCGCAGCGCCGGGGCCGAGCCCGGCCCGGCCTGCTACGGGCGCGGCGGGCAGTTCGCCACCGTCACCGACGCCAACCTGGTGCTCGGCCGGCTCAGCCCCGACCGCTTCCTGGGCGGCGAGATGCGGCTCGACCTCGACGCCGCGCGCCGCGTCATGGAGACCGAGGTCGCCGGCCCGCTCGGCCTCGGCGTCGAGGATGCCGCCGACGGCATCCTCAAGATCGCGGTGACCAAGATGTCCTATGCCGTCAAGGGCGTCTCCGTCGAGCGCGGCCTCGACGCGGCGTCGTTCGCGCTGATCGCCTATGGCGGGGCGGGGCCGTTGCACGCCAACGCGATCGCCCGCGAGATCGGCATCTCGCGCGTCATCGTTCCCTATGCGCCGGGGCATTTCTGCGCCTTCGGCATGCTGCACTCCGACCTGCGCTACGACAATGTGCGCACCTGGCTGCGGCCGCTCGACAGCGTCTCCTTCGAGGAGATCGGGGCGATCTTCGACCAGCTCGCCGGCGCCGGCAGAGAGGCGCTTCGCTCCAGCGGCTCGACGCCGAAAGGGGTGGAGACCGTGTTCGCCGCCGACATGCGCTATGTCGGCCAGGAGCATCCCGTCACCGTCGAGTTCCCGTCCGACGTCATGGCGCGGCGCGACCGGGCCATGCTGAAGCAGCGGTTCGACGAGGTTCACCTGCAACGCTACGGAACCTCGGCGCCCGACGAGCCGGCGGAGATCGTCAGCCTGCGCGCCAGCATCACCGGCGTGATGGAAAAACCGCCGATCGAGGAGATGGAGGCGGGAACCGGGGCGCCCGGACCCGGCGCCGACCGCGGCGCGCGCAAGGTCTATTTCGGCGCCGACTACGGCTTCCTGACCACGCCGACGCTGGCGCGTTCGGGCTTGCGCGCCGGCGACCGGCTGGTCGGCCCCGCCCTCGTCGAGGAGCATGCCTCGACGACCGTCGTCCTGCCGGGCGACGTGCTGACGGTCGACAGGCTCGGCAATCTCGTCATCGAAATCGAAGGAGCGCGCTGATGTCGGACGGCAAGGCGACGGTTCGCAACGAGGCGCAGGCCGGGCAAGGCAGGCGCGCCAACGCGGTGCTGACGGAGATCGTCCGCAACGGCGCCATCGCGGTGACCGAAGAGATGAAGACCAATCTCATGCGCACCGCCTACAACATGATCATCTACGAGGCGCTCGACTTCACCGTCGGCCTCTATACGGCGGAAGGCGAGACGGTCTCGATCGGCATCGGCCTGCCGAGCTTCATCCGCGGCATGGCCAACACCATCCGCGCCAAGCTCGACAAGTTCGGCCCCGACGGGGTCGAGCCCGGCGACATCCTGGTCACCAACGACGCCTACATCACCGGCAGCCACCTCAACCACTTCACCTTCAGCATGCCGGTCTTCCACGAGGGCGTGCTGTGCGGCTGGACCTGCTGCATGGCGCACTGGCCCGACGTCGGCGGCGTGCTCGGCGGCGTCACCACCGACATCTATTCGGAGGGGCTCCAGGTGCCGGTGATGAAGTATCAGAAGGCCGGCGTCGTCAACCAGGAGCTGGTCGACCTGATCCGGATGAACGTGCGCATGCCCGAGCGGGCGATGGGGGACCTGCGCGCCCAGATCATCGCCGTGACCAGCGGCGCCAGGCGCTATTCGGAAATGCTGCGCCGCTACGGTCGCGAAGAAGTGCTGGACGCGATCCGCAACATCATGGACCAGGCCGAGGTGGCGGCGCGCGCGCGCGCGGCGACGATCCCCAACGGCGTCTACGAGGCGGAATCGTTCATGGACGACGACGGCGTCGATCCCGACAACCGGGTGCCGATCCGCGTCAAGGTGATCAAGGCCGACGACGGCATAACCATCGACCTCAGCGGCGTCAGCCCGCAGGTGCGCGGCTTCTTCAACTCCGGCCCCAGCACCGGCATCTCCTGCGCCCAGGTCGCCTACAAATGCCTGACCTCGCCGACCGATTACCCGATCAACGACGGCAGCTTCCGCGGCCTCAAGGTCGTGGTGCCGGAAGGGACGGTGATCTCGGCCCAGAAGCCGGCGGCGATGCGCTGGTGGATGACCTTCCCGATGACCGTCGTCGACACGATCATCAAGGCGATGTCGAAGGCGATCCCCGACCGCACCGCCGCCGCGCATCACGCCGACCTCGTCATTTCGATGATGCACGGCATATCGCCGAAGGACGGCAAGCTGTTCATCGGCTTCATCGGTCCCACCGGCGGCGGCTGGGGCGCCAAGCACAACGAGGACGGCATGAACGGCGTCGTCTGCTCCAACGACGGCGACACCCACAACAGCCCCTGCGAGCAGCTCGAGGCCAAATATCCGATCCTGATCGAGCGGCATGCGTTGCGGCCCGATTCCGGCGGCGCCGGCCGCCAGCGCGGCGGCCTCGGCACCGAGGTGGTGGTGCAGGCCCTGTCGCCGGTGACCGTCGACGTGCAGGCCGACCGCATGCACTGCGCGCCCTGGGGCATCGACGGCGGTGCGAGCGGCCTCGGCAACAACGTGACGGTGCGGGTCGGCGGCGAGGAGGTTGCCGGCGCCAACGCCAAGATCCGCAATCACCGGCTGAAGGTCGGCGACGCGCTGGTGCTGCGCGCCGGCGGCGGCGGCGGCTATGGCGACCCGCGCCAGCGCGACGCCGGACGCGTCGCCGAGGACGTCCGCGAAGGCTACGTGACGGCGCAAAGCGCCCGCGCGCTCTACAAGGTTGCGCTCGACGCCGATGGACGGCTGCTTGCCGACGAGACGCGCGCCCTGCGCGGAAGCTGAAGGCCGGCGGGCAAGGACACCGGCCCGGGACACCAGCCGAGGACAGCAGCAGGGAGACCGACATGGACTATCCCCTGGAGACGATCTCGGACGAGGCCTTCAGGCCGTTCGGCGCCCTTCTCAGGTTCAGGGGCGGGACCGGCTTCCAGCCGGCCGGCCATGTCTTCGACGCCGATCCGGGAACGCGGCCCGACGCGTTCGTCGTCCGGATCGGGCAGCCCGTGTCGCTGCCGCTGCGGGTGGAGGAGATGGAGCGCCATCCGTTCAGCGCCCAGACCTTCATCCCGCTCGCCGGCGGCGGCGCGGCGGTGGTGGTCTGCCCGGCGGCCGCGGACGGCGCGCCCGATCTCACGGGCCTGCGCGCCTTCCGCCTGCCCGCTTCCACCGGCATCACCTACTCCCGCGGCGTGTGGCATCACAGCGTCTGCGCGCTCGAACCCTCGGATCTGGTGGTGCTGATGGCGCGCGCGCCGCAGGGCGGCGACACCGAGATCGCCCGCCTGCCGCGCGCGGTCACGGTCGGGGCGAAGTGACGCGCTGGCTCGCGAAGCGACGGCCAGATGTTGGCGATTGTCTCGCCCCGCCGTTGCCGTTATGAGACGCGGCACGACGCTGTAGCGCAAGCCCCGAGGAACGGCCCCCATGACCATGGACACCCCCACGGACACTCGCACGGACACCCCTGCGGACGCCTCCGCCACCGCCGAGGAGCAGGCGCGTCTGCTGTCGGCCGCGCTGCCCTACATGCAGCGCTACGAGAACAAGACCGTGGTGGTGAAATATGGCGGCCACGCCATGGGCGACACCGAGCTGGGCAAGGCCTTCGCCCGCGACATCGCGCTGTTGAAGCAGTCCGGCGTCAACCCCATCGTCGTCCATGGCGGCGGCCCGCAGATCGGCGCCATGCTGACCAGGATGGGCATCGAATCGAAATTCGAGGGCGGCCTGCGCGTCACCGACCGCAAGACGGTGGAAATCGTCGAGATGGTGCTGGCCGGCTCGATCAACAAGGAGATCGTCGCGCTCATCAACGCCGAGGGCGAATGGGCCATCGGCCTGTGCGGCAAGGACGGCAACATGGTGTTCGCCGAGAAGGCGCGCAAGACGGTCAAGGACCCCGAGAGCAACATCGAGAAGGTGCTCGATCTCGGCTTCGTCGGCGAGCCGGTCGAGGTCGACCGCACGCTGCTCGACCTCCTCGCCCGCTCGGAGATGATCCCGGTGATCGCGCCGGTCGCGCCGGGGCGCGACGGCCACACCTACAACATCAACGCCGACACCTTCGCCGGCGCCATCGCCGGCGCGCTCAACGCGACGCGGCTCCTGTTCCTGACCGACGTGCCGGGCGTGCTCGACAAGGACAAGAACCTGCTCGACGAGCTGACGGTCGGCGAGGCGAAGGCGCTGATCGCCGACGGCACGATCTCCGGCGGCATGATCCCCAAGGTCGAGACCTGCATTGAGGCCATCGAGCGCGGGGTCGAGGGCGTCGTCATCCTGAACGGCAAGACGCCGCACGCGGTGCTGCTCGAACTGTTCACCCAGCACGGCGCGGGCACGCTGATCGTCCGCTGAAGCATGTCCAGATCAGGCCCTGATCGTGCCTTGACCGGGCCCTGATCGGGAAGATCGCGGCGCGCTCTATTTCCACAGCACCAGCACCAGGATGCCGGCGACGATCAGGGCGCAGCCGGCGATCTCGATGCGGTTGATCCGTTCGCGGAAGACGAAGACCGAGGCCGCGAAGGTGAACAGCATCTCGATCTGGCCGAGCGCCTTGACCAGCGCCGCCTGCTGCAAGGTCATGGCCATGAACCAGCCGAAGGAGGCGCTGGCGCCGGCGAAGCCGGTGAACAGCGCCGGCTTCCAGGCGCGGGCGATCCGGCCGATCTCCGTCCTGTCCTTCCACAGCATCCATGCTCCCATGACGACGGTTTGCAGGGCGAGCGCGCAAACCAGCGTCATCGCGGCCTGCATGATGAAGTTCGGCCCGCCGAGCGCGAGCGACGCGGCGCGATAGGCCACCGCGGCCACGCCGAAGGCTGCGCCGGAGGTCAGCCCAATCAGGGCGTTGCGGGCCAGCACCGAGCCGACGAGGTTGCGCCACGTCATCGCCATATGCGCGACCGAGATCAGCATCACCCCGAACACGCTGATGCCGATGGCGACGAGGCCGCCGATGCCGACCTTCTCGCCGAACAGCACCAGCGCGAACAGCGCCGCCTGCGCCGGCTCCGTCCGCGAATAGGCGGTGCCGACCGCGAAATTGCGGAACGAGAACAGGTGGATCAGCAGGAACGTGCCGGCGATCTGGGCGAGCGCGCCGATGCCGCACCACAGCAGGAACGGCAGGTTCGGCGTCGGCGGCCGGTGGCCGCCCAGGAGAACGGTCAGCGACAGGAACAGCAGCGCGAACGGCAGGCCGAAGCCGAAGCGGACGAAGGTCGCGCCCGTGGTGCCCATCACCGACTTGAGATGCTTCTGCGTCGCCGAGCGCAGGTTTTGCAGGAAGGCGGCGGCAAGCGTGAGCGGTATCCAGAGATCCATGGTGCCCTAAAAAGAAAGAACCCGGCGGTTGCCCGCCGGGTTCCTTTTATCCAATCCTGGAAGGATTAGAAGAAGCGCGAGAAGCGGACGAAGCCCGACACGCTGCTGTCGTCGACGCCCGGGCCGCGGTCGAAGTCGGTGTAGACGATCTCGGTGCGGACGACGAAGTTCTGGACCGGGGTCCAGACGGCGTTCAGCTCGAGAGCCCAGCCGTCGGCGCCGGAGCTGGTCTTCAGGCCGGTGTCATAGAAGTCGCTGAAGTACTGGACCGCCAGCGACGCGCCGAACTGCGCGTTGAACTGGTGGTAGTACGACGCCATGATCGACCACTCGGAGTTGCCCGGGTTGTAGTTGTTGGTGCTGTCGGCGTAGAAGCCCAACAGGCGGAACGACGAGCCCGGAGCGCCGGGGATGTTGTAGTGGAGGCCGACGGTGGCGCCCCAGCCATCCTGGCGCACGCCGCCGATGGCGCCGATGTCCTCGTCATAGCCGAGCTTGGCCCAGACCGCGCCCCAGCCCTGGTTGACGCCGACGACGCCGACGAAGTCGGGCGTGTAGTTGGCCGGACCGGCATTGTCGTCGAACTCCGCCGAGGCCGTGGCGAAGAAGCCGTTCGAGCCCGAGAAGTTGTACTGGATCAGGTGGGTCTGGTGGTAGCCGTAGAAGAAGCCGCTATCCGAGTGCGAACCGCCGGCGGCGACGCCACCCTGCGGGGTGCTGACCCAGGCCGAATCGGTCCAGCCGGTGCGGAAGCCGCCGAGCGACAGCCAGGCATGGTTGGTGTTGACGGCGTTGCCGGCGCCCTTGGCGCCGTTGCTGCGGGTCGCGTCGATGCGGGCATAGCCGCGCAGCAGGCCGTACTCGGTCTCCGAACGGGCGTCGAAGTAGATACGGGCGCGAGCGTGGGTGTTCCAGCGGTCGTCGTTCATGCCGTAGGCGTTGTAGCCGACGCCGTCGCTGTCGGACGTGCCGTACTGCGCGCGGATTTCGCCGCCGATGCGCAGGCAGGTCTCGGTGCCCGGGATGTAGAAGAAGCCGGCGCCGTAGACGTCGCAGATGCGGACGTATTCGACGGGCTCCGGCTCGGCGATGACGATGGCGTCAGCCGCGTGCGCGCCGGTGGCGGCGAGGGCCGCGGTGGCGGAGCCGAGGATAAGGCTCTTGATGTTCATTCTCTGACCTCCAGTCAAAAATGAAAGGCCGGGAACGGACGCCTATCCCGCGCCGGGATGCGCGCCCGTCCTGGACGGGCCCTCCAGAACGGGCAGGCAGGCCTCCAGGTCCCGCGTGGCGAGGTGCGCGTAGAGCATGGTCATCTGGAGCGTCTGGTGCCCCAGCCACATCTGCACCCGCCGCAGATCGATGCCGCCGCGCACCAGACGCGACGCGCAAGTGTGCCGCAATATATGGGGAACCACGTCGGCATCGTCGCCCAGGCCGCAATCGCGCCGGGCGGCGTGCCACACGGCGCGGAACTGCTGCTGCTTTATATGGATGAACGGCCCCCTGCGGGCAGGCCGCGACGCCCGCAGCGCTTCCCGGGCGCGCTTCGTCAGGGGAAGGGTCCTGCTCCTGCCCGACTTGGTGATCCAGAACGTCACCCGCCCCTCGTCGATGTCGTTCCAGTGCAGCCCGATCGCCTCGCCGAGGCGCGCGCCGGTGTCGACGAGGAAGACGGCCAGGCGGTGGTACTCCTCGGAGCGGGCCCGGATGGCCCGGAACAGCGCGTCCTCCTCCTCGTGTTCGAGGAACCTGATTCGCCCCGCCCGCTCCTTCAGGCGGGTGAATTGCGGCAGGCTCTTCAGCCGCCCCATCCGGTGCGCCTTCTTGAGCAGCTTGCCCAGCGCGGCCAGCTTGCGGTTTATGGTGGCGTTGCCGTTGCCCTTGGCGCGCAGGCACCCGATCACATGATCGAGCTTCGCCTGCGGAAAATCGTCGAGCCGCTCCCTTCCGAGCATCCGGTCGATCTCGCGGATGAAGGCCCCGACGCAGTATTTATGGAAGCTCTCCTCCCACAGGACCCCGTGATACGCCTCGTAGAGCTCGAAAAGCGTTCCGTGTTCGTGCGTCGAAGGATCATCGCTGCCGCGTTCACCGCCCGACGAAGGGCTGGAAGCGGGTTTCGGTGACGGCGGCGGAATGCAGGCGATGCTCAACGGCGACTCCCTTCGGTTGCGTGACCAAGGGGTCTACAGCCCCGGCCGCGGCCATTGCCCCGATTCTCCCGCGCCGGGCCGTCGCGAAGGCCCGGATTCGGCCGTTGCCGGGCCTTCCGGCGCCCGGCCGGCGCGGCGATGGTTAACGGTTCCTTTCCGGCGGGGGCGAAATCGTGTCATTTGTGCAACAGGCATTTCCGATAGCATCCGAATAGCCCGGCGACGGCGGGGATTGCAGTTGAACGCGGCGCGCCGGTGGGTATTGTCAGGCTCGAAGAAGGGGCGCTTGCCGTGTCTTTTTCGAGCATTGGGGATGGGGCAGGGAACGCTGTCCTTCAGCAAAAATACCCAGACCCGTTTTTAACTTTTGACTGGAGGTCAGAGAATGAACATCAAGAGCCTTATCCTCGGCTCCGCCACCGCGGCCCTCGCCGCCACCGGCGCGCACGCGGCTGACGCCATCGTCATCGCCGAGCCGGAGCCCGTCGAATACGTCCGCATCTGCGACGTCTACGGCGCCGGCTTCTTCTACATCCCGGGCACCGAGACCTGCCTGCGCATCGGCGGCGAAATCCGCGCGCAGTATGGCACGGCTGGCAACAGCGACATCGGTGGTCCCCTCGGCCTGAATGGCAACTACAACAACATGGCGTCCGACCAGTGGCAGTCCCACGCCCGCGGCCGCATCTACTTCGACGCCCGTTCGGAGACCGAGTACGGCCTGCTGCGCGGCTATGCCCGCGTCGACCTGTCGCGCACCAACGCCGCCAACGCCCCGACCACCAACCATGCCTGGCTGTCGCTCGGCGGCTTCCGCGCCGGTTGGACCGATTCGGCCTGGGTCAGCACCCCGCAGGGTGGCGTCGCTGCCGGTGGTTCGCACACCGACAACGGCTTCTTCTACGGCTACCACCAGACCCACCTGATCCAGTACAACTTCTCGGGCTCGAACGGCTTCTTCGCCACGGCCTCGGTCGAGTTCGACGAGACGCAGAACGCCAACAACGTTGCCAACAACTACACGCCCGACCTCGTCGGCGTCATTGGCGTCAACCAGGGCTGGGGCGCTGCATGGTTGAAGGTCGGCTACGACTCCGACATCAACAGCACCGGGCGCGACGCGGTGGATAGCGGCTTCGGCGTCACCGCCGGCCTGCACTACAACATTCCGGGCGCGCCGGGTTCGTCGTTCCGCCTGCTCGGCTTCTATGCCGACAGCGACAACATCTACAACCCGCTCGGCAACACCGGTCTGACCGCGTGGAACGCCGGCCATGGCGGTGGCGTGTCCGTGGGCGGCCCCGAGTGGTCGGTCATGGCGTCGTACCACCACCAGTTCAACGCGCAGTTCGGCGCGTCGATCGGTGTGCAGTGGTTCAACGACTTCTACTTCTCCGGCACCGACGTCAACACCGGCCTCGACGGCTGGGCGCTTGAGCTGGCCGCCGTCTGGACCCCGGTCCAGAACTTCGTCGTCCGCACCGAGGTCATCTACTCCGACTTCGACACCGTGGCCGGTTCGGGCCTCGATGGCGACAGCGTGTCGGGCTTCGTCCGCTTCTCGCGCTTCTTCTGATCCTTCCGGGATTGGATAAAAGGAACCCGGCGGGCAACCGCCGGGTTCTTTCGTTTCAGGCCGGCTGCCGCCTCGCGCCGGCCGGCTCGGCGCGTCCGGGCCTTTCCTTCCCGCTATTCCGCCCTTTCCGCTATTCCAGGTGGCCGTGCCCTTCCTCGTCGATGCGGGCGAGGTGGCGGTAGAGCGTCGCCTGGGAGCAGGACAGCGCCGCCGCGGCATCCCTGACCGCGCCCTTGATGCGGAAGAAGCCGCGATCGTGCAATTCGCGGATCGCCTGGTTGCGCTTGGCGCGGCTTAGCCGCTCCCCCGGACGCGCGAAGGCGGCGAGGGTGCGGCGCAGCAGCGCTGCGGTCGGGGCGGACAGCGATTCGGAAAGCGGCTGCGCCTGCGTCTCGTCGGGGGCCGTCCTGACCTCGCCGGTCCCGTCGTCATAGGCGAAGTTGCTGTCGACGAAGATGTCGGGATGGCGCAGCTTGAGGATGCGGTCGCTCAGCTCGCGATAGCGGCTGTCGTCGAAATTGATGCACAGGAGCCCGACCCGGGTTCCGCCCTCGTCCCGGACGAAGAAGGTCGACGAGCGCAGAAGCCGGCCGGCGGCGATGCCGGCGTAGTTCAGCCGGCTGTCGGGCGTCTCGCGACTGTGGTTGACGATGGCCTGAAGCGCCAGCGAGCTCAGCGGCGCCCCGAGCGTGCGGCCGCTGACGTGGCCGTTGGCGATGGCGACGATGGAGCGGTCCGGCAGGCCGAGATCGTGCAGCGCGACCTCGTAGTCCGGCCCCAGCACGAGGCCGAGAAACTCGACCAGCCGGGCATGGCCGGCGAACCATGCCGCGGCCCGCCGGGGGCGGGGCGTATCGTTCGGCCTATCGGGCGGCCTATCGGTCGGCATGCGCGGCCTCCTCGTGACTGGCCGGCATCGCAGAAACCGAAGCCCTCCAGATGCGACTAAACATATCATATCGAATCTGGAATGATAACAATTGCTATTATATCGCAATATTCGTCGGATTTTCGCATTTAATTTGACATTCCCCGACATTGAGGGAAAATTCTCGTCCTAACCGAGGGCGGCACGCCAATCGCGCGTGACGCCGACGCTGTCCGCCAGTCGGGACCATGGGCCTCACGCCATGGGACGATGACCGGGGTGTCATGACCGTTGCCAGAGGAGCTCGTCATGGCCGTCAAATATGTCGCCGAACCTTTCCGCATCAAATCCGTCGAGCCGATCCGGCTCCTGTCCGAGGCCGAGCGCGCGCGCAGGATCGAGGCGGCGCGCTACAATCTCTTCAACCTGCGCGCCGAGGATTGCTACATCGACCTCTTGACCGATTCCGGCACCGGCGCCATGAGCGGCGAGCAATGGGCCGGCGTGCTGCGCGGCGACGAGGCCTATGCCGGCGGCGCGTCCTATTTCCGGCTGGTCGAGGCCGGACGCGACATCTTCGGCCATGGCTATATCCAGCCCGTGCACCAGGGCAGGGCCGGCGAGAAGGTGCTGTTCCCGCTGTTCCTGTCCCCGGGCAAGGTGGCGATCTCCAACACCTTCTTCGACACCACCCGCGCCCATGTCGAGCTCGCCGGCGGCCGCTGCATCGACTGCGTGGTCGACGCCGCCAGGGAGCCGTCGCGCCGCGCGCCGTTCAAGGGGAACATGGACATCGGCAAGCTGGAGGCGGCGATAGCCGCGCACGGCGCCGACAGGGTCGGGCTGATCGTCGTCACCGTCACCAACAATTCGGCCGGCGGCCAGCCGGTGTCGATGGACAACATCAGGAAGGTGGCGGCCGTCGCCGCCCGCCACGGCATTCCCGTCAACATCGACGCGGCGCGCTATGCCGAGAACGCCTATTTCATCAAGCGCGACGAGCCGGAGTTCAGGGACCGCCCGATCAAGGACATCGTGCGCGAGATGTTCAGCCATGCCGACACCTTCACGATGTCGGCCAAGAAGGACGCCATCGTCAACATGGGCGGGCTGGTCGGCGTGCGCGACGCCGATTCGCCGCTGGTCGGCAGGATCAAGGCCGCCTGCATCTCCTATGAGGGCTTCTATACCTATGGCGGCCTTTCCGGGCGCGACCTCGAGGCGCTGGCCATCGGTCTCCACGAGGGCATCGACGAGGACTATCTGCGCTATCGCGTCGGCCAGGTCGAGTATCTCGCCGCGCGGCTGGACGAGGCCGGCGTCGCCTACCAGTCGCCGGCCGGCGGCCACGGCCTCTTCGTCGATGCCGCGGCCATGTTCCCGCACATTCCCTATACGGAGTTTCCGGGGCAGGTGCTGGCGGTCGAGCTCTACCGCGAGGCCGGCATCCGCGCCTGCGACATCGGCTCGTTCATGCTCGGCAACGATCCCGACACCGGCCGCCAGTTGCGCTCGGAGTTCGAGTTCACGCGGCTGGCGATTCCGCGCCGGGTCTACACCCGGTCGCATCTCGACGTCGTCGCCGAGGCGCTCGCCGCGATAGCCGCGCGCGCCCGCCGGATCGCGCGCGGCTATCGCATCGTCTGGGAACCGCCGGTGCTGCGCCATTTCCAGGCGCATCTGGAGCCGGTCGCGCCGCAAGCCGCCGAGGCGGCGGCCACGCTGCCGGAGAAGGCGGCGACGCTGGAGGACGCCTGATCCCGTCCGCGAATCGGCGGCGGGATCAATTGTCGCGGATGCAAAGGCTGCTTGATCTGCAACAAACTGGAGTTCTATATGCAAGTTTATAAGGAACCTGCCTGACGATCGCGCCGGGCCGACGAAATTTCCGGAGCTTGCCATGTCGAAGAACGCATCATCGGGTCGGACCGTCCTCACCCGCCGTTCGGCGCTTGCCGCCACCGCCGCCGCCTCGGCCTTTCTCGCGCTGCCGCAGGCGGTGCGCCGCGCCGCCGCGGCGAAGCTGCCGTCGCTGACGCTTTACGGCCCGCCCGCCGGCCCCTCGATCACGCTGGCGCACGCGGCCGCCTCCGGCGCGTTCTCCGGCATCGCCGACAAGGCCGAGTTCAAGGTCTGGCGCAACCCGGACGAGATGCGCGCCGGCCTGACCTCCGGCACGATGCAGGCGCTGATCCTTCCCGTCCAGGTCGCGGCCAATCTCTACAATCGCGGCCTGCCGGTCCGGCTGCTCAACGTGATGACCGACGGCCTGCTCTACATCATCTCGGCCGACGCCTCGCTGTCGAGCATCCCCGCGCTCAAGGGCCGGTCGCTCGCGGTGCCGTTCCGCAACGACATGCCCGATCTGGTGATGGCAAGGCTGCTCGCGCATCACGGGCTGACGCCCGGCACGGACATCACGATCGAAAGCGCCGGCTCGCCGATCGAGGCGATCCAGTTGCTGGTCTCGGGCCGGGTCGACGCCGTGCTGTCGACCGAGCCCGCGGTCTCGGCGGCGATCCTGCGCGGGGCCGCCGGCGGCAAGGCGGTGCGCCGGGTCATCGACGTGCAGAAGGCGTGGGCGGAGGCGACCGGCGGTTCCGCCGTGCTGCCGCAGGCCGGCATGGCGCTGACGGTGCCGTTCATGGAGGCCAATCCCGGCATCGCCGACGCGCTCCAGGACATCGCCGAGAAGGCGACCGAATCTGTCAACGCCGATCCGGCGCGCGCCGCCGCCCAGGCCTCGGAGGCGCTGGAAATGCCGGCCGCCATCATCGTCGCCTCGCTGCCGACCTCGAAGCTGGTCGCCCGCCGCGCCAGCGCCGCGCGCGCCGACATCGAGGCGATGCTGGCGGCGCTGGCCGAGACGGACCCGGCCATCATCGGCGGCAAGCTGCCGGACGACGGCTTCTATCTCTAGGGCGCCGGGAGCGCGGGCGGCGATGCTGGCGGCGTGGACGGACAGGCTCGGGCGCACGGGGCGTTTCCTGTGGTCGGCCTGGTCCGGCCTTGCCGCCCTGTCGCTGCTCGCGGCGCTGTGGCAGGTCGGCCATGAGATCTACGGCGATTTCATCCTGCCGACGCCGCTCGCCACGCTCGACGCCATGGCCGCCATCCTCGCCGACCCGAAATCGTGGGACATCGCGGTGCTGACCAGCCGCCGCGCCATCGAGGGCTTCGTCGTCTCGGCGCTGGCCGGCGCCGCGCTCGGCCTCGCCGCCGGCTATTCGCCGGCGACCATGCGCGCGGCGCGGCCGCTCGTCACCGTGCTGCTCGGGGTGCCGCCCATCGCCTGGATCGTGCTCGCCATGATCTGGTTCGGATCGTCCGACGGCACCGTCGTCGTCACCATCCTGATCGCCTCGCTGCCGCTGGTCTTCGTCGGCGTCGCGGAAGGGGTGACGACGCGCGACCGCAGCCTCGACGACATGGCCCGCGCCTTCGGCGCCGGCCCGGTCCGGCGGCTGACCACGCTCGGCCTGCGCCATGTCGCGGCGCATCTGTTCCCCGCGCTCGCCATCTCGCTCGGCACCGCCTTCAAGGTCGCGGTGATGGCCGAGCTCCTGGCCAATGTCGGCGGCATCGGCGGCGAGCTCGCCCGGGCGCGGGCCAATCTCGACGTCGCCGGCGCGCTCGCCTGGGTGATGATCGCCGTCACCGCGCTGATCGCCTTCGAATACGGCATCGTCCATCCCGTCCGCTCGGAGTTCGAGCGCTGGCGGGCCGCCGCCCTGCCATGGGGGGTGAAGCGATGACCCTGCCGCCGGCTTCCGCGCTCGCCCTTTCCGGCATCGGCCATTCCTATTTCGGCCGCACGGTGCTCGACGACATCGACCTTGCCGTCGGGCGTGGCGAGGTGGTGGCGCTGGTCGGGCCGTCCGGCTGCGGTAAGTCGACGCTCGTCCACATCGCCGCCGACGTGATGGAGCCGCGCCGCGGCATGGTCGCGCGCTTCTATCGTCGCCACGGCATGGTGTTCCAGAGCCCGCGCCTGCTGCCCTGGGCCACCGCGCTCGACAACATCGCCTATCCGCTGCGCATTTCCGGTGTCGGCCGGGCCGAGCGGACGCGGCGCGCGCGGGCGGCGGCCGCCCGCGTCGCCTTCGACGCCGTCGATCTCGGCAAGTATCCGGTCGAACTGTCCGGCGGCATGCAGCAGCGCGTGGCGATCGCCCGCGCGCTCGTCGTCGACCCCGACTTCGTCTTCTTCGACGAGCCGTTCACCGCGCTCGACGCGGCGCTGAAGCGGCGCATGCAGGACCTGGTCATCGACGCCTCGCGGGCTGCGCATTTCGCGGCGCTGTTCGTCACCCACGACCTGATCGAGGCGGCGCGCATCGCCCACCGCATCCTCGTCCTCGACGTCGCGGGGCGGGGCGTCGCCGGCGAGCGCAGGCTGGAAGGCGAGCCGGGCGAGCGCGAGGACGGCGAGGTGTTCGCCGCCGTGCAGGCGTTCCTGAAGCACGATCCGCTGTTCCGCCACATCCACGACGTCGACGAGCGCAAGGTGGCGTGAGGATGCTGGTCCCGCCGCCCCGCCAGCCGCCGTCGCTCGGCATCGTCCTCGCCGACGAGGGCTTCCGGCTGTTCTTTCCGCTGGCCGCGCTCTATTCCACGCTGTGGCCGTTCCAGTGGGTGTTCGTCTTCGGCCTCGACCTGCCGTTCGCCCGCGTCAACGCGCCGGGCCTGTGGCACGCGCACGAGATGATCTTCGGCGCGTTCGGCGCCGCGCTCCTCGGCTTCATCACCACCGCCATTCCCGAATGGACCGATACGGAACGCCTGCGCGGCCGCAGGCTCTACGCGCTCGCCGGGCTGTGGGGCGTCGGGCGGCTGGTCGGCTTCCTCGGCGCCGACGCGCTCAACCTCCTCGGCGCGGCGGCCGACGCGGCCTGGCTTGCCGCGCTCGCCGCCTATGTCGTCTGGGCCTCCTGGGTCAAGCGCACCGACCGCCTGCTCGCCTTCCTCTACTGGATTTCGGCGCTCCTCGTCTGCCTGGTCGGCGTCCGCTACGGCTTCCATCTCGGCGAGCACGAACTGGCGCAATGGTGGCTGCATCTCGCCGGCTTCGTCTTTCTCGGCCTGCTCGGCGTGGCGCTGGCGCGCATCACCGTGCCCGTCACCAACCAGGTGCTCGACCCATCCGAGGAGACCTCGCCCTTCCGGCCGCATCCCGGCCGCATCACGCTGGCGCCCGGCCTCGTCGCGGTGCTGATCGGCGGCGAGCTTCTCGGCTTCTCGGGCGAAGTCACCGGCTATCTCGCCGTCGCCGCCGGGGCGGCGTTCATGGACCGCGCCGGCGAGGCCTTCGTCGGCCGCGAGGCGGCGCGCACCGAGCTGCTGGCGCTGGCCGGTTCGGCGATCTTCGCCGGGGCGGGGCTGATCCTGCTCGGCGCCGCGCGTCTCGGCGCGCCGCTGGCCGAGGCGACGGCGCTGCACCTGTCGCTGATGGGCGGGCTCGGCATGGGCGTGCTGATGGTGCTGTCGATCGCCGGCCTCCTCCATTCCGGCCGGCCGCTCGGCTTCCCGCTGTTGACGCGCATCGGCTTCGTCCTCCTGGTCGTCGCCGTCGCCTTGCGCGTCCTGCCCGATCTCGGGGCGATCCCCCATCTGCCGGGGCCGCTTTACGCCGGCGCGGCGATTTTCTGGGCGGCCGCCTTCCTGCTGTGGCTCTACGACTACTGGCCCTTCGTCAGCTCGCTCGACCGGCCCTGAGAAGCGACCTTGAGAAGCGGCCCTGAAGCCCGATTCCGGGCTTCGCGCGCAGCGAAAGAACGCGCAGGCGGCTTGTTGCGAAATATATGTGCGCAAATGTCGCAAAAAATTAGGTCAGTAATGCTGACTTCTTATTGCGCATTCGTCGCTCCTATTTTATGCACAGTGCCGAACTGAACCTCAAATCCCACGGAGCAATCATGTCAGAAGACAGCCTTCTCGACGATGCGCTCGTCCGCCTGGACGAGGCAGCGGCCCATCTCAG
>JBDHTD010000037.1:0-28694 GCA_039808485.1 Aquamicrobium sp. | reverse complement strand
CGGCACCGGCAGCCGCATGCCGATCAAGGCGACGCGGGCGCTGCTTTCGGCCGCGCTCGACGGCTCGCTCAACAATGTCGAGTTCCGCACCGATCCGAGCTTCGGCTTCGAGGTTCCGGTCGCGGTGCCGGGCGTCGACGCCGCGATCCTCGATCCGCGCTCGACCTGGGCCGACAAGGCCGCCTACGACGCACAGGCGAAGAAGCTCGTCGGCATGTTCGTCACCAATTTCACCAAGTTCGAGGCGCATGTCGACGCCAACACGCTCGACGCCGCGCCGCGCATCCGCGAGGCGGCCGAATAGGCCGCGCCGCCATCCTCCCGGAACGGGCCCGGCCACGCGCCGGGCCTTTTCTTTTGGCCGCAACGAGACGATGTTCGGCATGTGGCCTGAATAACGGAAGGAACGGCGATGGCGGCAAGCGGCCGGCTTCACATCGCGCCGGGCGTCGAGATCGGCGAGGACGAGCTGGAGGAAAGCTTCATCCGCGCCTCCGGCCCCGGCGGGCAGAACGTCAACAAGGTGGCGAGCGCCGTCCAGCTCCGCTTCGACGCGGCCCGCTCGCCCGGCCTTTCCGAGCGGGTGCGCGACAACGCGCTGAAGCTCGCCGGCCAGCGCGCGACCAAGGACGGGATCATCGTCATCGAGGCGGCGCGCTTCCGCACCCAGGAGCGCAACCGCGCCGACGCGCGCGAGCGGCTGGTCGCGCTTCTGGCCAGGGCGGCCGAGCCGCCGCCCAAGCCGCGCAGGAAGACGAAGCCGTCGAAAGGCGCGGTCGAGCGCCGGCTGAAGGAAAAGGCCGGCCGCGCCGGGATCAAGCGCATGCGCGGCAAGGTCGGGCCGGAATAGATATTGCTGCCATGCAGCATTAACACTTTCAATTTCGGCGCCGTTGCGCCACATTCACGCCCGAGGGACGATCGAATTCAGCAGCGAGCGAATTCAGCAGCGAGAACGGAGACTGCGGCATGGGACTTTTTGATTTCGTCAAGTCGGTCGGCGAGAAGCTCGGTATCGGCAGCGCCGAGGCGGCGCCGAGCGTCGACGAGCTGAAGAAGGAACTGGACAAGCACAATCTCGGCACCGACAAGGTCGAGATCGAGGTCGTCGGCGACAAGGCGATCCTGAAGGGCTCGGTCGCCGACCAGACCGCGTTCGAGAAGGCGGTGATCGCGGTCGGCAACACGCTGGGCGTCTCCAAGGTCGAAACCCAGCTCGTGGTCGACGAGACCGGCGGCGGCGAGAAGGAGCCGGTGTTCTACACCGTCAAGAAGGGCGACAACCTCTGGAAGATCGCCGAAGCCCATTACGGCAAGGGCAAGGGCGCCAAGCACACCGTCATCTTCGAGGCCAACAAGCCGATGCTGACCCACCCCGACAAGATCTATCCCGGCCAGGTGCTGCGCATTCCGGAGCTCAACAAGGCGTAAGCCGCCTCCGGTCTTCGCTAGACCGTTTCAGGTTTCCACGGAAACGCAGAAACGGTCTAACCCTTTGTTTTGACGCAATTCCGAACGGAAAACCGCTTCGCACTTTTCCTGGAATTGCTCTAAGACATCGTTCCGGCGGCTTCGGCCGCCGGATTCGTTTTACAGCTTCCTCAGCGCCACTTCCTCGACCAGGTGGTCGGTGCCCTTGCGCAGGATCAGGTCGGCGCGCGGGCGCGTCGGCAGGATGTTCTCGTGCAGGTTCCTGAGGTTGATGTTGGCCCACAGGCCTTCTGCGATGGCGCGCGCAGCGTCTTCCGAAAGCTGAGAATAGCGATGGAAGAACGATTCCGGGTTCTTGAACGCGGTCTCGCGCAGCCGCATGAAGCGCTCGATGTACCAATTGTGGATCGTCTCCTCCTCGGCGTCGACATAGATCGAGAAGTCGAAGAAGTCGGAGATGAACGGCACGATCTTGCCGTCCTTGGGCAGGTCGCGCGTCTGGAGCACGTTGATGCCCTCGAAGATCAGGATGTCGGGGCGGTCGATGGTGACGAACTCGTCCGGCAGCACGTCGTAGGTCAGGTGCGAATAGAGCGGCGCCTGCACCAGCGGCTCGCCCGACTTGATGGCCGAGAGGAAGCGCAGCAGCGCGCCGACGTCGTAGCTTTCGGGAAAACCCTTGCGCTCCATCAGGTTGTTGCCGCGCAGCACCTCGTTGGGAAACAGGAAGCCGTCGGTGGTGACGAGCGCGACGCGCGGGCTCGACGGCCAGCGCTGCAACAGCTCCTTCAACACGCGCGCGGTGGTGGACTTGCCGACCGCGACCGAACCGGCGATGCCGATGATGAACGGGGTCTTGGCGACGTCGGAGCCGTTGAAGAACACCTGCCGCTGGCGGAACAGGAGCTGGCTCGCCTCGACATGGGCAGAGAGCAGCCGCGACAGCGACAGGTAGATCTTGCGCACCTCGTCGAGGTCGATCGGATCGTTGAGCGAGCGCAGCCGCCTGACCTCGTCCTCGGTCAGCGTCAGCGGCGTGTCGTCGCGGAACTGTGCCCAGCGCTCGGCGGTGAACACCCGATAGGGCGAGTATTTCTCGATTGAAGCCCGGTCTATCGGCATGACGGTCTTGGCTCCGCGCGGGGAGAGGGGGGTCAGCCGGCCGGACGCGCGGCTTTTTCGGCGACGCCGGATTGCCCGGTGCGCCGCTCGAGCTCGGCCAAGACCTCGGCGAGCGGCACGCCGGACAGCGCCAGCACGACGAGCCAGTGATAGAGAAGGTCGGCGCTCTCGGCGACGACGCCGGCGCGGTCGCCGCTGACCGCCGCGATCACCGTCTCGACCGCCTCCTCGCCCAGCTTCTGCGCCGCCTTGTCGATGCCCCTGGCGAACAGCTTCGCCGTCCAGGAATCGGCCGCGCCCGAACGGCCGCGCGCGGCGACGATGCTTTCGAGCTCTTCCAGCGTGAAACCGGCCAAGCGCCCCTCCACCGTTTCAGACTCCGGCATCGAGCCGGACTTCTATGCCGGCTTTTGCCATGTGTTGCTTGGCCTGCGCAATGGTGTAGGTGCCGAAATGGAAGATCGAGGCGGCAAGAACCGCGCTGGCGTGGCCGTCGCGGATGCCTTCCACGAGATGATCGAGCGTGCCGACACCGCCCGACGCGATCACCGGAGCGCGGATCGCGTCGGCGACAGCCCGGGTCAGCGCGATATCGTAGCCGGCCTTGGTGCCGTCGCGGTCCATCGAGGTCAGCAGAATCTCGCCGGCGCCGCGCTCGACGATCGCGGTGGCGAACTCGACCGCGTCGAGGCCGGTGGCGTTGCGGCCGCCATGGGTGAAGATCTCCCAGCGCGGGGCCTCGCCTTCTCCCGACACCTTCCTGGCGTCGATGGCGACGACGATGCACTGGTTGCCGAACTTATCGGCGGCCTCGGCGACGAAATCCGGGTTGTTGACGGCGGCCGTGTTGATCGAGACCTTGTCGGCCCCCGCGAGCAGGAGCTTGCGGATGTCGGCGACCTGGCGCACGCCGCCGCCGACCGTCAGCGGCATGAAGCAGTGCTCGGCGGTGCGGGCGACGACGTCGAAGATGGTCTCGCGGTTGTCCGACGAGGCGGTGATGTCGAGGAAGCACAATTCGTCGGCACCGGCCGCGTCATAGGCGCGCGCCGCCTCGACCGGGTCGCCGGCGTCGATCAGGTCGACGAAATTGACGCCCTTGACGACGCGGCCGTCCTTGACGTCGAGGCAGGGGATGATGCGGGCCTTCAGGGTCACAGGGCGGCCTCCTTTGCTTTCTTCAAAACGGCAAGCGCCTCGGCGGGGCCGATGCGGCCGTCATAGAGGGCGCGGCCGGAGATCGCGCCTTCGAGGCGGCTTGCGTCGGGCATGGTCATGCGCACGATGTCGGCCATCGAGGCCAAGCCGCCAGAGGCGATGACGGGGATCGAGACGGCTTCGGCCATATCGATGGTGGCGCTCCAGTTGATGCCGGCGAGCACGCCGTCGCGGTCGATGTCGGTGTAGACGATCGCCGCCACGCCCGCGCCCTCGAATTTTTGCGCCAGCTCGATGGCGCCGAGCTCCGACGCCTCGGCCCAGCCCTCGACCGCGACCTTGCCGCCGCGGGCGTCGATGCCGACGGCGATCCTGCCCGGAAACGCCTTGCACGCCTTGACGACCAGCTCGGGCTCGCGCACCGCGACCGTGCCGAGGATGACGCGGGCAAGGCCCTTTTCCAGCCATGCCTCGATATGCGCCATGGTGCGGATGCCGCCGCCGAGCTGGACGGGGTTGTTCGTCGCCTTCAGGATCGCCTCGACGGCGGCGCCGTTGCGGCTCTCGCCGGCGAAGGCCCCGTCGAGATCGACGACGTGCAGCCATTCGAAGCCCTGATCCTCGAAGCTCCTCGCCTGCGCGGCCGGGTCCTCGTTATAGACGGTGGCGCTCGCCATCTCGCCGAGCTTCAGGCGGACGCACTTGCCCTCCTTCAGGTCGATGGCCGGAAAAAGGATCATCGCTCACACGCCTTCGACTATGACGAGCCGCACCGTGGCGGCGTCCTTCCTCAATTCGACCGCCGCCGCGTATTCGGGCGAGCGGTAGCATTCGAGCGCCTTGTCGTAGCTGTCGAACTCGATGACGACGTGGCGGTTGCCGGCCGGCTCCTCCGGCTGCTCGTTGCGGCCGGCGCGGACGACGAAGCGCGCGCCGTACTTCTCGAACGCGACGGCGTTGGCCGCGACGTAAGCCTTGTAGCTTTCGGGGTCGGTCACGTCGACCAGCCCGATCCAGTAGCCCTTCTTGTCCATATGCATCTCCTTTACGGTTTCCAGCGCAGGAAATTGGCGATCAGGGCAAGGCCGAGGCGCTGGCTCTTTTCCGGGTGGAACTGGGTGCCGGCCTTGTTGCCGATCGCCACCGCCGCCGTCACCGGCCCGCCATAGTCGGTGACGGCCAGCACCTGGTCGTCCCTCGCCGCGGCGAGGTGGTAGGAATGGACGAAATAGGCGTGCAGGCCGCGCTCGCCGGTCGGGATGCCGGCGAACAGCGGATGCGGATGTTTCACGTGAATCGTGTTCCAGCCGATCTGCGGGATCTTCAGCGACGGGTCGGACGGCGCGATTTCCCGGACGTCGCCGGCGATCCAGCCGAGGCCCCTCGTCACCGTCTTCTCCAGCCCTCGCTCGGACATCAACTGCATGCCGACGCAGATGCCGAGGAACGGCCGGCCCCTGGCCGTGGCCGCCTCCTCGATCGCCTCGACCATGCCGGGCACGGCGTCGAGGCCGGCGCGACAATCGGCATAGGCGCCGACGCCGGGCAGCACGATGCGGTCGGCGCTCGCCACGCGGGCGGCGTCCGAGGTCAGGTCGATCTCGGCGGCGAGGCCGGCCTCGTGCGCGGCGCGCTCGAACGCCTTGGTGGCGGAGCGCAGGTTGCCGGAACCATAGTCGATGATGGCGACGCGCACGGTCAGTTCTTTCCCGGATAGGCGAACAGGCCGAGCGCCGGCCCGCCGCGCCCGAACGGTGCAGCGGCCGGCGCGGCCGAGGCCGCGACGGGACGGGCGGCGGGCTCGGCCGCGTCGCCCTCCCCGGCCAAGGCATCGTGGAGATAGCGGATTTCGGCATCGGCGGCGTTGTCGGCCTCGACCACGCCCCATTCGCACCAGCCGCGCCGGCGCAATGCGGCAAGCCTGAGCGCGGAGCCTTCGAGCCCGGCATAGAGCGCGACGAGGAAGGCGAGCGCCGGCCCGGCGCGCCCGAGCCCGGCAACCGACCCGGCGCCGGACAGCGCCATCGAAACGGCGACGACGACGACCGCCTCGATCCACAGCCGGTGCCACAGCAGCCACAGCGCCGGCAGCACGAAGGCGAGAACGTGGAAGCCGTCGCGCACCAGCACGGCCCTTTCCCGGCCGGCGTCGCCAGCGCCCCGGGGCGGCTCCATCACCACATAGCTTGCCATGGCTTTTCGCCCTAACCGTTCAGCGTGCCCTTGGTGGACGGGATCGCGCCTTCCTGGCGCGGGTCGTGCTCGCATGCCGCGCGCAAGGCGCGGGCCACCGCCTTGAAGCAGGTCTCGGCGATGTGGTGGTTGTTGGCGCCGTAATGGTTGGTCACATGCAGCGTGATGCCGGCGTTCTGGGCCAGCGCCTGGAAGAACTCTCGCACCAGCTCAGTGTCGAAGGTGCCGATCTTCGGCGCGGAGAACCCGACCTGCCAGACGAGGAACGGCCGGCCGGAGACGTCGAGCGCGGCGCGGGTCAGCGTCTCGTCCATGGCGAGGTCGATGGAGGCGTAGCGGCAGATGCCGCGCCGCTCGCCGAGCGCTTTCGCGATGGCCTGGCCGAGCGCGATGCCGGTGTCCTCGACCGTGTGGTGGTCGTCGATATGGAGGTCGCCCCTGGCCTCGACGGTCATGTCGATCAGCGAATGGCGCGAGAGCTGGTCGAGCATGTGGTCGAAGAAGCCGACGCCGGTCGAGATCTTCGACACGCCCTTGCCGTCGAGGTCGACGTCGACCGCGATCGAGGTTTCCTTGGTGCTGCGCGAAACGCTCGCCCTGCGGCCGGTCGTGATCGCCATGATCGCCTGTCCTTCCTTCCGAGAAAGCGCCAAAAAGGCGAAGGCGTCTTAACAGCATGGCCGGGCGATGAAAAGCACAACCGCCGCGGCCTTTGCATTCGGCCCGCCGGCACATACATAGACGCCCATGCGGCGGGCGCGTTCTTCGACGGCCGGCCGAAGGCAGGATCGGAGCGGATATGTCGAACGAGCTTACCATGCACGCGACCACCATCGTCACCGTGCGCAAGGGCGGCAAGGTGGTGATCGCCGGCGACGGCCAGGTCAGCCTCGGCCAGACCATCATGAAGGGCAATGCGCGCAAGGTGCGCCGCATCGGCAAGGGCGACGTCATCGCCGGCTTCGCCGGGGCGACGGCCGACGCCTTCACGCTGCTCGAACGGCTGGAGGCCAAGCTGGAGCAATATCCCGACCAGCTGATGCGCGCGGCGGTGGAGCTGGCCAAGGACTGGCGCACCGACCGCTACCTGCGCCGGCTGGAGGCGATGATGCTGGTGGCCGACAAGTCGGTGACGCTGGCCCTGACCGGCACCGGCGACGTGCTCGAACCCGAGCACGGGGTGATGGCGATCGGCTCGGGCGGCAATTACGCGCTGGCGGCGGCGCGGGCATTGATCGACAGCGACAGGAGCGCCGAGGACATCGCCCGCAAGGCGATGGAGATCGCCGCCGACATCTGCGTCTACACCAACGGCAACTTCGTCGTCGAAACCCTCGATGCCGAGTGATGCGCGCCCGCCCGCGCCGGGCGGGACCTGCAAGCGAGACCTGACAGAATGACCAATTTTTCCCCCCGCGAGATCGTTTCCGAACTCGACCGCTACATCATCGGCCAGAAGGAGGCCAAGCGCGCCGTCGCCATCGCGCTCAGGAACCGCTGGCGGCGCCAGCAGCTCGAAGGCCAGATGCGCGAAGAGGTGATGCCGAAGAACATCCTGATGATCGGCCCGACCGGCGTCGGCAAGACCGAGATTTCCCGGCGTCTGGCCAAGCTCGCCGGCGCGCCCTTCATCAAGGTCGAGGCGACCAAGTTCACCGAGGTCGGCTATGTCGGCCGCGACGTCGAGCAGATCATCCGCGACCTGGTCGAGGTGGCGATCGGCCTGACGCGCGAGAAGATGCGCGAGGACGTCAAGGCGCGCGCGCATCTGAACGCCGAGGAGCGGGTGCTGGAGGCCCTGGTCGGCAAGACGGCGAGCCCGGCGACGCGCGATTCGTTCCGGCGCAAGCTGCGCGACGGCGAGCTCGACGACCGCGAGATCGAGGTCGAGGTGGCCGACACCGGCAGCGGCGGCATGCCCGGCTTCGAGATTCCCGGCATGCCCGGCGGCGTCGGCATGATCAATATCGGCGACATGCTGCAAAAGGCGATGGGCGGGGGCCGCACCAGGACCCGCAAGACCACGGTCAAGGAATCCTACGGCCTGCTGATCAACGACGAGTCCGACAAGCTGCTCGACCAGGACGAGGTGGTGGCCCGGGCGCTTTCCGCCACCCAGAACGACGGCATCGTCTTCCTCGACGAGATCGACAAGGTGGCGGCGCGCAGCGACATCTCCGGCGGCCCCTCGCGCGAGGGCGTGCAGCGCGACCTGCTGCCGCTGGTCGAGGGCACGACGGTGGCGACCAAGTACGGGCCGGTCAAGACCGACCACATCCTGTTCATCGCGTCCGGCGCGTTCCACGTCTCGAAGCCGTCCGACCTGCTGCCCGAATTGCAGGGCCGGCTGCCGATCCGCGTCGAGCTGCGCGCGCTCGACAGGCAAGACTTCCGCCGCATCCTGACCGAGACGGAGGCGAGCCTCATCAAGCAATATGTGGCGCTGATGGGCACGGAAGGGGTGACGCTTTCCTTCACCGACGACGCCATCGACCGGCTGGCGGGCGTCGCGGTCGATCTCAACGCCTCGATCGAGAACATCGGCGCGCGGCGGTTGCAGACGGTGATGGAGCGGGTTCTGGACGAGATCTCCTTCACCGCGCCGGACCGCTCGGGATCGGAGGTGACGGTCGATGCCGCCTTCGTCGATAAAAATGTCGGCGACCTCGCCAGGAACACGGATTTGTCCCGATTCATCCTGTAAGGAATGGAGCGGGCAAGGCCGGGGGCCGGCAGGCCGACGAGGGGCGAGTCCTGACACGCAAGTGAACGACCCGGCCTCGACACCTGCGGCCGCGCCTCCTATCTTGCCCGTCCCCGTCCGAACGTCTTCCGGAAAGCCCGTCAATGAAGTCCACGATCCGGCTGTTTGCGCTCCTCTGCCTCGCGGCGGCGGCCCTGCCCGCCACGGCCGCGACGCTGGTTCCGCCCGGAAACCGCAACGCCAGCCAGCCGGAGGTCCCGGCCGGATCGTCGATCCGCACCAGCGCGCTGAAGTCGACCTACGAGGCCAAGTACCGCAAGGTCCTTGCCCTGCTGAAAAACGACAAGGCGCTGCGCGACAAGATCGCCGCCAACGCGGCGAAATACGGCATCGACCCGATGCACATGGTCGGCGCCATCGTCGGCGAGCACACCTACAATGTCGACGCCTACGACCGGCTCCAGACCTATTACGTCAAGGCCGTCTCCTACCTCCAGTCCAGCTTCAGCTTTTCCCATGGCGGCGAGACGATCGGCGACTTCGTCCAGCGGCCGCAATTTTCTGCCTGCGACGGCAAGGGCGACAGCTACGAGCTGTGGTCGTGCCGCGAGACGGTGTGGGACAAGGAGTTCCGCGGCAAGACCGTGGACGGCAAGGCGTTTCCCAACAACCGCTTCAGCGCCGTGTTCTTCCAGCCCTTCTATGCCGGGCAGACCTTCGGCATCGGCCAGTTGAACCCGCTGACCGCGTTGCAGATGAGCGACATCGTGGCCAGGACCTCGGGCCTGCCGAAGCTCGACCCCGGCAACCCGCAGCAGGTCTACCGGACCATCATGGACCCGGACCTGACGCTGGCCTATGTCGCGGCGACGATCCGCAAATCGATCGACGCCTATCGCGACATCGCCGACTTCGACATCTCGAAGAATCCGGGCATCACCGCAACGCTCTACAATGTCGGCAATCCCGAGGCCCGCGCCCGCGCTCTCAACGCGGAAAACCGCAAGCGCGCGGCGCAGGGACAGGCGGCGAGGCTGCCGCAGGAGAACTATTACGGCTGGTTCGTCAACGACAGGCTGGACGAGCTGAAGGAGCTGTTCTGACCGTTCAGCCGGGCCGGCCGGCCGTCGCGTCCAGCCGGGCCAGCAGCGCGCCGATGTCGTCCTCCGACAATTCGCCGATCCGCTCGGCCAGCCGGTTGGCAAGCAGCGTCGCCCGCGGAGAAAGCCCGGCAGTATCGACGACGACGCGCGGATGCGACGACGACGCCAGCCGCTCCAGCGCCTCGGCGTCGTCCCAGATGACGTTGAAATAGCCGACGATCTTCTGGATCAGCGGCCAGCTCGGCGTGCCGCGCCTGCCATGCTCGAGCGCCGAGAGATAGGCCGGGCTGACGCCGAGCGCCGCCGCCATTTCTTTCTGCGTCACGCCCTTTTCCGCGCGCATCCGGCGCATGCGCTCTCCGAACGGGGTCACGCTTCAGCCCTCCCGGCGGCGCAGCCGCACATAGAGCGCGCCGGAGCCTCCGTGACGCGATGCGGCGGGCTCGTGGGCGCTGACCAGCGCCCGGAACGGCGGCGTCGCCAGCCAGCCCGGCACGGCCCGGCGCAGGATGCCGTCGCTGCCGAGCGACGCGCCCTTGCCGGTGACGACGAGCACATGGCGGCGGCCGTCGGCGTGGGCGCGATGCAGGAACGACAGAAGCAGCGCATGCGCCTCGCTCTGGGTCAGGTCGTGAAGGTCGACCTTGCCCTCGATGGCGACGCGCCCCTTGGCGAGCTTGGCGCGCGTCGTCCGGTCGATGCCGTGGGCGGCGCGGGAAGCCGGCTGCCGCTCCGGCGAATAGGGCGGCATGAAAACGGGCGGCGGCGAAGCCTGCCTGCGCGGCTTCGCCGCAACGGGCGGCGCCTCGAGCAGGACGGCGAAGTCCGGCGGTTCGGCCTCGGCCGCGTCGGCCGCCTTGCCGGGCATCGGCGTCACCGACCGCGCCACCTTGCCCCACAGGATGCGATCCTCCCGCGTCAGCTTCTTGTCGCGGCGGCCGCTCATTTCGAGCTCCCGGCCAGGCCGCGCGGCACGAGCGCGAAGAAGCGCGCGGCATGGCGCACGACGCCGGCGATCGCGCCGGCGGCATCGCCCGAGCCGGCGAACAGGTCGCCGCGCGCCGGGCCGACGATGGCCGAGCCGGTGTCCTGCGCGATCATCAGCCGGCGGAACGGCGCAGCCCCGAACGCGTCGAGCGTCGGCGCGTCGATGAAGAACGGCGTGGCGAAAGTGTGAAGCAGGCGGTCGACGGCAATGGAACGGCCCGGCGTAAGCGGCACCTTGGCCGCCGCCACAGGTCCGAGCGTGGACCCGAGCGCGGCATCCTCGACCGCGGCCTCGCGAAAGAAGATGTAGGAGCGGTTCAGGCGCAGGATCTCGTCGACCCGGCCGGGATTCCCTGCCAGCCAGGCGCGGATCGACTGCATCGTCACGTCCCCGGCCGGGATCTCGCCGAGACCGGCCAGCACCCGCCCCGGCCCGGTGAAGGGATGGCCGGACTTGGCGGCATAGGTGACGCGTCGCACCGAGCCGTCGGGAAAATGCAGCCGCGCCGCTCCCTGGACATGGATGAAGAAGGCGTCGACCCTGTCGGCGAGCCAGGCGAGCGGCTTCGCCCGGTTCCCGAGCGCTCCGGTCTCGATGGCGGCGCGGTCGGGATATTCGACGATGCCGGCTTCCGTGGCGCGGCCGAAGGCGAAGGACGGATCGAGGCCGGCGGGGCGGTCGGCATCGCCCACTTTCACCAGATCGTCCGGGACCCCGAGCAACGGAACCACGAACCGGGCGTCGCGAACCGGCGAGGCCTCGACTTCCGGCTCGTAGAAGCCGGTGACGAAGCCCTCGGGCTCGATCATGAACGGGCGGAAATGGCGCTCGAAGAACGCCCGGGCGTCGCCTGCGTTAGGATCGGCGGCGGCCTCGACAAACGCGTCATGGAACGCGCCGGCCTCGACCCCGAGCGAGCCGGTGCGGTAGGGCGTGTCGAGCCCATGGCGCGCGCTGCGGCGAAAGGCGGCGAGCGCCGCGCCGTGGTCGTCATGCGCCCAGCCCGGAATGTCGCCGAACGACAGGGCGCGGAACAGCGGGGCGATCGCCATGGCGCGGCGGGACGCTCAGTCGTCGGCTTCGGTCGCGACCAGCTTCCAGTTGGGATCGCGGGAGCGGGTGTCGCGCGCGAAGGTCCAGACGTCCTTGACCTCGGCCACGGTCTCGGGATCGCCGTCGATCACCTCGCCGGCGGCGTTGCGGGTGGCGGAAACGAGCTGGCTGACCACGCGCAGCGTGACATGGGCTTCCGTGCCCTTCATCTCGGCATTGGCGATCTCGGCCTTGTCGATGCCGACGAAGGAGGACTGGACCTTTTCCGAGCGGCTCTCGCGGTCGGAGATCGCGGCGACGAAGCCGTCATAGACCTCGCGCGACAGCAGGTTCTTCAGGGTGCGGCGGTCGCCGTCGGCATAGGCCATGACGATCATCTCGTAGGCCATCCTGGCGCCGTCGGCGAAGGTCTTGGGGTCGAAGGACGGGTCGGCGTCGCGGATGGCGCGCAGGCCCCGGTTCAGCTCGGTGCCGGGCGCGGCCGCGGCGTCGATGGCGGCATAGGCGTTTTCCGCGGGCTCGGCGCTGCCCTTGCGGCGCGGCAGCGACACGACATTGTCGTTCTGCCCGGCCTCTTCCTTCTCTTCCGTGCGGCGCGAATAGGGATCGAAAGGCTTGCGCTCGTTGCCGGTGCGGCGGCCGAGCACGCTGCGCAACTGGACGAATATCACGATTGCCGCGACCAGAAAGAAGATCGTGCCGAAGTCGAAAATTTCCATTGTTCCGCCAAATCCCTGTCTTCCGGCCGCGGCCTGGCTGCGCCGGAACTCTTTTGCATATAGAACGCATCCGCCGATCATTCAAATCAAAGCATTGCCACCCTATCTGAAATGGCGACCATCGCCGCAGCCGCCCTCACGACAGCCGGAACCCCGACCTTGCCGCTTCTCGCCCTCGTCATCATCGCCCTGCCGCTCATCGAGATCGCGGGCTTCGCCCTGGTCGGCAGCATGGTCGGCGTGCTGCCGACGGTGGCGCTCGTCGTCGCGACGACCGTTCTCGGCGCGATCCTGCTGCGCGTCCAGGGGCTCGGCGTGCTCGGGCGCATCCGCGAGGCGATGGAAAAGGGCGACACGGCCGGGCGCGAACTGGTCCACGGGCTGATGATCGCCATTGCCGGGCTGCTGCTGGTCATCCCCGGCTTCTTCACCGACATCCTCGGCCTGTTGCTGTTCATCCCGCCGCTGCGCGAGCTGGTCTGGCGTTTCCTGCGCAGCCGCGTCGTCGTCGTCGGCACAGGATACGGGCCGGGCGAAACGGGCTTCAGCCGCGACGGCAACCGCACCATCGACCTCGACAGCGAGGATTTCTCGCGCCAGGATCAGGAGCCCCGGCGACGCCTTCGCCGCGACGACGATTGACGGCCCGCCCGAACGACAGCTTGTACGGCATGCTTGTCACGTCCGGCGCACCATGCTAGCCAACCCCGCGATCTGATCCCGGCCGATACCGGCTGAAGCAAGAGGATTTCGGCCGATGGCCAAGCAACCGGAAGAAACCAACACCCCGCCGGCCGGCGCGGCCAAGGCCGGCAACGGCGCGCCGCCCGCGCTCAACGTGCTGGCGCAATATGTCAAGGACCTGTCCTTCGAAAGCCCCGGCGCGCCGAACTCGCTGCGCGCGCGCGACAAGGCGCCCGGGATCAACATCAATGTCAACGTCAACGCCAACCCGCTGTCGCAGACCGAATACGACGTGACGCTGACGCTGGCCGCCAAGGCGTCGGCCGACAGCGAGGTGCTGTTCAACGTCGAGCTGATCTATGGCGGCGTCTTCCGCGTCGCCGGCTTCCCGCAGGAGCACATGCTGCCGTTGCTGTTCATCGAATGCCCGCGGCTCCTGTTCCCGTTCGCGCGCCAGATCATCGCCGATTCGACCCGCAACGGCGGCTTCCCGCCGCTGATGATCGACCCGATCGATTTCGCGCAGATGTTCCAGCAGCGCATGGCCGAGGAACAGGCCAAGGCCAAGGTGGCTCAGCCGAGCTGAGCCCGAAACGCCTTTCCAGACCGAGAGAAGCCCGGCCCCGCCGGGCTTTTCGCTTTATGCCTGTTCCGCAGACGGGGCCTGCGCGTAGGAGGGATCGGCCTCGCGCCAGACCGCTGCGTCGCCGAGGCCGGCGACGAGACGGGCATGGGCTTCGATCTCCGCCGGAGCGAGGCGGGAGGGAAGCGGCCTTTCGCGCTGGCGCGCGGCGCTCGCGCCGGTCTCGGCCTCGCCGGCGGCGGCCGCCGTCTCGAGCTGGACGTCGAGGCTGAACGCCGCCTGGCGGCCGCCGATCAGCTCGATATAGACCTCCGCCAGCAACTCGGAATCGAGCAGCGCGCCGTGCCGGGTGCGGTGGCTGTTGTCGATGCCGTAGCGGCGGCACAGCGCGTCGAGCGAATTCGGCCCCATCGGATGCTTGCGCCGGGCGATCGCCAGCGTGTCGACCACGCGCGCCGGATCGACGGCGGGCAGGCCGAGACGGCGGAACTCGGCGTCGAGGAAGCCGATGTCGAAATTGGCGTTGTGGGCGACCAGCATCGCGCCGTCGAGGAAGGCCTGGAGCTCGCCCACCAGTTCGGGAAAGGTCGGCTTGCCGGCGAGATCGGCGTTGGAGATGCCGTGGACGGCCTGGGCGTCGGGATGGACGGAGCGGCCCTGCGGGTTGAAGTAGAAATGGATGGTGCGGCCGGTCGGGAAACGGTTGACCAGCTCGACGCCGCCAAACTCGATGATGCGGTCCTCGCGCGCGTCGAGGCCGGTGGTTTCGGTGTCGAAGATGATCTCGCGCATCTGATTCGCTCCTCAACGGCCGAGCATGGCGGCCGCGGCGCGGCGCGGCAAGGTTCAGCCCGGGATTTTCCCCGTCAGTTCGGCGACCAGCGCCTTCACCGCCCGCCGCGCGGCCTCGATGCCGGCGCCAGTGTCGATGACGTGGTCGGCGGCCGCGCGCTTGTCCGCGTCCGGCACCTGGCGGGCGAGGATGGCGGCGAACTTCTCCGCGCTCATGCCGGGGCGCGCCAGCACGCGCGCGCGCTGCACCTCGGGCGGCGCGGTGACGACGACGACGCGGTCGACCCGTTCGCGGCCGCCGGTTTCGTAGAGCAGCGGGATGTCGAGCACGACGAGCGGCGCGCCAGCGGTGCGGTGGCGGGCGAGGAAGCCTTCCGAATCGGCCCTGACCAGCGGATGGACGATTCCTTCGAGGTCGCGCATCGCGTCCGGGTTGCCGAGCACCGCCCGCGAAAGCCGCTCGCGATCGACTATGCCGCCGGCGACCGTGCCGGGAAACCGCGCCTCGATCAGCGGCGCGGCGATGCCGGCATAGAGCCGGTGGACCGTCTCGTCGGCGTCGTGGACCGGAACGCCCTCCTCGATGAACATCTTCGCCGTGGTCGACTTGCCCATGCCGATGGAGCCGGTGAGGCCGAGGACGATCATGCCCGGCCCTCCAGGTCGGCGACGATGCGCGCGCGCAATTCGGGCGTCACTTCGGGCCGCGCGCCGAACCAGCGCTCGAAGCCGGGGACCGCCTGATGCAGCAGCATGCCGAGGCCGTCGCTGGCCGCCAGGCCGCGCGTCCGCGCAGCGGCGAGCAGCGGCGTTTCGAGCGGCACGTAGACGATGTCGGAAACGATGGCGGCGGCGGGCAGCAGATCGACGTCGAGCGGCGGGCCGCCCGCGCCGCCGCCCGCGCCCGCCATGCCGAGCGAGGTGGTGTTGACGACGAGCCCGGCATCGCCGGCAAGTTCGGCGACCGCCTCCCAGCCATGGGCGGAAACGGAGCCGCCGAAGCGGTCGGCCAGCTCCCGCGCCCGTGGAAGCGTGCGGTTGACGACGCGGATGTCGCTGAACCCCGCCTGAAGCAGCGCGAACAGGATGGCGCGGGCGGCGCCGCCGGCGCCGAGAACGAGCGCGGTGCGGCGCGCGCGCCATTGCGGCGCCTGGTCGTCGAGATTGGCGGCGAAGCCGTGGGCGTCGGTGTTGCCGGCGCATAGCCTGCCGTCGTCCAGCCACAGCGTGTTGGCGGCGCCGATCAGTTCGGCCGCCTCGTCGATCCGGTCGGCGGCGCCGAGCGCTGCCTGCTTGTGCGGGATGGTGACGTTGCCGCCGGCAAAGCCGGACCGCGGCAGGCCGCGCAGGAACGCCTCGATGGCGTCCGGATGGACGTCGATGCGCTCGTAGCTGCCCCGGAGCCCGAGCGTTTCCAGCCAGTAGCCATGGATCAGCGGCGAGCGCGAATGGGCGATCGGGTGGCCGACGACGAAAGCCTTGCTGCCTGCCGCGTCAACCATCGATCGCCCCCAGTTCGCGCAGCTTCGCCAGCAGCGGCAGCAGCGGCAGGCCGACAATGGTGAAATGATCGCCTTGAATCGCCTCGAACAACTGGATGCCCTCGCCCTCGACCTGGTAGGCGCCGACGCTGGACAGCGCCTTCTCGCCGACCCGCGACAGGTGCCGGCCGACAAAGGCCGGATCGAGCGGCCGCATGGTCAGCCGCGCCACCCCGACATGACGCCACAGCACCGCGCCGTCGCGCGCCAGCACGATGGCGCTGTTCAGCTCGTGGGTCCTGCCCGACAGGAGAAGCAGCCGGCGGCGCGCCTCTTCCATGTCGGCCGGCTTGTGCAGCACCGAATCGTCGAGCGACAGGGTCTGGTCGGCGCCGAGGACGAGACGGCCGGGCATCCGCTCGCAGACGTCGAGCGCCTTGGCCTCGGCGAGGATCGACGCCAGCTCCTGCGGGGTGACGCCCGATCCGGCCACCGCCGCCTCGACCGCGCGTTCGTCGATCCGCGACGGCACGGGCTCGACGGCGAGGCCGGCATCTTCCAGCATCCTGCGGCGAAACGGGCTGCCGGAGGCGAGCACGACGGTTTCGGACATGGCGTTCTCCATGGTTTCCGGGGGAGCTTCCGGGGCTTTCCGGGTCGGCGTTGCCGGCTAGCGCGGCTTGCCGCGCAGGGCAACGATGGCGGCGGCGGTTTCCTCGATCGAGCGGCGGCTGACGTCGATCATCGGCCAGCCATGGCGGGCGCAGATCTGCCGCGCATGGACCAGCTCCTGCGCGATGATGCCGCGATCGACATAGCTTTGCGAATCATAGCCGACCGAGGTGCCTAGGATGCGGTTCTGGCGGACATGGGAGATGCGCTCGGCGGCGGCGACCAGGCCGACGATCAGCGGCTTCGAGGCGTCGACCACGCTCTGCGGGATGGGCACGCCGAGGACGATCGGCACGTTGGCGGTCTTGATGCCGCGATTGGCGAGATAGAAACTGGTCGGCGTCTTCGAGGTGCGCGAGATGCCGATCAGGATCACGTCGGCCTCGCCGACGCTGTCGAGCATCTGGCCGTCGTCATGGTCCATGGTGAAGTTGAGCGCGTCGATGCGGCGGAAATAATCGGCGTCGAGCACATGCTGCGCGCCGACGCGTCGCCCGGCGGGCAGGCCGAGATAGGACTGGAACACGCTCAGCACCGGCTCCAGCACCGACACGCAAGGCAGGCCCATGGCGGCGCAACGCTGGTCGATCAGGCCGGCCAGCGCCTTGTCGATCACGGTATAGAGGACGATGCCCGGCGCCTGGTCGATTTCCTCGAGCACCTTCAGAAGCTGCTTTTCCGTCCTGACCAGCGGATAGATGTGCTCGATGGCGCGCGCGTCCTTGTACTGGGCCGAGACGGCGCGGCCGGCGGCGAGCAGCGTCTCGCCGGTGGCGTCGGAAATCAGGTGGAGATGAAAGAAGCGCTGCTGCTTGTTCACAGAAATCGCCCGGACCTGTTGGCAAGTGTGGAAAACGGGAACGGATTCGGGCCGCGGCCGGAAGCGACTGTATCAGACCGCCTCTTGTCCACAATCGGCACCGGAGCGGAAATTTTCGTAGGTCTGTGGAGGATTGCGGGGAAAGGAGCACATGTCCCGGCTTATCCACAGTAGGCGTGCGTTGCTCTTCCCGGCCAATCCATTGTTTCTTCAGGGAGAATCCAGCCTGTCCCTGAAATTTTCCTATCCAGCGAATGGACAGCTGCGGCGGTTTGCCGGTTGAGTTTAGCGCCACGAACGGGGACAAGCCGCAATTGCCGCTACCAACAGAGTCGTAGAATCAGAAGATTCCTTTAAAAGATTCTTTCTTTATTGAGGGCTCGAACCCGGAGAAGCCGAGCATGTCCGAAAGACGCATCGTCCTCGACGTCCTGAAGGGTGAAACCATCTTTCCGCCTCCCGTCTGGATGATGCGGCAGGCAGGGCGCTATCTTGCCGAATATCGCGCCAGCCGCGCCGAGGCCGGCAGTTTCCTCGACCTGTGCTACAACCCGGACTTCGCAGTGGAGGTCACGCTGCAACCGATCCGGCGCTTCGATTTCGACGCCTCGATCCTGTTCTCCGACATTCTCGTGGTGCCGCACGCGCTCGGCCGCGATCTCCGCTTCGAGGAGGGCCGCGGTCCGCTGATGACGCCGATCCTGCCGCGCGAGGTTGCGGCGCTCGGCGATATCGATCCGGCGTCGTTTCACGTGAATCTCGAACCCGTCTACGAGACGGTGCGGCGCCTGCGGGCAACGCTGCCGGCCAGGACCACCCTGCTCGGCTTCTGCGGCGCGCCGTGGACGGTGGCGACCTACATGATCGCCGGGCACGGCACGCCGGACCAAGCGCCGGCGCGACTGTTCTCGTTCGCCAATCCGGCCGAGATGACGGCGCTGCTCGACGTTCTCGCCGAGCGCTCGGCCGACTATCTCATCCGCCAGATCGAGGCGGGGGCGGATGCGGTGCAGATTTTTGATTCCTGGGCCGGCGTCCTTGACGAGGCATCGTTCGAGACGTGTTGCGTGCGGCCGGTCAGGCGCATGGTCGAGCGGGTGCGTGCCGTCCACCCCGACGTGCCGATCATCGGCTTTCCCAAGGGCGCGGGCGCGCTCTACGACGGCTACAGGCACAGGACCGGCGTCACTGCGCTCGGCCTCGACTGGAGCGTGCCGCTGTCGCAGGCGCAACGGCTTCAGCAAGAGGGGGCCGTGCAGGGAAACCTCGATCCGCTGCGGCTTCAGGCCGGCGGCAGGGCGCTGGACGACCGGGTGCGCGCGATTCTGGCGCAATTGGCGGATGGACCGTTGATCTTCAATCTCGGCCATGGCGTGACGCCGCAGACGCCGGTCGAGCATGTCGAGAGGATGGTCGAGCTGGTCAGGGAGGCGGGCCGATGACGAAGGACGGCGCCCGACATGGCGCCCCACATGGTGCCCCGGACGGGGCCGGGGACAGCGCCGGCAGGGCGGCGTTCCGGGCCGTCGTCGCGCTCGGGCTGACGGCGGCGGCGGCGGTGCTGCTGTTGTGGGCGGTTTCCGGCGACTATTATGCCTGGATCAAGGCCGTGCACGTCATCGCAGTGATCGCCTGGATGGCGGGCATGCTCTATCTGCCGCGATTGTTCGTCTATCATGCCGACGCCGAGATCGGGTCGGACAAGTCCGAGACCTTCAAGGTGATGGAGCGCCGCCTGCTGCGGGCCATCATCAACCCGGCGATGCTGGTGGCGTGGATTCTCGGCCTGTGGCTGGCATGGGAGGGGTTCGGCTTTTCGGGCGGCTGGCTTCACGCCAAGATCGCGGCCGTGGTCGCGCTTTCCGGCGTGCACGGCTATCTTTCGGCGGCGGTGCGCAAATTCGCCGAGGACCGTAACACCAAGCCGGCAAGACACTGGCGCATCGTCAACGAGGTGCCGACGGTGCTGATGATCGCCATCGTCATCCTGGTCATCGTCAAGCCGTTCTAGGATCGTTCCAGGGCTGTTCCGGGAACGCGGTCGGGGCCGCTGCGGGCGGCCGCGCCGATTCCCGGGCTTGCGGTCCGGCGACATCGGGGTTAAGAGTCGTCTTCTTCCTCTCCGCATGGCGTCATGTATCTCTGCCCTCCGGCAGACCTTTCCCCGCAGACATCGCCGCCGCGCGTCTTCATCTTTTTCCTATTCCAGAGTCCGCACGATGCAGGAAATGAAACTTCAGGAACTGAAGAGCAAGGGTCCGACCGAGCTGATCGCCTTCGCCGAATCGCTCGAGGTCGAGAACGCCAGCGTGATGCGCAAGCAGGAGCTGATGTTCGCGATCCTGAAAAAGCTCGCCGCGCAGGACATCGAGATCATCGGCGAGGGCGTCGTCGAGGTGCTGCAGGACGGTTTCGGCTTCCTGCGCTCGGCCAACGCCAACTACCTGCCCGGTCCCGACGACATCTACATCTCGCCGTCGCAGCTTCGCCGCTTCTCGCTGAAGACCGGCGACACCGTCGAGGGGCCGATCCGCAGCCCCAAGGAGGGCGAGCGCTATTTCGCCCTGCTCAAGGTCAATACGATCAATTTCGACGATCCGGAGAAGATCCGGCACAAGATTCATTTCGACAATCTGACGCCGCTCTATCCCAACGAGCGGCTGCGGATGGAGACCGACAACCCGACCGGCAAGGATCTGTCGGCGCGGGTGATCGACCTCGTCGCGCCGCTCGGCAAGGGCCAGCGCGGGTTGATCGTGGCGCCGCCGCGCACCGGCAAGACGGTGCTGTTGCAGAACATCGCCCATTCGATCGCCACCAACCACCCGGAAGCCTATCTGATCGTGCTCCTGATCGACGAGCGGCCGGAGGAAGTCACCGACATGCAGCGCTCGGTCAAGGGCGAGGTGGTGTCCTCGACCTTCGACGAGCCGGCGGTGCGCCACGTCCAGGTGGCCGAGATGGTGATCGAGAAGGCCAAGCGCCTGGTCGAGCACGGCCGCGACGTCGTCATCCTGCTCGATTCGATCACCCGGCTCGGCCGCGCCTACAACACGGTGGTGCCGTCCTCCGGCAAGGTGCTGACCGGCGGCGTCGACGCCAACGCGCTGCAACGCCCGAAGCGCTTCTTCGGCGCGGCGCGCAACATCGAGGAAGGCGGCTCGCTGACCATCATCGCCACGGCGCTGATCGACACCGGCAGCCGCATGGACGAGGTGATCTTCGAAGAATTCAAGGGCACCGGCAATTCGGAGATCGTGCTCGATCGCAAGGTGGCGGACAAGCGCATCTTCCCGGCGATGGACATCCTGAAGTCCGGCACCCGCAAGGAAGACCTCCTGGTCCAGCGCCAGGACTTGCAGAAGATCTTCGTGCTGCGGCGGATCCTGGCGCCGATGGGCACCACCGACGCCATCGAGTTCCTGATCGACAAGCTGAAGCAGACCAAGACCAATTCCGACTTCTTCGATTCGATGAATACCTGACCGGGAACACCTGACCGGGAACACTTGGCCGGCGAAAGCCGGGAGGGCGAAGCGTCGTCAGCTTCGTCCCGGGCCGGGGCGTAGCAGAAGTTCCAGCTCGCCGCCGGTTGTCACCGGCGGCAGGCAGGTCTGGCCGACGCACAGCCAGGCGCCGGGCCGCGCCGTGTCGATGACGCCGCCGCCCGGCAGGTCGATCGATCCGCTTCCGAGCGGGCCGAACAGGTCGGTCCGGCTCGGATCGGGAAACCGATTCGCCACTGAAACGAGACCGGATTCGCCTGCATCCACGACCACCAGCTTCTTCGCGGCCTGCGCGATCGCGGCGGCATGGACGATGCCGGACCTGCCGAAGCGCTGCCCCGCGGTCCGACGGAGCGCGGCCTCGGCGGCCGCCATCGCCCGGTCGTGCAGCGATTGGTCGCCCGTCAGCAGCGACAGCCGGGTCATCGCCTCGACGACCCGCGCGGTGGCCGACGGCATGGCGTCGTCGATATCGCCGCGAATGCGCATCGGCAGGTCGCTGGCGTCGGATGCGGTGAAGTAATGTCCGGTCCGGTCCTCGTCGCCATGCCAGCGGTCGAGCGCCGCCATCCAGGCGCGCGCCTTTTCCGTGTAGGGGGCTTGATCGTCGCCGGTCTCGGTCAGCGCGACGGCGGCGTCGATCATCGCGGCATAGTCGGCCGACAGGCCCGGAAACAGACGGTTTTCCCCCAGGATCGAATGCGGCAACCGCCCATCGACTTCCGATTCGGCAACGAAACGAAATGCGGAGGCAGCCAGCGCGATCCAGTCCGGTCGCTGGAACTGCCGTCCGGCGCGGGCGAGCGCGGCAATGACCATGCCGTTCCAGTCGACCAGTACCTTGTCGTCGCGGGCCGGCCGGACGCGGCGTTCGCGAACTTCAAGCAGCCTTGCTCTCATCGTCCGCATGTCGGGGTCGGTGTCGCCTGCCCCGAGGTTGGGGTGCGCCAGCCGGTTCAGGATCGGATCGCCTTCCCAAGCATCCGGCTTATCTATCTGATAAAACTCCAGGAATCGCTTGCTATCGTCGCTCCCGAGGGCGTCGGAAAGCTGTTCCCGTGTCCAGAGATAGAAACGTCCCTCCTCGCCGTCGCTGTCGGCGTCGAGACTGGACGCGAAGGCGTGACCTTCGACCAGCATTTCCCGCAACAACCAACCGACGGTCTCCTCGATTCGGATACGAAACAATTCATCGCCGGATTCGGCGTAAGCCCAGCCGGCGAGATCGATCAGTTGGGCGTTGTCGTAGAGCATTTTCTCGAAATGCGGCACCAGCCAGCGGGAATCCGTCGCGTAACGGCAGAGTCCGCCACCGAGATGATCGTAGATGCCACCGGCGAGCATCTTGCGCAGGCTGTCGACCAGCGCGTCGCGGCAATCCGCAACGCCGTCCTGAAGCCAGGCCAGCCGCAACAGGTTCATCATCGGCGCGTTGGGGAATTTCGGCGCGCCGCGCAGGCCGCCGTGTTCGGCGTCGATCATCGACAGGATGGCGTCGGCGTGGCTGCGCTTCAGCCCGGCGACATCGATCGCGTCGCCGGCGGCGGCCGGCGCGAGCTGGGCCGCGACATGGCGCGCCAGCGCCTCGGCCGAACGGTCGAGCTCGGGGCGGCGATCCCGCCATGTCGCGGCGACCGCCTCCAGCACCTCGATGAAGCCCGGCCGGCCATAGCGGGCGTGACGCGGGAAATAGGTGCCGCCCCAGAACGGCTGGCCGTCCGGGGTCAGGAACATGGTCATCGGCCAGCCGCCCTGCTCGCCCATGGCATTGAGCGCGGCCATATAGATCTGGTCGATATCGGGCCGTTCCTCGCGATCGACCTTGATGTTGACGAACAGACGGTTCATGACCGCGGCAACGACTGGATCGGCAAAACTCTCATGCGCCATGACATGACACCAGTGACAGGCGGCGTAACCGACCGACAGCAGGACCGGACGTTGCAGCCGCCGCGCTTCGTCGAGCGCCGCGCGCGACCATTCACGCCAGTGGACGGGATTGTCCGCGTGCTGGCGCAGGTAGGGGCTGGTTGCCTCGGCAAGGAGATTGACGGGGAGATCGGCGGATGGAAGCACGGCCATGGAGCGAAGCACCTTGCCTCCGGCGCGGAACGAGGGCCGAACCGGAGCGCGTGAATTGAACGGCGGACATTTGTTTCAGGATAGCATCTTCGCCCTGTCCTCGGGTAGCCTTCCGTCCGGCGTGGCCGTGGTGCGGCTGTCCGGACCGCAGGTCCGCGCTACGGTCGAGGCCGTCGCGGGAAAACTGCCGCCGGCGCGGCGCGCTGTCCTGACCGATTTGCGCGACGGCGACGGCGAGCTGATCGATCGGGGGCTTGCGCTGTTCTTCCCGTCCCCGGCCAGCTTTTCCGGCGAGGACTGCGCCGAGTTTCATGTCCATGGCGGCAAGGCGGTGGTCGCGGCGCTACTGCGACGGCTCGGCCAGTTGCCCGGGCTGCGTCAGGCCGAGGCCGGCGAATTCACCCGCCGCGCCTTCCTGAACGGCAAGATCGACCTGACCGGAGCGGAAGGGCTGGCGGACCTGATCGCGGCCGAGACCGAGGCCCAGCGCCGGCTGGCGCTCGACAGCGCGCAAGGCGGCCAGCGCGAGCTCTATGCCGCGTGGCGGGGCCGGCTGCTGCACGCCCGCGCCATGATCGAGGCCGAGCTCGACTTCGCCGACGAAGCCGATGTTCCGGGTTCGGTGTCGCATCTGGTGTTGGCGGATTTGCGGCGGCTCGAACGGGACATCGAGGCCCATGTCGCTGGCTATCGCGCGGCGGAGATCGTGCGCGATGGATTCAGGGTGGTGCTGGTCGGCGCGCCCAATGCCGGAAAATCGAGCCTGATCAATGCGCTGGCTCGCCGCGAGGTGGCGATCGTCACCGAGATCGCCGGAACGACGCGCGACCTGATCGAAGCCGGTCTCGACATCGAGGGGATGAAGGTCGTCGTTACCGATACCGCCGGCATCCGCGAGACGGAAGACAGGATAGAACGCATCGGCGTCGCGCGGGCGCGTGACGCCGCCTCGCGAGCCGACCTGATCCTGGAGCTTGTCGATGCGACACAGTCGACTTCCAGCGTACCGATTTCGCCCGGGGAGCAACAGGCGCCGCTGCTGCGGGTGGCGACCAAGATCGACCTCGGGCAACCCCGGTCGGGACGCTTCGATCATTTCATTTCCGTCTTGACCGGCGAGGGCATTGCCGACCTGATCGCGGCAATAGCCGAAAAGGCGCGGCAAGCCACGGCGCTCGGCGGGCGGATCGCGCCGACGCGACTGCGGCAGATCGAACTGATGCGACGGGCGCAGGCGGAGATCGGGATCGGCCTCGACCTGGCCGAGCTGGAGTTGCAGGCCGAGCATCTGCGCCTGGCTAGCGACGCGCTGGGGCGGATCACCGGGGCGATCGACGTCGAGGAGGTCCTGGGCGTTATTTTCTCCGAGTTCTGCATCGGAAAATGACTCACGTGAAACACTGGCGGCAATCCACGCGAGGGATTCACGTGAAACATTGAACGATATCGCGCGAGCGAGTTTCACGTGAAACAGGCTTGACACCGGCGTGGGCGGCGGACATTGGTTCCCGTCCCACAGGCAGGATGAGATGGCAAACAGGTACGACGTCGTGGTCATAGGCGGCGGGCATGCGGGTTGCGAAGCCGCGGCCGCGGCTGCGCGCGTCGGCGCGTCGGTGGCGCTGGTCACCATGAAGCGCGACAATATCGGCGTCATGTCGTGCAATCCGGCCATTGGCGGTCTCGGCAAGGGGCATCTGGTACGCGAGATCGACGCGCTCGACGGCCTGATGGGGCGCGTGGCCGACGCGGCCGGCATCCAGTTCCGCCTTCTCAACCGTCGCAAGGGACCGGCGGTGCGCGGCCCGCGCACCCAGGCCGACCGCAAGCTCTATCGCCAGGCGATGCAGGCGGCGATCGCGGCCCAGCCCGGACTTGACGTCATCGAGGGCGAAATCGTCGATCTCGATATCCGCGATCGCGCGATCGCTGGCGTCAGGCTGGCCGATGGCCGCGCCTATGGCTGCGGCGCGGTGGTCCTGACGACGGGCACGTTCCTGCGCGGGCTGATCCATATCGGCGACCGGCGTTTCCCGGCCGGGCGGATGAACGAGCAGGCCAGCTGCGGCCTGTCCGCGACGATGACCGGCCTCGGATTCGCCCTCGGCCGGCTGAAAACCGGAACGCCGCCGCGGCTGGACGGGCGCAGCATCGACTGGCAGGCGCTCGACCGCCAGTTGGGCGACGAGACGCCGGTGCCGTTCTCATTGATGACCGACAGGATCGAGACGCCGCAGATCGCCTGCGGCGTCACCCGGACGACGGCGGCGTCGCACGACATCGTTCGTGCCAATCTCGACAAGTCGGCGGTCTATTCCGGCGCCATCGAAGGGACCGGGCCGCGCTATTGCCCGTCGATCGAGGACAAGATCGTCAAGTTCGGCGACCGCGACGGCCACCAGATCTTCCTTGAGCCGGAAGGGCTCGACGACGACACCGTCTATCCCAACGGCATCTCGACCTCGCTGCCGCACGCCGTCCAGGAGGCGCTGGTCGCCTCGATCCCCGGCCTCGAGAAGGCCCGCATCCTGCAACCCGGCTATGCCATCGAATACGATCACATCGATCCGCGCGAACTCGACCATTCGCTTGCGGCGCGGCGCGTGGCGGGCCTGTTCCTGGCCGGCCAGATCAACGGCACCACCGGCTATGAGGAGGCGGCCGCGCAGGGGCTGGTCGCCGGGCTCAACGCGGCGCGCAAGGCCGCCGGCCTCGACCCGGTCTCTTTCGGTCGCGGCGACGCCTATATCGGCGTCCTCGTCGACGACCTGGTGATGCGGGGGGTGAGCGAGCCCTATCGCATGTTCACCTCGCGGGCCGAGTTCCGGCTTTCGCTGCGCGCCGACAATGCCGACGAGCGACTGACGCCGCGCGCGATCGAGCTTGGTCTGGCCGGACGGGAACGGGTCGCGCGCTTCCGCGCCTGCGAAAGCGAGCTCGCGGCCGCCCGCGATCGGTTCAAGTCGTTGTCGCTGACCCCGAACGAGGCGGAGCGCTTCGGCATCCTGCTGAACAAGGACGGCCAGCGGCGCAGCGCCTACGATCTTCTTTCCTATCCCGACATCGACGTCGAGCGGCTGCGGCAGGTCTGGCCGGAACTGTCGTCGGTGCCCGCGGCCACGGTCGAGCGGATCGAGACCGAGGCGCGCTATGCCGTCTATCTCGACCGCCAGCGCGCCGACGTCGCGGTCCTGAAGCGGGAGGAGGCGCGGGCAATCCCGCCGGACCTCGATTTTTCGGCGCTGCCCGGCCTGTCCAACGAGCTGAAGCAGAAGCTGATCCTGCGCCGGCCGGCGTCGGTGGCCGAGGCCGGCCGGATCGACGGCATGACCCCGGCGGCGCTGGCGATCATCCTGACGCGGATTCAGGATGCCGGGACCGCTCCGGTGCGGGGCGCGGCATGAGCGACCGGCTTGCCGAGATTCGTGACGTCGCCGGAACGGTTTCACGTGAAACGCTCGGCCGGCTGGAAGCGTTCGAGGCGGAATTCCGCAAGTGGGCGGCGCGGATCAACCTCGCCGCGCCATCGACACTCGACGCGTTGTGGAGCCGCCATATCCTCGACAGCGCGCAGTTGTTCTCGCTGAAGCCACGGGCGAGAACGTGGCTCGACCTCGGGTCCGGCGGCGGCTTCCCGGGCGCGGTCATCGCCATCCTGCTCACCGGGCGGGAGGGCGGGAGCATCGAGCTTGTCGAGAGCAACAACAAGAAGGCGGCGTTCCTGAAATCCGTGCTGGGCATGCTCGGCGCGCCGGCACGGGTTCATGTCTGCCGGATAGAGGATGCGTTCTGGCGGACGCGGCAGCCGGAGATCGTCACCGCGCGGGCGCTAGCGCCGCTGCCGCTGCTTCTTGCGCTTTCGCGGCCGTGGCTCGAGCGCGGCGCCACCGCGCTTTTCCACAAAGGCCGGGAATACGCCGGCGAAATCGCGGAAAGCCGTGACGCCTGGCGTTTCGATCTGGTAGAACACCCGAGCAAGATCGATCCGGCGGGCCGCATCCTCGAACTGTCGAAACTGGTGCGGAATGCCCCGGCGGAACGATCCGACGAAACCCCTCGGCAGGCCGGCTCATGATCCCGCGGACCCGCATCATCACCATCGCCAACCAGAAAGGCGGCGTCGGCAAGACGACGACGGCCATCAATCTTGCCACTGCGCTGGCGGCCATCGGCGAGAAGGTTCTGATCGTCGATCTCGACCCCCAGGGCAATGCCTCGACCGGCCTCGGCATCGACCGCCAGGATCGCAGGGTCTCGTCCTACGACCTGTTGACCGGCGAGGCGAACGTCACCGAGGCGGCGATGGCGACGGCGGTGCCGGGGCTTTTCGTCATCCCGTCGACGCTCGACCTGCTCGGCATCGAGATGGAGATCGCCTCGGCCCCGGACCGCGTCCTGCGCCTGCGCAACGCCCTGCGGCGCTCGGCCGGGGAAGGCATGGATTTCGGCTATGTGCTGATCGATTGCCCGCCTTCGCTCAATCTCCTGACGCTGAATTCGATGGCCGCGGCCGACTCGGTGCTGGTGCCGCTGCAATGCGAGTTCTTCGCGCTGGAAGGGTTGAGCCAGCTTCTCCAGACGGTCGACCAGGTCCGCAATTCGATCAATCCCGACCTGACCATCCAGGGCATCGTGCTGACGATGTTCGACGGCCGCAACAATCTCGCCAACCAGGTGGTGGAGGACGTGCGCGCCCATATGGGCGACGCGGTCTATGAAACGGTCATCCCGCGCAATGTCAGGGTGTCCGAAGCGCCGTCCTACGGCAAGCCGGCGATCCTCTACGATCTGAAATGCACCGGCAGCCAGGCCTATCTCCAGCTCGCCTCGGAGGTGATCCGGCGCGAGCGGCGGCTGCGCGCGGCGTGAGCCGGCATATTCGATACGGTAACGAAACGATGCGGATGATCCGATGAACGAAGATCCCTCCAGAAAGCGCCTCGGGCGCGGCCTCGCAGCCCTGATCGGAGAGATCGACAAGCCGGCGCCGGCTGCCGGCGCGGCGCGGATCGGCGCCGACGGCCGGGCGCCGATCGAGCTCGTCGGCCCCAATCCGCGCAATCCGCGCCGCAATTTCGCCGAGGCCGAGCTCGTCGATCTGGCGCAGTCGATCCGCGAGCATGGCATCGTGCAGCCGGTGGTGGTGCGTCCGGCCGCGCCGGCTGGCGGCGGCCGCTACGAGATCATCGCCGGCGAGCGGCGCTGGCGCGCGGCGCAGCGCGCCGGCCTGACGGAAATCCCCATCATCATCCGCGACGTCGACGACCGCGTCGCGCTGGAGCTCGCGATCATCGAGAACGTCCAGCGCGCCGATCTGAACCCGGTCGAGGAGGCGCTGGGCTACCAGCAGTTGATCGACGAGCACAATTACACCCAGGCCGATCTCGGCCAGGTGATCGGCAAGAGCCGCAGCCATGTCGCCAACACGCTCCGGCTGCTGAAGCTGCCGGACGGCATCCGCGACATGCTGGTCGACGGCTCGCTGTCGGCCGGGCACGCGCGGACGCTGGTGACGGCCGAGGACCCGGTCGGCCTCGCCCGGCGCATCGTCGAGGACGGGCTGTCGGTGCGCCAGGCCGAGGCGCTGGCGCAGGAGCCGGCGC
>JBDHTD010000036.1:0-30907 GCA_039808485.1 Aquamicrobium sp. | reverse complement strand
GCGCCGGGCTACCACCCGATGGCCGACGGCATCGCGCTCGAGGGCATGCGGCTTGCGTTCGAGAACCTGCCGAAGGCGTTCGCCAACGGGGCCGACCTCGAGGCCCGCGCCCACATGATGTCGGCCGCGGCCATGGGCGCCACCGCCTTCCAGAAGGGGCTCGGCGCCATCCATTCGCTGTCGCACCCGATCGGCGCGCTCTACGACACCCATCACGGCATGACCAATGCGGTGTTCATGCCCTATGTGCTGGCGTTCAACCGGCCGGCGATCGAGGAGCGGATTTCCCGCGCCGCGGCCTATCTCGGCATCGCCGGCGGTTTCGACGGCTTCGCCGATGCCGTGCTCGCGCTGCGCAAGACGCTCGACGTGCCGCACACCCTGCCGGAATTCGTCAAGGATTTCGCGCCGGACGCCGCACGCAGGGATCTGATCGCCGAGATGGCCATCGTCGATCCGACGGCCGGCGGCAACCCGGTCAAGCTGACCAAGGAAGCGGCGCTGGCGCTTCTCGACGCGGCCATCGCCGGCAAGCTCTGAAGGAACGGTTTCGGCCCGAACCCGGCGGTCCGCCTCGAAAGGGGCGGGCCGCTTTCCATTCCTATATCCCGCCGGGAACGAAGGCGTCGAAGGCGGCGAGGAACTGCTCGCGGAAGATGTCCGCCTCCTGCATCAGCTCGTGGCGCGCGCCGTCGACGGTCAGCAGCCCGCCGGCGCGCAAGCGGCGGCCGAACCGCTCCGTCGCCGCCGGGTCGACCACCTGCTCGGCGCCGGCAGCGACGATCAGGACGGGGATTTTCAGCGCCGGGGCGAAGTCGGGCGCGTTGACCCTCTCCGCCGCCGCGAAGGCGGCGCGCACCCACGAAGCGGTGACGCCGCCGAGCGCGAACTCGGGATACCAGCGATAGAGCGCGACGTTGCGCGCGTAGCGCACGGGGTCGCCGGTCAGGACGTTGCCTTCGAAGGGCGCGGGCTCCAGCTCGCGCGGACCGCCGCTGATATAGGCTGCGCCGAGGCCGAAGGCATGCATCAGGCCGGCCAGCCGGCGGGCGTTGCGGGCCGAGACCGATCCGTCCGGCAGGCCGAGCAGCGGCGCGGAGAACACCATGCGCTCGACCCGGCTTTGCAGCATCGGCGCGGCAAGCAGCGCCGCGAGCGCGCCGGTCGAATGGGCGAGGACGTAATAGGGGCCGCGGCAGTCGGGCAGGACGACGTGGCGGAAGAACGGTTCGAGGTCGGCGGCGTAGTCGTGGAAATCACCGACATGGCCGCGCTCGCGGTCGGCGGTGAGCCGGTCGGAGCCGCCCTGGCCGCGTAGGTCGAAGGTGGCGACCCCGAAGCCGCGCGCGGCCAGGTCGCGGACGGTCTCGAAATATTTCTCGATGCACTCGTTGCGGCCCTGGACGATGACCACCGTTCCCTTCAGCGGACGGGCCGTCGCCTTGAAATGCGCGTAGCGCAACCGCCGGCCGTCGGCGGCCGCGAGAAAGCCGGCGCTGGCGTTTTCCGGCACCGGGTTGCCCGGCGTTTCGAAAATGAGGTCCGGCATGGGCGGGAAGGTCGATCTCCGGAGCGTTCGCCTGACGGTGATAGGAAGCGGCCGGACGAAATGCAAAGGGTTTCGTTGCGCGACGGTCCCCGGAAAGTGAAAGGCCGGAAGCGCCTTGCGGGCGGCTTCCGGCCTTCTGTCGGTCCGGGAGGAAGGGACGGTACACCCGGGTTCGACCTCGCTGGCCTTGGCTGTCGCCGCCGCCGATCGCGTTGTTGGGTGCAATCTAGGCGGCCGTGGCTGAACCGGAGCCGAAACGGCGGTTCATCTGGCGTTCATGTTGGCCGGCTTCCCCGGGGCCTTGAAATCGCGAAAGGCGAAACCCAGATCATGGATGCGGTCGCCGATGACGGGGCCGCTGGCTGCGGGAAGACGCCAAGACGGGTCTTCCAAGTCGGTTTTTACCGGGCGGCCATACGCAAAACCATGTTGCTCAAGTGGAGAACAGACCATGCGTCACGTCGATTTTTCGCCGCTCTATCGTTCGACCGTCGGTTTCGACCGGCTTTTCACCATGCTCGATTCGCTCGCGCAGCCCGACAATAGCGGCCAGACCTACCCGCCCTACAACATCGAGCGCACCGGCGACGACACCTATCGCATCTCGATGGCGGTTGCCGGCTTCTCGCAGGAGGACATCTCGATCGAGGCTCACCGCAACGTGCTGACCGTCAAGGGCGAGAAGACCGAGGAGCAGGCGGAAGGCCGCGAGTTCCTGCATCGCGGCATCGCCGCGCGCGCCTTCGAGCGCCGCTTCCAGCTCGCCGACCACGTCGAGGTCGAGGGCGCGGAGCTGAAGAACGGCCTGCTGCACATCGACCTGAAGCGCAACATCCCGGAAGAGATGAAGCCGCGCCGGATCGAGATTTCGGCCGCGCCCGCCGGGGCGAAGCAGATCGAGGCGACGGCGGCCAGGCACTGATCCGTCCGCAAGGATGAATGAAAGGGGCGGCGTCTCGCGACGCCGCCCTATTTGCGTCCATTTTTCGGATTCAGGCGAGCAGCGCGCCGAAACGGTCGACTTCCCCGGCGGTGGTGGCGAAGCTGGTGACGAGGCGCACCAGCGTCTCGTCCGGGGAAATGCCGCCGGCGATCTCGCGCGGCGGGTGCCAGTCGTAGAACACCGCGCCCGCCGCCTTCAGCTTCGCGGCGGTCGCCTTTTCGACGACGGGAAACACCTCGTTGGCACCGCCCCACGTCCAGCCGAGGCGGGCATGGGGCGAGGCTTCGACATGGGCGGCCAGCCGTGCCGCCATCGCGTTGGCCTGGCGCGCAGTGTCCAGCCACAGGCCGTCGCGAAAATAGGCCTCGAACTGGGCGGCGACGAAGCGCGACTTGGAAAAGAGCTGCGCCGCGCGCTTGCGGATGAAGGGGAACTGGCGCGCCTTCTCCGCATCCATGAATACCACCGCTTCCGCGCACCAGCAGCCGTTCTTGGTGCCGCCGAAGGAGACGACGTCGACGCCGCGCTTCCAGGTCATCTCGGCCGGGGCGGCGCCCAGCGAGACCAGCGCGTTGGCGAAGCGCGCCCCGTCCATGTGCAGCGCAAGGCCGCTTGCGCGGGCGATGCCGGCGATGGCCTCGATGTCGTCCAGGCCATAGACGGTGCCGATCTCGCTGGCTTGCGTGATCGAGACCGCCGCCGGCTGGCCGGCATGGACGAAGGCGGCCGGGTAGCGGTCGATTTCCGCTTGCAGCGCCTGCGGCGTCATCCGGCCAAAGGCGCCGTCGACGGGGGCGAGTCGGCCGCCGCCGGAAAGATACTCGACAGCGCCGCCCTCGTCGGCGATCATGTGGGCGTCGCGATGGGCGAAGAACACGCCGCCGGGCCGCGACAGCGCCGTCATCGACAGCGCGTTGGCCGCCGTGCCGGTGCCGACGAAGAACACCGCCACCTCGCGCTCGAAGACGTCGCAGAAGCTGCGCTCGACCGCCTTGTCGAGATCGCCCGACCCATAGGCGGATGCGAAGCCGGCCGCGTGGCGGGCGAGGTTTTCGGCGATGGCCGGATGGGCGCCGGCCCAGTTGTCGGAGGCGAAGATCATGTTCGGCAGGGTCCGGATTCGACGGTTCGTGGACCGCCACTGTGGACGAGGCATGGCCCCGGCGGCAAGGGGTGCGGCGATTTCCGAACGGAAAGAACCTGATCCCCGCTTCCGGCGCAGCAAAGTTTCGCCGGAGGTCGGATTTTTTTGCGTTTGCGTCTTGTGCGCCGCTGAACGCTATGGCATGGATATATAGGACAGTATTGCTGTCTTATACAGCATTGCTGTCCTATTTACCGATCGCAACGACAAGGCGGCGGATGCGTTGCACATCCGCCCGGAGCCTCACGAAGCGGACGGAACCGGAGTGCAAATTGCCGGCCTTCAGGCCGGGCGGCATCGGCGACGCCCCCGAACGGCGGCGCGGCGGAACGACATAGAGACAGCGACGGAAGGACAAGGCGATGACGCATCGGACGCCACCCGCAGCGACGATCGGGGCAGGGACCGTGCGCGCCAAAGCCGCCGCGCGCGAGGCGGCGGCCGCGCGCGGGCTCTACGCGCCCTGCCGCGAGCACGACGCCTGCGGCGTCGGCTTCATCGCCCAGATGAAGAACGTCAGGTCGCACCAGATCGTGCGCGACGGCCTCGCCATGCTGGAGAACCTGACCCATCGCGGCGCGGTCGGCGCCGACCCGCTGATGGGCGACGGCGCCGGCGTGCTGGTGCAGATACCCGACCGCTTCTTCCGCGAGGAAATGGCGGCTCGAGGGGTCGAATTGCCCGCGCCCGGCCGCTATGCGGTCGGCCACTGGTTCATGCCGCAGGACGAGGTCGCGCGCGCCCATGTCGAGGCGGTGATCGTCGAGGCGGCGCAGTCGGAGGGCATCGCGCTTCTCGGCTTCCGCGACGTGCCGGTCGACAATTCGTCGCTGTCGAAGGCGCCCGACATCGCGGCGTCCGAGCCCGTTCACCGGCAGGTCTTCTTCGGCCGCCCCGACGGCATCGACGACGAGGTCTACGAACGGCGGCTCTATATCCTGCGCAAGGTGATCTCCGGCCGCATCTATGCCGAGCACGACAATCGCGACATCGGCGCCTATTGCGTGTCCCTGTCGGCGCGCACAATCGTCTACAAGGGCATGTTCCTCGCCTATCAGGTCGGGGCCTATTACAAGGATCTGACCGACCCGCGCTTCGAGACGGCGCTGATCCTCGTCCACCAGCGCTTCTCGACCAACACCTTCCCGTCGTGGAAGCTGGCGCATCCCTACCGCATGGTCGCCCACAACGGCGAGATCAACACCGTGCGCGGCAACGTCAACTGGATGGCGGCGCGTCAGGCCTCGGTCGATTCGGAGCTGTTCGGCAACGACATCGCCAAGCTGTGGCCGATCTCCTACGAGGGCCAGTCGGACACCGCCTGCTTCGACAACGCGCTCGAATTCCTGACCCAGGGCGGCTACAGCCTCGCCCACGCCATGATGATGCTGATCCCGGAAGCCTGGGCCGGCAACAAGCTGATGAACGGCGAGCGCAAGGCGTTCTACGAGTATCACGCGGCCCTGATGGAGCCGTGGGACGGGCCGGCGGCGGTGGCCTTCACCGACGGCCGCCAGATCGGCGCCACCCTCGACCGCAACGGCCTGCGCCCCGCGCGCTACGTCGTCACCGACGACGACCGGGTGATCCTGGCTTCCGAAGCCGGCGCGCTGCCGGTGCCGGAGGAAAGGATCGTCAGGAAGTGGCGGCTCCAGCCCGGCCGCATGCTGCTGATCGACCTCGAGCAAGGCCGCATCGTCGCCGACGACGAGATCAAGAACGAGATCGCGACGAGGCACCCCTACCGCAAGTGGCTCGACAACACGCAGTTGATCCTGGAGGAGCTTGCCCCGGTCGAGCCGCGGGCGCTGCGCAAGGACGTGTCGCTGCTCGACCGCCAGCAGGCGTTCGGCTACACGCAGGAAGACCTGAAGCTCCTGATGGCGCCGATGGCGACGACGGCGCAGGAGGCCATCGGCTCGATGGGCACGGACACGCCCATCGCCGCGATGTCGGACAAGCCGAAGCTGCTCTACGACTATTTCAAGCAGAATTTCGCCCAGGTGACGAACCCGCCCATCGACCCGATCCGCGAGGAGCTGGTGATGAGCCTGGTCTCGTTCATCGGTCCGCGGCCGAACATCTTCGACCTTGTCGGCTCCTCGCGCAAGAAGCGGCTGGAAGTGCGCCAGCCGGTGCTGACCAATGGCGACCTCGAAAAGATCCGCTCGATCGGTCATACGGAAGACCGCTTCGACACCAAGACCATCGACATCACCTATTCGGTGACCGAAGGGGCGGAAGGGATGCCGGCGGCCATCGAGCGGCTGTGCGAGCGCGCGGAAGCGGCGGTCGCCGGCGGCTACAACATCATCGTGCTCTCCGACCGGCAGATCGGGCCGGACCGCATCGACATCCCGACGCTCCTGGCGACGGCCGCCGTCCACCACCATCTGATCCGCAAGGGGCTGCGCACGTCCGTGGGCCTCGTGGTCGAATCCGGCGAGCCGCGCGAGATTCATCATTTCTGCTGCCTTGCCGGCTACGGCGCCGAGGCGATCAACCCCTATCTCGCCTTCGACACGCTGATCGACATGCACCGCAAGGGCCAGTTCCCGCCCGAGGTCGACGAGCAGGAAGTCGTGACCCGCTACATCAAGTCGATCGGCAAGGGCATATTGAAGGTGATGTCCAAGATGGGCATCTCGACCTATCAATCCTATTGCGGGGCGCAGATCTTCGACGCGGTCGGCCTGTCGTCGGAATTCGTCGACAGGTATTTCACCGGCACCGCCACCACCATCGAGGGCATCGGGCTCGAACAGATGTGCGCCGAGACCGTGCGCCGTCACACCGACGCCTTCGGCGACGATCCGGTGCTCAGGTACTCGCTCGAAGTCGGCGGCGAATATCTCTACCGCATGCGCGGCGAGGCGCATCTATGGACGCCGGATGCGGTGGCCACCCTCCAGCACGCCGTGCGCAAGGGCTCATGGGAGACGTTCAGGGAATTTTCGCGAGAAATCGACGGCGAGGCGGCGCGGGCGAAGACCATCCGCGGCCTGTTCCGCCTGAAGATGGCGGCGGAGTGCGGCCGGCAGCCGGTGCCGCTCGACGAGGTCGAGCCGGCGGCCGACATCGTCCGGCGGTTCTCGACCGGGGCGATGTCGTTCGGCTCGATCAGCAGGGAGGCGCACACCACGCTGGCGATTGCCATGAACCGCATCGGCGGCAAGTCGAACACCGGCGAGGGCGGCGAGGAGCCGGACCGCTACCAGCCCCTGCCCGACGGCTCGCCCAACCCCGAGCGCTCGGCGATCAAGCAGGTGGCGTCGGGGCGGTTCGGGGTGACGACCGAATATCTGGTCAATTCCGACGTCATCCAGATCAAGGTGGCGCAGGGGGCCAAGCCCGGCGAGGGCGGCCAGCTTCCCGGCCACAAGGTCGACGCCACCATCGCCAAGACGCGGCACTCGACGCCGGGCGTCGGCCTGATCTCGCCGCCGCCGCACCACGACATCTATTCGATCGAGGACCTGGCGCAGCTCATCTACGATCTGAAGAACGTCAACCCGTCGTCCGACATCTCGGTCAAGCTGGTCTCCGAGGTCGGCGTCGGCACGGTGGCGGCGGGCGTCGCCAAGGCGCGCGCCGACCACATCACCATCGCCGGCTATGACGGCGGCACCGGCGCTTCGCCGCTGACCTCGCTCAAGCATGCCGGCAGCCCGTGGGAGATCGGGCTGGCCGAGACCCAGCAGACGCTGGTGCTGAACGGCCTGCGCTCAAGGGTGGCGCTCCAGGTCGACGGGGGCCTGCGCACCGGGCGCGACGTCGTCGTCGGCGCGCTGCTCGGGGCCGACGAGTTCGGCTTCGCCACCGCGCCGCTGATCGCCGCCGGCTGCGTGATGATGCGCAAGTGCCATCTGAACACCTGCCCGGTCGGCGTCGCGACGCAGGACCCGGTGCTGCGCAAGCGGTTCAAGGGCGCGCCCGAGCACGTCGTCAACTACTTCTTCTTCGTCGCGGAAGAGGTGCGCGAGCTGCTCGCCGCCATGGGCTATCGCAGGCTGGACGAGATCGTCGGCGAGACGGGTCTCCTCGAAAGGGAAACCATGATCGACCACTGGAAGGCGAGGGGGCTCGACTTCAGCCGCATCTTCCACAAGCCCGACGCGCCGCGCGCGGAAACCCGCCACACGCGGCTCCAGGAGCATCCGATAGACGACGTGCTCGACCGGACGCTGATCGAGATGGCCGCGCCCGCGCTCGACGCGCGGCAGAAGGTCGGGATCGAGGTGCCGATCCGCAATGTCGACCGCTCGACCGGGGCGATGCTGTCGGGCGAGGTGGCGCGGCGCTTCGGCCACAAGGGGCTCGCGCGCGACACGATCTCGGTCAGGCTCACCGGCACGGCAGGGCAGTCGTTCGGCGCGTTCCTGGCGCGCGGCATCTCGTTCGAGCTCGTCGGCGACGGCAACGACTATGTCGGCAAGGGCCTGTCCGGCGGGCGCATCGTCATCCGGTCGCCGCAAGGCGCGCGCATCCTCGCCGAGGATTCGATCATCGCCGGCAACACCGTGCTCTATGGCGCGATCGAGGGCGAATGCTATCTCCGCGGCGTCGCCGGCGAGCGCTTCGCGGTGCGCAATTCCGGCGCGATCGCGGTGGTCGAGGGCGTCGGCGACCATGGCTGCGAATACATGACCGGCGGCGTCGTCGTCGTGCTCGGCCGCACGGGCCGCAACTTCGCGGCCGGCATGTCGGGCGGGGTCGCCTATGTTCTCGACGAGGACGGCGACTTCGCCGCCCGCTGCAACATGGCGATGGTCGAGCTCGAGCCGGTGCCGGAAGAGGACGACATGCTGGAGAAGCTGCACCATCACGGCGGCGACATCGCCCATATGGGCCGCGTCGACGTCTCGGGCGACATGACCAGCCATGACGAGGAGCGGCTCTACCAGCTCGTCTCCAGCCATCTCCATCACACCGGCTCGGAACGCGCCCGCGCCATCCTCGCCGACTGGGCCGGCTACCGGCCGAAATTCCGCAAGGTGATGCCGGTCGAATACCGGCGGGCGCTGGAGGAGATGGAACGCATGCGCAAGGGCGCGGCAGCGGCATGACGACGGATCGCATGAGGAATTGCACATGGGCAAGGTGACGGGGTTTCTCGAGATCGACAGGCAGGTCCACAAGTACCAGCCGGCGGCGGACCGCATCCGGCATTTCCGCGAGTTCGCGCTGCCGATGTCGGACAAGGAGGTGGAGAAGCAGGCCGCGCGCTGCATGGACTGCGGCGTGCCCTATTGCCACGGGCCGACCGGCTGCCCGGTGCACAACCAGATCCCGGACTGGAACGACCTTGTCTACAACGGCGACTGGGAAGGGGCGATCCGCAACCTCCATTCGACCAACAACTTCCCGGACTGGACCGGCCGCATCTGCCCGGCGCCGTGCGAGGAAGCCTGCACGCTCAACCTCGAGGACATTCCCGTCGCGATCAAGACGGTCGAGCAGGCCATCGCCGACAAGGCCTACGAGACCGGCTATCTCGCGCCGCAGCCGGCGGCGCGGGCGACCGGCAAGCGCGTCGCGATCATCGGCTCGGGGCCGGCCGGCATGGCCGCCGCCCAGCAGCTCGGCCGCGCCGGCCATGCGGTCCATGTCTACGAGCGCGAGTCGCGGCCCGGCGGGCTGATGCGCTACGGCATCCCCGACTTCAAGATCGAGAAGAAGTATGTCGACGCCCGCGTGCGCCAGATGGAGGGCGAGGGCGTCGCCTTCTTCTGCGGCGTCACCATCGGCGTCGACAGGAAGGTCTCCGAGCTTCTGGCCGGGTACGACGCCGTGCTCTATTGCGGCGGCTCGGAGACGCCGCGCCCGGCCGGCATTCCCGGCGTCGGGCTTTCCGGCGTCCACGACGCCATGCCCTATCTCGTCCAGCAGAACCGCCGCGTCGGCGGCGAGGACATCCAGTCCGTGGCGTGGCCCTCCGTGCCGATTCTGGCCGGCGGCAGGCATGTCGTCGTCGTCGGCGGCGGCGACACGGCCTCGGACTGCGTCGGCACCGCGTTCCGGCAGGGCGCGGTGCGCGTCACCCAGCTCGACATCCGCCCGCGCCCGCCGGAGAAGGAGGACAAGCTGACCGTCTGGCCCTACTGGGCGACCAAGATGCGGGTCTCGACCAGCCAGGCCGAAGGGGCGGCGCGCGAATTCCAGGTGGCGACGCTCGAATTCGTCGGCGACGAGGACGGTGTGCTGACGGGGGTGAGGTGCTGCGCGGTCGACGACAGGCGCAGGCCGGTTGCCGGCAGCGAGTTCGTCATCCGCGCCGATCTCGCCTTCATCGCCATCGGCTTCGCCGGGCCGCGCGAGGACGGCGTCGTCGGCGAGCTTCGCGACAGCCTCGCGCTTGCCGTCGATGCGCGGCGCTCGACCAACGTCGTCGCCGACGAGCGCAGCTACGCCACCAGCGTCGACAGGCTGTTCGCGGCCGGCGACGTGCGGCGCGGCCAGTCGCTCGTCGTCTGGGCGATCCGCGAGGGGCGGCAGGCGGCGCACGCCATCGACAAGCGCCTGATGGGCGAGACGCTGCTGCCGCGGTGAGGGGCGATCAGCGCGTCAGCGCGCCGGTCGTTTCCGACGTCGTCGTGGCCGATGCCGGCGTCCCGGTCTCGGCCTTCGTCTCCGGCCGGCGGGGCAGAAAATCGTCGGCGCGGCCGGGCTTGGTCTCGGGCGCGACGCCCTCGCGCGCCAGCTTCTCGCCCGGCGTGGCGGCCTCGCCCCCCGGCGGCGCGACGACGGCGCCGAGCAGGCCCGAGCCCGCTTCCGCGCCGATGTCGTCGATGGCCAGCGGCGGCGTGCGGTCGACCTCGGCCGGCGCGCCGTCGAGGCCGGGAAGCGCGCCGGCATCGGGCGCCGGCGCGTCGGGCACGCCGCCGTCGCCCTTCAGGTCGAGCAGGCGCGCCAGCGGCTTCTCGACATAGAAGGCGATCTTGCGCCGGCCGGCCCGGGTCACGTTGATGCCGTCCTCGGCGCGCAACTGCGCCGGCTGGCCGTTCATGTCGGGTCCGTTGGCGACGAAATTGCCGCTCTCGTCGACGAAGCCGTCCCAGACGTCGATGAACTCGCCGCCGGCATCGGTGACGATGCGGCGGTAGATGTCGTTGAAGGCGACCATGTCCGACGACATCGCCGGCGACTTGAACGGCAGGTTGCCGATCCACAGCAGCGGCAGGTCCTTCTCCCGGATCGCCTTGACCAGGGCTGCGGCGCGCCGCTCGTATTCGGCGGTCCAGGCTTCGCTGCGCGGCGCTTCCCGCGTCTCGCCGACGCGCATCTGCTGGCGGTCGTTGGAGCCGAGCATGACGATCACGGCGGCCGGGTTCTCGGCCTCGATGACGGAAGCGATGTTGCCGGGCCAGTCGTAATGGTCGTCGCGGACGAGGCCGGACGAGCCGTTGGAGCGGCCGAGGACCACGACATTGGCGTTCTCGGCGTAAGCCGCGGCGAGGCCGTCGGCGAGGCCGCCGGCCAGGAAGTCGCCGATCACCAGGACGCGCCGGGCGTCTTCCGCTTTCTCGACGGTGGGGACGGCGGGCTGCGCGGGCGCGGCGCGGCGCTGGGCGGGGCGGCGGGGGGCGTCGGGCACCGCCGGCGCGGCGCGGTCCTGCTTCTCGCGGCGGGGGAACAGGAAGCGCAGCAGCCCGCCGCCGCCGCGTTCGCCCGCTTCCTGCGCCTGCGCGCCGGCCGGGCCGAAGCCGCCGCCCGGCGACGGCAGGGCGAGGGCGAGCGCCAGCCCGACGCAGACGATGCGCCCGAAATGCGCGAGAGGCGTTGCCGCTGGCTTCATGCCCGCTCCGTGATTTCCCTTACTGGCCCCGCAGCTTCAGCAGCAGTTCCTTGCTGGGATGGCCGTCCTGCGACAGGCCGAAGCGCTGTTGTAGCGCCTTGATCGCGGCGCGGGAACCCGTGCCGATCTTGCCGTCGATCTCGCCGTCGTAATAGCCGTGGGCGGAAAGCCGCTTCTGCAATTCCTGGGTCTCGGCGAAGGAAAGCCGCGTGAACGGGCGGTTCCAGTCCCGCACCGGCCCGCCATAGCCGGCGATCTCGTCGGCGAGCAGGCCGACGGCGAGCGCGTAGCGGTCGGAATTGTTGTAGGCTTTCAGCACGCGGAAATTCTTGATCATCAGGAAGGCCGGGCCTTCGCGCCCGTCCGGCACCTTCAGCTCGGCGCCGTCGCCGGGCGACGGATAGGGCTTTCCACGCGCCCGCACGACACCGATGCCGTCCCATTTCGTCAGCGCCATCGAGCCGCCGGGGAATTTCCGCCCCGCCGGCAGCGTGACCTCGTAGCCCCATGTCTTGCCGGTCTGCCAGCCGTTCTTGCGCAGAAGGTTGGCGGCGGTGGCCAGCGCGTCCGGCACCGAGTTCCAGATGTCGCGGCGGCCATTGCCGTCGGCGTCGACGGCATAGGCGAGATAGCTGGTCGGGATGAACTGGGTGTGGCCCATCGCGCCGGCCCAAGATCCCTTCAGATGGCTTTCGTCGATGTCGCCGCTTTGCAGGATCTTCATCGCCGCGATCAGTTGCTGGCGGGCGAATTTCTGCCGCTTCTGGTCGGCATAGGCGAGCGTGGCCAGCGAGCGGATGACGCTGCGCATCACCTTGTCGTTCTTCAGGACCTCGCCATAGCTCGATTCCATCGACCAGATGGCGAGCAGGATGTGGCGGTCGACGCCGTAGGCGGCCTCGATGCGGTCGAGCCATGGCTTCCACTGCCGCGCCATCTCGCGGCCGACGCGGATGGTGTTCTCGTTGACGCGGTTGTCGAAATAGTCCCACACCGGCGCGGTGAACTCGGGCTGGTAGCGGGCCTTTTCCAGCACCTCAGGGTCGGGCGCGGTGACGCCGCGAAAGGCGCGGTCATAGGTGGCGCCGCTGATGCCGCTCTGCGTGGCGGTGACGCGGAAGCCGGCGACCCATTTCTGGAACCCGGCGTCGGCGAGGGCCGGACCGGCAGGCAAGGCAAGCGCGAGCGCCAGGCCCGCCGCGCGGAAGAGCGGAAGAAGGCGCGAGCCGGAAGCGGTCATGGATGTCTCCTTTTGCATGCGCACAGGGAACCATTCATCGGCCATCGGGGTTAGCATTTGGTTTACCATACCCTGTGTCGCCGCGCGAAAGCCGGCGAATTCAGGTCCTGTCCGTCCGTCCCCATCGTTCCGATTCGCTATTCGTCAATCTCGGCATGAAAATGTCGGGCCGAACAGCATCCAACCTGCGAGACCCCGATACCGATGCGTAAAGTCAGAAAAGCCGTCTTCCCCGTCGCTGGCCTCGGCACCCGCTTCCTTCCCGCCACCAAGGCGATTCCGAAGGAGATGCTGACGGTGGTGGACCGGCCGGTGATCCAGTATGTCGTCGACGAGGCGCGCGAGGCGGGCATCGAGCATTTCATCTTCGTCACCGGCCGCAACAAGGGCGTGATCGAGGACCATTTCGACATCCAGTTCGAGCTGTACAACACGCTGGCCGAGCGCGGGAAGAGCGAACAGCTCGAACGGCTGCGCGCGCTCCAGCCGGCGCCGGGGCAGACCAGCTTCACCCGCCAGCAGGAGCCGCTCGGCCTCGGCCATGCGGTGTGGTGCGCGCGCGAACTGATCGGCGACGAGCCGTTCGCGCTGCTGCTGCCCGACATGATCATGCACTCGCAGGAAAGCTGCCTGAAGGGCATGGTCGATCTTTACGGGACAAGCGGCGGCAACGTCATCGCCGTGCAGGAATGCGACCCGGCCGAGGCGCACAAATACGGCATCGTCGCCAAGGGTTCCGAGGTCGGGGGGTCCGACGTCGGCGCGGGCTTCGAGATCACGGCGATGGTCGAGAAGCCGGCCAGGGGCACCGCGCCGTCCAACCTCTACATCAACGGCCGCTACATCCTCCAGCCGGAGATCTTCGCCATCCTCGAGAACCAGGAACGCGGCGCCGGCGGCGAGATCCAGTTGACCGACGCGATGATAAGGCTCGGGCAAAGCCAGAAGATGTTCGGCTTCCACTATCGCGGCGACACCTACGACTGCGGCTCGCCCGAAGGCTTCGTCGAGGCCAACCTCGCCTTCGCGCTGAGAAGGCCCGATCTGCGCGAGGTCGTGGAAGGGGTGATGTCGCGGCTCACCGCAAGCGGCAGGTGAAAGTCCCGGCTCAACGCTGGAACGTCATGCCCAGCCACATGCCGGTCGCGTCCCAGTCGCGGCCGGGCAGGGAGCTGTTCTGCACCTCATGGCTGGCGCGGGCGGTGATGCCGGCATAGCGGTTCATCCACCAGGTCAGGCTGGCTTCGCCGCGCAGGACGAGATCGTTGCCGCCGCCGGAATAGTCGCGCCAGTCGAGGCCGGCGCTCGCCCGGCCGGTCAGGTTGGCGCGCAGCTCGCGCTGGACCGACAGGCTGCCGGAATAGAGCAGCGAGCCGCTGTCGCCCGGCGCCGTCGCGCCCTCGACGGCAGTGGCGGCGGCCAGCGCGACGGTGGTGCCGCGCACCGGCGACCAGGCGAGGTTGCCGGACAGCGACAGGCCGGAGACGTCGGCGAGGCGCGGATCGTCGGACCGCTCCGTCAGCCAGCCGGCGGCGATCTCGCCGTTGAGCTTCTCTCCGAGATCGATCTCGACGCCGCCGCGCAAGCCGTAGCGGTCGGCCGAGCGGGCATAGCCGGAGCTGTCGAGGTCGAGGTCGTAGACCCGGCGACCGATCTCGGCCTCGACGAAGGGGGCGAGCGCCGGCGACACCGCATAGCCGGCGCGCAGCGTCGCGGTGGCCAGCGTCGAATCGCGCTCGTCCTGCGCCACGACGGTGCCGTCGGAGAGCGTGGCGTCGTCATAGAGCTCGCGCGACAGCGCTCCGGTCAGGGCGAAGCGCAGCGGCCCGGCATTCTTGGCCACGCCGGTGCTGGCGTCGAGCGTCTGGCGCAGCGGCCGGTCGACCGCGCCGAGCACCGTTCCCGGCGTCGAGGCCGATTCGGGGGCGGCGCGGTAGCCGGCGGCGACGAAGGCCGACAATTCGTGCGCGAGGTCGAAGTCGATCCGGCCGGTGGCGGCGCCGGTCAGCTCGTCGATCCGCTCGCCCGAAAGCGACCGGCGGTAGCTGCCGTCGAGGGTGAAGGCGGCGCGGTGGCGCGACCAGTCCGACTGGGCGTCGAGGCGCAGGGCGGTTTCCGAGAAGGTCGACGCGCCGCTGCCGGGCGCACCCGCCGCGTTCGAGGTCCAGCCGATGCCCTGTTCGAGGCTCGGCCGCAGCACGAAGGTGCCGGCGCGGATGCCGAGCGCGGCGAAGGGGGCGTCCTCGGCGGCGCGGGACTGGCCCTCGACGGCACCGACGCGCTGGTTGTCCGGGCTGGCGCGCAGGGCGCGGACGTCGAGCGGCTCCCGGAGCGGGGCGGGCGCGGGAACGGGCGTCTCGGCCTCCCGCGCCGGCAGGGCGTCGGGGGCCGCGTCGTCCGCCTGCTGCACCGGCATGGTTCCGCGCAGGCCGGGGACTTCCTGCGCCTGCGCCTCCACCCGTGCGGTGCCGGCCGCGAGCCACACTGCAACCCACGCGGCCGCGAGCGCCAGCGCGCTCAACGCTGCACGACAGCTCGTCCGTCCCGGCCGGGGTGAAATCCTGGGTGAAATCATGGTCGCCCGATAAAAGCGCGTGAGGCGCGATGTTTACCGAACCGTAAACGGGCTTGGTTAACGGATGGTTTCGCGCCGGCACCGCCAGTGCCGGGCGACGGGCGCCGCGCGATGGACAACCGGCGATGGACAAGGAACGGCCGAAGGGATAATCGCATGCCCATGTCACGAACAGCGATCCCGACCCCCGTCGACCGAAACGCCGCCGCCGCTTCGGCGCTTCGCACTGTCGCCACCGAAGCGAGCGGGCTCGCCGCGCTGGCGGCCGCGCTGGAGAACGGCCTGGCCGCGCCCTTTGCCACCGCCGTCGACCTCGTCAGCCGCATCAGGGGCCGCGTCATCGTCACCGGCGTCGGCAAGAGCGGCCATATCGGCTCCAAGATCGCGGCGACGCTGGCCTCGACCGGAACGCCGGCCTTCTTCGTCCATCCGGCCGAGGCCAACCATGGCGATCTCGGCATGATCGCGCCCGACGACGCCATCCTGGCCATCTCGTGGTCGGGCGAGACGGCGGAGCTGAAGGGCATCGTCGCCTATGCGCGCCGGTTCGCCATCCCGCTGATCGCCGTCACCTCCGGCCTCGATTCGACGCTGGCGCGCGAATCCACCGTGGTGATCGGCCTGCCCAAGGCGGCCGAAGCCTGCCCGCACGGCCTCGCCCCCACCACCTCGACCATGCTTCAGCTCGTCGTCGGCGACGCGCTGGCGGTGGCGCTGCTGGAGGCGCGCGGCTTCACGCCCGACCAGTTCCGCACCTTCCACCCCGGCGGCAAGCTGGGCGCCAACCTGACCAAGGTCGGCGAGATCATGCATGCCGGCGACAGGCTGCCGCTGGTGGCGTCCGGCGCCAGCATGCGCGACGCGGTGCTGGAAATCTCGCGCAAGGGCTTCGGCTGCGTCGCCATCGTGTCGCGGGACGGGCTTCTCCAGGGCATCATCACCGACGGCGACCTGCGCCGCCACATGGGCGACGACCTCCTGTCGAAGACCGTGGACGAGGTGATGACGCGCCAGCCCAAGACCGTCTCTGTCGACATGCTGGTCGCGGCCGTGCTCGGCCTCGTCAACGCCTCCGCCATCACCGTGGTGATGGTGGTGGAGGACGGCAGGCCGGTCGGCGTCGTCCACCTGCACGACCTGCTGCGCATCGGCGCGGCCTGAGCGCGAAAAGGGCGGGCGGGCGGACGGCATCCGCCGGAGAGCGAGGGGAAACCGCATGGCAGGCCAATCGATCGATCCCGGGATCGCCCGCTTCATCGAGGGCGTCGCCGCAGGCTATGCCGCGCATCCGCCCTTCGATACCCTGCCGCTGGCCGAGGCGCGCCGCGTCGCCGAGGCCGTGCGCGCGCCATGGGCGGCGGGCGGGCCCGATATGGCCGAAACGCGGGAGCTTTCCGTGCCGTTCGGCGCGGCAAGGGTCCGCGTGCGCGTCCATCGCCCGTCGCGGGGCGCGCCGCTGCCGGCGCTCGTCTATGTCCATGGCGGCGGCTGGACGATCTTCAGCCTCGACACCCATGACCGGCTGATGCGCGAATATGCGGCCGCCGCCGGCGTCGCCGTGGTCGGGGTCGACTATTCGCTGTCGCCGGAAGCGAAGTTCCCCCGCGCCATCGAGGAGACGGCGGCGGTGGTGCGCTGGCTGGCCGGAAACGGCGCGGAAGCCGGCATCGACGGCGGCCGGCTGGCGCTGGGCGGCGATTCGGCCGGCGCGCATATTTCGGCCGCCACCGCGCTGCTGCTGCGCGACGCCGGCGAGGGCGGGCTGCTGTCGGGGCTGGTGCTGAACTACGGCGTCTTCGACGACGATTTTTCGCGGCCGTCCTACGCGCTTTACGGCGGCGGCGAGTACACCTTGTCCACGGTGGAGATGCGGCGGTTCTGGCGCGACCATCTGCCGGCGGACGGAGCGCGGGACGACGCTCTGGCGCGGCCGCTGCGCGCCCGGCTCGACGGCCTGCCGCCGGCCTTCCTCGCCATCACCGAGTTCGACCCGCTGCACGACGAAAGCGTGGCCATGGCCGAAGCGCTTCGCACCGCCGGCGTCGCGGTCGAGGCCGACATCTATCCCGGCACGACGCACGGCTTTCTGGAAGCGATGTCGGTGGCGGAGGTCAGCCGCCGGGCGATCGCCGACACCGCCCGCTGGCTGGCGGCGCGTCTTCGAGGGTGAACCGATGTATACCAAGCCCGAGTTTACGCCTGCCGACCCCGACGCCGCCCATCGCCTGATCGAGAGCGCGGTGTTCGGCACGCTGGTGACGGCCGGGCCGGAGGGGCCGGTCGTCTCGCATCCGATCTTCATGCTCGAGCGCGACGGTTCCGCCCACGGCGCGCTGGTCTCGCACCTCGCCGCCGCCAACCCGCATTGCGCGCTGATCGGCCAGGGCCTGCCGACGGTGGCGATCTTCATCGGCGACCATGGCTACATCTCCTCCTCATGGTATCCGCGCCGGGTCGAGCGCGACGACACCGACCGCGACAACGCGCCGACGTGGAACTTCGCCACCGTCCATTGCCACGGCCGACCGCGGGTGCTCGACGTGCGCGAGACCGCGCGTCACATCCGCGACTGCGTCGAGCATCTGGAGCGCGGCCGCGACGACCGCTGGCGTCTGAAGGAGCTCGGCCCCGGCGGCATGAAGCGGCGGCTGCCCAACGTGCTCGGCTTCCGCATGCCGATCGAGCGGCTCGAAGCCAAGTTCAAGATGGGGCAGGACGAGCCGTGGCGCGACACGCGCGCCGCCATCGAGACGCTGGACGCGGGCCTCGACCCGGCGCTGGCGGCGGCGATGCGGCGCGAGAACGAGGGGCGCGGCTGACCGCGGCTCACACAGGCTCGACCGCCAGTTCGCCGCCGGCGGCGGAAACCACCCTGACGCGGGTTCCGGCCGGCAGGTCCGGCCCGTTGACCCGCCACAGCGTGTCGCCCAGCCGGACGCGGCCGCGGCCCTCGGCGATGGGTTCCTGCAACACGGCGGTGCGGCCGACGAGCTGAAGCTCGCGCTGGTTCAGGAGCGGCTGGTCGGTGTCGGCGGTTCCGGTGGTGGGAAACGCCCTGCGCCCGACCAGAACCGAGACGATGGACAGCACGAGGAAGACGAGAATCTGGACCTGCCAGACCCAGAAACCCGCGTCCCCCAGCACGAAGGAGATGAGGCCGGTGACGATCGCCGCGATGCCGAGCCACAAGAGGTAGACGCCCGGCGTCAGTATCTCCAGCGCCAGCAGCACCGTGCCGAGAATCATCCAGTTCCAGGCGCCGAAGCCGGCGAACCATTCGACGATCATGTCGCTGCCCTTTCGCGGCGCAAGGCGCTACTGGTTCTCCGGTCCGACCAGCGGCGGCCGGGCGGCCGTGTGCTGCGGCCGCGGGGCGGTCCGCGCCGCCGGCGGCTCGTTGCCGAACACCTCGCGGGCGATGGCGCCGATGCCGCCGAGCGAGCCGATCAGCGAGGATGCCTCCATCGGCATCAGCACCACCTTGTTGTTGGGGGCGGAGCCGATCTTCGCCAGCGCCTCGGTGTATTTCTGCGCGACGAAGTAGTTGACCGCCTGGACGTCACCCTTGGATATGGCCTCGGAGACGACCTGGGTGGCGCGGGCCTCGGCCTCGGCCAGGCGCTCGCGCGCCTCGGCGTCGCGGAAGGCGGCCTCGCGGCGGCCCTCGGCCTCGAGCACCTGCGCCTGCTTCAACCCTTCCGCTTCCAGGATCTGCGCGCGCTTGTTGCGCTCGGCCATCATCTGGCGGGCCATCGATTCGACCAGGTTGGCCGGCGGGTTGATGTCCTTGATCTCGACGCGGGTGACCTTGATGCCCCACGGGCCGGCGGCCTCGTCGACGATGTGCAGCAGCCGGTCGTTGATGGCGTCGCGGTTGGACAGGAGCTCGTCCAGGTCCATCGAGCCCATGACCGAGCGGATGTTGGTCATGGTCAGGTTGAGGATGGCGTTCTGAAGCCCGGCGACCTGATAGGCCGCCTGCGGCGCGTTGAGCACCTGATAGAAGGCGACGCCGTCGACCGACACGATGGCGTTGTCCTTGGTGATGACCTCCTGCGTCGGCACGTCGAGCACCTGCTCCATCATGTTCATCTTCGCACCGAGGCGGTCGATGAACGGGACGATGATGTTGAGGCCCGGCGTCAGCGTGCGCGTATAGCGGCCGAAGCGCTCGACCGTATAGTTGTAGCCCTGCGGCACTGTCTTGATGCCGGCGAAGATCAGGAGCAGGACGAGGATGATCAGCACCGGGATGAGAACGTCCAGGCCGGAAAACAGCATCGGGGGAGCCTCCATGGTTGGCTGATCCGGCGCGAAGCCGCGCCGCGACGGGCGCGCCGAGCGCCCGATCATGGTTTATTCGGGATTTTGCGGCGTTACAATGACGGACAGGACCGGACCGGCGCTCAGAGCCAGCCTTCCATCTCGCGCCGCACCAGTTTTTCGATCATCGCCATGCCGTCCTCGCGGTCGTTCAGGCAGGGGATGTGCGCGAACTTCTCGCCGCCGGCGTGGAGGAAGATTTCGCGCACCTCGCCGTCGATCTCCTCCAGCGTCTCGATGCAGTCGGCGGAAAAGCCGGGATTGACGATGGCGATGCGCTTCACGCCCTCGCCGGCCAGCCGGCGCACGGTCTCGTCGGTGTAGGGCCTGATCCACTCCTCGCGGCCGAACAGCGACTGGAAGGTGGTGAGAAGCCGCTTGTCGTCCCAGCCGAGGCGGGCGCGCAACAGCCGTGTCGTCTCGTGGCAGTGCTGCGGATAGGGATCGCCGTTCTCGGCATAGCGCTTCGGAATGCCGTGATAGGAGGCGAGCACCACCTCCGGCTCGAAGTCGAGCGTGGCGAGGCGGTCCTCGATCGAGGCGGCCAGCGCCTCGATATAGGCCGGCTCGTCGTAATAGACGGGCGCGGTGCGCACGGCCGGCTGGTTGCGCATCTTCATCAGGGCGCGGAAAAGCTGGTCGTTGGCGGTCGCCGTCGTCGTCGCCGAATATTGCGGGTAGAGCGGCAGGAACACGATGCGGTCGCAGCCCTGCGCGACCAGTCTCTCGAGCGCGCTTTCGATCGAAGGGTTGCCGTAGCGCATGCCGAGCTCGACCGCGACGCGCGGCTCGTCGGCGAAGGCGCGCGCCAGCGCCGCCGTCTGCGCGTTGCAGATGGTGCGCATCGGCGATTCGTCCTTTTGCGTGTTCCAGATCGTCTTGTAGTTGGCGCCGGTCTTCTGCGGCCGGGTGTTGAGCACGATGCCGTAGAGGATCGGATACCACTTCCATCTCGGCAGCTCGATGACGCGGGCGTCGGACAGGAACTCGGCGAGATAGCGGCGGACCGAGCGATAGTCGGTCGCATCCGGCGTGCCGAGATTGGACAGAAGGACGCCGATGCGGGCCGGCTCGCCGGTGGCGCTTCCTGCCGATGGGGTGGGGGATGAGGTCACAGCTTGGGCTCGGTCCTGGTCGATGGGGGCGTGGATGTTCATGCCGGCGGCTCCTCGGGTTGGGGCAGGGGCTCAGGCAGGTAACTAGATGTCGCCTCCGTGTTTACAAGTGCCGGAAAGGAGGCACCTTGACGCAGCGCAAGGCGTCAGCCGGCATAATCGCGCTCGTCGGCGATGACTTTTCCGTCATTGGGCAGCGCGCCCGGCGCGACGGCAAGCACCGCGCCGCCGAGCTTGGTGATCTCGCGCAGCGACGCCTCGATGGCTGCGGTGTCCGGCGTCGCGCTGCTTTCCGCCTCGACATGCAGCGCCATGGCGTCGCGCGCGCCGTCGCGCGTCACCACCAGCCGCGCCCGGGCGATGCCGGGATGGCGGGCGACGATCTCGGCCACCTGCTTCGGATCGACGAACATGCCCTTGATCTTGGTGCGCTGGTCGGCGCGGCCCATCCAGCCCTTGATGCGGGTGGCGGTGCGGCCGCAGGGCGAGGCCCCCGGCAGGATGGCGGAAAGGTCGCCGGTGCCGAGCCTGACCAGCGGATAGGCCGGGTTCAGGCTGGTGACGACCACTTCGCCGACCTCGCCCTCGGCGACGGGATCGCCGGTGCCGGGGCGGACGATCTCGACGATCAGGTTCTCGTTGAGGAGAAGGCCGGGATTGGGCGCGCCGTCCGCGCCCGCGCTCTCATAGGCGATGACGCCGAACTCGGCCGTGGCGTAGCACTGGTAGACCTTGACGCCGCGGGCGAAATACTCGTCGCGCAGCGAGGGAAACAGCGCCCCGCCGGTGACGAGGCCGTGGCGGAAGGAGGACAGGTCCTTGCCCATCTCCAGCGCGCGGTCGAGGATGGCCTTGAGGAAGTCCGGCGTGCCGGCAAAGACCGACGGCTTCAGGGCGGCGGCGGCCTCGACCTGCATCTCGGTATTGCCGGTGCCGGCCGGAAACACGGCGCAGCCCAGCGCCCGCGCGCCATGGTCGAGCATGAAGCCGCCCGGCGTCATGTGATAGGAAAACGCGTTGTGAACGACCGCGCCCGGCCGCACGCCGGCGGCGAAGAAGGCGCGGGCTGCCTGCGCCGGGTCGTCCGCCAAACCTTGCGGCTCCCAGATCGGCCCCGGCGACATGAAGATGCGGCCGCCATTGAGTTGGGTGGGATCGGCGAAGCCGCCGAAGGGCGGGTTGGCCGTCTGCATCTCCATCAGCTCGGCCTTGCGCAGCACCGGAAGCCGCGCCAGCGCCTGCCGCGAGGTCAGCCCCGCGATGTCGACGTTGTCGAGCCAGCGGCCGAGGCCGGGAGCCCGCGGCAGCACCGAAGCCAGAAAGCCGGGCAGCCGCGAGAACAGGTCAGCCTCGCGCGCCTCGGGCGCGCGCCGTTCGAGATCGTCGAAAAAGCCGGTCATCGTTCCTCCCCGTCGCGTCCGCTGTCCCTGCGGTCTGTCCCCGTGGCCTGTCCCCGTGGCCTGTCGATGACTTCTTATCGCAGGCCGGGCAGCCCGCGCGCAAGCCTTGGGGGAAAGGCCCTGCGGGTCAGGACATGACGCGGGCGCGCCGGACCAGCGAGAACTGCGAGCCGGTCGAGCTGGTGCAGTTGAGCTGGGTCTGGGTGACCATGGCGCAGTTGACCTGCGTCGTGGTCTGGCGGATCAGCGACGTGACGGAGATGGAGACGCTGGACGCCCCGGTCTGGGTGTAGCTGCCCTCGGCCAGCTTGTTGCCGGTGTCGGTGGCGAGCGTCTCGAACCGGCCGGCGGTGAAGCGCGAGATCGCGACGCCGTCGGTGCTCATCCACTCGCCGTCGAAACCGCTGCTCGGCGGCGGCGTGTGGGGGGAGGGGCCTCCGGTGCGCGGCGGCCCGCCCACGCCCTGGCAGCCCGCCAGGGCCAGAGCGACCGCGAGAGCACCGGCCGCGCGAATTTTGCCCGCATTCATCATGCCGATTGTCCTCTTTCGGTACGGCTTCTTTTCCAATCGCCGGTTTTCCCGGCGAATGCAAGGTTGCGCGGACGATCCCCGCGGAAGCGAAACGCTCAACGAACAAGAATGTTGCGGAACTGCCAGGGATCGTCGGTGTCGATGTCCTCGGCGAACAGGCCGGGCCGTCCCTGAAGCGGCGTCCAGTCGGTGAAGCGGCCTTCGAGCGGGCCGAGATAGGGCGCCTGCACCTCGAGGCAGCGGCGATGGTCCATCCAGTCGGTGTCGACGATGCCGGCGCGCGGATTTTCCAGCGCCCAGGCCATGCCGGCGAGCACGGCCGACGTGACCTGAAGCCCGGTCGCGTTCTGGTAGGGCGCGAGGCGGCGCGCCTCGTCCAGCGAAAGCCGCGAGCCGTACCAGTAGGCGTTGCGGGCGTGGCCGTAGAGCAGGACGCCGAGCTCATCAGTGCCGTCGAGAAGCTCGTCTTCCTCCAGCACGTGCTGTTCGGCCTGCGCCTTGCCGGCGGCGCCGAACATCTCGTGCAGCGACAGCACGGCGTCGTTGCACGGGTGATAGGCGTAGTTGCAGGTCGGCCGGTAGAGGACCGTGCCGTCCTCGTCGCGGACGGTGAAGAAATCGGCGATCGAGATCGCCTCGTTATGCGTCACCAGGAAGCCGTATTGGGGGCCGGGCGTCGGGCACCAAGAGCGCACGCGCGTGTTGGCGCCCGGCTGTTCGAGGAAGATCGCCGCGCCGCAGCCCTGCGCATGGCGGCGGGCATTGCCGGGCAGCCATTTCTCGTGCGTTCCCCAGCCGAGCTCGGCCGGCTGGAGGCCCTCGGCGATGAAGCCCTCGACCGACCAGGTGTTCCAGAAGGTGTCGAACGGCTTCGGCAGCTTCGCCCGCTGGGTGTCGCGCTCGGCGATGTGGATGCCCTTGACGCCGGCCGCCCGCATCAGCCGCGCCCAGCCGTCGCGGTCGCCCGCCGCCGGCTCGGCGATGTCGAGGCCGAGGTCGCCGGCGAGATCGACCAGCGCCTTCTTGACGAACCACGACACCATGCCGGGATTGGCGCCGCAGCAGGAAACGGCCGTCGTGCCGCCGGGATTGTCGCGCTTCTCGCGCAGGACGGTCTCGCGTAGGGCATAGTTGGTGCGGCTGGCGTTGTCGGCATTGTCGTTGAAATAGAAGCCGAGCCACGGCTCGACCACGGTGTCGACGTAGAGGACGCCCAATTCGCGGGTCAGCCGCATCAGGTCGAGCGAGCCGGTGTCGACCGAGAGGTTGACGCAGAAGCCCTGCCCGTCGCCCTCGGTCAGCAGCGGCGTCAGCAATTCGCGGTAATTGCCGCGCTCGACATGGGCGGCGACGAAGCGATAGCCGCGCTGCTCGACGAAGGCCCGGTTCTCCTCGCGCGGGTCGATCACCACGATGCGCGCGGCGTCGAAGCGGAAATGCCGCTCGATCAGCGGCAGCGCGCCGCGGCCGATGGAGCCGAAGCCGATCATGACGACCGGCCCGGTGATCTCGCCGTGGATGGGAAATGCGGTGTCGGCCATGGCGGGCTCCGAGCGTGGGGAAGAACCGGGTGGAGGCGGCGCTAAACCACACTCGGCGGCCCGAAGCAACAATTTGCCGGTTACGCAGCGACCGCCGCTCGACGCGCGCGGAGCCGCGCTTCACGGCAAGGGCAGCGGTTCGGTCTCGATCAGGCCGCGCAGCGAATTGCCGACGAGGACCTTGTTTCCGGCAAGGTCCTCGCGCCGCAGCGCGCGCTCCACCGCCTTGCCCTGGCGCAGCATCTCGGCGCGCAGCACGCCGGCGAGCAGCCCGCAGCGGAGCGGCGGCGTGAGAAGCGGACCCTCGGCGACTGCCACGAACAGGCTGGTGATCGTTCCCTCGCAGAGCTCGCCTTTCTCGTTGAGAAGCAGCACCTCGTCCGCGGCCTCCGGCGGGAATTCCGCCCGCGCCGCCTCGTACAATTTGCGGCGAGAAGTCTTGTGGCGCAGCAGCGGGTCGGAAGAGGCGAGACGGGTGGCGGCGATGCCGAGGCGCCAGCGGGTTCCGGGCGCGAGCGGCGCGAAGGGAGCGGTCGTGACGGCGACGCCCCCGTCGCGTTCCAGCGCCAGCCGGACGCGCATCGCGGTTCCGGCAGCCCCCGGCGCGTCGTCGAGGGCGTCGTCGAGGGCCGCGTCGATTTCTTCGCGCATGAAGGCGAAGCCGAGCGCGCGCGCCGACGCCGCGAGGCGCGCGAGATGCGGGCCGCGGCGGACGAGCCCGGCCGGCTTCTCCCAGCGCATGGTCTCGATCAGGTGGAAGCCGGCTTCCCGCCCGTCGCGAAGCGGCCCTTCAGCAGGCATTCGGCATATTCTCCTTCGGCGGTCGAATCCGAGACGACGCCGCCGCCGACATTGAAGACCGCGCGGCCGTCGGGAAAAAGCGAAATCGTGCGGATCGCGACGTTGAAGCGCATCGCGCCGTCGGGCGCGATCCAGCCGATCGCGCCGCAATAGACGTCGCGCGGCGCGTCCTCCAGCGCGCGCAGGATCTTCATCGCGCTGATCTTCGGCGCGCCGGTGATCGAGCCGCACGGAAACAGCGCGGCGAGGATGTCGCGGAAGCTCAGGCCCTCGATCAGCCGGGCGCGGACGCGGCTGACCATCTGGTGGACGGTGGCGTAGCTTTCGACGCGGAACAGCTCCGGCACGTCGAGCGTGCCGACCTCGCCGATGCGCGAGACGTCGTTGCGCAGGAGGTCGACGATCATGCGGTTCTCGGCCCGGTTCTTCGGGTCGTTGAGCAGGAAGGCGCGCAAGCTTTCGTCCTCGTCGCGGGTGCGGCCGCGCGGGGCGGTGCCCTTCATCGGCAGCGTCTCGATCCAGCGATCGCGCGACAGCGAGAAGAACAGCTCCGGCGAGCGCGACAGCACGATCGGCCCGTCGAGGTCGATAAAGGCCGAATGGCGCACCGGCTGGCGCCGGCGCAGCGCGTCGAACAGCGCCAGCGGGTCGCCTTGCCATGTCGCCTCGACCGGGAAGGTCAGGTTGGCCTGGTAGCAGTCGCCCTCGCGCAGATGGCGGTGCAGGCGCTCGAAGCGGTGCGCATAATGCGCCTGCGACCACGTCGCGACCGGTTCGCGGATTTCCGCGCTTCCCGCCGCGCCCTCCAACGTCCCGCTCCACGGTCCGGCCGGGCCGTCGAAGACGCCGAAGCAGAGGAGCGGGGCCCGCCGCCCGGCAGGCAGCAGTGGAAGCAGCGCCGGATCGAGCAGATATCCCGCCTCGTAGGAGAGATAGCCGGCGAGCCACCTGCCGGATATGCGCGCCTGTTCGATCCTCTCCAGCGCCGGCCCGAACGCCTCCGGCTCCCATGCGACGACGATCTCGCGCGGGTCGGAAAACAGCACTTCCGCGCCGTCGAGATCGTTGCGGAAGCAGGCGATGGCGCGGCCGGGGCGCATTCTCAGGCTATGCCGGGGCGGCGTCCATCGCCTCGAGCTCGTCGATCAGGTTCTCGATCACCTTCAGGCCCCTGCCCCAGAAGGCGGGGTCGGAGGCGTCGAGGCCGAAGGGCGCGAGAAGCTCCGAATGGTGCTTGGTGCCGCCCGCTTCCAGCATGGCGAAATAGCGGTCCTGGAAGCCGCTCCCGGCCTGCTGGTAGACGGCGTAGAGCGAATTGACCAGGCAGTCGCCGAAGGCATAGGCGTAGACGTAGAACGGCGAGTGGATGAAGTGCGGGATGTAGGTCCAGAAGGTCTCGTAGCCCTCGCGCAGCGCGATCGCCGGGCCGAGGCTGTCGCCCTGCACCGAAAGCCACAATTCGCCGATGCGCCCGGCGGTCAGCTCGCCCTCCCGGCGCTCGGTGTGCAGCTTGCGCTCGAACTCGTAGAAGGCGATCTGGCGCACGACCGTGTTGATCATGTCCTCGACCTTCTGGGCCAGCATCGCCTTGCGCTCGCGCCGGTCGGTCGTGCGGTCGAGCAGCGAGCGGAAGGTCAGCATCTCGCCGAACACGGACGCCGTCTCGGCCAGCGTCAGCGGCGTCGAGGCCATCAGCGCGCCCTGCGGCCCGGCCAGGACCTGATGCACGCCATGGCCGAGCTCGTGCGCCAGCGTCATCACGTCGCGCGGCCGGCCCTGATAGTTGAGGAGCACGTAAGGGTGGGCCGAGGGCACCGTCGGGTGGGCGAAGGCGCCGGGCGACTTGCCCGGACGCACCGGCGCGTCGATCCAGTTGCGCTCGAAGAAGCGGCCGGCGATCTGCGCCATGCGCGGGTCGAAGTCGCGATAGGCCGACAGCACGGTCTCGCGCGCTTCCGCCCAGCCGATCCTCGCCTGCGGCGTCTCGGGCAGGGGCGCGTTGCGGTCCCAGTGGTTCATCCGCTCCATGCCGAGCCACTTCGCCTTCATGGCGTAATAGCGGTGGGAAAGGCGCGGCGCGGCGGCCTTGACGGCGGCGGCGAGCGCGTCGACCACCTCGCGCTCGACCCGGTTCGCCAGATGGCGCGAATCGGCGATGTCGGCGAAGCCGCGCCAGCGGTCGGAAATCTCCTTGTCCTTGGCCAGCGTGTTGGTGATCAGCGTGAAGGTGCGCAGGTTGTCGCGGAAGGTTTTCGCCAGCGCCTCGGCCGCGCGCCGGCGCACCGCGCCGTCGGCGTCCTGCAAGCCGTTGAGCGTCGCCTCCAGCGCCAGGCTCTCAGCCCCGACATCGAAGCGCAGCGCGGTCATGGTCTCGTCGAACAGCCGGTTCCAGGCGGCGCGGCCGGTGATCGACTTCTCGTGGAACAGTTGCTCGACCCGGTCCTCGAGCTGGTAGGGCTTGTCCTGCCTGAGATCGATCACCCACGGCCGGTAGCGGCCGAAGACGGGATCGGCGTCGAGGGCGTCGTCGACGATCGCGTCGTCGATCCGGTTCAATTCCAGCGCGAAGAACAGGAGATGGGCGCTGGCGTCGGTCAGCTTCTGCTGGACGTCGCCGTAGAACTTGGCGTGGACCGGGTTCGAGGTGTCGGCGGCGTAGAGGAGGCCGGCATAGGAGCCGATGCGGCCCATCAGCTCCTCGATCGCCTCGTAGTCGCGCAGCGCGCGGCCGATGTCGCCGGATTTCGCGTCGCGGGCGGCGGTCTCGAGCCGGCCCTTCCATTCGCTCTCGAAGCTGACGGCGTCGGCCATGACCCGGTCGAGGTCGCGGTGAAGCTCCGGCGCGTCCATGGCCGGGTAGAGGTCGGCGAGGTTCCACGCCGGCAGGTCCCCCTGGTCGCCTTCCCTTGCCGCGGCGTCCCCGGCGGCCCCGCGCGCCGGCTTCAGGGAAAGGATCGGGTCGTTTGCAGGCGGCATGTCGGGTCTCGCATATTGGTTCGATTTCGAGGCAAAGCCGCAAACATTTGTTTACCGGCTTTCTTGAGCGGTCGTTTAGCGGTGTGTGCCATGTTGGGCCAAACACGCCCCGGGCCTGTCCTGAGCCTGCCCGGAATCCGCCGACGACCTTAACCGAGTTTTGCGAAACTTCCATGCCACGCCGCGTCCTCATCGTCGATGACGATCCCGTCCAGCGCCGCCTCGTCGAGGCGACGATCGCGAAGGGGGGCTACCGGCCGCTGTGCGCGGAAGGCGGCGCGGCCGCGCTCGCCATCCTGGAAGATGCCGACGGCGGCGGGATCGCGGCCGTGGTTCTCGATCTGATGATGCCGGACGTCGACGGCCTCGCCGTGCTGGCGCGGATGCGGGCGCGCGGCATCGACGTTCCCGTCATCGTCCAGACCGCGCGCGGCAGCATCGACGCGGCGGTGCAGGCGATGCGCGCCGGCGCGTTCGATTTCGTCGTCAAGCCGGCCTCGCCCGAGCGGCTGCTCGCCGCCGTCGGCAACGCGCTGAAGGTGGGCGCGATGGAAGGCGAGGCGAGGCGCACGGGCGGGGGCAGCGCCGCCAGCCTCGGCCTCGCCGGCCTCGTCACCGGCAGCCCGGTCATGGAGCGGGTGCTGAAGCTCGCCCGCAAGGCGGCGTCCTCGAACATCCCGATCCTGATCGAGGGCGAATCCGGGGCCGGCAAGGAAGTGATCGCGCGCGCGATCCAGGGCATGGGCGAGCGCGCCGGCAAGCCGTTCGTGACCGTCAATTGCGGCGCGATCCCCGAGAATCTGGTCGAGAGCATCCTGTTCGGCCATGAAAAAGGCGCGTTCACCGGTGCGACCGACAGGCATGTCGGCAAGTTCGTCGAGGCCGACGGCGGCACGCTGTTCCTCGACGAGGTCGGCGATCTGCCGCTCGACGTCCAGGTCAAGCTGCTGCGGGCGGTGCAGGACGGCGAGGTCGACCCCGTCGGTGGCCGCGCCACCGTCAAGGTCGACATCCGGCTGATCTCGGCCACCCATCGCGACCTGATCCAAAGGGTCAGGGACGGGCTGTTCCGGGAAGACCTGTTCTATCGCCTGAACGTGTTCCCGATCCACGTTCCGCCGCTCAGGGCGCGGCGCGAGGACATCGCGCGGCTGGTGCGGCATTTCATCGCTCGGGCCGGCGCTGTCGCCTCGGCCACGCGCGTGCGGGACATCTCGCCGCAGGCGCTCGCCATGCTGCGCGCCTATGACTGGCCGGGCAACATCCGCCAGTTGGAGAACGCCATCTTCCGCGCCGTGGTGCTGGCCGAGGGCGAGATGCTGACGGAAGAGGAGTTTCCCCAGATCCGCGCCCAGATCGGCGGCATCGAATGGACGGAAACGGAGACCGAGGCCGGGGCCGGCGTCGGAATCTCCGTTCCGCCGCCCGCGATCACGGCTTCGGCGCATGATCTGCCTGCTGTTCGCGGCGCCAACGGCGTCCTGCGCGCGCTCGACGAGCGCGGCGACATCCGCGCGCTGGCCGATGTCGAGGGCGAGATGATTCGCTTCGCCCTCGACCATTACAACGGCCAGATGAGCGAGGTCGCGCGCCGTCTGGGCATCGGCCGCTCGACGCTCTACCGCAAGCTCAAGGAAATGGGCATCGACCCGGAAAGCCAGCGCGTCGAAAGGCTGTTTTTGTGACCCCGAGCCGGGGTTCGTCCTGTCCTTACCTGTTCGTTTACCCTATGATTCCGCTCCATGGCCGCGTCATGATCTTGCCACGGTCGGGTCGCATTCCTAGGTCTATAAGCAGGGATTAACCATTGGGGACGATATTCGGGCTTTGCAGAAGTCCGGGCTTCCGTTCCGGGGACAACCAACGCAGCCGCAGGGCCAGCCTACAAAGGCGACGGGTTTTGAGCATTCTTGCACGAGCGGAAATGAAGCGGCGTTTCGAGGGGACCATCCGGCACAAGTGGCTGGGCGCATTCCTCGCGGCGATTGTGGCAACTCTCGCTTTCGCGGCGCCGGCCAGCGCGGAGACGCGCAGCCTGAAGCTATATTTCATCCACACCAAGGAACGGGCCGAGATCGTCTTCAAGCGCGACGGGCGCTACGACCAGGCGGGCCTGAAGCAGATCAACCGCTTCCTGCGCGACTGGCGCAGGAACGAGCCGGCCAACATGGACCCGCGCCTGCTCGACCTGGTGTGGGAGGTCTATCGTTCCGTCGGCGCGCGCGACCATATCCATGTTGTCTCCGCCTATCGCTCTCCGGCGACCAACGCCATGCTGCGCAACCGCTCGTCCGGCGTGGCGCAGAAAAGCCAGCACATGCTCGGCAAGGCGATGGACTTCTACATCCCCGGGGTGCCGCTGTCCAAACTGCGCGCGGCCGCGTTCAAGGTCGAGGGCGGCGGCGTCGGCTACTATCCCAAGTCCGGCTCGCCCTTCGTCCATCTCGACGTCGGCAATGTCCGGTCGTGGCCGCGCATGAGCCGCAACGAGCTGATGGCGCTGTTCCCCGACGGCAGGACGATCCACCTGCCGGCCGACGGCAAGCCGCTGCCCGGCTACAACCAGGCGCTCGCCGCCTACCAGGCGCGCAAGAAGTCGGGCGGATCGGTGCAGGTCGCCAGCGCGCAGCCGCGCGCCGAAGAAGTGCAACGCAGCTCGCGCAGCGGCGGCGGCTTCCTGGCCGCGCTGTTCCGCGGCGGCGCCGACGAGGACGAGGACAATTCGGAAGCCGGGATCGCTTCCGCGCCGGCGGTCGCTGCCGCTCCGGCCCGGTCCACGCCAGCCGCCGCGCCGCGCCAGCCGGTCCAGGCCCCGGTCTCGGCCCCAGTCCCGGCGGAGACCATCGTCGCCGCGCTTCCCGAACGCAACGCGCCGTTGCCGGGCGTGGCCCCGCGCCCGTTGATCGACGTCGGCGCGCCGGCGCGCGCCGCGCTCGTCGCGGGCCTGCCTGCGCCTGCCGCTTCCGTGCCCGC
>JBDHTD010000035.1:0-31335 GCA_039808485.1 Aquamicrobium sp. | reverse complement strand
TTCAGCGCCACCTGGTTCATCGGCCAGTTCCACGGCGTGATCAGGCCGCAGACGCCGATCGGCTCGCGCACGATCATTTCCTGCGGGGTGCGGGCGTCGAGCGGGTGCTCGAAGCGGAACTCCTTCAGCGCGCGGATGAAGTTCTTGATGTGGTAGGCGCCGACCGACGCCTGCGATTCCGTGGCCAGCCTGATCGGCGCGCCCATCTCGCGCGAGATCGCCTGCGCCATGTCGGCCATGCGCGCCTTGTAGGCTTCGAGCAGGCGCTCGACCGCGGCGAGCCTCTCGTCATGGCCGACGCGCGACCAGGTCTCGAAGGCGCGGCGGGCGGCGGCGACGGCCTTGTCGACATCGGCCTTCGAGCCGAGCGAGATCGTGGCGAAGGGTTGCTCGTCGGCCGGGTTGATCACCTCGAGCTCGCGTGGGGCGGCGGGGGCGATCCACTTGCCGTCGATGTAGAAATCGGTCTTGCGCAGCATGATCCTGCTCCTTCGCGTCCGTCGAATGGGGTGTGAACGAGGCTGATAGCAGCCTCGGGCCGCGCGCGCCACCGCCAACGGCCCCAGCCGGTTGGGGCAGGGCGGCCACGGCCCGTCAGTAATCGCGTTCGTAGAAGATGCCGAGCGAGGAATCGCCGTCCGATCCCATCGCGCCGCGCGCCTTCAGGTCCTCGGTGATGTCGAGGTTGATGGTGCCGCGCGTCGTCCCTTGCGCGCCGGCCTCGACGCCGAGATAGATGTTGTCCTGGATGTAACGCCCGGCGCGCACGGCGGCGTTGCCCTCGCTGTCGGTGACGACGTCGAGGTCGTCGAGGCCGGTGGCGCCGCGCAGGCTGCCGAGCAGCGAGGTGTTGGCGCCGCCGGCGAGCTCGGCGGCGGCGGCCGCGAGCTGGGCGATCTGGAGCGCGGAAAGCTCGGAGAGGCTGCGGTTGAAGATCAGCCGCGCCAGCACCTCGTCCTCCGGCAGCTCCGGCTGCGAGGAGAAGCCGATCTCGAGATCGGAAATCCGGCCGCGCACGGTGATGAAGACGGTGATGTCGTTGCCGGCCGAGCGGGCGACGAAGTCGACATAGGGATCGAGGTCGCCGACCAGCGTCACCGTTCCCTCGTCGAAGGTGATGCGCTGGGCGAGGATCGACAGGCGGCCGCGGATCAGCTTGAAGCCGCCGATCGGCTGGATGTCGGTCGCCGGCCCGGTCAGGCGCACGCTGCCGCCGACCTCGGCGTCGAGGCCGCGTCCGCGGATGAAGATGCGGGCGGGCGCCGAGACGTTGACGTCCAGCCGCACGACGCTCGGCCGCGCCGAAGGCGTCGGCGTGCCGTCGTCGGCGCGGGCGCGCGCCAGCGTGGCGCGCACGGCCGGAGGTGCGTTCGTGTGGATGACGTCGATGGCGGCGGCATTGCCGCCGAGCGTTTCCGGCACGGTGATTTCGGCGCGCTCGACATCGATCTTGCCGGCCAGCAGTGGATCGCGCAGGATCGGGCCGGAAAGGGTGAGCGCGCCGCTGGCGGTGGCCACCACCATGTCGCCGTCGGCATAGCGGGCCTGATTGAGGTCGATGCGCAGGTCGGCCGGCATCCCCGCTTGCGCGTCGAGCGAGACGGTGCCGCTGGCGCTGACCGAGCCGCCGGCGGAAAGGCGGGCATTGGCCGAGCGCAGGGTGACGGTATCGCCGTCGATGACGCCCATGACATTGATGTCACGCAGGTGCAGGTTCGATTCGGGGTCGATGGCTTCCGCGCCGTTGGTGGAGAACATGGCGCGGATCGCCGGGCGGGCGAGGGGGCCGGTGACCGAGCCGCTGGCCTCGACGATGCCGGAAAGCTGCGCTCCCCGCTCGGCGAGGAAGCGGTTGGCGAGCGCGAGCGGGGCCGAGCCGTTGAAATCGATCGCCATCGAGCCGCCCTTGAGCGGCACGGTGCCGTTGGCGGACGCGCGCAGGCCCTCCGGCGTCGTGGCGCTGGCGGTGAGGCTGAGCCGGTCCATGCTGCCTTCGCCGGAGGCGGTGAGCGAAAGCCGGCTCTGGCCAGCCTGCCGCAGCGCGGCGGCGGTGATCGCTTCGCCGGACAGCGTGAAGCGGGCGCCGGGATTGGCGCGCGGGCCGGTGACGCGCGCCTCGCCGTCGAGGGTTCCGCCGAGATCGAGATCGGGCCGCACCAGATTGGCGATGGACAGCGGCAGCCGCGCCATGGTGACGGCGAGGTCGACGGTCTGCGCGATGGTGCCCCGCGCGGTCAGCCGGCCGCCGCCGACGTCGAGCGCCAGCGTATCGATGGCGACGGTGTCGCCGGCGACCTTCATCGAGGCGGGCGCGGCGAGGCGGGCGACGAGCGGGCCTTGCCCGAACGAGGCTTCGTTCAGCGACAGCCGGTAGCCCGTTCCTTCGGGCGCGAGCGAGCCGGCGGCGCGGGCGGCGGCGCCATTGTCGAGCCGGGCGTCGGCGGTGAAGCGGGTGGCGTCGCCATCGGTCCGCGCCGTGGCGTCGAGCGCGGCGAGGGCGATGCCGCCGGCCGTCACCCCTTGCGCCTGGAGCCGGCCGTCGATGGCCGGCACGCCGAACAGGTCGGCGATGGCCGCCTCGATCTCGGCGCGCGCGATGTGGTTGCCGTCGATGCGCAGGTCGCGGGCATTGCCCTTGACGTTCGCGACCTGCGTTCCTCGCGCATGCGACAGCCCGATGTCGGCCTCGACCGCGCCGCGGCCCTGGACGAGGAAAAGGGCGGCCACGGTCGAGATGTCGGCGGCGTCGACCTTCAGCGCGCCGTCGAGCAGCCCGTCGGCTCCTTGCGTCAGCCCGCCCGTGGCGCGGGCGCCGCCGGCGGTGAAGTCGAGGTCGCTCAGCCGGCGCATGCCGTCGCGGATGCCGATGCCGGCGGAGAGCTGGGCGCGCACGCCGTCGAGGAGCGCCTCGCCGCCGAGCGTGCCGTCGAGCGCGCCGTTGTCCAAAGTGCCCTCGAAGGCCAGTTGCGCGTCGGAGAGCCGCTTGCCGGCGAGACTGCCCGACGGCACGCGGGCGAGCGTCGTCAGGGCGATCAGCCCGTCCGCGCCTTTGGCGGAGCCTTGCGCTTCGAGCAGCCCGGCCGCCTGCGGCGTCAGCAACCCCAGGTCGGCGAGCGTCAGCGCATAGGTGAAGTCGGCTCCGGCCGAGGCGACGCCGCCATTGGCGGTCAGTTCGATGCGGTCGTTGCCGATGCGCAAGGCGTCGGTCGTCAGGCCGTTCTCGCCGCGCGCCACGCGGCCGGTGATCGCCGAGCGGCCGGCAAGCAGCCTGTCCGCGGCCTCGACGCCGATGGCGAGGTTCCGCGCCACGCTGTCGATGACGAGGTCGAAGCCGCCGCTGGCCGGCTCGACCGTGCCGGTGGCCTTCAGGTCGAGCGCGCCCTGCAAGGGGCGGCCGGCGAGGCCGGAGAAGGGCGCGATGCTCGCCGCCTCGACCGCGATGTCGCCGGTGAAGACCAAGCCGTCGATGTCGCCGGACAACGACGCCGACAGCCCGTTGCCGGTGACGACGGCATGGTCGAGGCCGATCGGCCCGCCGGCCTTCCATGCGCCGTCGATGTCGAGCGCGATCTCGTTGCCCAGCGCCTCGTTCCAGTCGGCGCGGGTGGCGACGATGCCGGTCAGTGCGCCGTCGACGGCGAAGGTGACGCTGCGGGCCTCGGCGCGGTCGAGATTGGCGGCGAGCCCGCCGAGCGTCAGCTTCGCCTGCTCGGCGGCGAAGCCGGCCGTGGCCAGCCGGTCGATGGCGAGAAGGCCCGACCATTCGCCATTGGCCGCCTCGCCGAAGGAGAGGGTGAGCGCGGCGCGCTCCACCGTGGTGTCGCCGCCGGGCACGGGCAGGACGATGCGGCCATCGGAGCCGTCGTCCAGTTGCGCGTCGAGCCTGAGCCGGCGCAGGAAGCCGTCGGCGCCGGTCTCGCCATTGGCCGCGAGCGACAGCGCGGCGCTCTGAAGCCGGAGCGCGTCGAGCGCGACGCCGCCGGCGTCGCGGACCAGGCCGTTCGCCGTCAGCGTGGTGTCGTCGCCGAAGAAATCGCGGAACCGCGTCGGCACCAGCCGGGCGATGGGGCCGGAAAAGCGGGCGTCGTAGCCAAGGCCCTCCGACTGCCGGCGCAACGCGGTGGTGCCGGTCAGCACCCGCGCGCCGGCGGCGTCGAGCGCGAGCTCGACGTCGAGGCCGGAAAGCGGCCCGCTGCCCTGAACGGCGAGATCGACCGGCGGCCGGCCCTCGATGCCGAGAAGGTTGGCGATGACGCCGTTCTCCGGCTCCGAAAGCCGGAGGTCGAGGTCGAGCTGCTCGGTCGCGTTGGCATAGGCCGCCGTCAGCGCGAAGCGTCCGCCCGGCCCGTCGAGGCGGGTGATGTCGAGCGCGGTGTCGAGCGAGCCGTCCTCGAGACGGATGCGCCCGGTGACGGAAAGCTCGGATTGCAGGCCGAACACGTCCGGACCGAAGGCGACGAAGGGAACGTCGAGCGCGTCGAGATTGACGGCGACGGGAAGCTCCGGCAGCCGGAACGACGAGGTCTCCGGCGCGGGCAGGCTGTCGTCGGGCAGGGGGCGGCGCAGGACTTCGATGCGGGCGGCGGCGAGCCGGTCGATCTGGAGCCGCTGGCTGAAGATCAGCGCCGACCGGCTCCAGACGATCTCGGCATCGCTGATGCGCAGCCACACGCCCTCGCTGTCGGCGACGGTGATCGAGCCGATGCGGGCGTTGGACGACAGGACGCCGTCGATGCCCTGGATGCGGATCTGCCGGTTCGGCGCCGACAACTGGTCCTCGACGAAGGCGAGGAGCATCGAGCGCTCCTCTTCGGGCGTTTCCTGCTGGGCGAGGGCCGGCGCGGCGAAGAGGAAGAGAAGGAGAGCGAGAAGCGCGCGCATCAGAAGGCCTGCCCCAGTCCGACATAGAAGGCGACGCTCGGGTCGCCGGGGCGGCGGTCGAGCGGGACGGCGACGTCGAGCCGGATCGGCCCGAGCCCGGTGATGTAGCGCAAGCCGCCGCCGACGCCGATTCGCAGGCGGTCGTCGAAGGTAGGCACTGAATCCGCGCCGACATAGCCGGCGTCGGCAAAGGCGACGAGGCCGATCGAATCGGTGACGCGCATGCGCGCCTCGAGCGAGGCTTCCGTCAGCGAACGTCCGCCGACGATGTTGCCGGCCGGGGTCTCGACGCCGATGTTGCGATAGGCGTAGCCGCGCACCGAGCCGCCGCCGCCGGCGAAGAACAACAGGTCGGGCGGCAGGTCGGCGGCGGTCGGGCCGGCGAGCATGCCGAGCTTCAGCCGCCCGGCGAGCACGAAGCGTGCATCCTCGCCGAAGCCGTAATAGGCGCGCGCCTCGGCGGTGGCGCGGATCGCCGGATTGCCGCGCTCGAACTCGTAGAACGGCTCCAGCACGGTTTCGAGGAAGACGCCGCTGGTGGCGTCGGCGGCGTTGTCGCGGCTGTCGTAGGCGAGCGATCCGGCGAGGCCGAGCGTCGTGAAGTCGCGCCGGCCGTATTCGGCGTCGTCGAAGCGGGCGCGGGCGGCGTTCAGGAACAGTTTCCCCGAAAGCCGCTCGCTGAACTCGTGGGTCAGGCCGGCCGAGAGCGTGATCGCGGTGCGGGTATAGGCTTCCAGCACCTCGCGGTCGCCGAACAGCGAGGCCGTGAACGAGGTGTCGGGCGTGTAGACGCCCGGCTTCACGAAGCTTGCGCCGACGCGATAGGTGAACTCGTCCGGCTTGAAGGTCTGGCCGATGCCGGCGACCTTGCCCTCGATCTTCAGCCGCTCGGCGCGGCCGAACAGGTTGCGGTGCAGCCAGAACGCCTCGACGCCGCCGCCGTCGATGCTCGACCAGGTGCCGCCGATGCCGAAACGGCGCGGCTTGCGCTCCTGGACGATGTAGGTGATCGGCAGCAAGCCGTCGTCGTTGATGAATTCCGCTTCCTGGAAGCGCGCGGCGCGGTAGACGTCGAGCTTGGCGATGCGGGTCGAGGCGCGCTTCAGATCGTCGGGGTCGTATTCCTGGCCGGGGCGCAGGCCCGTCATCCAGGCGATCCATTCGGCGTCGACCCGTTCCGCGCCCTCGACCGTCACCGGGCCGTAATGGGCCTTGCGGCCCGGCTCGACCGTGATGCGGGCATCGATGACGTCGGCGTCGTGGGCTGCCTCGACCCGGCGGTTCGAGATTTCGGCCTTGGCGTAGCCCTGCTGGCGCCAGGCCTCGACCGCGAGGCGCTCGGCCCGCAGCACGGTGCCGGAACGGGCGGCTTCGCCGGGGGCGAAGCCCTCGTCGGCGGGGTCGTCGACCTCGTCGCGCCAGTCGTCGGCCGGCGGCGCCCGGTTGACGATCTCGGCCTGGCGGAAATGGAACAGCGGGCCGGGATCGACCGCGATGGCGACGCGGGCCGGATCGGCGAGCGTGGCGTCGGGCGCGAGCTCGGATGCCTCGCGGCCGTCGACGCGGATCGAGATCGTGCCGCCGTAGCGACCCTCGGCATAGAGCGCGGCGAGCAGGCGGCGATAGTCGCCGCGCGCCCTGGCGATCAGCCCGGCGGCGCCGGAAGCCGGCTTGTCGCGATCCGCCCACAGCGTCGAGGCGCCCTTCAGCCGCTTCTCGACGTCCTCGTCGGCAACGGCGAACTCGACCTCGTAATGCTGCGGATCGCCGATCACGTCCTCGTCGGCGGTCTCGGCTTTCGCTCCGAACAGCTTGATCCCGAATATCTCGAAGGCGTGCGCGGGCATGGGCGCGGCGGCGAGCGCAGCGCAGACGGCAGCAACAATAAACCGGGACGGGCGCCGGAAAATCGGGCTGTGCACGGTCAAGCCTACTCCTAACTGTTCTCGACATGCGGGGGTGAACCCGCATCGCGCCCGCCGGCCAGTATCGGCCAACAGGGTTAACAGCGCCTTGCCGCCGCAGGCCGAAGCCTGCTCCCGGTTCCGCTTAGAACAGCGCGGCGGCAGGGGCAACCCCCGGCGCGGCGAATGCGTTCAACGATCATTGAAGATGCGATACCGGCCTGCCGGAGGCGGCCGAATTCGGATATGGGAGCGAGATGACTCAAGTGGAGACGAGCCAGATGCTGTTTCGTTACGTGGCAATCACCTTTCTGTCGGCCGCGGTTTCGCTGCCGGCGATGGCGCAGAACAGGCCCGACACGCGCGCCATGAGCTGCGACGAGGTCAGGGCGACGATCGCCGCGCGCGGGGCCGTGGTCATGACCACCGGCCCCCACACCTTCGACCGCTACGTGACGGATACGCGCCATTGCGCCCCGCCGGAGATCGCGCTGGTAACGACGGTTCCCACGCGCGACGTCGCGCAATGCATGGTCTACGCCTGCCGGGCAAACCCCCACGACGACTGATCGCCGCGGCGGTCCGGGACCGGCGGGCCAGATGGCGCGCGGCAGATAGGGACCGGCAGATGGGGACCGGCAGATGGGGAATTGCCTGTCGCGCCGTGTTGGCCTATGCGTTGCGGCCTCGAAAAGGGGCGGCCCCGCGCGTCCGAAAGGTTTGCAATGCTATCTGTCGACACCAACGCCCGGTCCCGCGAAGAAACGGAAATCGTCGACCGCGCCATCACCTCGCGCCGGTCCGTGCGGGCGTTCCTGCCGACGCCGGTTCCCGACGAGACGATCAGGGACATCATGCGCGTCGCCTCGCGCGCGCCCTCCGGCACCAACATGCAGCCGTGGCAGGTCTATGTCGTCACCGGCGAGCGCAAGGCGGAGCTGTCGCGCGCCATCCTCGGCAGCGGCATCCGGCCCGAAAAGATCGAGTGGGACGAATATCGTTATTATCCCGAACAGTTCTTCGAGCCGTACCTGACGCGACGCCGCACCGTCGGCTTCGCGCTCTACAGCCTGCTCGGCATCGGCCGCAGGGACGTCGAGCGCATGCGCGAGCAGCACGACCGCAACTTCACCTTCTTCGACGCGCCGGTGGGGCTGATCTTCACCATCGACCGGCGGCTGAACGCCGGCTCGTGGATCGACCACGGCATGTTCCTGCAAAACATCATGATCGCGGCGCGGGGGCGGGGCCTGCACACCTGCCCGCAGGCGGCGTTCGCGCCCTATCACCGCCAGATCAGGCCGTTGCTCGGCATCCCCGACGAGGAGGTCGTCGTCTGCGGCATGGCGCTCGGCCACGAGGACGAGACCAAGCCGGAAAACGCGCTCCGCAGCGAGCGCGCGCCGGTCGAGGAGTTCGTCACTTTCGTGCGCTGAGGCGCCGGCTCGAGCCCGGCCTTGCCGCCGCCTTTTTGCTCGCCTAACAATGGCGCGTCCTGTCACAGCAACCTGTCGAGGCGCATGAAGCTGCCGGTCCGACTTCTTTCGCGGCTTCTTATCGCGTTCGCGCTGCTCGCGGGCGCGCTGGCGCCTGCCGGCCTCGCAGCGCAGGAAGGCAGACCGGAGGATCGCGGCATCTCCATCGGCCCGGTCCGGGCTCCGTCGCCCGAGGTCGTGATCGAGCAGCGGGCCAGGATTTCGGCCATCGCCGCCGAGAGCGACCGGCTCGAGGCGCGCATGCGCGCCAATCTCGAAAACGACGGCGTCCTCGTCGAGGTTCGCATCGCGCTCGACGCGCTGGCGCGCGACCTGATCGCGGCCGGTGTCGCCTTCCGGCCCAGGCTTGCCGCCATCAACGAGCGGCTGGACGAGATCGGCCCCGCGCGTGGCGCCGACGAGCCGGCCGAGCCGCCGGCGCTGACCGAGGAGCGCCAGAGCCTGATCGCCGAGAAGTCCGAGATCAACGCGCTGCTCGGCGAAGCGGAGACGATGTCGCTCAGGATCAACCGGCTGATCGAGGAGATCGTCCAGATCAGGCGCGATCTGTTCGCCAACACGCTGTCGCGGCGCTACGACATCTCGGTCGCGGTCAGCCCGGAAGTGCTGAAGGATTTCGCCGCCGAAAGCGCCAAGCTCTACAACGCGGTCTCGTCCTGGCTGCGCTTCGTGTTCTCGTTCAAGCTGCCGTCGGTGCTGCTCGCCACCTTCTACGCGCTGCTGGCCGCCGGGGTGCTGCTGCTCGGCGGGCGGCGGCTGTTCGGCGACATGCTGCTGGCCGACCCGGACAGGCGGGAACCGAGCTATCTGAACCGGCTTTCGGTCGCGTTCTGGTCGACGTCGCTGCCGTCGGCGGCGCTGGCCGTGTTCCTGGCCGCGACCTGGTTCTTCTACAGCTATTACGGCGTGCTGCGGCGCGACATCGCCGAGATCATGGTGACGCTGTTCAACGTCATCGCCATCGTCTTCTTCGTCTATCGGCTGGCGAGCGCGGCGTTCTCGCCACGCAAGCCCAACTGGCGGCTGGTGCCGGTCGAGACCGGCGCGGCGCGGGCCCTGTTCTGGCTGGTCTGCGCCACCGCGCTGGTCACCGGCATCGATTTCGTCGCCAGCAAGATCAACCAGGTGATGGGATCGCCGCTGTCGCTGACGGTGGCCAAGAGCTTCTTCGCCACCGTCCTCGTCGGTGTCCTCGTCGTCGTCATCGGGCTGGTGCGGCCCTATACCGACGAGGCGGGCAAGCCCAGGCGCTGGCACCCGCTGTTCCGCACGTTGCTCCTGCTGCTCGGCGGCGGCATGATCCTGGCGGCGCTTCTCGGCTATATCGGCCTTGCCCGCTTCATCTCGCAGCAGATCGTCATCACCGGCGCCATCCTGGCGACGATGTATATCGGCTACCTCTCGGCCGGCGCCATCTCCGAGGTCGGCGCCTTCGGCAAGACCAGCTTCGGGCGGGCGCTCACCGGGCGCTTCAATTTCGACGAGACGACCGAGGACCAGCTCGGCCTCGCCCTGTCGATCTGCATCAACCTGTTCCTGCTGGCGGTCGGCATCCCGTTGATCCTGCTGCAATGGGGCTTCCAGTGGGGCGACATCCACGCCTGGGCCTACAATTTCGCCACCGAGGTCAGGATCGGCTCGATCTCGATCTCGCTGATCGGGATATTGAGCGGCATCCTCGTCTTCTTCCTCGGCTATTTCGGCACGCGCGGCTTCCAGCGCTGGCTCGACGGCAAGGTGATGGCGCGCGGGCGCGTCGATGCCGGCGTGCGCAACTCGATCAGCACCGCGGTCGGCTATGCCGGCGTCGCGCTCGCGGCGCTGATCGGCATCTCGGCCGCCGGCATCGACCTTTCCAACCTCGCGCTGGTCGCCGGCGCGCTGTCGCTCGGCATCGGCTTCGGCTTGCAGAACATCGTCAACAATTTCGTCTCCGGCCTGATCCTGCTCGCCGAGCGGCCGTTCAAGGTCGGCGACTGGATCGTCGCCGGCGGCGTCGAGGGCAATGTCCGCAAGATTTCCGTGCGCGCGACCGAGATCGAGACGTTCCGGCGGCAGACCGTGATCCTGCCGAACTCGGAGCTCATCAACGCCGCCGTCGGCAACTGGACGCTGCGCAACAAGCTCGGGCGCGTCGACATCGCCGTCAACGTCGCCTTCGACAACGATCCGCGCCGCGTCCACGCGGTGCTCCAGGACATCGTCAACGAGCAGACGGGCATCCTGAAGAACCCGGTGCCATCGGTCGATTTCTCCGGCTTTGCCGAGAACGCGCTGAATTTCGTCGTCCGCGCCGTGGTGCCCGACATCACCGGCACGCTCGCCATCACCAACGAGCTGCGCTTCCGCATCGTCGAGCGCTTCCGGGAGGAGGGGATCACGCTTCCGTCCTCGGCGCGCACGGTCCAGATCAGGGCGGTGAGCGAGGATGTCGCGCCGCTGGTGCACGAGGCGGCCCCTGCCGGGGCGCCGCCGAGGCAGGAGCCGCGGCGCGATCGGGAAGCCGCCGAGGGCGGCGACGCGAAAAAGGCGGCGGCCGCCAAGACGACGGCGCGCGAAAGCACGGACGCGGAAGGGGCCTGACCTTTCGTTCAGTTGCCGTTCAGGTTGGAATGGCTATAAAACGGCCGAAAAGGGGCGATGTCCCCTGGCAACGGAGGCGGTGGAAACACCGACGGACACATGAACAAGTTCCTGATTGCCACGGCTCTGACGGTTGCGGTCGCGGCACCTGCCGCCGCCTCGGCGGCGACGGTGATCAACCGCGACGACGAGGCCCATGTGCTGATCGTCACCGAGGGCGGGGCGCAGGTCGAGCTGCCGATCGGCCCCGGCGAGAGCATCGAAATCTGCCCCACCGGCTGCTTCGTCACCATGCCGAACGGCGACCGCGAGGTGCTGACCGGCACCGAGCGGCTGGAGATCGAGGCGAGCCGCGGCAAGATCTTCTGAGCTTTCGCCTTTCCGGACAGGGCAAAAGGCCGGGCCGCGCGCCCGGCCTTTTGCTTTGCCGATGGCGGCGGGCCGGGAGAGATCGCCGTCCGGGCGGCGTCCGATGTCGCAAACAGACTTCGACCCCCGCCGCGCCGCGCCCTATAGTCGTCTTCCGCAACCATACCGGAGCAGGGGGCCGATGGCAGAGTTTCCGCAGCGGGCGAGAGTCGTCATCGTCGGGGTCGGCGGCATCGTCGGCGCCGCGCTCGCCCATCACCTGATCGAGCGCGGCTGGGACGACATCGTCGGCATCGACAAGTCCGGCATCCCGACCGACATCGGCTCGACCGCGCACGCCTCCGACTTCTGCTACGCGACCAGCCACGATTTCCTCTCCTGCTGGACGACGCTCTATTCGATCGATTTCTACGACCGGCTCGGCCATTACGACCGCGTCGGCGGGCTCGAGGTGGCGCGCGTCGGCGACGATGCCCGCATGGAGGAAATCCGGCGCAAGGTCACGTCGGGCAAGGCGTTCGGCACCCGCGCCCGGCTGATCGGGCCGGCGGAGATCAAGGAAAAGTTCCCGCTGATCGAGGAAAGCGTCGTCCAGGGCGGGCTGTGGGACCCCGATGCCGGCCTCGTCGTGCCGCGCTCGCAGACGGTCGCCGGCAAGTTGGTCGACATGGCGGAAGCCTCCGGCAAGCTGACGACGTTCGCCAACACTGCCGCGACCTCGCTCGTCATCGAGGGCGGCCGCATCCGCGGCGTGGTGACCGGGCGCGGCACGATCATGGCCGAGCGGGTGGTGGTCTGCGCCGGGCTGTGGGGGCGGCTGATCGCCGAAATGGCCGGCGAGGACCTGCCGGTGATGCCGATCGACCATCCGCTGACCTTCTTCGGTCCCTATGCGGAGTTCGCCGGCACCGGCAAGGAGATCGGCTGGCCGCTGATGCGCGACCAGGGCAACTCGGCCTATATGCGCGACACCGGCGATCCCGTCACCTCCGAAGGCGGCATGATCGAGTGGGGCTATTACGAGGAGACGAGCCCGCGCCTCGTCCACCCGCGCGAGTTGCTGGAGAAGGATCAGGCGCGGCTGTCGCCGTCGCAGCGCGACCTCGACATGGGTGAGATCCTCGCGCCGCTCGAGCGCGCCATCGAGCTGACGCCGATCCTCGGCCAGCTCGGCTATGACGAGCGCCGCTCGTTCAACGGCCTGTTGCAGGTGACGGCCGATGGCGGCCCCGCGATCGGCGAAAGCCGCAAGGTCGCGGGGCTGTGGTATGCCGTCGCCATCTGGGTCAAGGACGCGCCGGGCATGGCCAGGCTGGTCGCCGACTGGATGACGGACGGGCGCACGGAAATCGACCACGCCCGCATCGACTATGCCCGTTTCCACGACCATCAGCTCGGGGAGGATTTCGTCGCCGGCCGCTGCGGCGAGGCGGCGTGCAAGGTCTACAACCCCGCCGTCCACCCGCGTGAGCCCTACGCGACGGGGCGTAACGTGCGCCGCTCGCCGTTTTATGAACGCGAGAAGGAACTGGGCGGTTATTTCATGGAGCTCGGCGGGTGGGAGCGCGCCCACGGCTACGCCGCCAACGAACACCTTTTGGAGAAATACGGCGCGCGCGTGCCGGTGCGCGAGAACGAGTGGGACGTCCGCCATTTCTGGCGCGTCTCCAACGCCGAGCATCTGGCGATGAGCGAGGATTGCGGCATCGTCAACCTGTCGCATTTCGCCATCTACGACGTCGAGGGGCCGGACCATGTCGCGCTGATGGAATGGTTGAGCGCGGCGAAGATCGGCGGCGAGGCCAATGTCGGGCGCGGCGTCTACACCCATTTCCTCGACGACGAGGGCATGGTGCGCGCCGACCTGACCGTGATGCGCTACCCCGACCGCTGCTGCGTCGTCGACGGGGCAGACGCCGGACCGCGCGACCTTCTCTACATGCGGCGGGCGGCGGCGGAGAAGGGCTTCGACGTCACCATCACCGACATGACGGAGCGGCGCGTCACCATCGGTATCTGGGGGCCGAACGCGCGGGCGACGCTGGCCAGGGTCGTGGACGATCCCGAGGCGCTGTCGCCGGACGGCTTCGCCTTCGCCACCTTCCGGCCGGTGCGCATCGCCGGCAGGGCGGTCGACGCCTTCCGCATCTCCTATGTCGGCGAGCAGGGCTTCGAGCTGCACATGGCCTATGAGGACGGCCTGGCGGTGTGGGACGCGCTGCGGGCGACGGGCGTCATGGCCTTCGGCGTCGAGACCTACGCCAATTCGCGGCGGATGGAAAAGAGCCTGCGACTCCAGAACGCGGACCTCCTCACCGAATACAACCTGTTCGAGGCCGATCTGGCGCGGCCCAAGGTCAAGGAAGCCGATTTCCGCGGCAAGGCGAAGCACCTCGAATACCGCGCCCGGCCGCACCAGCCGGCGATGCTGTGCACGCTGGTGCTGACCGACACCACCGATTCCAGCGGCGTCGTGCGCTATCCGGTCGGCACCATGCCGGTGATGGACCCGGCGACGGGCGAGACGCTGGTCGACGAGCTCGGCCGGCGCTCCTACACCACTTCCGTCGCCTACGGCCCGACGCTGGGGCGGAACATCGCGCTCGCCTGGCTGCCGTGGGCATATTGCCGGGAGGGGCGCGAGGTGGCGGTCGAGTATTTCGGCGAGAGGTTCCCGGCCGAGGTCGCGGCGGTCGGCTATCGCGCGCTCTACGACCCGGAGAACCTGAAGCCGCGAAGCTGATCGGCGACGACAGTCGCAAAAACGTGAAGGGAAAGCGCGGGCCCCGGCCGCCGTCCGGCTTTCCATGACGCGCCGATCGCGTATCCTTTGCCGCATGTCGCGCTCATGGCTTCATCTGCCTGCGTTGCATGCGGGCATGATCCTCGCCGCCAGCGGCGGGCCGGCTCTTGCCGAGCCGGTCGATGTCGAGCTGATCCTGGCGGTCGACGTCTCGCTGTCGATGTCGCCGGAAGAGCTCGCCATCCAGCGCGACGGCTACGCCGCGGCGCTGACGCACGCGCAAGTGATCCGCGCCATCGAGAGCGGCGTCCATGGCCGGATCGCGCTTTCCTATGTCGAGTGGGCGGGCGACCGCCTCCAGAACGTCATCGTACCGTGGACGATCGTCGCCAATGGCGAGGATGCGCGGCGCGTGGCCGAGCGCCTGACGCTGGCCCCGTCCAGCAGCGCCCGGCGGACCTCGATCTCCGGCATGCTCGATTTCGCCGCCGATCTGTTCGCCGAAAGCGGCAATCGCGGCATGCGGCGCGTTGTCGACATTTCCGGCGACGGGCCGAACAACCAGGGCGGCCCCGTCACGGCGGCGCGCGACGCGCTCGCGGCGCGGGGAATCACCATCAACGGCCTGCCGCTGATGACGACGGGCAGGGGCTTTGCCGGCCGCTATGACCTCGCCGACCTCGACGCCTATTATCGCGACTGCGTCATCGGCGGGCCGGGCGCGTTCATGATCCCGGTCAACGACTGGAGCCAGTTTCCCGAGGCCGTCCGGCGCAAGCTGGTTCTGGAACTGGCCGGCGGCGGCGGGGAGGCGTTGCCGGTGCTGCGGGCGTCCGCGCAGGCCCAGGGCACGGCCCAGGGCACTGATTGCATGGTCGGCGAGAAGATGTGGCTCAACCGCTCGTGGATGTGGGAGGACCGATGATCCGCCGTCCTCAGGCAGCCCCTCACGCCGCCATCAGCGGCTTGCGCTCGCCGCGCTCCTGCTGCGGCGAGCGGGCGTAGAGCTCGCGATAGCATTTCGAGAAGTGGGAGGCCGAGACGAAGCCGCAGGCGACCGCGACCTCGACCACCGGCAGCGACGATTGCAGCAGCAGATGGCGGGCGCGGTCGAGCCGGATCTCCAGATAGTAGCGCGCCGGCGAGCGGCCCATCTCCTGGCCGAACAGGCGCTCGATCTGGCGGCGCGACAGGCCGACATGATCGGCGATCTGGACCAGCGACAGCGGCTCCGAAAGGTTCGCCTCCATCAGCTCGATGATGGTCAGGACCTTGGAGTTCTGGACGCCGAGGCGGGCGCGCAGCGGCAGGCGCTGGCGGTCGGTCGGGCTGCGGACGCGGTCGGTCAGCACCTGCTCGCAGACGCGGTTGACGATGGCGTCGCCGAAATCGTCGCCGATCAGCTTCAGCATCATGTCGAGCGCGGCGGTGCCGCCAGCGCAGGTGTAGATGTTGCCGTCGACCTCGAACAGGTCGGCATAGACGTTGGCCTTGGGGAACGCCTCGGTGAAGCCGGGCAGGTTTTCCCAGTGGATGGCGCAGCGCCGGCCCGAAAGCAGCCCGGCCTGCGCCAGGACGTGCGCCCCGGTGCACAGGCCGCCGATGGCGACGCCGTGATTGTGCGCCTCGCGCAGATAGGCGAAGACCGACTTCTCGCGATAGGCCTCGATGCCGAGGCCCGAGCAGACGATGACCATCGACGGGCGCTCCGGCCCGGCGAGGCGGCGGCGCTCCTCCTCGAGCGAGGTCGAGACGGCGCATTCGACGCCGTTCGACGCGCGCGCCGGCCTGCCGTCGACGCTGGCGAGCCGCCAGCGATAGCCTTCGTAGCCCAGCATGCGGTTGGCCGAGCGCAGCGGCTCCAGCGCCGTGGCGAAGGCGATCATGGTGAAATCCGGCACCATGAAGAACACGATCGAACGCTTGACGGCGCTGCCTTGCTTGGAATTGCCCTGCGTGACGTTGCCTTGGGTCACTTGCGCCTCCTCCCGGACTAAAGCGGCCCGCTGACACCTGATGTCGCGATCAGCAAAGCGTCATCAGGAAAACACTTCGCTGTCAACGGGATGGAGGAGAGGATCCACGCGCATGACGCAATTGGACCAACGATCTCATCCGCCGTGCTTCGGCCGCGCGCGGGGCCTGTCCACCGCGTCGGACCAGCCGATGTCCTTCCGGACCGCGAGCGGCAGGTTGGCCAGATGCGCGTGCGCCACCTTGCGGCGATGACGGGCGCGGATGTCGGCGACGATCCGGTTCAGGGTGTGCATGATCGACATGGCTTTTCCTTTCCTCGACCTGGTGTCCTCGTCACAGTCCTTGTCGCCGATTTTGCCGCTGGGCGCCGCAGGTCTGCGGCCGCGCTTTGAGGGCCGTGCTTTGAGGCTTGACTATGCGTGGCGTTGGAGTTTCAATCAAACGAAATCAAATGATGAATTCATTCAAAATTCTTGATTGGATGCAGCCATGAACGCCCCGCTCAACCACCCGCTGCCGCTGCTCGAGCTCGACGTGCTGCGCACCTTCATCGCCATCGCCGAAACCGGCAGCTTCACGCTGGCGGCCAACGCCGTGTTCCGCACCCCTTCGGCGGTGTCGATGCAGATCAAGAAGCTGGAGGAGACGCTGGGCGTCTCGGTGCTGTCGCGCGACGCCCGCTCGGTGGCTCTGACGCAGGACGGCGAAATCCTGATGGGCTATGCGCGGCGGATGCTGGCGCTGAACCGCGAGGCGGTGTCGAAGTTCATCGTCCCCGACATTTCCGGCATCGTGCGCCTCGGCTCGCCCGACGATTACGGCGAGCGGGTGCTGCCCAACGTGCTGAAGCGCTTCGCGCAGACGCATCCCTGCATCGCCGTCGACGTCACCATCGACCAGAGCGCCAGTCTGCGCCGGCGCATGGCCGAGCGCCAGCTCGACATCACGCTGTTCACCGTCTGCCGCAACCTGCCGACCGAGGCCGAGGTGCTGCTGACCGAGCCGATCGTCTGGGCCGGCGCCAGGGGCGGCAGCGCCCATCTGCGCGAACCGCTGCCGCTGTCGATCTGGGAGGAGGGCTGCGCCTGGCGCGCCGACGCGCTGGAGGCGCTGGGGCGCAACGGCCGCGACTACCGCATCGCCTATATGAGCGCCCACACCGCCGGCCAGCGCGCCGCGATCCTGGCCGATCTCGCCGTCGCGCCGCTGCCGCGATCGTTCATCGGCGACGACATCGTGGCGCTGGGGCCGGAGGAGGGGCTGCCTGCGCTGTCGAACTACAATCTGGCGATGATCGTCGCCCATGACGCCTCCGCCCCGGTGCGGGCGGCGGCCGAGCATATCCGCGCCGCCTTCGAGGCGTTCCGCGAGACGGGCGGGTTCTGAAGCGCGGCCGCGGCCTCAGGCGGTCAGGAAGGCGACCATCCTGTCGCGCGCGGGTCTTGCTTCCGGCATGTCGATCAGCGGCCAGACATGGAACATGCGCTCGCCGGTGACGAGGTCGACCCGGCGGCCGAGCGCGCGCGCTTTCTCCGCGAACAGGACGGTGTCGGGATAGAGGAGGTCGCGGGTGCCGGAGAAGGCGAGCACCGGCGGCAGCACCGAGAGGTCGCCGTAGAGCGGGCTGATGCGCCAGTCGTCGAGCGGGATGTCGCCGCCATAGAGCCGCATCGCCTCGGTGCCGCCGGGGATGTCGAGCCATGGATCGACCCTGGCGTAGTCGCGCACCTTCGGGTTCGAGAGCGTCATGTCGATGCCGGGCGAGATCAGGACGAGGCGGGAGGCGAGCGGCCAGCCCTGCCTTGCCGCGGTCATGGTCAGCGCCAGCGCCATGGTGCCGCCGGCGGAATCGCCGATGACCGCGACGTCATCGCCGCCCGCGCCCAGCACGTCGCGATAGACCGCCGTCATCATCGTCTCGACGGCGGGAAGCCGGTGCTCGGGCGCCAGCGGATAGATCGGCACGGTGACGCGGGCGGCCGCGCGCTCGGCCAGCTCGGCGACGAGGTTCCAGTGATGCGGCGTCATCTCGAAGCAGAACGCGCCGCCATGGATGTAGAGGATGCGCCGCGTCGTTTCCCCGCCTTTCGACTTCACCTCATAGACCGGGAAGCCGCCGACCGTGCGCTCGGCCACGTCGAGCCGCGCCGCCGCCTTCGCCGGCGGGCGGTGGTCTTCCTGCCGCCGCATCCTGGCGATGCGGGCATGCAGCCCTTGCGGGCTGGCGAACACTTTCTTGCGGGTGTGGCGCAACACGAAGGTGACGAGATGGTATTTCAGGCTCGGCATGGTGCTCTCCCTCCATTGCCCGCTGACGCATGCGGTTCGTCGGGCGGCATGGCGCCCGCCCGTCCGATGACGAATCTTGCCCTGCAAGAGCCGTTCATTCTGCTTTCATCCACAGTTCGCCATAAAGCGTGGCCAAGACAATTTCGAGAGTGAAGCGACATGAAACTGAAGAATGCAATTGCTTTGACCATGCTTTTGACGGGAGGACTTCTAGCGGGCGCGCCGGCCGCGCGCGCGCAGCAGACCGGCGATGTCGTCAGCCTTCGCTCCGAGTTCAAGCCTGGCCAGTGCCTGACGTTTTCACCACGCGGGCACATGGCCGGTTGCAGCGCCGTCGACAGCCAGAAGATCAAGCTTGTCCGTGTGGCGTTGCAGGACTGGCAACTGCAGGTGGGAGCGCTGTGCGTGCTGCCCGCGCCGGAAAGCGACCCCCTCAAGCTCGGGAGCTGCGACCATCGCTCAGGAAAGTGGACCTTCAACGGCAACGGCCAGATCAAGAACAGGAGCGGCAATTGCCTGCATGTCTGGGCGCGTGGCGGAGACAACCCGAAAGTCACGACAAACCGCTGCACCGGGCAGAAGAACCAGAAATGGGCCCGTTATCAGCCGATTCCGGCCGGCGGTGCGGCCGAGATGGCGCGCAACGTGATGCTTACGCCCAAGAGCGCGCCCGGCAAGTGCCTCGACGTCGCCAACCGCAGGTCCCTTGTGATCTGGGACTGCCACGGCAACGGCAATCAGCGGCTGTCTTTCACCTGGGGCGCAAAATCCCAGATCAGGGTGGACGGCAGATGCCTGACGCCGGAGAACCCGTCGGTGCAGGCCAGCGCGGTGGTCGCCGTGCAATGCAACGACAACAAGGCCAACCAGTTCTGGCGCGCCGGATCGGACGGACGTATCCTCGATGCGGCAGGCAAGTGTCTGGACGTGAAGGAGAACAGCCTGCGCAACGGCACCCCCCTGATCGTCTATCCGTGCACCGGAAAACCGAACCAGCAGTTCTATCCGCGCTGAGCAGCGGCGGCCGCGCCGGGGGCGTGGCCGCCGGAAGGCGCGTGGCGGGGGAAGACTATGTCCGTCCCCGCCGCGCCATGCGTTCCTCGCGCGAGCGGCGGCGCGGCCCGGCGTCGCCGGCGGCCGAATCGCCGTCCGCCGCCTTGCGCGGCGGCAATCTGACCTCCTTCGCCAGCTCGGGGAACGGGTCGACCTTGTTCGGCATCGCCATGGCGTCGACGAAGAGCTGCTGGAAATGCGGCTCCAGCGCGGTCTCGATCTTCTCGATCCGCGTCACCGCCTCCTCGATCTCGCGGCGGTGGCCGCGGTTCAGCAGCGCCATCGTCGCGCCGGTGCCTGCCGCGTTGCCGGCCGCCTTGACCTCGGCGAGGTCGCAATCGGGGATCAGGCCCAGCACCATGGCGTATTTCGGGTCGATGAACGAGCCGAACGCGCCGGCGAAGCGGATGGTGTCCACCTGCGCCACGCCCTGCTTCTGCATCAGCAGCCTGATGCCGGCATAAAGAGCGGCCTTGGCGAGCTGGATGGCGCGCACGTCGTTCTGGGTCATGGTGATGCGTGGGCTGCCGTCGTGAAGCAGGTAGGAGAAGGTGCGGCCGTTCGGGACGATGCGCGGGCTTCTTGAGGCCAGCGCGCCGTCGACGACGCCGTCCTCCGAGACGATGCCGCAGAGATACATCTCCGCCACCACCTCGATGATGGCCGAGCCGCAGATGCCGGTGACGCCGAGGGTCGCCGCATCCTCGGCGAAGCCGTCCTCGTCGGACCATTTCTGCGAGCCGATGATGCGGAAGCGCGGCTCCAGCGTGTCCGGGTCGATGCGCACGCGTTCGATGGCGCCGGGCGCTGCGCGCTGGCCGGACGAGATTTCCGCGCCTTCGAAGGCCGGGCCGGTCGGCGAGGAGGCGGCGACGACGCGAGCCCGGTTGCCGAGCACGATCTCGGCATTGGTGCCGACATCGACGAGCAGCATCATCCGATCCTGCCGGTGCGGGCCTTCGGCAAGCGTCGCGGCGGCGGCGTCGGCGCCGACATGGCCGGCGATGCAGGGCGGGAGATAGACACGCGCGCCCTCGTTGGCCTTGAGGCCGAGTTCGGCCATCGACGTGCGGACCGGGCCCGAGACGGCGAGCGCGAAGGGGGCCTGACCGAGTTCGGTCGGGTCGATGCCGAGGAAGAGGTGGTGCATGACCGGATTGGCGACGAAGACGGCGTCGAGGATGTCGTCCGCCTCGACGCCGCCCTCGGCGCAGACCCTGTCGATCAGCCCGTTGACGGCCTCGCGCACGGCGGCCGTCATCGCCTCGCGGCCGTCGGGGTTCAGCATCACGTAGGAGACGCGGCTCATCAGGTCTTCGCCGAAGCGGATCTGCGGGTTCGACGCGCCAGCCGAGGCCACGACCCGGCCCGACAGGAGCGAGACCAGATGAAGCGCGATGGTGGTCGAGCCGATGTCGCAGGCGAGCCCGTAGGCCGCGTTGTGCAGGCCCGGCCATAGACCGAGGATTTCCGGGCGGCCCGCCTCCTCGTCGTGGTGGATCGCGACGGTGACGCCCCAGCCCTCCCTGCGCAGGGTCTTCTGCACCTGCGGCAGCAGGCGCAGCGGCACGGCCGGATCGCCGACGCCCCAGTCGCGCGCCAGCGCCGCCTTCAGCCGGTCGAGGTCGCCGAGCGGCCGGTGCATGTCGGGCTCCTCGACCTCGACATAGCAGAGCCGGACGGCCGGGTTGCGCTCGATGACGCGGTCGGAGGCCGCCTTGCGCACCACCTGGGCGTTGACCACCGTGTCCTGCGGCACGTCGATGACGAGGTCGCCCTCCACCGTCGCCGAGCAGGAGAGGCGGCGGCCTTCCGGCAGGCCGCGCACCTGGTTGTAGCGCTCCTCCCTCGGCCCCTTGGGCGAGATGTGATCGCAGGACGAGACGATGCCGTGCTTGGCAAAGGAGCCTTCCTGCACCTCGATCTGGCAGCGGCCGCAGGTGGCGCGGCCGCCGCACACGCTCTCGACGTAAACGCCGAGCTGGCGGGCGGCCTCGAGCACGTTGGTGCCGACCGGAAAGCGCCCGCGCTTGCCGGAGGGCATGAACAGGACGAGCGGGTCCTTCGGGTCGGTCATGGCCGCGCGGCCAGCCTTGCCTCGCGTCCGCCGCGCCGGCGGCCGCCGGCGTCGGCGCGGCCCGAAGTGCCGCCCGAAGCGGGGGCCGCCGCCGGCGCGGCCTGCTCGCCCGGGCGGAAATCCTTGTAGGTCCTGATCCAGCCGGCGCAGTCGCGGTCGGTGCCGGCGAGCACGTTGGCGGCGCGCACGGCCTCCATCTCCTGCGGCCGGCACGGGTTCATGATCGCGCTGGTCATGCCGGCGCCGATGACCATCGGAATGAAGCCGGCATTGATGCCGTGGCGGTGCGGCAGGCCGAACGAGATGTTGGACAGGCCGCAGGTGGTGTTGACCTTCAGCTCCTCGCGCAGGCGGCGCACCAGCGCGAACACCTGAAGCCCCGCGTCGCCCAGCGCGCCGATCGGCATCACCAGTGGGTCGACCACCACGTCCTCGCGCCTGATGCCGTGGTCCATGGCGCGCTCGACGATCCTCTTCGCCACCGCGAAGCGCACGTCCGGGTCCATCGAGATGCCTGTCTCGTCGTTGGAGATGGCGACCACCGGCACGTCGTATTTCCTGACCAGCGGCAGGATGGCTTCGAGCTTCTCCTCCTCGCCGGTGACGGAATTGACCAGCGGCCGGCCTTTGGCTGCCTTGAGCCCGGCCTCGATCGCCGCCGTCACCGAGGAATCGATCGACAGCGGGACGTCGACCAGCTCCTGCACGATCTCGAGCGTCTTCACCAGCAGCGCCGGCTCGGTCGCGTTGGGATCGACGGCGGTGACGCCGGCATTGACGTCGAGCATGGTCGCGCCGGCCGCCACCTGTTCCAGCGCGTCCTTCCTGACCGTCTCGAAATTGCCCTCGACCATCTCGGCGGCCAGCTTCTTGCGCCCGGTCGGGTTGATGCGCTCGCCGATGACGCAGAAGGGCTGGTCGAAGCCGATGACGATCTCGCGTGTCGCGGAGGCGACGATGGTGCGGCTCATGGGGTTCTCCTCGAGGGTGAAAAGGGGTCGGCAGCGGGGCGGGCCGCGCGGTCAGGAGGCGGCATCGCGGACGATCTCCTGCGGGGTCCTGGCGGGCGCGTCGTGCAGCAGGCGGTCGAGCCGCTCGGCCACCAGCGCGTCGTCGGCGCGCGGCTCGCGCCGCCACGGCCGGCGGCCCTTGAGGATGCCGGATTCGTGGACGATCTCGGCGACATATTCCTCCTGCCGGTAGGCCATGACATGGATGCCGGCGACGCCGGCGATCTCCTTGACCTCGTCGATGATGTCGATGCAGAGCTGCTTGCCTTCCTTCTTCTGGTCGGCCGCGCCCTCGAGCCGCGCGATCACCGCGTCGGGGATGTGGACGCCCGGCACGTTGGCGCGCATCCAGCGCGCGGTGCGGGCCGAGGCGAGCGGGCCGACGCCGCACAGGATGAAGCATTGCCGGTCGAGGCCGAGGTCGCGCACGCGCGCCATGTAGGCGCGGAAGACGGCGACGTCGAAGCAATACTGGCTCTGGACGAACTGGGCGCCGGCGGCGATCTTCTTGGCGAGCCGGAGCGGCCGGAAATCGTGCGGCGGCGCGAACGGGTTGATGGCCGCGCCGAGGAAGACGGAAGGCGGCGTGGTCAGCTTGCGGCCCGAAAGGAATTTCCCTTCGTCGCGCATGGTGCGCACGGTTTCGAGCAGCGACATGCAGTCGAGGTCGAACACCGGCTTGGCGCCGGGCTGGTCGCCGGCCTGGACACCGTCGCCGGTCAGGCAAAGAACGTTGGTCACGCCCATGGCGGCGGCGCCCAGCACGTCGCCCTGGATGGCGATGCGGTTCCTGTCGCGGCAGGAGATCTGCATGATCGGCGCATAGCCCATGCGCGTCAGCAGCGCGCAGATGCCGACCGACGACATATGGCAGTTGGCGCCGGAGGCGTCGACGGCGTTGATGCCGTCGACCCAGCCGTCGAAGATTTGCGCCCGCGCGTAGACCTCTTCGGGGTCGGCGCTGTCGGGCGGGTTCAGCTCGGCCGTCACCGCGAACTCGCCGCGCCGCAACACGCGCTCCAGCCGCCCGCGCGAAACGTGGCCGGGGAGCGGATCGAGCGGCAGGTGCGCGCCGGCCGGGTTCTCGTCGTGATGGCGGGCCGGCGTCATGCCGCTTTCCCCGCTTCTCCCGCTTCACGCCCGCCCGCGGCGGCTGCCTCGGCGGTGACGCGCAGCCATGACGAGGTTCCGCACAGCGAGCGGTCGACCGGCTTCTGGACGGCCAGGATCGCATCGCCGTCCTTCATGCGCCGCGCGCCTTCCCAGGCCTTGACCCAGACGCAAGCCATGTCCGGCACGACCTCGCAATGGCCGTTGGCGCGCACGCCGCCGCACGGGCCGTTGCGCAACTGCTTGGGGCAGGTCATCGGGCAGGACATGCCGGTGGAGGAAAGGATGCACTGGCCGCACATGCGGCAGTCGAACAGCAGGCCTTTCACCTGCCGCTCGACCAGGCGCACCGGCTTTTCCGCCCGCGCGTAGCCGACCGCCTTCCACAGCGGATCGAGCATCAGGAGCGCGCCGGCGAAGTGGCGATAGAACCATTCCAGCCCGCGCGCGTGGCGCACCGACCAGTCGCTGAGCGACCAGCGCCGCCGCCGCACCCCGTTCGTCTTCGTCGGTGCGGCAGCCTCAGCCATCGTCCCTCCCGCCGGCCTTGACCAGCGCCACCAGCCGCTCGCGGCCGTAGCCGGCGTCGAGCGCCGCCGCGGCCTTCTCGGCTTCCATCTCGATGTCGTCGGAGACGGGAACGGGCTCGGTCTTGCGCCAATCGGCGAGATAGGCGTCGCTGTCGCGGGCGTCCGCGCGCATGGCGCACATGTCGATCGCCTCGGCGAAGCGCGGCGGCAGTTCGCGCTTGGCGTTCTGCCGGCCCTTCCTGACGATCACCTGCGCCGGGATGTCGCGCCAGTAGACGACGATCAGCTCCGCCATGTTTCATGCCTCCATCCTGCGGCGAGCATTGTCCGCAAGGCCGGAGCGCCGCTTGCTGCCGCGCGACGGCGGCAGCTTCAAAAACGACGCCCTATCCGTCGTCGCCGGCGGCGGCGCGTTTCAGCGCCGGTTCGAGGTCGCCGTAGCCCGTGGCGCGCTTCTCATAGGCGAGGCCGAGCATCTTCGCCGCGCCGACCGCCACCTTTTCGAGCTCGGGGTCCTCGGTCTGGGCAAGGTAGACCACCTTCTCGTAATTGCCGAAAAAGTCTTTCGCCAGCTCCGGGTGGCGGTCGAGGCCGAGAGGCTGGACGAAGAAGGCGTCGAACTGGCGGCAGAGGAAATCGGTCATGTAGAAGGCGGTGACGTCGGCGTCGGCCACCGCCGCGAACGCGGCCTCGCCCTGGTAGAAGGCGAAGCAGTGCGGCCCGTCCATGCGCGCGACGCCGTGCTTTTCCAGCACCTTGTCGAGCAGGCCGCCCGTGCCGCAGTCGGCGTAACCGACGAAGATGCGCGCGTAACCTTCGGCCTTCGCCTTCCCGATCGCCGCGTCCATGGCGGCGGGAATGCGGTCGGGGCGGAAATGGAGATCGGCCGGCAGGCAGGTGAGGTCGAGATGGGCGAGGCCGAGGCGCGCCTTCACCGCCAGTATCTCGCGCGCCAGCATTCCGCAGGCGATGACGAGAACCTTTTCCTGCCCGGCGCGTTTCATCGCCGTCACTCGAAACGGCGCGCCGGGCGCGCCTCATGGACAGGGGAAAGCATCATGACATCGACAGCCATCCGAATTTCCACCCTTGCGCTTGCCGCCCTGATGGCGGCGGGCTGCGCCAACACCATCCGCGGCATCGGCCAGGATACCGCCAACGCGGTCGATGCGACACAGGACGCCGGCCGCAAGGTAGAACGCGCCGCCTACTGACTGACGGCAGGGACGGTTGCGCCCCTGCCTCTCAGACCGCGCCGGGGCTTCTGGCCGCCCCGCCGGCCGCAAGCACGTTGTGCTTGCGGCGCATGAAGTCCTTGGCGGTCTCGACCGCCACCGCGGCGTCGCGGCAATAGGCGTCCGCGCCGACGGCCCGGCCGAATTCCTCGTTCAGCGGCGCGCCGCCGACCAGCACGACATAGTCGTCGCGGATGCCCTTTTCCTTCAGCGTGTCGATCACGACCTTCATGTAGGGCATGGTGGTGGTGAGCAGCGCCGACAGGCCGACGATGTCCGGCTTGTGCTCCTCGATGGCGGCCAGATACTTCTCGACCGGGTTGTTGATGCCGAGGTCGACGACGTCGAAGCCGGCGCCCTCCATCATCATGCCGACGAGGTTCTTGCCGATGTCGTGGATGTCGCCCTTGACCGTGCCGATCACCAGCTTGCCCTGCTTGGGCGCGCCGGTTTCCGCCAGCAGCGGCCGCAGGATCGTCATGCCGGCCTTCATGGCGTTGGCGGACAAAAGCACCTCCGGCACGAACAGGATGCCGTCGCGAAAGTCCTCGCCGACGATGCGCATGCCCTCGACCAGCGCCTGGGTCAACACGTTGTAGGGCGTCCAGCCGCGTTCGAGCAGGATGCGCGTTCCCTCCTCGATCTCCTCCTTCAACCCGTCATAGAGGTCGTCGTGCATCTGCTGCACCAGCTCGTCGTCGGGAAGCTCGGAGAGGATGATTTCGTCGTCGGACATCGCGTGGCTCCAGAAGCTGCGTCCGCGCCGGAGAAAGGGGGGCGGCGCATCCTTGTCGATTCATAATCCGGCCGGACACGGTCGTCATGGCCGATTTGCGACAGACGCTGGCGCTTGCTGGCCGCTTCGGCGGGCCGCCTGGGATACGATCCCGGGACGGACCAGCAACAGGGTCGCGCATTCGGGATTGACGGCTATGACGGACGATGTCTCCACAGCGGAAGAGGCGGGCGGCCGGCGCGGCCGTGGCGAGCGCGGCGGCGGGGCGTCGGCGCGGCGCGCGGCGCGCGGCGGCAGCGGGCCGGGCGGGCAACTGACCTACATCACCCGCAAGGTTCCGCTCTACGAGGTGCTCAACGAGGAAGGGCTGGCGCTGATCGAGGCCAACGCCGACACGGTGCTGGAGGAGATCGGCATCGAGTTCCGCGACGACGCCGAGGCGCTGGCGCTGTGGCGGGAAGCCGGGGCCGAGGTCAGGGGCGAGCGCGTCCGTTTTCCGAAAGGGCTGTGCCGCGAGCTCCTGAAGACCGCGCCGTCGGCCTTCACCCAGCATGCGCGCAACCCGGCGCGCTCGGTGCGGATCGGCGGCGACGCCATCGTGTTCGCGCCGGTCTACGGCCCGCCCTTCGTGCGCGACCTCGACGGCAACCGTCGCTACGCCACCATCGAGGATTTCCGCAATTTCGTGAAGCTCGGCTACATGGCGCCGTCGATACATCATTCCGGCGGCACCTTGTGCGAGCCGGTCGACGTGCCGGTCAACAAGCGCCATCTCGACATGGTGCTGGCGCACATGACGCTGTCGGACAAGCCGTTCATGGGCTCAGTCACCGCGCCGGAACGCGCCGAGGACACGGTGGCGATGGCCAGGATCCTGTTCGGCGACGATTTCGTCGACCAGAACACCGTCGTCATCAACCTGATCAACGCCAACTCGCCGATGGTGTTCGACGAGACCATGCTCGGCGCGGCCAAGGTCTATGCCCGCGCCAACCAGGCCTGCATCGTCACGCCGTTCATCCTCGCCGGCGCGATGAGCCCGGTGACGGTCGCCGGCACGCTGACCCAGGTGCTGGCCGAGGTGCTGGCGGGCGCCGCCTTCACCCAGCTCGTGCGGCCGGGCGCGCCGGTGCTGTTCGGCACCTTCGCCTCGTCGATCTCGATGCAGTCGGGCGCGCCGACCTTCGGCACGCCCGAGCCTTCGCTCGTCTCCTATGGCGCGGCGCAGCTCGCCCGCCGGCTCGGCCTGCCGTTCCGCACCGGCGGCTCGCTGTGCGCCTCGAAGGTCCCCGACGCGCAGGCGGCCTACGAGAGCGCCAACACGCTGAATTCGACGCTGCTCGCCGGCACCAACTTCGTGCTGCATGCGGCCGGCTGGCTCGAAGGCGGGCTCGCCTCCTGCTACGAGAAGTTCATGATGGACGTCGACCAGCTCGGCATGGCGCAAAAGTTCGCCGACGGCGTCGACCTGTCGGAAAACGGCCAGGCGATGGAGGCGATCCGCGAGGTCGGGCCCGGCAGCCATTATCTCGGCTGCACCCACACCCAGGCCAATTTCCAGACCGCGTTCTACCGCTCGTCGGTCGCCGACAACAATTCCTACGAGCAATGGCACGCGGAAGGCGAAAAGACCGCGCCGCAACGCGCCAACGAGATGGCGCGACGCTGGCTGGCGAGCTATGAAGCGCCGGCGCTCGACCCCGGAATCGCCGAGGGCCTGCGCGACTATGTGGCGGCGAAGAAGGCGTCGATGCCCGACGCCTTTACGTGAAAAGAGCCCGTTTCGGGCCGGGCGAAAGTGGCCGAAATCATCCATGAAGAGGTCTGGCGCAGCGCGGCGCTCCGGCGCGATGGACGCTGACCCGGTCGGGCGCGCCGCCGCCGCGCTCGCGCCGAGCGGGCTGATCCTGCGCGGCGGGCTGAATTTTTCGGACGGCGACGCCGCGCCCGACGGGCCGGGCGGCCGGGCGGCGCGCGCGGTCGTCCTCGTCGGCAATGGCGGCGCGGCCTATTGGCGGCAGTTTTCGCGCTGGCGCGCGGAGCAGCCGGAGCCTGTCGCGAATCCGCTCGATACGTGGTCCCGGCTGGCGATCGGCCAGGCGGCCGCGGCGATCGGGGCGCGGGTGGCGATGCCCAACGACCGGCCTTATCTTCCGTTCCAGCAATGGGCGAAGCGGGCCGAGGGGCTGAAGCCGTCGCCGCTCGGGTTGTTGATGCATCCGCGCTTCGGCCTGTGGCACGCCTATCGGGGAGCCTTGCTTCTCGATGCCGAGATTCCGATTCAAGCGCTTCGGAAACTGAATCGGGTTGTTGCCGGGCCGATTCATCCGTGCGACCTATGTGTCGGAAAACCTTGCCTGAATACCTGTCCGGTCTCGGCCTGTTCCGCGGATGGATTCGCCTATCAGGCATGTCTTGCGCATGTCCGCGGGCCGCGGGGCGACGCCTGCCGCGGCGGCGGCTGCCTTGCGCGCAATGCCTGCCCCGAGGCGGCCGAATGGCGCTATCCGGCCGAAGTGCAGGCGTTCCACCAGCGTGCCTTCGCGGGCCTGTGAGGCGGACGACGAATTTCTTTTCCCCGTCCCCAAGGAATGCCAAAGTCGCTTCGTCCAACGGTCGATGATGGCGCTGATGACGGAAGAACGCATTCCCGATGCCGAGCTTGCCCGCAACGCCGCGGGCGGCGACCGGGAATCGTTTTCCGTTCTGGTCGAGCGGCATTACGGTTTCATCTTCCGGCTGGCGTGGCGGCTGACCGGCCACAAGGCCGATGCCGAGGACATCGCGCAGGAGGTGTGCGCGCGGCTCGGGCGGGCGGTGCGCTCCTATCGCGGCGGCTCGGCCTTCACCACCTGGCTCTACGCCATCGTCGTCAATGCGGCGCACGACGCCGGACGCCGCGCCGCGCGCGAGGCGGCCAAGGCCAGCGCCTGGGGCGCGCAGGCGCTGATCGAGGGTGGCGAGGCGGCTGGCGAGGTGGCTGGGGCGGCGCGGGACGACCCGGCCGAGGCGCTGTGGGCGGCGGTGCGCGAACTGCCCAACAAGCAGCGCGAGGCGATCACGCTCGTCTATGGCGAGGGCATGAACCATGCCGACGCGGCCGACCTGATGGGCTGCTCGGAGGCGACGGTCTCGTGGCACGTCCACGAGGCGAAGAAACGGCTGCGGCAGATCATGGCGGCCGGGGAAGTCTGATCATGGCAAAAGACGAATTCGACGAACTTGACATCCTGCGCAATGCGAAGACGCCCGCGCCCGACGCGGCCGCCAGGGCGCGCGCGCTGGCCGCCGCGATGACGGCCTTCGACGAGGCGGAAAAAATTTCGTCCGTTCCCCAAGGATCGTCGCGGGCCTCGCGTCTTACCGACAGAACGATGCGGTTCTGGAGGGAAATGATGCAGAAGAAACTCGTCGCCGCGCCGGCGCTCGCCGGCCTCGTCGCGCTGCCCGTCGCCGGTTATGTCGGCTGGCAGGTGATGGAGGAATTGCGGCTGGCAAGCGCGCCCGGCGATGCTTTCGTCGAGACGAAAGCGCCGGAGCGCCAGCGCGTGGAAGCGCCGGCGCAGGAGGCGGAAACCGCCGCGCGCGGCATCGGCGACGCGCTGGTCGCGCAGCCGGCGCCGCCCCCGCCCGCCGTCTTCAACCGCGCGACGCGCGACATGCAGGTCGGCGGCCATGCCGTTTCCAAGCATCTGGCCGTTCCGGCGCCTGCGGCCGTGTCGCCCGAGCCTTTCGCGACCCGGGAAGATCGCGAGCGCTTCGAAGCCTTCGGCACCAATCCGGTACGTTCGGCGCTGGAAAGCCCGGTCTCGACCTTCTCGATCGACGTCGATACGGCGTCCTATGCCTTCGTCCGCCGCGCGCTGAAGGAGGGTTTCCTGCCCGACCGCGACAGCGTCCGCGTCGAGGAGATGATCAACTACTTCCCCTATGACTGGCCCGGGCCGCAGAGCGCGCAGATGCCGTTCAACGCAAGCGTGACGGTGATGCCGACGCCGTGGAACGAGCATACGCGGCTGATGCATGTCGCCATCAAGGGCTACGACATCGCCCCGGCCGAGAAGCCGGCCGCGAACCTGGTCTTCCTGATCGACACGTCGGGGTCGATGAATTCGGCCGACAAGCTGCCGCTGCTCAAGAACTCGTTCCGGCTGCTGGTCGAGAAGCTCGGGGCCGAGGACACCGTCTCCATCGTCGCCTATGCCGGCGCCGCCGGCACGGTGCTGGAGCCGACGAAGGTCTCCGACAAGGGCAAGATCCTGGCCGCGCTCGACCGGCTGGAGGCCGGCGGGCGCACCGCCGGCGAGGCCGGCATCGTCGAGGCCTACCGGCTGGCGGAGGCATCCTTCGTCGAGGGCGGCGTCAACCGGATCATGCTGGCGACCGACGGCGACTTCAATGTCGGCCAGACCGACGACGCGGCGCTGAAGCGGCTGGTCGAGGAAAAGCGCGCGAGCGGCGTCTACCTCTCGGTGCTCGGCTTCGGCCGCGGCAACCTGAACGATGCGATGATGCAGACCATCGCCCAGAACGGCAACGGCGTCGCCGCCTATATCGACACGCTGGCCGAAGCCGAGAAGGTGCTGGTCGAGGAGGCGTCCTCGTCGCTCTTCACCATCGCCTCCGACGTCAAGGTCCAGGTCGAGTTCAACCCGGCCCGCGTGGCCGAATACCGGCTGATCGGCTACGAGACGAGGGGCCTCGCCCGCGAGGATTTCAACAACGACAAGGTCGATGCCGGCGACATCGGCTCCGGCCACACGGTGACGGCGATCTACGAGATCACGCCGGTCGGCAGCCCGGCGCGGATGATCGACGACCTACGCTACGGCGAGGCGGGTCGAGAGCAGGGGCAGGACGCCGCCGATGCCGGCGAATATGCCTTCGTGAAAATCCGCTACAAGGCGCCGGGCGAGGCCGCGAGCCGGCTGATCGAGACGCCGGTGACGGACGCCGATGCGGTGCCCTCATTGGCCGCGGCGGGCGACGACCTGCGCTTCTCGGTCGCCGTCGCCGCCTTCGGGCAGAAGCTGCGGCGCGCCGACGCCGTCGCCGACTACGGCTATGACAGGATCATGGAGATTGCCGCCGCCGCACGCGGCGCGGACCCGTTCGGGTATCGTGCCGAATTCCTCTCGCTGGTGCGCCTTGCCTCGGCGCTCGACGGGAAGCGGTAGGCGGCAAAGCGGGCAGCCGGCGCCACGATGGGATCGTGTGAGCGGCGCCGACTGTCCAAGGGCGGGTGAGGCAGGCCGGCGGGGCAATCGTCCCTGCCGGCCTTTTTTCCGTGCGCCCAAGGGCTTCCGGAAGGTTCTTAAAGGAATACTGGAGCGGGCAGCGGG
>JBDHTD010000034.1:0-31459 GCA_039808485.1 Aquamicrobium sp. | reverse complement strand
ATTCGAACCCCCGATGCCCTTGCGAGCATGCCGCATTTCGAGTGCGGTGCATTCAACCACTCTGCCACCTCTCCAAGGCCCGAGAACATCCATTACCGGACCGACAATATCGCCGCTAGGCGGCGTCGCGGCCGGGCAGGCGTTCATGGCAGCGCGCCTCTCTATCGCCAAACGCAGGGCTTCGTCAACGTGGGAAGTCATATCTTTGCATATTCGCGAAGGGCGCGTGCAATCACCTGCGCATCGGTCGGCATACGGCGCAGAGCGGCGAAGCGGACTCGCGTGCGATGGGAAAAATGGTGCGGGTGGCCGGACTCGAACCGGCATGTCTTGCGACGGCGGGTTTTGAATCCGCTGCGTCTACCAATTCCGCCACACCCGCGGGGCAGGCCTGAGCCGAACTACACTTTGACGGTGGCGAGCGTCAAGCGAACATCGGGGGCGGACATGGGGGAGCCGACATCGGGGAAGAGCGAGGCCGTTCCCGGTCGGGTCGGGCGGCGCCATTGCCGCGCCGCATTTTTGCTTCTACAGCAAGGCGTGCGAATGCCGATGCGGCGCGGCTCGGCAGGATCGTCGCCGCCAAAGCTGTGGAGACAAAGATGACGCTGACGGCCGGAACGGGTAGGACGCAGATATTCGGCGCGGCGGTCGCGGCGCTCGGCATGGCGGTCACGGTCGGCACCGCGCTCGGCTTCCAGCACATCGGCGGTTACATGCCCTGCAAGCTGTGCCTCGAGCAGCGTCTGCCCTATTACATCGGCATTCCGGTCGCGCTCGTCGCGCTGCTCGCCGCGGTGTTCAGGTGGCCGCCGCTCGTCGTGCGCGGGCTGCTCGTCGCGGCGGCGCTGCTGATGACCTGGAGCATCTGGCTCGGCGTCTTCCATTCGGGCGTCGAATGGGGTTTCTGGCCCGGCCCGAGCGACTGCGGCGCGGTCGCGCCGGCGCCTGCCGGCGGCGGCAGCCTGCTCGACCAGCTCGACGCGGTCATTCCCCCGTCCTGCGACCAGGCGGCCGGGCGTTTCCTCGGCCTGTCCTTCGCCGGCTGGAACGTCGCCGCCAGCCTCGTCCTCGCCGCGGTCGCGTGGATCGCGGCGCTGAAAAGGGCGTAAGCATCCACTTACGCCTCCAGCTCGACGTCCCAATAGAGATAATCGAGCCAGCTTTCGTGGAGATGGTTGGGCGGGAACGACCGGCCGTTGTTGTGCAGTTGCTGCACGGTGGGCTGCGCCGGGGTCTGGCGCGGCCACATCCTGGCCTGGCGCGGCAGCAGGCCGCCTTTCCGCAGATTGCAGGGCGCGCAGGCGGCGACGACGTTTTCCCATGTCGTGGCGCCGCCGCAGCGGCGGGGAATGACGTGATCGAAGGTCAGGTCCTCGTGCGTGCCGCAATACTGGCACTCGAAGCGGTCGCGCAGGAAGACGTTGAAGCGGGTGAATGCGGGGAAGCGCGACGGCTTGACGAAGCTCTTCAGGCAGACGACGCTCGGCAGCTTCATCGACAATGACGGCGAGGAGACGGCGTGGTCGTATTCGGCCAGGATGGTGACGCGGTCGAGGAACACCGCCTTGATGGCGTCCTGCCACGACCACAACGACAAAGGGTAGTAGCTCAGCGGGCGATAGTCCGCATTCAGCACCAGAGCGGGCATCGCATCCGGCGAGACTGCCAGCGTCACCTTGCGTACCTCCTTGCCGCGTCGACCCGACCGGCGCGAATACTGTAATCCCGATATTGCAGGATTGTGAAGCGCAGTTTTTGCGTTGCAGCGCGCCGATCCGGCCTGTTTTCGCCGGTTTTTCCGCTCAATCGCCCATCGGCGCGGCGTCGCGGCCGTGCATGTGGCGATAATAGGCCCAGAACAGGCGCGCGGCCACGCCGCGCCACGGCGCCCATGATTCGGCCAGCGCGGAAAGCGCCTTTTCCGCCGGCCGCGGCGCGATCGAGAACGCGTGCCCGACCGCGCTTTGCAGTGCGACGTCGCGGGCCGGGAAGACGTCGGCATGGCCGGCGCAGAACAGGAGATAGACCTCGGCCGTCCATGGCCCGATGCCGCGCAGCGCCGTCAGCCGCGCGATGGCCGCGCCGGCGTCGTCGCCGGCGAGGCGGCGCAGGTCGAGGCCGCCTTCCAGCTCGGCGCGGGCGATGGCGAGGAGCGTCGCCTGCTTGGCCCGCGACAGGCCGGCCGCGCGCAGCATCTTCTCGCCGCCGGCAATGACGCCCGCGGCGTCGAGCGGATCGACGAGCGCTGCGAGCCGGACGGACATGGCGTCGGCCGAGGCGCGGGAGACCTGCTGGGCGATGACGATGCCGGCAAGGCTGGCGAAGCCGGGCGCGGAACGGCGCAGCGGCACCTCGCCGGCCATGGCCACGACCGGCGCCAGCCGCGGATCGAGCCGCAGCAGCGCCTCGATGCCGGCCTTTATGTCGTCAGGCGTCTCGATTCGCCGCATCGCCGTTCCCGCGGGCCTTGCCGTCGCCCTCGCGGCACCGTAGCAATCCGGCGATGAGCCGCACAACCCGTTCGATGCCGCCCGTTTTCCGCTTCGCGCCGAGCCCGAACGGCGAGCTGCATCTCGGCCATGCCTATTCAGCGCTCCTGAACGCGCGCATGGCCGCCGCGGCGGGCGGGCGGCTCCTGCTGCGCATCGAGGACATCGACACGACGCGCTGCACGCCCGAATTCGAGGCCGCGATCTATCGCGATCTCGCCTGGCTCGGCATCGAATGGGAAGAGCCGGTGCGCCGGCAGTCGGAGCATTTTTCCGATTACGGCAGCGCGCTCGCGGCGCTCGTCGATGCCGGCCTCGTCTATCCTTCGTTCATCAGCCGGGGCGAGGTGCGGGCGCGCATCGCCGAGGCGGAGGCCGACGGCCGCTCCTGGCCGTGCGATCCCGACGGCGTGCCGCTGTTCCCGACCGACGAGCGCGCGCTGTCCGACCGCGAGCGGCGGGCGCGCATCGCGGCCGGCGACCCCTATGCCTGGCGGCTCGACGTCGAGGCGGCGCTCGCTCATGCCGGGGCTGGGGCCGGGGCCGGCCGGCCGCTTCGCTGGCAGGAGCAAGGTGCCGGGCCGCAGGGAGAGAGCGGACGGATCGAGGCCGATCCGGCGGCCTGGGGCGACGTGGTGATCGCGCGCAAGGAGGTGCCGACCAGCTATCACCTTTCGGTGACGGTGGACGACGCGTTGCAGGGCGTCAGCCATGTCGTGCGCGGGCGCGACCTCTATTTCGCCACCGCCGTCCAGCGCCTGTTGCAGGAGCTGCTCGGCCTGCCGGAGCCCGTCTACTTCCATCACGACCTGATCCTCGGCGAGGACGGCCGCAAGCTGTCGAAGAGCCGGCGCGACACCGGGCTCGGCGCCCTGCGCGCCGCCGGGCTGACGCCGGCCGACGTCGCGCGCATGGTCGGGCTGTAGAGGCGGCGCGGATCAGCCGCTGAGCCGCCGCATCGCCGCCTTCAGCATCACGAGCGCCGCCAGCAGCAGGAAGGCGCCGCCGAGCCCGGTCGTGATCGCCGCCTGGACGTCGGTGAGGCGACGGCCGAGCATGTTGGCGCCATAGATGCCGCCGAAGAAGCCGATGGTGATGATGACGGCGTTGCCGGTCGCGCCGAAGCCTTCCGGCCCCAGCAGCGCGTTCAGCGCGGTGGCGACGATGAAGGACAGGATGGCGACCGAGGTGACGGCGAGCAGCAACCAGCCAGGTTCGATATTCCACAACATGCGTTTCCCTCCCGAACAAGCGGCGAAGGATGCGCCCCGTCATGACACCCGCATCAACGGGGCTGAGTATATGGTTCAATCCTTATCCTTTGCTTGCCGGGATGAATGGCATTAGAGCGGTTGCCCAGCCTGCCTCGACGATCGCGAGTTTTCGTCCTCTCATGTCTTCCGCCACGCGTTTCATCCCCGGCCTGTTCGTCGTCCTGTGGGCGACCGGCTTCATCGGCGCGCGCTACGCGATGCCGTGGTCGGAGCCGTTCAGCTTCCTCGGCCTGCGCTTCGCGCTGGCGGCGGCGATCCTCGTCGCGCTGGCGTTCGTCCTGCGCGCGCGGCCGCTTCGGGCGGGGCAGGCGGCAAGCGCGGCCTTCGTCGGGGCGCTGGTTCACGGCGCCTATCTCGGCTGCGTGTTCTGGGCGATCAGGAACGGCATGCCGGCCGGCCTGTCGGCGCTCATCGTCGGGTTGCAGCCGCTGATCACGGCGGTGCTGGCCGGCTTGGCGCTGGGCGAGAAGGTGCTGCCGCGCCAATGGGCGGGGCTCGCCGTCGGCTTCGCCGGCATCGTGATCGTGCTCTATCCCAAGATCGGCGATGCGCTCGGCGGCGTCACCGCGGCGACGCTCGCCGCCAGCTTCTTCGGCGTCGTCGCCATCAGCGCCGGCACGGTGTGGCAGAAGCGCCACCTCGCCGGCGCCGATCTCGTCTCGGCCACGCTGTGGCAATATCTCGGCGCGACGGCGCTGATGGCGGCGGCTTCGCTCGCCTTCGAGACGCGCGCCTTCGTCCTGACCGGCGAGCTGGTCTTCGCGCTGGTCTGGCTGGTGCTGGTGCTGTCGATCGGCGCCATCTTCCTCCTGATGCACATGATCCGCGAGGGCGAGATGGCCAAGGTGTCGTCGCTGTTCTACCTCGTGCCGGCGGTGACGGCGCTGATCGCCTGGGCCCTGTTCGACGAGACGCTGACGCCGCTCCAGCTTGCCGGCATGGCCGTCACCACGCTGGGCGTCGCCATGGCGACGCGGCGCTAGAGCGGCGGACGGACATTGGCGCGCGCGTCGAGATAGCGGCGGATGGCGGCGTTCAGCTCGCCGCCGATGATGAAGATCGCCGAGATCATGTAGAGGAAGACGAGCGCGATCATCATCGAGGCGAGGCCGGCATAGGTCGAGGCATAGGACGAGAAGCGGCCGAGATAGGCGGCGAAGGCCGACGAGCCCGCGACCCAGAACACCAGCGTGAAGGCGAGCCCCGGCACGATGTCGCGGAACCGCCGTCTGCCCGCCGGCAGCCACATATGCACCGCGATCAGCGCCGCGACGATGACGACGACGGCGATCAGGAAGCGCCAGAGCGTGATGGTGCCGGTGTAGGGGCGTATCCACGGCAGGCGCTGCTCGGCGATGCCGACGGCGATCGGCGCGAACACCAGAAGCGCGGAGACGACGACGAAGCCCAGCGTCGCCACGACGACGAAGCCGAGGCTCTGGGCGCGCAGCACGAAGATCGAGCGCGTCTCGATCACGCGATAGGCGCGGTTCAGCCCCACCCTCAGCGCCTCGATGCCGTTGGAGGCGAAATAGGCGGCGATCAGGATGCCGAAGGTCAGCACGTCGCCGCGCTGGACGGTCAGCACGTTGGTCACCTCCTGGGCGATCGGCCCGGCGATCTCGTCCGGCCAGGTGTCGAAGACGAGGTGGACGGCGGTGTCGGCGAAGGCCTGCGCGCCGAGGAAGCTCGCCAGCGAGGTGGCGAAGATCAGGAACGGAAACAGCGCCAGCAACGCCGAAAGGGCGAGATGGCTGGCGATGGCCCAGCCGTCGTCGTTGTTGAAGTGGCCGAGCGCATCGCCGAGGATGCGTTTGGTAACAGCAAGTGCGCGCAGCATACGTTCCGCCGATTGTGTCGTTCCTGCGAATATGGGAAGGATGGTCCTTAACACGCCAGGCCGGAAAGAGGAAAATCGGAAACCAGGCGGGCCGGCCGGCCCGATCCGCGCCCCTTCTTCCGGCGTCCGCTCCCCGGAATTGCCGCCACGAAAGCCGCTTCCATGTCCACACTCTTCAACATCGTCGCCATCGTGTTCATGGTCGCCGTGGTGATCGTGCTGATCCGCGGCCTGATCAACATGATGCGCGGCGGCTCGGGCAACACCTCGAACAAGCTGATGCAGGCCCGCGTCATCCTCCAGTTCTGCGCGCTGGTGTTCATCCTGCTGGCGCTATGGGTCTCGCGCGGCTGAGGAGAAGAAGCATGGTCATCCTGAACAAGATCTACACCCGCACCGGCGACGACGGCACCACCGCGCTCGGCACCGGCGAGCGGCGGCCGAAATACGATCTGCGCGTCGCCTCCTATGGCACGGTCGACGAGGCCAATGCCTGCATCGGCCTGGCGAGGCTGCACACCGGGCAAGCGCATCCCGAGCTCGACGCCATGCTCGGCCGCATCCAGAACGACCTGTTCGACCTCGGCGCCGAGCTCGCCACTCCCGACACCGGCGAGGACCTCGGCTACGAGCCGCTGCGCATCCTCGATTCGCAGGTCAAGCGCCTCGAAGGCGACATCGACGCCGTCAACAAGGGGCTCGGCACGCTGCGCAGCTTCATCCTGCCGGGCGGTTCGCCGGCGGCGGCCGCGCTGCACCTCGCCCGCACGGTCTCGCGCCGGGCCGAGCGCATGATCGTCGAATTGTCGCTGAAGGAAGGCGAGAAGGTGGGCGAGGCGGCGATCCGCTACATCAACCGCGTCTCCGACTTCCTGTTCGTCGCCGCGCGGGCGGCAAATGACAGGGGCGCGGCCGACGTGCTATGGGTGCCGGGACAGAACCGGTAGCCGGGCAGCCGCTGGCCGGGAAGAGGCGGAAAGGACCGTGAAGCATGTTCATTCCGCTGCATGACGCCAACAGCCTGAAATATATCCGCGTCCAGTACGTCACATTGGCGCTGATCGCGGCCAACGTCATCGCGTTCCTGATGACGCGGCTTTCGGGCGAGGGGTTCGAGCAGGCGGCGGTGATCGGCCTCGGCTACATCCCGTCGACCGTGTTCGACATCGCCGAGCGGCCCGACGAATGGGTGCTGGTGCCTGACGACCTGACCTACATCACCTATGCCTTCCTGCACGGCGACATCTGGCATCTCGGCGGCAACATGCTGTTCCTGTGGGTGTTCGGCGACAATATCGAGGACGCGCTCGGCCATTTCCGCTTCCTGGTGTTCTACCTCGCCTGTGCCGTCGCCGGCGCGTTCGCGCACGGCATCGTCGCTCCGGCTTCGGAAGCGCCGCTGATCGGGGCGTCGGGCGCGATCGCCGGGGTGGTGGCGGCCTATCTGGTGCTGCATCCGCGCGTGAAGATATGGGTTCTGGCGCTCGGCCGCATCCCGCTCAGGCTGCCGGCCTCGATCGTGCTGGTGCTGTGGATTCTGTTCCAGGCGTTCATGATGGTCGCCGGCGGCGACGACGAGATTTCCTGGGCGGCGCATCTCGGCGGCATCGTCGCCGGCGCGGTGCTGGTGGTGTTCATGCGCCGGCGCGGCGTGCCGCTCCTCGACCGCGGCATCGTGACGCCGAAGGCGGTGGAAGTCGCGGCCGCGCCGCCGCCGGAAACCGCGCCTTCGCCCTGGGGCAGGCGCTGATCCGCCGCGTCTTTCAAACGGTTTGAAGGCGTCAGACATATTGACGGTGCCACGGAGGGCTACTACAGCCACATGCGGCCACGGTCGATGCCGTCCTGGGGAAGGGCGGAATGCGGGCGGTCCCGCCTCGGCGAGTTCCATATCCAGCAAGCCAACGGCAGGGGTGCTGCCAGCCAGCTTCCTCGAATCTCTCGGAAAGGTTTTGAGCGCATGAAAGTTCTTGTTCCGGTCAAGCGGGTTGTGGACTTCAACGTGAAGATCCGCGTCAAGTCGGACGGTTCCGGCGTCGAGCTTGCCAATGTCAAGATGTCGATGAACCCGTTCGACGAGATCGCGGTCGAAGAGGCGATCCGGCTGAAGGAAGCCGGCAAGGTTTCCGAGATCGTCGTGGTCTCGATCGGCCCGGCCCAGGCGGCGGAGACCATCCGCACCGCGCTCGCCATGGGCGCGGACCGCGGCATCCTGATCAAGGTGGACGAGACGGTCGAGCCGCTCGGCGTCGCCAAGCTGGTCAAGGCCGTGGTCGACGAGGAGAAGCCGGAACTGGTGATTCTCGGCAAGCAGGCGATCGACGACGACGCCAACCAGACCGGCCAGATGCTGGCGGCTCTGCTCGGCTGGTCGCAGGGCACCTTCGCCTCGGAGCTGGACCTCGGCGATGGCAGCGCCAAGGTGACGCGCGAGGTCGACGGCGGCCTCCAGGTGGTCGAGGTCAAGCTGCCGGCGGTCGTCACCGTCGACCTGCGCCTGAACCAGCCGCGCTACGCCTCGCTGCCCAACATCATGAAGGCGAAGAAGAAGCCGCTCGACGAGAAATCGGCCGCCGACTACGGCGTCGACGTCGCGCCGCGGCTGAAGGTGCTGAAGACCGAGGAGCCGGGCGGCCGCAAGGCGGGCGTCAAGGTCAAGGACGTGGCGGAACTCGTTTCCAGCCTGAAGTCCGCGGGCGTCCTGTAAAGGTTCGGAAAAGGAGATCACGACAATGGCCATTCTTCTCGTTGCCGAACATGACAACGCCACCCTTTCCGACCAGACCGCCAAGGCGCTGAGCGCGGCCGCGAAGATCGGCGGCGACGTCGACGTGCTGGTCGCCGGCAAGGGCGCCAAGGCCGCCGCCGATGCCGCCGCGAAGCTCGCCGGCGTGCGCAAGGTGCTGCTGGCGGAAGCCGACGAACTCGCCGAGCGGCTTGCCGAGCCGACCGCCGCGCTGATCGTGTCGCTCGCGGGCAATTACGACACGGTGATCGCGCCGGCGACGACGATGGGCAAGAACGTGCTGCCGCGCGTCGCCGCCCTGCTCGACGTGATGCAGGTCTCCGAGATCATCGAGGTGGTCTCGGCCGACACGTTCAAGCGGCCGATCTATGCCGGCAACGCCATCCAGACCGTGCAGTCGTCGGACGCCAAGAAGGTGATCACCGTCCGCACCGCCTCGTTCCAGGCGGCTGGCGACGGCGGTTCCGCTTCGGTCGAGACCGTTTCGGCCGCCGCCAATCCGGGCCTGTCCTCCTTCGTCGAGAACAAGCTGTCGGAGAGCGACCGTCCGGAACTGACGTCGGCGAAGATCATCATCTCCGGCGGCCGCGCGCTGGGTTCCTCGGAGAAGTTCGAGGAGGTGATCCTGCCGGTCGCCGACAAGCTGGGCGCGGCGGTCGGCGCGTCGCGCGCTGCGGTCGATGCCGGCTACGCGCCGAACGACTGGCAGGTCGGCCAGACCGGCAAGGTCGTCGCGCCGGAACTCTACATCGCGGTCGGCATCTCCGGCGCGATCCAGCACCTCGCCGGCATGAAGGATTCGAAGGTCATCGTCGCCATCAACAAGGACGAGGAGGCGCCGATCTTCCAGGTCGCCGACTACGGCCTCGTCGGCGATCTCTTCACCATCCTGCCGGAGCTCGAAAAGGCGCTTTGACGCCGCGCGGCGCGGCCGCTTCGGCGGCCTGCGTTGCTCCCCGGCGAAGCTGGTACTATTGTTCAAGGACGGGGTGGACAGATGCCGCCCCGTCCTTCTATTTTGCGCTGCAACATAGTGGCCGCGAACGGCCGGACGACGGGGCTGGACAATGACTGGCAAGATTTCGACTGGCAAGATTTCGACGGTTGGCATCATCGGCGCGGGCCAGATGGGCGGCGGCATCGCGCATGTGGCCGCGCTGGCCGGCTACCGGGTCAAGCTCTACGACATCTCGGCCGAGCGCATCGAGGCCGGGCTCGCGACCATCAACGGCAACATGGCGCGGCAGGTTTCCTCCGGCAAGATGGAGGAAGCGGTGCATCGGACGGCGATCGGCCGCATCTCCGCCGCGCCGGCGCTGGAAAACCTCGCCGATGCCGATCTCGTCGTCGAGGCGGCGACCGAGGACGAGACCGTCAAGCGCAAGATCTTCGCCCAGCTCTGCCCGCTCCTGAACCCGGAGGCGCTGCTCGCCACCAACACCTCGTCGATCTCGATCACGCGGCTCGCCGCCCAGACCGACCGCCCCGAACGCTTCATCGGCATACATTTCATGAATCCGGTGCCGGTGATGAAGCTGGTCGAGTTGGTGCGCGGCATCGCCACCGAGGATTCGACCTTCGAGACGGCCAAGACGTTCGTCGCGTCGCTCGACAAGACCATCACCGTGGCCGAGGATTTTCCCGCCTTTATCGTCAACCGCATCCTGCTGCCGATGATCAACGAGGCGATCTACACGCTTTACGAGGGCGTCGGCACGGTCGAGGCGATCGACACCGCGATGAAGCTCGGCGCCAACCATCCGATGGGGCCGCTGCAACTCGCCGACTTCATCGGCCTCGACACCTGCCTGTCGATCATGCAGGTGCTGCATGACGGCCTGTCCGATTCCAAGTACCGGCCGTGCCCGCTGCTGGTGAAGTATGTCGAGGCCGGATGGCTGGGCCGCAAGACGGGCCGCGGCTTCTACGACTACCGTGGCGAGCACCCGGTGCCGACGCGCTAGATCGTTTCACCGTTTCGCGGAATCGGTGAAACGATCCATCTCTTTGTTTTTACGCAATTCCGGACGTAAAGCCGCTTCGCACTTTTGCTGGAATTGCGCTAGAGCAGCGGGCGTTCCGACGAACGCAGCTTCCGCTGCTCCAGCTTCTCTCCTCTGCCGCATTCATGCGACGCCGGACGTGCCCGTCCGACTGCAAAATGCTCTGACCGCGTCGATTTTCCCTTATATTCCAGCATCGGTTCGCCGCCGCCCTTTACAAAGCCGGGCCGGGTCTAGAGTATCTGCCGCAAGCTGCGTCCTCGCGGGCGCGGCCATTAGGTTATGTCTCACGCATGCTCCCAGGGAGGGTTTCGTCATGTCATTCAAGGTTCGCAGGCTGCTCGCCGCCTCGGTCGCCGCCGTTGCGATGGCCGCGGTCTCCAGCGCCCACGCGCAGGAGGTCAAGCTCGGCTTCCTCGGCGGCTTCACCGGCCCGATCGAGACGCTGGTTCCGCCGATCCATGAAGGCGCCAAGCTCGCCGTGGCCCAGGTCAACGCGCAGGGCGGCATCCTCGACGGCCGCACGCTGACGCTGCTTCAGGGCGACTCGACCTGCATCGACACCACCGCCGCCTCCGCCGCCGCCGACCGCATGGTCAATTCGGAGAAGGTGACGGGGCTGGTCGGCCCGCTGTGCTCGGGCGAGACTATCGCGGCCGCCAACACCGCCGCCATTCCCGGCGGCGTCGTTCTGATCTCGCCGGCCGCGACCTCCCCGGCGCTGTCGGAGCTGAACGATAACGACCTCGTCTTCCGCACTACCCCGTCGGACGCCTATTCGGGGCAGGTGCTGGCCAAGCTGCTCAAGGACAGGAACTACGGCAGCATCGCCATCACCTACGTCAACAACGACTACGGCAAGGGCTTCGCCGACGCCACCGCCGCCGCGTTCGAGGCGCTGGGCGGCAAGGTGGCGGCCAGCGAGGCGCATGAGGACGGCAAGGCCGACTATCGCGCCGAGCTCGGCTCGCTGTCGTCGTCGGGCGCGGAAATCCTCGTGGTGCTCGCCTATGTCGACGGCTCGGGCCAGACCATCGTGCGCCAGGCGCTCGAGGGCGGCGACTTCGACAAGTTCGCCGGCGGCGACGGCATGGTCGGCGACAGCATCGTCGGCGCCGTGGGCGAGGGCAAGCTCGACGGCTTCATCGGCGTCAAGATCGGTTCGTCCGAGACCGACGGCACGGCGATCTTCACCGAGGCGGCCAAGGCCGCCGGCTTCGACCCCGCCGGCTCGTTCGTCGCCCAGTCCTACGACGCCGCCTTCATGCTGGCGCTGGCGATCCAGAAGAACGGCTCCGACAGCCGCGAGGGCCTGTCGGCGGCGCTGCGCGAGATATCGAGCGCGCCCGGCGAAGTCATCCTGCCCGGCGAATGGAAGAAGGCGGTCGAGCTCCTCGCCGCCGGCCAGGACATCAACTACGAGGGCGCGGCCGGCAGCCACGAGTTCGACGACAAGGGCGACGTTCCGGGCGTGATCATCGAGACGGTGATCGAAGGCGCCGGCTTCAAGGATGTCGGCCCGGTCCAGCTCCCGTAAGCTCCTTTCGTCGCGACAGGGCGAAAGCAGGCCCGGAGGGGAAACCTTCCGGGCCTTCTTCATGCTGCGAAACCGCCATCATCGTTAATCGGGCATTTAGAAGAACGTGAAAGATTGAACCATGTGGCGTCATGGCCACGCCTGGTCTGTCGCCGATCGTGATGAGGGTATCGATGTCGCTGCGTGACGAATGGGAAGAACCGCGCGGGAACCGCGGCAGCGTTTTCGGCGAATTCGGAATGGGCGCGCTGCGGGTGACGCTGCTGTTCGGCTCTGCGGCGGTCGGGCTCGCGCTGATCCTGACACCGCTGGCCGAGAGCCAGGTCGAGCGCATGGCCTATTCCTCCTATACGAGCCGACTCGACACGATGGCGACCGGCACGGTGGGGCCGCGCCCGAGCGGGTCTTATACGGTGCGGCGCAGCGTGTTGCAGCCGTCGCCCTCGTCCGTCTGCATCATCCGCAGCAACGGCGCCCGCACCGGCGACTGCTGATTCGGTCCCGCGCGCGGCCTGCGCAAACGCTTCGTTAAGCCTGCCGGCGGATCGCCCCCGGCCGGCGGCGGATATTAACCTTTTGTAATTCAGGGTTGCCTAGCCTTTTCCCGCTGGACCTGACGGTGCGGCGCGAGGCGGGAAAGATGCAGCGATGCTCAAGAAGTTCATCAGGGACGACAGCGCCGCAACCGCGATCGAATACGGGCTGATCGCCGTCATCGTCTCGCTGGCTGCCGTCGCCAGCCTCGGCGGCATCTCGAACTTCATCGAAACCAGCTATAGCGACACCGCGGCAAAGGTGCAGGAAGCGTCCTCGCTCCACCGGTAGAGCATTTGCAGTCGTACGGTATCTTCCGACGTCGCATAAACGCGGCAAGAACGGGCGGATAGAGTGGCGCTGCGGCCTGCTTACTTTCCCAGAATCTTCGCCAGCGACACGGTCGCGCTGCCCGGCCTTGCCGGCTTCTGCTGCGAGGCGTGCGGAGCCCAGCCGGACAGCCAGATCGTCGAGAAGGTGGCGCGCACGCGCCCGTCGGGGTCGGAAAAGCGCTCGGCGTAGATTTCGGCCGCGCGCATCAGCAACGCCCGGGCCGCGGGCTTGCGGCTTCTGGCGGCCAGGCTGCTGGTCGCGCCCATGGCGCGCAGGTCGCGCATCAGCGAAAACATCGAATCGTAGCGCACGGTCACGGTCTCGTGGTCGGCGACCGGGAGCGCGAAGCGCGCCCGTTGCAGCAGTCCGCCGGCGTCGCGGACATCGACGAGCGGGGCGACGCGCGGGCTGGCGCCGCCGGTCAGCTCCGTTTCGGCCGCGAGCAGCGCCTCGCGCAGCTCCTGAAGCGTGCCGGCGCCGGCCATGCAGCCGAGGAACAGCCCGTCGGGCCGGAGCGCGCGCCTGACCTGCGCCAGCATGCCCGGAACGTCGTTGACCTCGTGGAGGTGGTAGAGCGAGACGGCTAGGTCGAGGCTTTCCGGCTCGAACGGCACGGTCTCGGATTCAGCGGCCACGCCGTCCTCGCCCGCCAGCAGCGCCGCATCCGCCTCGACGCGCACGACCGTATCGGCCTTGCCGGCCGCGCGCAGCGCCTGCGCCGCCGCGCCCGTCTGGCAGAACAGCGCGGCGGCCCGTCCGAACCGGCGCGGCACGGCGGCCAGCCGCTCGGCGAGGTCCTCCACCGCGCGCTGCATCAGGAAGTCGGCGCCGGCGGACGCGGCGCGCAGCGCCCGCAGCTTGCGCGCGACGGCGAGCTCGGCATCGAAGATCGGTTCGGGCGGATTTTCCGGCATGGCGTTTTCCCGTCTGCTAACATGCCCGCGGGAGAGCGGTTCGGGGTAGGCTTGTCGTGAACGATCGCGCGGGACAGATCAAGGGGCAGATCAAGGGGCAGATCAAGGTGCGGATCAAGGCGCGGATCGTGGGCTGGACCGCGTGGGCGGCAGGCCTGCCGGCCCGGCTCCTGTTTCCGCCGGTCTGTCCGTCGTGCCGGCGGCTGGTCGCCGAGCCGTTCACGCTGTGCGGCGGCTGCTGGCCGAAGCTGCGCTTCATCGAGCGGCCCTGGTGCGAGGTCCTGGGCACGCCGTTCGCCTATGAGATGGGGGAGGGGATCGTCTCGGCGGGGGCGATCGCCGATCCGCCGCCCTTCGCCCGCGCCCGTTCGGCGGTTTCGTATGAGGGCGTTGCGCGGCGGATGGCGCTGAACCTGAAATTCGGCGACCGCACCGAACTCGCGCCGACCATGGCGCGCTGGATGCTCAGGCCGGGCGCGGAGCTTCTGGCCGAGGCCGACGCGGTGGCGCCGGTGCCGCTGCATCGCGGCCGGTTCTTCCGCCGCCGCTTCAACCAGTCGGCCGAGCTGGCGCGCGCGCTCTGCGCCCTGTCGGGCCGGCCGTTCCTGCCCGACGCGGTGGAAAGGACGCGCGCGACCCGCCAGCAGGTCGGGCTCGGCGCGCGCGAGCGCGAGGCCAATGTACGCGGCGCCTTCCGCGTCGCGCCGTCGATGCGCGGCCTGGTCGACGGCCGGCGCATCCTCGTCGTCGACGACGTCTACACCACCGGCATGACGGTTTCGGCGGTGGCGCGGGCGCTGAAGAAGGCCGGCGCGGTGGACGTGGACGTGCTGACCTTCGCCCGCGTCCTGCCGGGGGAGAGCGGCATGGAGAGCGATACGGGGGACTTTCAGCCCGCCGATGCCGACGCTATATGAAACGGACGATGTTCCAGCCGGGCCGACCGACGATGAGCGAAGTGACGATCTATACGCGCGCCCTGTGCGGCTATTGCGCGGCCGCCAAGCGGCTTCTCGATTCGAAGGGCGTCGCCTATGACGAGCGCGACGCGACCTTCTCGCCCGATCTCAGGCAGGAGATGATCGCGCGGGCGGGCGGGCGCTCGACCTTTCCGCAGATTTTCATCGACGACACCCATGTCGGCGGCTGCGACGACCTGCACGCGCTGGAGCGCGGCGGCAGGCTCGATCCGCTGCTTGCCGGCGGCAACGGATAGGAAGCGTGATGTCGACAGTCAGGGTAGCCGCGTTGCAGATGCGTTCGGGCGAGAACCCCGAGCGCAACGTCGCGGATTTCGAGGCGCTGGTGCGCGAGGCGGCGGCGAAAGGCGCGGCCTATGTCCAGTCGCCGGAAATGACGGGCGCGCTGATGCGCGACCGGGAGGCGCTGAAGGCGGTGCTGAAGCCGCAGGGCGAGGACCCCGTGGAGCTTGCCGCCGGCCGGCTCGCCGCCGAGCTCGGCATCGTCGTCCATGTCGGCTCGACGGCGATCGCGCGTCCCGACGGCAAGGTGGCGAACCGGGCCTTCGTCTTCGGCCGCGACGGCGCGCTTCTCGCCACCTACGACAAGATCCACATGTTCGACGTCGATCTCGACAATGGCGAGAGCTGGCGCGAATCGGCGACCTACGAGCCGGGCGCGGCCTCGACCGTGGTCGAGCTGCCGTTCGGGCGGCTCGGCATGGCGATCTGCTACGACGTGCGCTTTCCGCAACTGTTCCGGGCGCAGGCGCTGGCGGGAGCGCAGGTTCTCACCGCGCCGGCCGCCTTCACCCGCCAGACCGGCGAGGCGCACTGGCATGTGCTGCAACGGGCGCGCGCCATCGAGAACGGCGCCTTCGTTGTCACCGCCGCCCAGGGCGGCAGGCACGAGGACGGGCGCGAGACCTACGGCCATTCGCTAATCGTCGATCCGTGGGGCCGGGTGGTCGCGGAAGCCGATCACGACGCGCCGGGCGTCGTCATTGCCGACATCGATCTCGCGGAGGCGGCGCAGGCGCGGGCGAAGATCCCCAACCTGAAGAACGCGCGCGATTTCAGGGTCGCGCATGCCGGGCCGGCCGTCGCGGGAGGCTGAAGCGCGCGATGATCCGCTTTTCGCTCTCCTGCGACAACGACCACGCCTTTGACGGCTGGTTCCGCAACGGCGACGATTTCGACCGCCAGAAGCGGCGCGGCCTGGTGTCGTGCCCGGTGTGCCAGTCGGTGAAGGTGGAGAAGGCGCTGATGGCGCCGGCGGTGTCGACCGGGCGCAAGAAGGACAGGATCGCGCTCGCCATGGGCGAGGAGCAGCGCAAGGCGCTGGCGCAACTGAAGGCGATGGCCGAGGAGGCGAAGAAGAACGCCGACTATGTCGGCGACAAGTTCGCCGAGGAGGCGCGCAAGATTCATTTCGGCGAGGTCGAGCGGCGCGGCATCTATGGCGAGGCGACGGCGGAGGAGGCGCTCGGCCTCCTCGAGGACGGGGTCGAGTTCGTGCCGCTGCCGAGCTTCCCGAACGACACCAACTGAGGCGATGCGGGCCGGGTGGTCGGGGGCCGGGCAGGGCGGTGCGGCCGCCCCGCCTTGCGTCTCGCCTATTGCCGCGTCTTTTCCGCCATCACCATGTAGTTGACGTCGAGGTCGCCGGAGCGCTCCCAGCGGTCGGCCAGCGGGCTGTAGCTGACGCCGGTGCGCTCGACCACCCGCATGCCGGCGGCGCCCAGCGCGCGTTCCAGCTCGTCGGGGCGCACCAGCTTGCCATATTGGTGGGTGCCGCGGGGCAGCCAGCGCAGGACGTATTCCGCGCCGAGGATCGCCAGCCCCAGCGCCTTCAGGGTGCGGTTGATGGTGGCGACGAACATGACGCCGTCGGGCCGGACCATGTCGGCGCATTTGCCGACGAACAGGCCGACATCGGCGACATGCTCGACCACTTCCATGTTGAGCACGACGTCGAAGGTCTCGCCGGCCTCGGCCAGCGCCTCGGCCGTGGTGGCGCGATAGTCGATCTTCACCCCGGCTTCCGCCGCGTGCAGCCTGGCGACCTCGATGTTGGTTTCGGAGGCGTCCGCCCCGACCACCTCGGCGCCGAGGCGCGCCATCGGCTCGCACAGGAGGCCGCCGCCGCAGCCTATGTCGAGGAAGCGCAGGCCCTCGAAGGGCTTGGCCGCGTGCGGGTCGCGGCCGAAGCGGGCCGCGACCTGGTCGCGGATATAGGCCAGCCTGACGGGGTTGAACTTGTGCAGCGGGCGGAACTTGCCGTTTGGATTCCACCATTCGGCGGCCATCGCCGAGAAACGTTCCACTTCGCTGGCGTCGATGGTCGTCGGTCGAGCCTCGGACATGGCGTGTCTCCTGTGAGCACAAATCAAGTCGGGGAGCGGAGAGGGAATGTCAAGCGCGCTGTCCCATCTCGCTTGCGAAGACCCGAGGATTTGGCTATGGAACCCGCGCATCCGCGCCCGCCGAACCGGGCGTTTCAGCTTGATTTTTCCCGGGAAGGCATCGCCGGGATCGCTTCGCAAGGACTTGTCGCTTCCATGGCGCGCATCGTGATGAAATTCGGCGGAACGTCTGTCGCCGACATCGCCCGCATCCGCAATGTGGCGCGCCACGTCAAACGCGAGGCCGATGCCGGCCACGAGGTCGCCGTCGTCGTCTCGGCCATGGCCGGCAAGACCAACGAGCTCGTGGGCTGGGTGCAGGAAGCGTCGAAGGCGGAAGGGTCGAACCTCAACATCTACGATGCGCGCGAATATGACGCGGTCGTCGCCTCGGGCGAGCAGGTGACGTCCGGGCTTCTGGCGCTCGTCCTCCAGTCGATGGGCGTCGATGCCCGCTCCTGGCAGGGCTGGCAGATTCCGGTCCGCACCGACCACAGCCACGGTGCCGCCCGCATCATCGACATCGACGGCTCCGAGCTTGTCCGCCGTTTCGGCGCGGGGCAGGTGGCGGTGATCGCCGGCTTCCAGGGCGTGGGGCCGGACAATCGCATCGCCACGCTCGGGCGCGGCGGCTCCGACACCTCGGCCGTGGCGCTTGCAGCGGCGGTCAAGGCCGACCGCTGCGACATCTACACCGACGTCGACGGCGTCTACACCACCGACCCGCGCATCGAGCCCAAGGCGCGGCGGCTCGCCAAGATCTCCTTCGAGGAGATGCTGGAGATGGCCTCGCTCGGCGCCAAGGTGCTTCAGGTGCGCTCGGTCGAGCTCGCCATGGTGCACAAGGTGCGCACCTTCGTGCGCTCCTCCTTCGTGGAACCGGACGCGCCCGGCATGGGCGATTTCGACAATCCGCCCGGAACCCTCATTTGCGACGAGGACGAGATCGTGGAACAGCAAGTCGTTACCGGCATCGCCTACGCCAAGGACGAGGCGCAGATTTCGCTGCGCCGCGTCGCCGACCGGCCGGGCGTTTCCGCAGGCATCTTCGGGCCGCTGGCCGAGGCCGGCATCAATGTCGACATGATCGTCCAGAACATCTCCGAGGACGGCAAGTTCACCGACATGACCTTCACCGTGCCGGCCGGCGACATCGCCAAGGCGCTCGGCGTTCTGGCCAAGGTCAAGGAAACGGTGGGCTTCGACGTGATCCAGCACGAGGAAGGCCTGTCCAAGGTCTCGGTGATCGGCATCGGCATGAGGAGCCACGCCGGCGTCGCCGCCACCGCCTTCAAGGCGCTGGCCGACAAGGGCATCAACATCCGCGCGATCACCACCTCCGAGATCAAGATTTCCATTCTGATCGACGGCGCCTATACAGAACTTGCGGTTCGTACTTTGCATTCTGTCTACGGCCTCGATAAGCAGTAGTTGACGAACGCGCCTGCGGCGACGCGGCAGGCAGGATCGGGACGGGCGCTAGCGCCGGCAAGCAGGCCGGCGGCCTCCGTTGCCGCATGTGTCGGGAAGGAGCGCGATGCGAGAGACGGCCGCAGGTCCGCGCCTATTGCTGAGACGGCTGCGCGAGTTGATGGCGGAGCCGCTCGAGCCGCAGGAACGTCTCGACCGCATCGTCCATCACATCGCCCAGAACATGGTGGCCGAGGTGTGCTCGCTCTACGTGCTGCGGGCCGATTCGATGCTCGAGCTCTACGCCACGGAAGGGTTGAACCGTTCCGCCGTCCACCAGGCGCAACTTCGGCTCGGCCAGGGCCTCGTCGGCACCATCGCCGCCTCCGCCCGCCCGCTCAACCTGTCCGACGCGCAGAAGCATCCCGCCTTCACCTACCTGCCGGAGACCGGCGAGGAGATCTACAACGCCTTCCTCGGCGTGCCGGTGCTGCGCGCCGGCCGCACGCTCGGCGTGCTGGTGGTGCAGAACCGCACCATGCGCCAGTATCGCGAGGACGAGATCGAGGCGCTGGAGACGACGGCGATGGTGATCGCCGAGATGATCGCCACCGGCGACCTCGCCCGGCTGACGCGCCCCGGCATCGAGCTCGACCTGTCGCGGCCGGTGACGATCTCGAGCGCGCCGTTCAACGACGGCCTCGGGCTCGGCCATGTCGTGCTGCACGAGCCGCGCATCGTCGTCACCAACCTGTTCAACGAGGATTCGGACGAGGAGATCGAGCGGCTGGAAGGCGCGCTCGGGTCGCTGCGCCTTTCGCTCGACGACATGCTGTCGCGGCGCGACGTCGCCTTCGAGGGCGAGCATCGCGCCGTGCTCGAAGCCTACCGCATGTTCGCCGACGACACCGGCTGGGTGCGCCGCCTGCACGAGGCGATCCGCAACGGCCTGACGGCGGAGGCGGCCGTCGAGAAGGTGCAGTCCGACATGCGCGCGCGCATGCTGCACATGACCGACCCTTATTTGCGCGAGCGGATGAGCGATTTCGACGACCTCGCCAACCGGCTGCTGCGCATGCTGATGGGGCACGGGCCGGAGACGCTGGCCGCCTCGCTGCCGCGCGACGCCATCATCGTCGCGCGCTCGATGGGGGCGGCGGAGCTCCTCGACTACCCGCGCGAGAAGCTGCGCGGGCTGGTGCTGGAGGACGGCGCCGTCACCAGCCATGTCGTGATCGTGGCCCGCGCCATGGGCATTCCGGTCGTCGGCCAGGCGCGGGGCGCGGTGTCGATGGCCGAGAACGGCGACGCGGCGATCGTCGACGGCGTCGACGGCCTCTTGCATCTGCGCCCGACCGCCGATGTCGAGGCCGCCTATGCCGAGAAGGTGCGCTTCCGCGCCCGCCGGCAGGAGCTCTACCGCGAGCTGCGCAAGAAGCCGTCGGTGACGAGAGATGGCGTCGTGATCGACCTGATGATGAATGCCGGGCTTGCCGTCGACCTGCCCCAGCTTGCCGAATCGGGCGCGGCCGGCATCGGCCTGTTCCGCACCGAGCTGCAATTCATGGTCGCCTCGACCTTCCCGCGCGCCGAGGCGCAGGAGCGGCTCTATCGCGACGTGATCGACGCGGCCAGGGGCAAGCCCGTCACCTTCCGCTCGCTCGACATCGGCGGCGACAAGGTGCTGCCCTATTTCAAGGTCGCCGACCAGGAGGAGAACCCGGCGCTGGGCTGGCGCGCGGTCAGGCTCACCCTCGACCGGCCGGGGCTGATGCGCACCCAGATGCGGGCGCTGCTCAAGGCGGCCGGCGGGCGCGAGCTGCGCGTGATGCTGCCGATGGTGACCGAGATCGCCGAGATCAGGCAGGCGCGCGAGATCATCGACAAGGAAGTGCGCCACCTGTCGCGCTTCGCCCATCATCTGCCGATGTCGCTGAAGCTCGGGGCGATGATCGAGGTGCCGTCGCTGATGTGGCAGCTCGAGGAGCTGATGAACACGGTCGACTTCGTCTCGGTCGGCTCCAACGACCTGTTCCAGTTCGTCACCGCCACCGACCGAGGCAATTCCCGTGTCGGCGACCGCTTCGACCCGATCTCGGTGCCGTTCCTCAGACTCCTGCGCCAGATCACCGAGGCCGGTCGTGAGGCCGGAACGCCGGTGACGCTGTGCGGCGAGCTTGCCGGGCGGCCGATCTCGGCCATGGCGCTGCTCGGCGTCGGCTATCGCTCGATCTCGATGTCTCCGGCGGCGATCGGCCCGGTCAAGGCGATGCTGACCGAGCTGCCGCTGGGCAAGCTGACCGAGCTGATGGACGACACGTTGAACGCCCAGACCTGCGAGAAGGACGTGCGCGGCCTGCTCGCCGCCTTCGCGGCCGAGAACGAGATTCCTCTCTAAAACGGAAATCCCATGATCGAACTGCCGCGCGACCGGATGGACCAGGTCCTGAAACGCTTCGAGATGGTCGAGGCGCAGATGGCGGCCGGGCCGACGCCCGAAGCCTATGTCAAGCTCGCTTCCGAATATTCCGAGCTCCAGGACATGGCCGGCAAGATCCGCGAGCTGCGCGCGGCCGAGGGCGAGCTCGCCGACGTCGAAGCCATGCTGGCCGACAGGGCGACCGACGCCGAGATGCGGGGGCTGGCCGAGACGGAGCTTCCGGGCGTCGAGGAGCGGATCGAGGGCCTGCGGAAGGACATCCAGCTCCTGCTCCTGCCCAGGGACGCGGCCGACGAGAAGAATGCGATCCTCGAAATCCGCGCCGGCACCGGCGGCGACGAGGCGGCGCTGTTCGCCGGCGACCTCTACCGCATGTATGAGCGCTATGCCGGGCAGATGGGCTGGCGCTTCGAGCTGATCTCGGCCAGCGAGGGCGAGGTCGGCGGCTTCAAGGAGGCGATCGCCTCGGTGTCGGGCAAGGGCGTGTTTGCGCATCTGAAGTTCGAATCGGGCGTCCATCGGGTTCAGCGGGTGCCGGAAACGGAAGGCAGCGGCCGCATCCACACTTCGGCGGCTACGGTCGCGGTCCTGCCCGAGGCCGAGGAGGTCGACGTCGAAATCCGCAACGAGGACATCCGCATCGACACGATGCGCGCTTCCGGCGCCGGCGGCCAGCACGTCAACACCACCGATTCGGCGGTGCGCATCACCCATCTGCCGACCGGCATCATGGTGGTTTCGGCGGAAAAGTCGCAGCACCAGAACCGGGCGCGCGCCATGCAGATCCTGCGCGCGCGGCTCTACGACATGGAGCGCGAGCGGGCGGCCGGCGACCGCGCCGAATCGCGCCGGCTCCAGGTCGGCTCCGGCGACCGCTCGGAGCGCATCCGCACCTACAACTTCCCGCAGGGGCGCGTGACCGACCACCGCATTAACCTGACCCTCTACAAGCTCGACCAGGTGATGCAGGGCGATCTCGGCGACATCGTCGCCGCGCTGATTGCCGACCACCAGTCGAAGCTGCTGGCCGAAGCCGGGCGGGATGGCTGAAGGCGGGATGGTTGAAGGCGCGCTTCCGTCCGCGCTCGGGCCGCTGGCGCGGCATCTGCGGCAGGCGCTGGAACGAGCGGGCAAGCCGGACGCCGGGCTTGAGGCGCGGCTGATCGCCGAGCACGCCACCGGCGCGTCGCGGGCCGCTCTCGTCACCGATCCCGGCCGGAGCCTTTCCGGCGCGCAGGTCGCGGCGGCGGCCGCGATGCTGGAAAGGCGGCTCTCGGGCGAGCCGCTCCACCGCATTCTCGGCCACCGCGAGTTCTACGGATTGCGGCTTGCCCTGTCGCCCGCCACGCTGGAGCCGCGGCCCGACACCGAGGCGCTGGTCGATCTGGCGTTGCCCTTCGTGCGGGCGGCGGCCGACAGGGATGGGCAATGCCTGATCCTCGATCTCGGCACCGGCACCGGCGCGGTGGCGCTGGCGCTGATCGCGCAGGAGCCGCGCGCCCGCGCCGTCGTCACCGATATTTCGCCGGACGCCCTTGCCACGGCGGCGGCCAATGCCGATATGACGGGAAACGCGACCCGGTTCCGCGCCGTGCGGTCGGACTGGTTCGACGCGGTGGAGGGGCGGTTCGACGTCATCGTCTCAAATCCGCCCTATATCGCGACCAATGAGATCGCATCGCTGGACAGGGAAGTGCGCGAGCACGATCCGCCTGCGGCGCTGGACGGCGGCGCCGACGGCCTCGATGCCTATCGCGCCATCGCCGGCGGCGCGCCGGCGCATCTCGCGGCCGGAGGCGTCGTGGCGGTCGAGATCGGCATCGGCCAGGAAACGGACGTGGAGGCGATCTTCTCCGGCTGCGGATTGCGGACCGCGAGGCGCGCGAAGGACCTCGGCGGCGTGCTGCGGGCAATCGCCTTCAGCCGATGACGCGGCGGGCCGCAAGACCATGGCGCAGCGCAAAAAATCGCTTGGCAAGCAAGAATATTGCGGATAGTTTCCGGCCACCGGATGAAACGAAGCAGGCAGTGCTGTTGTCGATTCGGTTCCTTGATGGAATGGCTGCCTCCTAGCGTGAAAAGCGCCTGTGCTTCGTGCGGGGTATCGTCCGGAAACGACATGAACCGGGACAGGATTTGACGTGGCCAGGGCGCATTGTTGCAGCCGCTCGCCTACCGAAGAACGCAAAGTGCGCGGTCCCCGGCCGCCTCTGCGACGGAGTGCATTTCCAACATGAAGAGCTACGAATGAGGCCACAGCAGAACAGGCGCATGCGCGGACGCGGCGGCAGCAACAATAACCAGAACCAGAACCAGAACCGCAAAGGCCCCAATCCGCTCACCCGCAATTACGAGAGCAACGGCCCGGACGTGAAGATCCGCGGTTCGGCGCAGCAGATTGCCGAGAAGTACACCACGCTGGCGCGCGACGCGCAAAGCTCCGGCGACCGGGTGATGGCGGAGAATTATCTCCAGCACGCCGAGCATTACAACCGCATCATCATGGCCGCGCTGGCGCAGATGCCGCAGCAGCAGGTGCGCGACATGCGCGACGAGGACGATGCCGACGAGGACGGCGACGACGGCTTCGCGCCGGCGCAGCAGTCCGCCGAGCCGCAGCCGCAGCCCCGCCAGCAGCCCCGCCATCATGAAGGACGCGTCGAGCGCCGCAACGAGGCGCAGAACGACGGCACCGGCCCGCAGCCGGTGATCGAGGGCGTCCCGGCCGAGGTCGCGCTGGCGCAGCAGGACGAAGCGCCGGCAAGGCAGCCGCGCGCCGCGCGACGCCAGGAGCCGCGCCCGGCGCCCGAGACGGCCAAGGTCCCGGCAGCCGAGACCCCGGCAACCCAGGCCCCGGCGGCGGAGGCGGCCGTGGAGCCGGCCGTCGCCGATGCGGCGCCTGCCGGCGGCGAGCCCGAGGAAGATGCCGCGCCGCGCCGTGTCCGGCGTCCGCGCCGCCCCCGCGTCAAGGCGGACGAAGGCGAGCAGGCCGCCGGCGGCGAAGCCGGCGAGGAGATCGTCACCGAGGCGGCGCAGTAACGGCGCCCTGGAACGCGCCGGCGTCGCCGGCAGCGCATCGAAAACGGACGGCGGGCCTCGGCCCGCCGTTTTTGTTTCTGTTTTTGTTTCCTGGTGGGCTGGCGCGGCCTTGAGCCGTGGGAAAAGATACCCATATCCGCTGCGAATGGACCTGCCGGAGAGGCCCGGGGGACGGAAAGGTTCGATCCGTCCACCGATCCTTGGGGGTCCGTCACCTGAAATTCGATCCGGTGCCGAAAGCGGGCCGGTCGGGGAACGGAGACGATCACATGAACATCGAGAAATATTCCGAGCGCGTCCGCGGCTTCATCCAGGCGGCGCAGACGGCGGCGCTATCGGCCAACAACCAGCAGTTCACGCCCGAGCACCTGTTGAAGGTGCTGCTTGACGACGAGGAAGGCTTCGCCTCCTCGCTGATCGAGCGCGCCGGCGGGCGGGCGAAGGACGCAAGGCTCGGCGTCGAGGCGGCGCTGAAGGCGCTGCCCAGGGTCGAGGGCGGCAACGGCCAGCTCTATCTCGCCCAGCCGCTGGCCAAGGTGTTCGCGGCAGCCGAGGAGTTGGCGAAGAAGGCGGGCGATTCCTTCGTCACCGTCGAGCGGCTCCTGACCGCTATGGCGGTCGAGAAGAGCGCCAAGACCGCCGACATCCTCAGCCATGCCGGGGTGACGCCGACGGCGCTCAACCGTGTCATCGAGGATATCCGCAAGGGCCGCACCGCCGATTCGGCCTCGGCCGAGCAGGGCTACGACGCCTTGAAGAAATACGCCCGCGATCTGACGGCCGACGCGCGCTCGGGCAAGCTCGATCCGGTCATCGGCCGCGACGACGAGATCCGCCGCACCATCCAGGTGCTGTCGCGCCGCACCAAGAACAACCCGGTGCTGATCGGCGAGCCGGGCGTCGGCAAGACGGCGATCGCCGAAGGGCTGGCGCTCCGCATCGTCAATGGCGACGTGCCCGAAAGCCTGAAGGACAAGCAGTTGATGGCGCTCGACATGGGCGCGCTGATCGCCGGCGCGAAATATCGCGGCGAGTTCGAGGAGCGGCTGAAGGCCGTGTTGAACGAGGTCACGGCGGCCGATGGCGGCATCATCCTGTTCATCGACGAGATGCACACGCTGGTCGGCGCCGGCAAGGCCGACGGCGCGATGGACGCTTCCAACCTGTTGAAGCCGGCGCTGGCGCGCGGCGAGCTGCACTGCGTCGGCGCGACCACGCTCGACGAATACCGCAAGCATGTCGAGAAGGATGCCGCGCTCGCCCGCCGCTTCCAGCCGGTGTTCGTCGACGAGCCGTCCGTCGAGGACACGATCTCGATCCTGCGCGGGCTGAAGGAGAAGTACGAGCAGCACCACAAGGTGCGCATCTCCGATTCGGCGCTGGTTTCGGCGGCGACGCTGTCGAACCGCTACATCACCGACCGCTTCCTGCCCGACAAGGCGATCGACCTGGTCGACGAAGCCGCGTCGCGCCTGCGCATGCAGGTCGATTCCAAGCCCGAGGAACTGGACGAGATCGACCGCCGCATCATGCAGTTGAAGATCGAGCGCGAGGCGCTGAAACTGGAGAAGGACGACGCCTCGAAGGACCGTCTGCTGCGGCTCGAGAACGATCTCGCCGACCTCGAGGAAGAGTCGGCCGCGATGACCGCCAGGTGGCAGGCCGAGAAGCAGAAGCTCGGGCTGGCCGCCGACCTGAAGAAGGAATTGGACGAGGCGCGCAACGAGCTGGCCATCGCCCAGCGCCGCGGCGAGTTCGCCAAGGCGGGCGAGCTCGCCTACGGCCGCATCCCCGAGCTGGAGAAGAAGCTGGTGGAGGCCGAATCGGCCGACAGCGGCCAGGGCTCGATGGTCGAGGAGACGGTGACGCCGTCCCATGTCGCGCATATCGTGTCGCGCTGGACCGGCATTCCCGTCGACAAGATGCTGGAAGGCGAGCGCGAGAAGCTCCTGCGCATGGAAGACGAGATCGCCCGGCGCGTCGTTGGCCAGGGCGAGGCGGTGCAGGCGGTGTCGAAGGCGGTGCGGCGCGCCCGCGCCGGCTTGCAGGACCCGAACCGGCCGATCGGCTCGTTCATGTTCTTGGGCCCCACCGGCGTCGGCAAGACCGAGCTGACCAAGGCGCTGGCCTCGTTCCTGTTCGACGACGAGACCGCGATGGTGCGTATCGACATGTCGGAGTTCATGGAGAAGCACTCGGTCGCGCGGCTGATCGGCGCGCCTCCCGGCTATGTCGGCTATGAGGAGGGCGGCGCGCTGACGGAAGCGGTGCGGCGGCGGCCCTACCAGGTCGTGCTGTTCGACGAGATCGAGAAGGCGCATCCGGACGTGTTCAACGTGCTGTTGCAGGTGCTGGACGACGGCCGCCTGACCGACGGGCAGGGCCGCACGGTCGACTTCCGCAACACGCTGATCATCATGACGTCGAACCTCGGCGCCGAATATCTCGTCTCGCTCGGCGAGAACGAGGACGTCGACAAGGTCCGCGACGAGGTGATGGCGGTCGTGAAGAGCGCGTTCCGGCCGGAATTCCTCAACCGCGTCGACGAGGTGATCCTGTTCCACCGCCTGCGCCGGCAGGACATGGGCAAGATCGTCGCGATCCAGCTGAAGCGGCTGGAGGCGCTGCTGGAAGACCGCAAGATCGCGCTCGATCTCGACGACGAGGCCGTCGAGTGGCTGGCCGAGAAGGGCTACGATCCCGCCTATGGCGCGCGGCCGCTGAAGCGGGTGATGCAGAAGGAGCTTCAGGACCCGCTGGCCGAGCGCATCCTCATCGGCGACATCCACGACGGTTCCGCGGTGAAGATCACCGCCGGCTCCGACCGGCTGAACTTCCGGCCGCGGGCGGGGCTTGCCGAGACCGACGAGGCGGCCTGATCGCCGGCTGAAACAACCGGGCAGGCGCGGAAGATGACGCTGGACGACTACAACAGCTTCTGCGCCTGCCTGCCCGGCGCCGCCCATGTCGTGCAATGGGGCGGCGCCCATGTCTGGAAGGTCGGCGGCAAGGTCTTCGCCATCGCCGGCTGGAACGAAGGAAGCTCTGCCCCGCCGGCCGTCACCTTCAAATGCACGCGGATGAGCTTCGACCTCCTGCGCGAGCGGCCGGGCATCCGGCCGGCGCCCTATCTCGCCTCGCGCGGCATGACATGGCTGCAACGCACCGATGCTTCGAGCATGGACGATGCTGCGCTTCGCGACTATCTGCGCGCCAGCCACGGGCTCGTCTCCGCCGGGCTGACGCGGCGGCTGCGGCAGGAGCTCGGCCTGTCCTGACGCCCGATGGCGTCCGCCATTTTCATGTCCTGTTCATGTCGCATCGTCGATTGTGCTGTCAGATCAGCTTGGATTCGGAAGGTCAGGAATGAGCGGCAGGGCAGGTTCGTTGGCGGTTCTGGCGCTTGGCGTGCTGGTTTCGGGCGCGTCGGCGCAATCGCGCGAGGTCGAGGTCTATCAGGACCGTTACGGCCGCGAGGTGGTGGTCGACGTCTACACCGGAGAAATCCTCGACGTGCGCGAGCCGCGCCGTGAGCGGCGAGACCGCGAGTTCCTGTTCCCGCGCCAGGGCCGCGGCTCCGGCGGGCAGCAGGACCGCTATTATCTCGACGACCCCGAGGACATGGCCCGGCTGCGCCGGGAAAAGCGGCGCGAGGAACTCGGCCGCTACGGCAACGGCCTGCCGCAATATCGCGATTATCGCGCGCTGCCCGACCCGGTCTATCCCGGCGACGACGACTACGGTTACGAGGAATACCCGCCTTACGAGGATGACGGCCATGCCAGGCGCGAAAGCTGGCCCGAGCCGCCGCCTTCCTCGTCCCCGGCCCCGTCCTCGACCCCTCGGGAGTCCCCGCGCTACGAGCCGCTGCCGCGGGTGGAGCGTGCGCCGCTCGGCGAGTCGGGCGTCGCCGCCGCGCCGCCGCCCGCCAGATCCCCCGACGACGGCGTCGAAACCATCATCGAGGAGACTCCGCCGGCGGCCACGATCCCGGGCGGCCTGCCCGACATGGCCAATCCGCCCGAGATCGCGGTCGCCGGTGCGTCCGAGGACGTGGCGAAGATCCAGGTGCTGCTCGACCGGCTCGGCGCGTCGCCCGGCGTCATCGACGGGCGCATGGGCGACAACGTCAACAAGGCGATCGCGGCCTATCGCGAGATGAGCGGCGAGGCGCTGCGCACCTACGACACCGCGTTCATCGACGCCAAGCTGGCCGAGACCGGCGGCGATGTCTTCGCCCTCTACGAGATCACGCCGACGGACGTGGCCGGCCCCTATGTCGCCTCGGTGCCCGACGACTATTCCAAGAAGGCGCAGATGGAGCGGCTGAGCTTCACCTCGGTGCCGGAGATGCTGGCCGAGCGCTTCCACATGGACGAGAAGTATCTGCGGGCGCTCAATCCCGGCGCCGCCTTCGACCGGCCCGGCACCCGGATCAGGGTCGTCAATCCCGGCGCGGTGAAGAAGGGCGAGGTCGCGCGGATCGTCGCCGACAAGGGGCGCAAGCAGGTGCGCGCCTATGACGGCCGCGGCAAGCTCGTCGTCGCCTATCCCGCCACCATCGGCTCGGCCGCGACGCCGTCGCCCACGGGCAGCCATACCGTGGAGCGGATCGCGCTCGATCCCGAATACACCTACAATCCCAGGATCAACTTCCAGCAGGGCAGCAACACCAGCGTGCTGCGCATCCCGCCGGGGCCGAACGGGCCGGTCGGCACGGTGTGGATCGCGCTGTCCAAGCCGACCTACGGCATCCACGGCACGCCCGAGCCGTCGAAGATCGGCAAGACCGAATCGAACGGCTGCATCCGGCTGACCAACTGGGACGCGCAGGAGCTGGCGAAGATGGTGAGGGCGGGCGTGACGGTGGAGTTTACGGAGTAGGGGGCAGAGTAGTGGGGTAGATGAGGGTTGTCGTTGGAAAAGGCCGCGTTCCTTTTCCTGCTTCCCTCACTTCACGCTCGCCATCTTCAACGTCGGCGCGTCGTCGTCCTTGAGCAGTGTGTCGATCCGCTCCCGTTCGCGCAGGAAGACTTCGAGCTCCGGGCCCGAGAGCGACTTCTCGGTCGGAAGCCGCACCCGCATCGGGTCGACCTTGGTGCCGTTGACGATCAGCTCGTAGTGCAGGTGCGGTCCGGTGGACAGGCCGGTGGTGCCGACATAGCCGATCACCTGGCCCTGGCGCACGCGCGCGCCCTCGGTCACGCCCTGGGCGATGGCGCTCTGGTGGTTGTAGGACGATTTGTAGCCGTTGGCGTGACGGATGATGGTCTGCCGCCCATAGCCGCCGGCCCAGCCGGCCTTCTCCACCACGCCGTTGCCGGAGGCGATGATCGGCGTGCCTCGCGGCGCCGACCAGTCGACGCCGGTGTGCATGCGCGTGTAGCCGAGGATGGGGTGGCGACGGCCGCCGAAGCCGGAGCGGAACTTGCCGTTCGGAACCGGGTTGCGCAGCAGGAACTGGCGGGCGCTGCGGCCTTCCTCGTCGAAATAGTCGACCGTGCCGTCTTCCATGCGGAAGCGATAGAAGGCCCGGCCGTTGCCGCCGAACGTCGCCTTCACATAGAGCAGCTCCGATTCGTCGGTGGCCTTGTCGTCCTCGTCCGGCTGCGAGAAGAAGGCGCTGATATGGTCGTTGGGCGCAAGGCGCGACTGGAAGTCGACGTCGGAGGCGAGCAGGCGCACGAGCTGGCGGGTCATCGTGCGGTTCATTCCATAGGCGTATGCGGCGCGCCAGATGCCGTCATAGACGGTGGGCAGGTCGCCGCGCGGCCGCGCCACCGGCTGGTTGGCGTCGAAGGCGGTCAGCACCGCCGGGTTCGGCTCCGGCTCGCTGCCCTTCACGAACTGGTCGTGATCGTCGAGCGCGATGGTCAGGTGGTGGCGACGGCCCTCGTAGAGGCTGGCGCGGACGATCCGGCTCATGTCGCCGCGCATTTCCAGGCCGAGGCGCATCACGGTTCCGGCCTTGAGCACGGGCGAGCCGAGCAGCACCGAGAAGGAGCGGGCCATCAACTGCGAATCCGCGTCCGAATAGCCCGCCTCGGTCAGCATTTCCCCGATGTCGCGGTCGGTGTGGAACGGCCGGATGTCCTCGGCATACTCGACCGGCACCGCGGACGGCGCTTCGCGCGGCGAGACGGAGACGTTTTCCGGCACGATGCGGATGCCGTAGGCCCCGACCAGGGTCTGGGTCGCCAGCGTCTCGCCGAAACGCTGCGGATCGATATAGTGAAGCGCCGCGACCTGCACGGCGCCGTCGGTGAGGATCGCGGCGGTGTCGCGCACGACCTTCTCGACCTCGTCGGCGGTCAGCACCACCCGCCCGTCGAAATTGGCCGTCTCGATCGGGAAGTCGATCGTGTGCAGGCTGACCTCGCTCTCGACCTTGGCGCCGTAGATGAAGCCGGTGTCGAGGACGCTCTGCGGCGCGGCCGCGGCGGCGCCGTCCTCGGCGAAGACCTCGAGCGGATCGAACGGGGGATAGGAGCGGCTGGTGGTATGCCCGGCCGCCAGCGCCATCTTGACCTCGATGAAGGGCAGCGTCCGCACGACGTCGCGGTCGCCCGCCTTCAGCATGGTGGAAACCTCCATGCGCCGGCGGTCCGTGGCATGCGCGACCGCGCGCGGGGCGACGACGCGGCCGGTCTTGGCGCTGCCTTCTCCCTGGCCGTTGCCGTCGAGGGCGGCGAGGTTGAGAATTTCGGGCGGGGTGGCGAGCTGCTCGCGCCCGTCGAGCGCGGTGAACAGCGCGACGCCCATCAGCACGCTCGAGGTGATGCCGGTCAGGAAGGTTCCCGAAAGCCATCGCGCCGACACCTCGCGACGATCCGGCGGACCGGATCGCCCGCCCGCCACCAGGGGCGGTTCGTTGCCGAGCGCGGCTATGGTTTCGTCGATCGGCTGCATGCGGGCGCCGTGATCCCCCTTGGCCGAACAGGCCGGTGAAGTGTTCCGCGCGACGACAATTGCCCATCCGCGCTCGTGAAGTCAACGAAACCCCGGCCGGGGGAGGTCCGCCATCGCCACCGCCGGGCTCCCGAACCGCATCTCTTTATATGGAGCCCTATATAGAGAGGCGGCGCGCGGGCGCTCCGGCGAGGGTTTCGTCAGAAGCGACCATCGCGGCCTAGGCCGCGAATTCGGCCGCTTTGTGTCGCGCCGCGCCGATGCCGTTTCGGCGCGTCGTTTCCCGAGCGTGGGGCCTGGCCTTTCCCGGCCGGCGAAATCGGCAAAAGCCGGCTTTGGAAAAAAAATCAAAAAAGTTCAAAATCGTTGTTGACTCATCCCGGGGTCGCCGCCTATATACGCCTCACCAACGACGGCGGCACACGCTGCTGACGACAGAGAGCTTCGTCTCCGAGTTTCGTGAAAGTTGGGCCAAATTCAAGAGAGCCGCGTGAGCGACACTCGATCGGGCTGAAGCCAAAAGCGACATAGCCCATGACACAGCGTATGCGGTGTCCGTTCTTTGAAAACTGAATATTGAAGAAAGAGAAACGTGGGCGGCAGAGTGCTCGCGGAACTCGAAAG
>JBDHTD010000033.1:0-35766 GCA_039808485.1 Aquamicrobium sp. | reverse complement strand
ATCTTGAAGTAGCCGCCGCCGGCGAGCTTCTTGAACTTGACCAGCGCGAAGTCGGGCTCGATGCCGGTGGTGTCGCAGTCCATGACCAGGCCGATGGTGCCGGTCGGCGCGATCACCGTCGCCTGCGCATTGCGGAAGCCGTATTCGGCGCCCAGGTCGATGGCGCGGTCCCAGGCGGCGCGGGCGTGCTCGACCAGCTCCTTCTGCCAGACATGGGTCTCGTCGAGCGGCACCGGGGCGACCGACAGCTTCTCGTAGCCCTCCGTCTCGCCATAGGCGGCGCGGCGGTGGTTGCGCATCACCCGCAGCATGTGCGGGGCGTTGACCGGATATTCCGGGAACGCGCCGAGCTCGGACGCCATCTCGGCCGAGGTGGCGTAGGAGACGCCGGTCATCAGCGCGGTCAGCGCGCCGCACAGGCCCCTGCCCTCGTCGGAATCGTAAGGGATGCCGGAGGTCATCAGGAGGCCGCCGATATTGGCGAAGCCGAGGCCGAGCGTGCGGTATTCGTAGGACAGCTTGGCGATCTTCCACGACGGGAACTGCGCCATCATCACCGAGATTTCGAGCACCACGGTCCACAGGCGCACGGTGTGCTCATAGGCGGCGATGTCGATGGTGCCGTCGGCGTTGCGGTAGGGCAGAAGGTTGATCGAGGCGAGGTTGCAGGCCGTGTCGTCGAGGAACATGTATTCCGAGCACGGGTTCGACGCGCGGATCGGGCCGGCAGCCGGGCAGGTGTGCCAGTCGTTCATCGTCGTGTTGAAGTGCAGGCCCGGATCGGCGCTCGCCCAGGCGGCGTAGCCGATCTTCTCCCACAGGTCGCGCGCCTTCAGCGTCTTCGACACCTTGCCGTCGATGCGGCGGATCAGGTTCCAGTCGCCGTCCTCCTCGACCGCGCGCAGAAAATCGTCCTTGAGCGAGACCGAATTGTTGGAGTTCTGACCGGAGACGGTGAGATAGGCTTCCGAATCCCAGTCGGTGTCGTAGGTCTTGAACTCGATCGAGGTGTAGCCCTGTTTCGCGAACTGGATGACGCGCTTGACGTAGTTCTCCGGCACCGAATTCTTCTTGGCGGCGCGGATTTCGCGCTTCAGCGCCGGGTTCTTCGCCGGGTCGAAGCAATCGTCGTTGTTGCCTTCGCAATTGATGCAGGCCTTCATGATCGCGGTCAGGTGCTGGCGCACGATCTTGGAGCCGGTGACGAGAGCGGCGACCTTCTGCTCCTCGTTGACCTTCCAGTCGATATAGGCCTCGATGTCGGGGTGGTCGGCGTCGACCACCACCATCTTGGCGGCGCGGCGCGTGGTGCCGCCCGACTTGATGGCGCCGGCGGCGCGGTCGCCGATCTTCAAGAAGCTCATCAGGCCGGAAGACTTGCCGCCGCCGGAAAGCCGCTCGCCTTCGCCGCGCAGATGCGAGAAATTGGAGCCGGTGCCGGAGCCGTATTTGAACAGGCGCGCCTCGCGCACCCACAAATCCATGATGCCGCCCTCGTTGACGAGATCGTCGCCCACGGACTGGATGAAGCAGGCGTGCGGCTGCGGATGCTCGTAGGCCGAGGTCGAGCGCGTCAGCTTGCCGGTGAAGGGATCGACGTAATAATGGCCCTGCCCCGGGCCGTCGATGCCGTAGGCCCAGTGAAGGCCGGTGTTGAACCATTGCGGCGAGTTCGGCGCGACGCGCTGGGTGGCCAGCATGTAGGCGAGCTCGTCACGGAAGGCGAGCGCGTCCTCCTCGGCCTTGAAGTAGCCGCCCTTCCAGCCCCAGTAGGTCCAGGTGCCGGCGAGACGGTCGAACACCTGCCGCGCGTCGGTCTCCGAGCCGGTGCGCTCGTTCTCGGGCAGCTCGGCCAGCGCCGCCTCGTCGGCGACCGAACGCCACAGGAACGAGGGAACGTCGTTCTCCTCGACGCGCTTCAGCCGCAGCGGCACGCCGGCCTTGCGGAAATATTTCTGCGCCAGGATGTCGGCCGCGACCTGGCTGAACTGGGCCGGGACGTCGATGTCCTCGGCGCGGAACACGATCGAACCGTCGGGGTTGCGAATCTCGCTGGTCACCTTGCGGAATTCGATTTCCGCGTAAGGCGACTGGCCCTCTTTGGTGAAATGACGTTCGATGCGCATCTTTCAATAGTCCCTGATTTCTAGATGTAGTGCCGATCGACGCGCGGTCAAAGACCTCAAGCCGCCTCGGCCCGCTGTTCGCCGCCATCCCCGCGGCGTACGATGGTTCCGTTCAAAACACGATCCGGCCGGCAGCTCCGCCGCCTCGCGATGCGGCTTTCTCAGCCGCTGCCCTGCCCTCCGAACTGGAAAACTCCATGGCAGGGCACACCGGGCGCGCTTGCCGTGACTCACACTATATAGTCGTCATCCTGATTTAAAACACTAAATATAGTGTTAACAGGAAATTTACGATCCTGCCGCCTGCGACAGCCGCGCAAAAACGACCCTCGCCGGCCTTTGCGGAACGACCGGCGCGGAATGCGACGCGAAACAGGTTCGAAAAAAACGGCCGGACTTGGAACGCTCCGGCCACGCCCGCCACAGGGGCGCATGGCCCATAAAAAGCGACTCGGCTTTCGTCGTCAAGAACTCGTTTGCCGGAGACGGACGGCCCCAATATCTTGTGTAAACCAGTGTGGATAACGGGGAGAAGCCGAAAAGGCGGCCGGCGCCCGCATCCCGCTTCAAATCCGCATTCAGGCCCGCTTGATGGCGTCAGGCCAGCAGCCGCAGCAGCAGGAAAACGCCGGCGGCGAGCAGCGCCGAGGCCGGGACGGTCGTCACCCAGGCGGTGGCGATGGTCATGACGTGGGCGCGGCGCACCAGCCGGCGGCGTGCGATCTCCTCGCGCGAGACCGGGACCTCGTCGCCGTCGTCGACATCGAGGTCGGCGGCGTCCGCCTTCGCCGGCTGGCTCTGCGCCCGGGCGGCGCGCGCCTTCCTGCCCTTGCGTTCGAGATAGGCGCGCCGGCGCGGCGAATTGGCCGTGTACCACTCGCGGAAGAAGCCGACGCCGAACACCGCGCCGACCGCGATATGGGTCGAGGAGACCGGCAGGCCGAACCATGACGCGACGATGACGGTGACGGCGGCCGACAGCGCGACGCAGAAGGCGCGCATCGGGTTCAGCTTGGTGATCTGGCCGCCGACCATGCGGATCAGCTTGGGGCCGAACAGGACGAGGCCGAGCGAGATGCCGAAAGCGCCGATCACCATCACCCACAGCGGAATGCCGATGGTCGACGATTGCTCGCCCGAGGCCGCGTGGACGATGGCGGCAAGCGGGCCGACGGCGTTGGAGACGTCGTTGGCGCCGTGGGCGAAGGAGAGCAGCGCCGCCGAGAAGATCAGCGGCAGCCGGAACAGCTTGCGCAGCGACTGGTTGCGGTTCTCCAGCACGGCGGCCTGCTTTTCGATGCCGATCTTGGCCAGGCCCCAGACCAGGATGAACGAGCCGATGCCGAGGATGGCGATCTGGAGGCCGGAGATCTCGACCAGGCGCTTCAGGCCCTTGGTGGCGAGATAGGCGCTGAACGCCCCGGCCATCACCGCGGTCAGGATCGGCACCCACAGCCGCGCCGCGGCGATCTTGTCGTCGCGATAGATGATGTTGGCCTTGATGAAGGCAAGGAAGACGATCGCGACGAGGCCGCCGAGGGCGGGCGAGACGACCCAGCTTGCGGCGATGCCGGCGATGGTGCCCCAGTCGATGGCGGCAAAGCCGGCCGCCGCGATGCCGGCGCCGGCGACGCCGCCGACGACCGCGTGCGTGGTCGACACCGGCGCGCCGATCCATGTCGCGAGATTGATCCATAGGGCCGACGAGATCAGCGCCGCGAGCATCAGACGGACGAAGACGCCGCTTTCGGCCACCGCCGCCGGGTTGACGATGCCGGTCGAGATCGTCGTCACCACGTCCCCGCCGGCGATCAGCGCGCCGGCGCTTTCGAACACGGCCGCGATGGCGAGCGCCCCGCCCATCGTCAGCGCCTTGGCGCCCACCGCCGGCCCGACATTGTTGGCGACGTCGTTGGCGCCGATGTTCAGCGCCATGTAGCCGCCGATGGCGGACGCGGCGATGACGATGACGGCGCCCGGCTCGCCCATGACGAACAGGGCGGCGACGATGCCCGAAAGCGCCAGGAACACCAGGCCGAGGCCCGGCGCCACCAGCCCGCGCGCCACGAAGCTCGCCGCTTCCTCGACATGGACCAGCTTCTCGAGGTCCTTGTCGAGCGTCTCCTTCCGCGCCTCGGCGGTGTATTCGGTCATGAGATGGTTCCCGGAGCGAAAGTCGCCGCCCGCGCGGCCGACCTCCCCGCCGGCCGCATGGCCGGCTTGCCGCCTACGCTCTAGGCAAGCCGGCGCACGATCTCAAGCCGGCCGTTTCGCGGAAACCGCTCAGCCGGCAAATTTTCGTGGATTAGTGGCGAAAACGGCGATCAACTCGCGCAGCCCGGTCTCCTCGACCAGCCGGGCGGCCTCCTCGGGCGCGAACCAGCGGCGCTTGCGCTGCTTGCGCTCCGGCCACTTGTCGGCGACGCTCTCGACCCGCAGCGGAAACACCCGCACCTCGCAGTGGCGGGGAACGCCCGAGGGCCGCACCTTGCCATAGTAGAAGCGGCCGATCTCCACCGGCTTGACCGGCCCGGCGACGCCAGCCTCCTCGGCGGCCTCGCGCGCGGCCGCCTCGTGCAGCGGCTCGCTTCTTTCCGGCCAGCCCTTGGGCAGCACCCAGCGGCCGGTGCCGCGGCTCGTCACCAGCATCACCTCGTGGCCGCCATCGTCGCCGACGCGCCACGGCAGCGCCGCCACCTGGACATGCGGCGGCACCCCGCCGAGAAAACAGCGGATACGTTCCCTGAGCAGGCCAAGCCCGCTTCGCCCGATCATCTTCGGCCTTCATCCCCGAGTGAATGGAATTGTACCGCGATGTTACGCGCAATTATGTGGAAATAAAGGAAGAAACGCGGAAAACCCGCCCCGTTCGCCGCCGATGCGCCCGTGGCGAAGGCCGCCGCAAGCCTCACGCAAGCTTCGCGGCCTTCAGGGCCGGTGATCCTCGGCGATCGGCTTCTGGTAGGCGAAGCCCATGTCCCACGGAAAATAGATCCAGGTGTCCTGCGACACCTCGGTGACGAAGGTGTCGATCATCGTCCGGCCCTTGGGCTTGGCGTAGACGGCGGCGAAATGCGCCTTCGGCATCATGGCGCGCACGATGGCCGCGGTCTTGCCGGTGTCGGTCAGGTCGTCGACGATCAGGACGCCGGCGCCGTCGTTCTCGAGCAGTGCCGGCGTCACTTCCTTCAGCACCCGCAGCTCGCCCTGCTCGGTATAGTCGTGATAGGAGGCGACGCAGACCGTCTCGATCAGGCGCACGCCCAGCTCGCGCGCGATCACCGCCGCCGGAACCAGCCCGCCCCTCGTGATGCAGACGATGGCGCGCCATTCGGCATTGATGCCGGCCAGACGCCAGGCAAGCGCGCGCGCGTCGCGATGGAACTGGTCCCAGGAAACGGGAAAAGCCTTTTCGGGAAGGGACATCGGCGACACTCCGTCCAGCGTGGAATGCACCCGGGATTAGCCGGAACCGGGGCCGGTTGGCAAGTAGCGGGGGACAAGTACCGGGAGCGAGTGCCGTCGACGGCGCGGGGGTGGGCGACGGGCATGCGCGCGGCGGACGCGCAGCATGCCCGATGTCCCCGTCAGCGCGACATCAGCGTGGCGACCGGCATCGATTGCAACAGGGTGCGCGTCGCGCCGCCGAAGAAGAACTCCTTCAGCCGCGACTGGCTGTAGGCGCCCATGACGAGAAGATCGGCCCGCGTGTCGGCGACGCGGTTCTCGATCGCCTCGCCGGCGCCGATTCCGGCCGAAAACCCCGACGCGAACGTCACCCTCGCCCCATGGCGGGCAAGGGCCGAGGCGATGTCGGCGCCGGCCACGGCCGCGTCCTGCTCGGCATTGTCGGAGGCGTCGAGCGACAGCACCTCCGTCTCCTCGGCGTCTCGGATGAAAGGCAGCGCATCGAAGGTGGCGCGGGCCGCCTGCTGCGAGCCGTTCCACGCCACCAGCACCTTGCGGAAGGTGGCGTCGATCGACACCGCGTAAGGCACGAACAGCACCGGCCGGCCGCTCTCGAACAGCAGCGCCTCGACATCGGCCAGCAGGCCGGACTCGTCGTCCGCATTGGCCTGCTGCACCACGATCAGGTCGCAGGCGCGGCCGACGCTCAGCGCGTTGGTCGCGCTGTCGCCCGAGACGTTCTTCATCTCGCGCCAGTCATAGGACAGGCCCTCACGGGCGCAGCGCGCCTCGAAAAGCGCGCGGATTTCGGCGTTGCGCTGCTCGCCGGCCTCCTCGCTCGCGGCGATGAACTCGGTATCGGGAAAGCCCATCGGCGTCACATAAGGCAACGGAATCGCCTCGGCGTGAAATCCGATCAGATGGGCGCCATAACGCGCCGCAAGCGGGATGGCGCAATCGAGCACCCGTTCGGCATCGGCCTTGCTTTGCAAGACGGCGAGGATCGTCCTGTAGGTCATTTCGGTTTCTCCGAGGGCAGCGGGTTTCCGCATCGCCGACATCTTACCGTGCCTGTCGCGCCAGGTCTTCACTTTGACCTCCGTCAAATCGCGAATTCTCGGGCCGGCGCAGATGGCGTAGATCGGCGTGCGCCATCGCGGTGCGTTGAGAAAGCCGCCCCGCTCTGCTAGAGCCGCAGCATTCTTCCCGGGCCGCTGGCCCAAGCAGTCAGGACAAGCCACATGATCCCGCGCTATTCGCGTCCCGAAATGGTTTCCATCTGGTCGGCCGAGACCCGGTTCCGGATATGGTTCGAGATCGAGGCCCATGCCTGCGACGCGCTGGCCGAGATCGGCGTCATCCCGGCCGAAGCCGCCCGCACGATCTGGGAAAAGGGCGGCGCGGCCGTGTTCAACGTCGAGCGCATCGACGAGATCGAGCGCGAGACCAAGCACGACGTGATCGCGTTCCTGACCCATCTCGCCGAATTCGTCGGCCCGGACGCCCGCTTCATCCACCAGGGCATGACCTCGTCCGACCTGCTCGACACCTGCCTCGCGGTCCAGCTTTCGCGCGCCAGCGACATCCTGCTGGCCGACATCGACGCGCTGCTCGCCGCGCTGAAAGACAGAGCCTACGAGCACAAGGACACCGTCACCATCGGCCGCAGCCACGGCATCCATGCCGAGCCGACCACCTTCGGCGTCAAGCTGGCCCTGGCCCATGCCGAGTTCGCCCGCGCCCGCCAGCGCCTCGTCCATGCCCGCGCCGAGATCGCCACCTGCGCCATCTCCGGCGCCGTCGGCACCTTCGCCAACATCGACCCGCGGGTCGAGGACCATGTCGCGGCGAAGCTCGGCCTGACGCCGGAGCCGGTCTCGACCCAGGTGATCCCGCGCGACCGCCACGCCATGTTCTTCGCCACGCTCGGCGTCATCGCCTCATCGATCGAGCGGCTGGCGATCGAGATCCGCCATCTCCAGCGCACCGAGGTGCTGGAGGCGGAGGAATATTTCTCGCCCGGCCAGAAGGGCTCCTCGGCGATGCCGCACAAGCGCAACCCGGTGCTGACCGAGAACCTGACAGGGCTCGCCCGCATGGTGCGCAGCTACGCGACGCCGGCGATGGAGAACGTGGCGTTGTGGCACGAGCGCGACATCTCGCATTCCTCGGTCGAGCGGATGATCGGCCCCGATGCGACGATCACCCTCGACTTCGCGCTGGCGCGGATGACCGGCGTGATCGAGAAGCTCGTCGTCTACCCCGCCAACATGGACGCGAATCTCAACAAGTTCCGCGGCCTCGTCCATTCGCAGCGCGTGCTGCTCGCGCTGACGCAGGCCGGCGTCTCGCGCGAGGACGCCTATCGCCTCGTGCAGAGAAACGCCATGAAGACATGGGAACAGGGCGCGGATTTCCTTGAAGAATTGCTGGCCGACAAGGATGTCCGCGCCGCGTTGTCCGAAGACGAGATCAGGGAAAAGTTCGACCTCGGCTATCACACCAAGCACGTCGACACGATCTTTGCGCGGGTTTTCGGCTAAGAGACCGGCCCGAGCGAATCGACCATGGCCTGCACCTCGGCGCGCGCGGCCTCAAGCGCCTGCGGCGCGCGCGCGCGCACCACGAGCTCGGTCCAGAACGAGCCGTCGAGATATTTCGGATACGAGCCGATGATCGTCTCGGGGTGCGCCTTCTGGATCTCGCCGAGCGGACCGCCGATGATGCCTTCGCCGTAGGGGCAATGGATGGTGGCCGAGACGAGCTTCCGGCCGGTCTCGAGCGTCGGCACCACGTTGTCGAGCATGGCCTGGAAGATCGCCGGCACCCCGGCCATGACATGGACGTTGCCGATGCGGAAGCCCGGCGCCACGGAGACGGGGTTGGCGATGGCCGCCGCGCCGCGCGGCATCCGCGCCATGCGCTTGCGCGCCTCGTTGAACTCCAGCCCCCTGCCGGCATAGTGGGCCGCCAGAAGCTCATAGGCGGCCTCGTCATACTCGCACGGCACGCCGAAGGCGGCCGCGATCGAATCGGCGGTGATGTCGTCATGGGTCGGGCCGATGCCGCCGGTGGTGAAGACGTAGGCATAGCGCGCGCGCATCGCGTTCACCGCCGCCACGATCTCGCCCTCCTCGTCGGGGACGATGCGCACCTCCTTCAGGTCGATGCCGATGGCGGTCATCACGTCGGCGAGATGGCCGATATTGCGGTCCTTGGTGCGGCCGGACAATATCTCGTCGCCGATGACGATCATCGCGGCGGTCATGATCTCGGCCATGGGCGCAGTCCTTTCGCAAGCGGTCGGCCGGGAATAGCGCCCCCTGCCCGCCGCGGCAACGGCCAATGTATGGCCAGTATGCAGTCAATGCGCGGCCGATGCCCGATTGCCATCCGGCCGCCGCCGGGTAAGGTGTCGGCGCCGTTTCCCGGAGGACCCTGCCCGTCATGCTCGCCACGCTCACCGCCATCGCCTCGGCCATCCTTGCCGCGCTCCTCCTGGTGGCGACCTATTTCTATCAGGCCACCCGCCGCATCAGCCGCGACGCCGAGCATGCCGTGCCGCCGCGCGGGCGGTTCGTCACCGTCGAGGGCTGCGACATCCATTACGTCGAGCGTGGCGAAGGCCGGCCGATCGTGATGATCCACGGCCTTGGCGGCACGCTGCATCACATGCGCCGGCCGCTGATGGAGGAATTCGGCGACGGCTACAGACTGATCGCGCTCGACCGGCCCGGCTCCGGCTATTCGACGCGGCGGCGCGGCCATGACGGGTGCCTGAGCGAGCAGGCGCGGCAGATCGCCGGCTTCATCGATGCGCTCGGGCTGGAAAGGCCGCTTCTCGTCGGGCATTCGCTCGGCGGCGCGGTGGCGCTGGCGACCGCACTTCAATACCCGGACAAGGTGGCGGGCCTTGCCCTGATCGCGCCGCTGACCCGGCACGAGAGCAAGGTCGCGCCCGAGTTCCGCGGGCTGGACATCCGTTCGCCGCTGCTGCGCCGGATCGTTTCCGAGACCGTCGCCGTCCCGACCGCGCTCAAGACGGGCGCGCAGACGCTCGATTTCGTGTTCGGGCCGCAGAAGCCGCCGCAGGATTTCGCCGTCGCCGGCGGCGCCATGGCCGGCCTGCGCCCCGGCCATTTCTACGCGACCTCGACCGATCTGGTCGCGCTTCGCCATGACATGCCCGGCATCGAGGCCCGCTACGCGGAGATCGCCGTGCCGTGCGGCATCCTGTTCGGCAGCGCCGACAGGGTGCTCGACCACAAGCGCCACGGCATCGGCATGGAAGGCGCCATCGCCGGCCTCGACCTGGAGATCATGGAAGGCGTCGGCCACATGCCGCAATATGCCGACACGCCGCGCGTGGCGGCCTTCATCCGCCGCGTCGCGGAACGCGCGTTCGCCGGGACAAACGCCACCTCGTCCTGAAGCCCGGGCCGAAGCTCGGGCATCTGAGGGCGCCGGACGTGAGGCGCGCCGGAAGACGTTCGACATAGCCGGGATATGGGGGCTTCGATGGAAAAGGCCGGGGCGCAGAACCACCCCGGCCTTTCATTCATGCCTTGCGGGCGTTCGTCAGATGCGGACGAGCACGCGGCCGCGCACCTTGCCGTCGAGCAGGTCGGCGGCTGTGGCGATGGCGTCTGACAGCCCGATCTCCGCACCGATGGCGTCGACCAGCGCCGGGTCCAGTTCCTTCGCCAGCGCGTCCCACGCCGCGCGGCGCCGCGGCATCGGGCAATAGACGCTGTCGATGCCGGCAAGGGTGACGCCGCGCAGGATGAAAGGAGCGACGGTGGCGGGAAAATCCATGCTCTGGGCAAGGCCGCAGGCCGCAACAGTGCCGCCATAGCGGGTGGTGGCACACAGATTGGCCAGCGTCGCGCCGCCGACGGAATCGATCGCGCCTGCCCAGCGTTCCTTGCCAAGCGGCTTGCCCGGCGTACCGAGCTCGGCCCGGTCGATGATGTCGGCCGCGCCGAGCTGCTTCAGGTAATCAGCTTCCTGCGTCTTGCCGGTCGAGGCAACGACGCGATAGCCGCGCCGCGCCAGCAGCGCGACCGCAAAGCTGCCGACGCCGCCGGTCGCGCCGGTGACGGCAACCTCGCCCGAGTCCGGCTTCACGCCGTGCCGTTCCAGCGCCATCACGCACAGCATCGCGGTGTAGCCGGCGGTGCCAATCGCCATTGCCCGCCGTGCGTCGAGGCCTTCAGGGATCGGCAGCAGCCAATCGCCCTTGACGCGCGCCTCGCCGGCAAGCCCGCCCCAATGGGTTTCGCCGACGCCCCAGCCGTTCAGCAGCACGGCGTCGCCGGGCCTGAAGCCGGGATTGGTGCTTTCCTTGACGCGCCCTGCGAAGTCGATGCCGGGCACCATCGGAAACCGCCGCACCACGGGCGACTTGCCGGTGATGGCGAGTGCGTCCTTGTAGTTCAGCGTCGACCACTCGACCGTGACGGTTACGTCGCCTTCGGGAAGATCGGCGCTCCGGATATCGCCAAGTCCGGCCCGATAGCCGGCGTCGTCCTTCTCGATCAGGATTGCTTTAACCATGTGGTTTTCCTTTCTATGTGTAGGCATGTCCGGGCAGACGTCTTAGCGCATACCCGAAAAGAAAAGTGGCCATCAGCAGAAGCAATGCGACCACGGCAAGAACGGTATGGCCGCTGCCGGTCAGGTCGGCTGCCGCGCCTGCAAGTGGGGGCAGCACGATCAGCGTGGCAAAGAATACGAAGAACAGGGCCGAGTAGGTGATGTCGGTGTCCGCGCCGGTTGCGTTGCGGCCGCGCGCCAGCATCGGTGCGGTCGGCAGGCCGCCGACGAGGCCGGCAACGAGATAGAGCGGCCAGTGATGGCTGCCACCGGCGCTAGCCAGCACCGCTACGGCGGCGACAAGGCAGCCGAAGGCGACGATGCCGCGGTCGGCCGCGACACTGCGGCCGGAAACGAAACCGCCGAGCGGCACCGACAGAAGGAACATCCACATCGGGATACCGGCGATGCCGGAGGCAAGGGAGGCATCGACGCCATCCTCGACGAGGATGCGACCGGCGAAGCCGGTCAGGATGATGAAGCCGATATTGTAGAGCGAGAAGGAAAGTGCCATCGGCCAGATACGCCCTATGACCAGCTTCCATTTTGCCAGCGAGGGTGGCGGCGCGGCGGGCGTTGCATGCAGGCCGCCGAGCGCGAACAGGAGAGCGATGGCGGCAAGCCCGGCGAGCGCCAGCGCCAACGGTGCGTGGCGGGCAAGCGCCGGTTCGGCCTGGGCCAGCCAGCCGAGCAGGCCGAGCGCGAAGGCGTTGCCGAACGGCCATGCGGCGGCGATCACGCCCATGCGCGCGGCCGGCGACACGCCGGTGTCGAGATCGGCGACCATGTTGATGGTGATGATGTAGATGACGCAGCCTCCGGTCCCGCCGAGAAGGCGCGCCAGCAGCGCCGTTCCGAAGCCGCCGGCCGACCACAGGAGCACCTCGCCTGCCGCCATCAAAAGCAGCGACAGGCAGATCAGCCGCGCCCGACCGAAACGACCGACCAGCCCCGGCAGGCCGAGCGCGACGACGATGCCCGGCGCCATGTAGATGCCGAGAAGCAGCCCGAGCCCGGAAAGGGCGACGGGGAATCGCGCCTCAAGCAGCGGCGACAGCGGCGCGACGCTCTGGAACTGGAAAGAGACGGCGATGCGGGCAAGAAAAAGCACCGCGAGCGCAAGCAGGCCGCGCCGGACAGGCGGGGATGAATCGTCGTGCCCGGCGCGCCCGGTCATTGTGGGGCAGCAGACAGGCGCGCCTCGCGCCATTTCAGCGCCGCTGCCATGCCTTCCTCGCGCACGACCTTGAGGAAGTCGCGCTTAAGCTGCGCGCCCTCGCCCTCGATCATGAGGTCGATATCGAGTGCGGCGCGCAGCGCCTGCTGCATGCCCATGATCTCATAGGTGCGGTTGAGCGCCATCTTGGTGCGACGCATCACCATCGGCTCCATCTGGGCAAGCTTGCGAGCCAGCTTCAGCGCCTCCGGCATCAGTTCGTCGGCGGCAACAACCTTGTTCAACAGACCCCAGTCGAGCGCCTGGCGAGCGGGGATGGAATCCTCGCCGGTAAAGATCACGCCCTTGGCGATCTTGGGCGAAACGAACCATGGCAGGAGCATTGAAACGATGCCAGCCCCGAATTTCAGTTCCGGCTCGCCGAACACGGCGTCCTCGACGGCAATGGCGAGATCGCAGCCCAGCATCAGCTCGAAACCCCCGGCCAGCGCCGGCCCGTTGACGGCGGCGACCGTCGGCTTCGACAGGTTCCAGAACGACATGATGCCGTTGAAATCGGCCTCGAGCAGCGGCATCCAATCCCTGACGCCGGTCGGCATCGCCTCGGCCTGGTCCTTGAGGTCGAAGCCCGAGGTGAAGGCGCCTCCCGCGCCGGTGACGATCACGGCGCGAATGTCGTCGTCGCGCTCCAGCTCGGCACAGAGCGAGACGAGTTCGCGCAGCATATGCTGGCTCATCGCGTTGGCCCGGCGCGGCCGGTTGAAAGTGACGATCGCAATCCCGCTTTCGGGTTTTTCGAGGAGCAGGGTTTCCCAGGTCATGTCGCGTTTCCTGTGTTCTTGGACAAATCAGAGCTTGCCGCCGGCGAGCAGCACGGCATCGGGTTCACGGCGCAGCCGCCACATCGCCAGAGTGCCAAGGAACGGCCCGATAGCGAGCACGGCGAAGGCATAGCGCCATGTCAGAAGATCGATCAGCACCGGCAAGGCCTGGATGGCAAAGAAGGTGAGCATGAAGCCGGCGGATGTCTGCAATGTCAGCATCGAGCCGACGAGACACGGCGGCGACAGTTCGGCGATTGCCGCCGAGAACTGGGCTGAATCCGCTATGACGGCGATGCCCCAGATCACCGCGACGGCAACGAGAACCACGGCGCCGGCCGGAGGCAGGAGACCGATCACGGCGGCGCACAGGCCGCTCGTCACCATTGCCGCCATTGTCACGGCGGTGCGGCCGAGCCGGTCGGCAAGGAAGCCGGCACCGACGCAGCCAAGCGCGCCACTGGCGATGACGACGAAGGTCAGGAGGCCCGGATCGGCCGGGATGGTGGCCCCTGCCTCGGCTAGTCCCCACGTCAGGAAGACGCCGATCCAGGCCCACATGGCGTAGAGTTCCCACATATGACCGAGATAGCCGGCATTGGCGAGCAGCACTGCCGGCCGCCTCAATTCCCGCCACGCCTCACCGGGCACAAAACGCGGCGCGCTGCGGTGGGCGGGACCGAGGCGGGTGAAAAGCACGACAAGCGCGGAGAGCGCGCCGCAGACCGAGGAGACGATGATCGTGGTGCGCCATTCCAGCCCGTTCAGAGCCCCGAACAGGTGCGGCAGGGCCGATCCCAGCGTCAGCGCGCCGACCAGCGTGCCGATCATGAGGCCGACGGAACGCTCGGCCCAACCGGCGGCAAGCTTCATGCCGACGGGGTAGACCCCTGCCAGCATCGCCCCGGTGACGAAGCGCAGGACAATCGTCGCAGCATTGTCGAAGCCGGTGGCGAGAAGCGAAAGATTGGCCGCCGCGCCGGCAAGGGCGCATATGGCGAAAAGGCGGCGCGGATCGGGCCGGTCGGGCAGACCGAACCATGCGCTGACAAGCGTACCGGCTACGAAGCCGAGTTGGACGGCTCCGGTCAGCAGGCCCGCCTGCTGACCGGAGATCGCCCCTTTCTCAAGCAGCGAAGCCGAGGCGGAGCTTGCGGAAAACCACAAGGTCATGGCCGAGACCTGGCAGAACACGATCAGGAAGACTGACCGGGCTTTGTCGGACATGATGTCTCCACCCCGCTCGCGCCGGCTTTCAAAGACCCTTGCAGCCAGTGTCGGCAAGCTCGACCTTGATGTCGTCCCAGGCGATTTCCTTCAGCACCTTCCAGCCGATCTTCGCACCATAGGGTGCATCGGGCAGCAGCGTGCTTTCCGACATGTAGGTGCCGACCATGCCCTGATGGTCCTCCTTGCGGATCTGGAGCTTGCCGATGACGGAATCGACGCTGGTGGTTTCAAGCGCGGCGATGATGCCGTCGGTGTCGAGCGTCTCGGCCGCGTCCATCGCCGCCAGCGTCAGCTGCATACCGGCATAGGCCTGGATCGCCTGCGGCCCCGGCACTTCCCCATAGGCGGCGACATAAGCCTCGACGAAGGTCTTCATCTCCGGGTGGGTCTCTTCCGACATCCAGCTGGCGAACAGGCCGCCCGCCACCATCCCGACCGCATCTTCGCCAACCGCTTGCAGCATCGAATCCGGCATCCCCAGCGGCGGCAACATGAAGGAATCGATGCCGAAGCTGCGTGCCTGGCGGATGAAGGCAGGCATGTCGTCGCCAACGGCGAGTGCCAGATAGACGGCATCGGCACCGCTCGACTGGATCTGCGAGATCGCACTCGACCAGTCGGCCGTGCCAAGCGGGCGACCTGCTTCGCCGACGATGTTGACGCCGGGTATCTTGGCGAATTCACCCTTGTTACTCTGCCCCCAGACGAAATCATGGAACACCACGAACCACTTCTTCTCCAGTAGCTCGGGGCGCTCCTTCATCAGGATGGCGTTGGCCCTGGCCATCATCGCATCGTTGGGGTTGGTGCGGAACAGATAGCGGCTGCACTGTTCGCCGGTCGCCTGCACGGCCTGCGAGTTGGTGCTCAGGATCGGCACGTTGAGGCGCGCCGCCTGGGCATTGATCCCGAGCACCACGGCGCTGCTTGCGCCGCCGACGAGGATTTTGGCCTTGTCCTCAAGCACGAGCTTCTGCGCCTTGCGCAGACCGACATCGGCCTTGGCCGCGCTGTCCTCGACAACGACCTTGACCGGATTTCCCTTTACCGTAGCGCCCTTCGCGGCCAGCTCGTAACCGTTGCGCATGTCACTGCCGAGCGGGGCAAGCGCACCGGTTGTGGGGACGAACACGCCGATGACGACATCCTCAGCGCTCGCCGTCGCCGGGGCGAAAGCGACGGTCATCATTGCGGCCGCGAACATGCCGCCCAGAAATTTGGTCCTGCTGCTATTCTTCATGGTTTCCTCCGTTGATCTGGCATTTGCTCGATCTTGCAATTCTGCTTTTTGTTGGCCGGCCCGGCTGAATGTCCGGCAAGGAGACGACGCCGATCGCGCCGCCAGAAAAGTCATGCCACCCGGCTCATGCCACCCGGTTCATGCCACCTGGGTACGGCCGGCAGGCGCCTCCTTCGCGCGCATCTCGTCCAGCGCCGCCAGCGAGGCGTCACGCATGGTCTCGACCAGATGAATGCTGGAATGGCTGGCCCGCACGGGATCGGCGTCGCGGATGCCCTTGACGATGCTTTTCCAGTTCGAGGCCCATGTCCGCCGCGACTCGTCTTTTTCAAACGCGCGCCGCGTGAACGACAGCGTCTGCCGACCGAGTGAGACCAGGATCTCGCGGGCAAGCTGGTTCTCGGCCATCTCCGCGAGATACATGCTGAGCTGGTAGACCAATACGGTGAACTCGTCGGCGCTTTCGCCGCCCAGCGCCTTTTCCAGTTCCCGTGTCCCGGTATCCAGTTCGGCCAGCACGCGCGAAGGGTGGCGCCGCGCGAGATCTTCGGAGCAAAGCGCCATCAGCACGGCACGAACCGCGAAGATTTCCTTGATCCGCTGGCGGGTGAGCTGCGTCACCGAGGCGCCGCGGCGCGGCTGCATCGTCACCAGCCCCTCGCGCTCGAGAATGCGCAGCGCCTCGCGCACCGGGCCGCGGCTGACGGAAAAGCGTTCCGACAATGCAACTTCGTGCAGCCTCTCTCCCGGTTTGAAGATGCCACGCACGATCATCCCGACCATGGCGTCGGAGAGTTGTTCGGGCATGGTCTGTATCTTTGTCGTCGGCGCGACGAAGGCATTGAGGAAACTTTGCGCCACATCCTCGCGCGCAATGCCGAACCGTGCTCTCATGCCCACATCCTTCTTCGTCATGAGGCATCCTTCCCGCTGGTCGCCAGCAGCATCGACTGCGCCCAGACCGCGCGGGCGGTTGAGGAAAATACGGCAATTCCATGGGGAAGAAGCTTCACCCGTTGCTCGCGGACGAAATCGTCCTGAAGCTTGTCGCCCGAGCTGCGCAGCGCCAGAGAGATCGCCGGGCCGTCGCGGCGGGCACGGGCGACCGACTGGCAGATTTCCTCGAGCTGGCGGCGACCGTCCTCGTCGTCCTCGGCGAAGTCCATGATCGACCCCATCTCGACATAGACGACGATGCTGTCGACGTTGCGGTCCACCTTGAGCAGGTTGATGATCTCTTCCAGAATGTAGCGGCCGTTCTCGCGCAGGCCCCAGACCGGGATGTCGATCGGGTTGGTGACGCTGGTGCCCGGCACGCCGAAGCGGGTCAGGCCCTCGCCGGTTTTCGCTTCGAGCTCAGGGATGGCCATGCCGGCGCGCGCGGCCGCGTCCGACGAGGTGACGCTGACGCCGCCACCGGAACCGAAGATGCCGAGCCGGTTGCCGTCGAGGCGGCCGTGGGCGGTCAGCACCAGCAGCGCATCCATCAACTGGTCGATGGTGTCGACCTGAAGCACGCGCGCCTGTTCCAGCCCTGCCTGCCACAGCGCCCTGTCGGTGGCCAGCGCCGCCGTGTGGCTCGATGCGGCTGTCAATCCCTGCTCGGTCGTACCACCGCGCAGGATCACCACCGGCTTCGTCATCTTCTGGGCGGCGCGGAAGAACAGGCCGGGCTCGGAGAGAGATTCGACGTAGAAGGCGATTATCTCCGTCGCCGGATCGTTCTCGGCGTAAAGCAGATAGTCGAGCAAATCGAGATCGGCGCAGTTGCCGCATGACAGAACACGCCCGAGCGGAAGGCCCATCACCTGCGCCCGGCGGTTGACATCGCCGGCGAAGGTGCCGCTCTGCGAGAAGAAGGTGATGCCGCCCGGCTGATCGGGGCAGTAGCGCGGAGCTGCGAGCGCGATCCGCGCCGAGGCCGAAAAGGTTCCCATGCAGTTGGGGCCGACCATACGCATGTCGCCGGTTCTGACCTCGTCGATCATGCGCTGCTCGAGGTCGCCGTTGTCGGATGAATATTCCGAGAAGCCGGCGGTCAGAACCTGCGCAACACGCACGCCCTTCTCGCGGCACGCGCGCAGCACGTCAGGAACCTGGCGGTTGGCGACGGCGACATAGGCGCGCTCGACCGGGCCGGGAATGTCGGCCACGGATTTATAGGCCTTCAGCCTGCAAATCTCCTCAGCCGAAGGATGGATCGGAAAAATCTGCCCCTTGAAGCCGAAATCGAGCATGTTGCGGATGACGCGATAGCCCAACTTCTCCTTCTGCGTCGAAGCCCCGACGAACGCGATGGAGGCCGGATCGAACAAGGCGCCGAAATCGCCGAGTCGGGCGCGACGACGATCAAGCGCAGCTTCAAGCTCGCCCCGCGACATGCGGCGTTCGTCCATCCCCTCCGCAAGATCACCGGCAACGGCGTCGACGGCGACAGCACCGCTCGCACCGACGATGATCGGGTTGACGTCGAGCTCGCCGATCCGCTCCTTCATCATCAGTCCGTCTTCGCCGCCGATGGCAAGCACGTAGCGCTTCAGCGTCTCGCGCGCCGCGCTTTTTCCGTCCTTGAACGCGCAGGGAAAGGCGCTGTCGATCATCCGGTCGACCGTTGCGGGCGTGACCGGGGCCAATGCCGCGCTCGGCTTCTGGCCCTGCTCGACATTCGAACCTCCCGGCCCCAGAAGCAGCACCGTCCCGTATTGCGCATCGACACGCGCGCCGACGAACACTTCGAGGCCGGGCGCGACCATTTCCTCGATCAGCACGCCATCGAGCCCGGCATCGGGGTTGGAAGCACGGCAGGCATCCATGATCGCCGTGAATGCGCCGGCGGCCTCCGCCGCCTCGACCGACAGCCGCACGCCGCCGGCTGCGACCTTGTGGACGATATCGGACGATACGATTTTCAACGCACAAGGCTGGCCTGCCTGCGCGACGATGTCGGCGGCTTCTGCCGCGTTCGTCGCCAGCCGGGGATTGGTGGTGGCAATGCCATATCGGGCCAAGAGAGATTTGGATTCGATTTCAGTTTTCATGGTCCGGTCATCCAGTGCGGGAATGCGTGAGCGACTGTTCGGTCGATGTTGCGGGTCAGGCGAAGTTCGGCAGGCGCTTTTCGAGGAAGGCTCGCATTCCTTCCTCCGCGTCCGGCTCGCCCTGTAGCCTTTCGCTTTCCGCCCATTCATAGCGTTCGGCAGCGGTTGCGCCTTCAAGAGCGAGGATCGTCAGGCCGGTCTTGATCGAGGCGATGACGCCTGCCGAATTGGCGGCGATGGCGTGGGCGATCTCCAGCGCCTTGTCCAACCCGGCTCCTGTCGGCACCACATGATTGGCGAGGCCGATCCGCAGCGCCTCGTCGGCAGTGACGCGCCGGCCGGTGGCGAGGATTTCATAGGCGACACCGAGCGGAACGATCCATGGCAGGGCGCTGATCTGGCCACCGATCGGCAGCAGGCCGATACGCGCGCCCGGCGCGGCGAAGTCGCTGTGCGCCTCGCAGACACGGATGTCGCAGGCCAGCGCCAGGATCAGCCCCGCCGCATGAGCATGACCGTTGACTGCGGCAATGACCGGGGTGCGCATCCGGCGCGGCAGCACGAAAGGCTCGTTCGCCGCCTCGTCGGAGGCGTTGTCGCGGTCCGCCAGCATCTCGTTGAGATCGTGGCCGCTGGAGAAAGCGCGCTCGCCCGCCCCGGTGACGACTATGCAACGCACGCCGTGGTCGTGCTCGGCCTCCTTCAGCAAGGCTCCGAGGCGCTCGGTCATGGCGTGGGAAAAGGCGTTTCGCTTCGGCTGGTTGTCGATGGTCAGGACCAGGACCGGGCCGTCCCGGCGGGCAAGAATGTCGGCCATGGTCAGTCCACCGTCAGCATGTCGGCGAGGCATTGCGGGTCGGCAGCCACCTCCTCGCGGGTGAAGGAGCGGACGATCTGCCCGTTCTCGATGATGTGGAACCGGTCTCCGACCGACTGAGCCAGCGGCAGGCTCTGCTCGACGAGGATGACGCCGACGCCAAGCGCCTTTACCGCGACGATCGAGTCGCGGATGGCGTCGACATAGCTGGGCGCGAGGCCCTCCGTCGGCTCGTCCAGCATCATGTAATGCGGGTTGGCAAGCATGGCGCGGGCGACGACGAGCATCTGCTGCTCGCCGCCACTGAGCGTCCCGCCTTTCTGTTCCAGACGCTCGCCCAGCCTTGGGAAGATGCGGATCGTGTCGTCGATGCCGACGCCGGCCCCCTGCGCCGGCTTGCGGATGGCGACGCGCAGGTTCTCCTCGACGGTGAGGTTTGCAAAGACCTTGCGGTCCTCGGGCACCAGCGTCACCCCCATCTGCGACCGGCGGTAGGTGGGCCCGGCAAGCGGTGCGCCGTTCAGCGTGATCTCACCCTCGATACGGTCGACGAGCCCCATCGTCGCCCGCAGCGTCGTCGTCTTGCCCATGCCATTGAGGCCGAGAAGGCAGACTACTTCGCCCGGATGCACCTCGAAGCCGATTCCGTGCAGGATCTGGCTGGTGCCGTAGAAGGCCGACATGTTCTGATAGCGAAGGGCCTGGGTCATGCCGCGAAGCTCCCGTGCAGATAGGCGTTCTTGACGGCCTCGTCCTCGCGAATGGCGGCCGGCGGCCCCTCGGCGATAACCTTGCCGTGCTGCATCACCGTGATGCGGTCGGAAAGGCGCATCACCATGCCGATATCGTGCTCGACGACGACGATCGTGAGGCCCAGCTCCTCACGCAGGCGGGTGATGAGCGTTGCCACCGTCTCGCGGTCGCCGCGCGACATGCCGGCAAGCGGCTCGTCCATCAGGATGATCTTCGGTTCGAGCGCGAGGCCGATGGCGATGTCGAGCGCGCGCTGGAAGCCATGAGCCAGCGAGCCGGCCTTGATCCGCTCCTTGCCGCTCAGCCCGACGGTCGAAAGGATGGCGCGCGCCTCGTCGTTGACGTTCTTCTCCACGGCTGCCGAGCGCAGCAGCGAGCGGTTCATCCCGCGCCGCGAGCGGATCGAGAGCGCGACGTTCTCCACCACCGGCAGATCCTTGAAGATGCTGGTGCGCTGGAAGGTGCGGGCAATGCCGATGCCCGCCAACCGCTCCGGCGTCCAGCCGGTGATGTCCTGTCCCCCGAAGGAGACACGGCCGGCATCCGGCGCCAGCGCGCCGGTGACGAGGTTGAACAGCGTGGTCTTGCCGGCGCCGTTGGGACCGATGATCGAGTGGATCGCCCGGTCGGCGATGGTGATCGTCACATCCGCCACCGCCCGAAGACCGCCGAAGCGGCGCGAGAGGCCCTTGATCTCCAGGGTCATGACCGCTTCTCCCTTCCGCCGGTGAGCCGCGCATAGAGATTGCCGAAGATGCCGAACAGGCCGCCCGGTGCGACGATGACGATGAGGACGAACAGACCGCCGAAATAGATCAGCCAGGCGTCGGTGATGCTGGAGACATAGTGCTCGGTCAGGGTGAAGGCGGCCGCGCCGAAGACCGGGCCGACGATGGTGCCGACGCCGCCGAGCACTACATACATCAGGATCTTGCCCGACTCGAACCAGTGCAGCACGTCGGGCGAGACCGCGCCGTTGAACAGAACGAACAGCGCACCCGCCAGCGAAGCGAGGCCGGCCGAGAACACGTAGGCGATCAGCTTGAGCGCGCCGGTGTTGATGCCGATGAAGCGGGCGCGTTCGGTGTTTTCCTTGATCGCCAGCCACGCACGGCCGAGCGGCGTGGTGCGCAGGTAGAGCGCGCCGGCCAGCGAGGCGACGAGCACGCCATATAGCAGCCAGTACCAGGCTTCCGGGCTTGCAACCGTCCGACCGAAAGCGGTTATCATCGGTACGCCCTGGAGCCCGTCCTCGCCGCCGGTCCGGTCGGAGAAGACGAAGACCAGAGCGTAGAAAATCTGGCTCAGCGCCAGCGTCAGGATGGCGAAGGTCTTGCCGATCTGCCGCACGAGGACGGCACCGATGGCAAGCGCGGTCAGCGACGCGGCGATCACCGTCAGCGGCAGGATGACGAGAAGCTCGGCGCTTAGGCTCTTCGACAGCAGGCCGGCGGCATAGGCGCCGAAACCGTACCAGGCGGCATGGCCGAACGAGAGCAGGCCGGTATTGCCGGTCAGAAGGTCGAGGCTGAGCGCGACGATCGCCGCGACGACGGCGTGCGAGGCCAGCATCAGCAGGAACGGGCTGTTCGTTACCCACAAGGGAAGGGTCGCGCCGAGTATGGCGAGGATAATGAGAGCCAGCAGGTAGGGGCGTCGCGAAGGTGCGTGTTCCCCGGCGGCGGACTTGGATTGCAGGACGGCAGCGCCGGTCATTCGGTTCTCCCTTCGCCGAAGAAGCCGCGAGGCCAGTTGATGAGCATGGCCATGACGAGAACGAACAGCACCATCAGCGCCATCTGTCCGCCGAAATAGCCTTCACCGAAGACGATGATCAGGCCGACGACATAGGCGGCGACCACCGCACCGCGCAGGCTGCCCAGGCCGCCAAGGATCACCGTCATGAAGGCGAGGATGAGAATCTTGTCGCCGACCGTGGCGTAGGCCGTGAAGATCGGCGCGGCGGCGACGCCGGAAATGGCGGCAAGCGCCGCGCTCACCCCGACCACGGAATGCATCAGCATCTCGCGGTTGATGCCGAGGCATGCGCCCATCTCCGGGTCGTCATTTGCGGCGCGAACCCTCAGGCCCCAGTCCGAATTCTTCAGGAACATGAACAGTCCGGCCGCCAGCACGACCGCCAGCAGCGAGACGAACAGGCGATAGACCGGCAGCGTGAAGCCGAAGATGCTGATCGCGCCTTCCAGCATATTCGGGATCGGCATCATCTGAACGTGGCGGCCGCCCATCTCATAGAGGACGCCGGTGATGAACAGGGCCAGGCCGAAGGTCAGCAGCAGGCTGTCGACCATGGGCCGGTCGCGGATGCGCGCCAGCACCGCCCAGTCGAGCAGCGCGCCGATCAATCCGACCGCGACCGGGGTCACAATAAGCGTCAGCCAAAGCGGCAGGCCCTGCCCCGCAAGCCAGACGCCGAGCATGGCACCGATGCTGAACAATGCGCCATGCGCGAAATTGACGATGCGGCCGACGCCGTAGATCAGCGTCAGGCCCAGGCTGAACAGCAACAGTACCGATCCCAGCACGACGCCGTTCAATGCCAGCGATATGGCTAGCATGGTTTCTCCTCCCAGAGTTCAGGCTTCCTCACCTTGGGTAAGAGTTCTGTATCTTTGTCTTCATGTCAACAATTAAAATGTTTAAAACGCTTTATGATGCAACGACGGATGTCAGCGGCGCTCAGCATCGATCTCTTTGGCGGCTTTGGAACCGTACGCTGCGGCGCCAGGGCCGCTCAGCTCGATTTCCAGCTCGACTTGCCGCTGGAACAGCTGGTCGCGATAGGTCGATGCGCGCCTCGCGTTCATGTTTAGTTCCGCGCTCTGGCCACAAAATCACAGCATGCGCGTCACTATGATCGCCCGCACGAAATCTCCTCGCGATGGGAGATATATGTTTCGGGGGTCTGTGCCTTAGCAAAAAGGGTGGAAAATCATGCCTTTAGGGCATTAACTCCGGCAGGGGACGGGACGCGGAGGAGATGTCGAGTCGCCCCGCCCAAGCAGGGGTGGTGCGGGCGACGGGATTCGAACCCGTAAGTCATTGAAGACGCAAGATTTTAAGTCTCGTGCGGTTACCAGTTTCGCCACGCCCGCATTGCAGCCCCTGTCGATATTGGACCGCAGGCTGACAATCAAGCACCGAAGATCGGCAAGCGCCACAGGCCGGACGGCGGCTGCCTCTACAAGGCCCGAAGCAGCGCCACGGCCGCGTCGAAGTCGCGCCGGCGGGCGGCGTTGCGCGCCAGCGCCTCGGCATCGGCTCCCCATTGCTCGGCATTCCAGTCCTCGTCGACATGGGCGGCGGCCCAGGCCGCGTCGGCCGGCAGGGCCTCCGCTTCCACCGCCAGCGCCAGCAGGGCCGAGCCGGTCAGCGTCGTCAGGACATGCAGCGCCGCCAGCCGGAACGGTTCGCGCCGCTGACCGAGCCAGCGGCGGACCGAATTCACGGCTTCCGCAGGCTGCTCGACATGAACCACGCCCTCGGCCAGATAGAAGCGCGCGCCAAGCGCGCCCTGCGCCCAGGCGAGGACGGGGTCCCATGCCGCGGCCTGCCGCGCCACCAGCGCCGCCGGGCCGGCAGCGCGATAGCAGACGAGGTCGGAACCGCAAAAGCGCACGACGTCGTCGAGCACGGCCTCGACATCCTGGGCGACGCCGTCGATGGCGCTGTTGACCAGCCGCAGCGCCGGCATCGTCACCGGGTTTATCGTCTCGCCCTGGGCGGCGAATTCCGCCGCGACGATCGCGGCCGCCGCCGCCGTCGGCAGGGCGAGCACCGCCTTGCCCGGCGTCCTGACCGGCTTGCCGTCGAGCCGGACGGCGAAACCCTCCGCCGTTCGCGCGGTTTCCGCCGCCGTGTAGAACCGTTTCGGCAGGCTCTGGCGCATCTGGTTCTGCGCCCGGCGCACCGGGTCGGGGTCGGAAAGATGGCTTCCGGCTTCGAGGTCGTTCAGGAGATCGCGCATCGTTTATCCTTCGAGAAGCCGCTTCAGCCGCCCTGTTTCAGCCGCCCTGTTTCAGACGTTCTGTTTCAGCCACCGGGCGCCCGTTTGCGCGGCCTGTTGACGATGACCAGCCCGAGCGCGATCAGCACCAGCGCGGCGAGGATGCGCAGGGTCAACGGCTCGCCCAGCAGCAGCCCGGCAAGGATGACGCCGAAAGCCGGCGACAGGAAGGTGAAGCTGGAAAGGCCCGATGCCGGGTATCGCCGCACCATCCAGAACCACAGCACATAGGTGAAGGCAACGACGAAAACCGTCTGGAAGGCCAGCGAGACGGTGGCGACCGCCGACACGTCGCGCAGCAGCGGTCCGTAGAAGGGAATCAGCGGCGCCGCGACCAGCGCCGAAACCGCGAGCTGGTAGAGCAGCGTCTTTTCCGGGCTCGCCCGCGCCAGCCGCGTCGCCTTGACGACGAGCACCGTCGCCGCCCACAGGACGCCGGCGCCCAGGCACAGGAGGTCGCCCGTCAGCGCCTGCGGCCCGGCCGCGCCGAGACCGTCGGAAAAGATCAGCGCCACGCCGGCGAATGCAAGGACGAGACCGCCGACCTTTCGCGCCGAAATCTCCTCGCCGAGCAGGAAATGCCCGCCGAGCAGCATCCAGAACGGCATGGTGTTGACCATCAGCGCGCTGCGCGCGGCGGTGGTGTATTCGAGCCCGACGAAGATCAGGACGAATTCGAGGCCGAACAGCAGGCCGGCGGCAATGCCCGGCCACAGCGTGCCGTCGCGGGAAAACAGCGCGATGCCGCGCCACCTGCACCACAGATAAACGAGAAGTCCGCCGCCGGCGGCGCGGACGAACACCGAAAGCATAGGATTGTAGCCGACATTGGAAACCTTGATCGCAACCTGGTTGAGCCCCCAGGAGAAGGTCAGGAGCAGCATGACCGCGACCGCAAGACCGTCGATGCCGGGTCGGGTGAGATCGGCGCCCTGCGCCTGCGCGTGGCGCGCGCTCACGCCCCGGCCTCCGCGCTCGCCTCGTCGAAGCCCAGCAGGTTCCAGCTCTGCCGCATGTGCGGCGGCAGCGGCGCGGTGACGTCGATGACGCCGCCGTCGGGATGGGGGATGACGATGCGGCGGGCATGGAGATGCAGGCGGTTCTGGATGCCGCCGGGAAACTCCCAGTTCTGGTCGGCCTCGAAATATTTCGGGTCGCCGATGATCGGGCAGCCGATATGGGCGGCATGGACGCGCAACTGGTGGGTGCGGCCGGTATAGGGCTCCATCTCCAGCCAGGTCAGCGACTGGCCGGCCTGGTCGACGACGCGGTAGTGGGAAATGGCGTGATCCGCCCCCTCCTCGCCGTGCCGGGCGACGCGCATGCGATCGCCGTCTGGGGTCTGCTCCTTGACCAGCCAGGTCGAGATGCGGTCCTCGCGCTTCCTCGGCACGCCCTTGACCAGCGCCCAATAGGTCTTGTGCGCGTCGCGGCCGCGAAACGATTCCGCCAGCTTCATCGCCGCGAGGCGCGAGCGCGCCACGACGAGGACGCCCGAGGTGTCGCGGTCGAGCCGGTGGACGAGGCGCGGCTTCTCGCCCTTCCGGTTGCGGAAAGCCTCGAGCATGCCGTCGACATGGCGGGCGACGCCGGAACCGCCCTGCACCGCCAGTCCCGCCGGCTTGTCGAAGACGAACACGGCCGGGTCCTCGTGGAGCAGCATGCGGGACAGCACCTCGCCGTCGGCCTCGCCGCGCATCGTGCGCGCGGTCAGCGGCGCGTCGCCCTTGCGGTCGACGGAAAGCGGCGGGACGCGCACCACCTGACCGGGTTCGACGCGCGTGTCGGCCTTGACGCGGCCGCCGTCGACCCGCACCTGGCCGGAGCGCAGCAGCTTCTGGAGCTGTCCGAAGCCGAGGCCGGGATAATGCGACTTGAACCAGCGGTCGAGCCGCATGCCCGCCTCTCCGGCCTCGACCGTTATCTGCTCAACGCCTGCCATCGCCATCCACTCATGCCCGTCCGTGCGGGGCAGATAGCATCAGGCGAGGTTTTTCGCGAGCCACATTCCGACGAACAGCGCCGCAAGCGACAGCACGACGCTGGCCGCGACATAGGCGAACGCCTGCGCCGGCAGGTCGCGGCCGTAGAGATCAGCGGTGTCGAGCGCGAAGGCCGAGAAGGTGGTGAACCCGCCGAGGAAGCCAGTCGCCACCAGGAGGCGCAGCTCCACCGATCCCTCGAATCGCCGCATCAGCAACTCGATGAACACACCCATCAGGAAGGAGCCGAGGATGTTGACGCCGAGCGTGCCCCAGGGAAACCCCACCCCGAACAGCCGCGCCGACCAGACATTGACGACATGGCGCAGGCACGATCCAAGCGCGCCGCCGATGGCGACAAGAGCGAACTGGTGCATCATGACGACCCGATCCTTCGGCAACCTGTCCGCATATCGGCCGAAGGCGAAACCGGCTTCGGCATAACGACATGCGCAAAAACCCTGAACCGGAGCATGAACCGCGGACCCGAGGCCCGCGGAGACGCTCCGGCCGGCGGCGAACCACCCGGGCCGAGGGCAGGTCAGGCCGCGAGCGCCGCCTTCACCGCCGCGACGGCCTCGGCCGCGCGCGCACCGTCCGGCCCGCCGGCCTGCGCCATGTCGGGTCGACCGCCACCGCCCTGCCCGCCGATGGCGGCGGCGGCGGCGCGCACCAGATCCACCGCCGAGAAGCGGCCGGCCAGATCCTCCGTCACGCCGACGACCACGCTCGCCTTGCCGTCCTCGGCCGTGCCGACGAAAACGACCACGCCGGAGCCGAGCGACTTCTTGCCGGCATCGGCGAGCGACTTCAGCTCCTTGGCCGGGATGCCGGCGACGACCTTGCCGATGAAACCGACGCCGGCGACGGTCTCGCCCTCGGGCGCCTGGCCCTCGGCCGACGCCGCGGCGCCGCCGAGCGCCAGCTTGCGGCGGGCGTCGGCCAGTTCGCGCTCCAGCTTGCGGCGCTCGTCGAGCACGGCCTCGAGGCGGCCCGCCGCCTCGGCCGGGGAAACCTTCAGCGCCGCCGCCACGGCCTTCAGCCGCCGCTCCTGCTCGTCGAGATGGCTGAGTGCGGCCGCGCCGGTCAGCGCCTCGATCCGGCGCACGCCGGCAGCGACGGCGCCCTCGGAAAGCACCCGGACGAGGCCGATGTCGCCGGTGGCCGCGACGTGGGTGCCGCCGCAAAGCTCGACCGAATAGGGCTTCCCGGCCTTGTCGCCATGGAGCGCGGTTCCCATCCGCACCACGCGGACCTCGTCGCCGTATTTTTCGCCGAACAGCGCCATCGCGCCCTCGGCGATGGCGTCGTCCACCGCCATCAGGCGCGTCGTCACCTTCTCGTTCTGGCGCACGACCTCGTTGGCGAGGCGCTCGATCCGATCCAGTTCCCCGGCGACGATCGGCTTCGGATGCGAGAAGTCGAAGCGCAGCCTGTCCGGCGCGACGAGCGAGCCCTTCTGCGCGACATGGGTGCCGAGAACCTCGCGCAGCGCCTCGTGGAGCAGATGGGTCGCGGAATGGTTGGCGCGGATCATGGCGCGGCGGCCGCCGTCGACCTTCAGCGCCACGGCCGCGCCGACCGTGGCCGTGCCGGACGAAACCCACCCGAGGTGGACGAAGACGCCGTCGCCCTTCTTCTGGGTGTCGGTGACGGCGATCTCGAAGCCCTCGCCGCGGATCGTGCCGGTGTCGCCGACCTGGCCGCCGGATTCGCCGTAGAACGGCGTCTGGTTGACCACCACCGAAACCGCGCCGCCCGCCGCGACGGAAGCCACCTCGGCGCCGTCGGCGACGAGCGCGGTGATGACGCCTTCGGCGGATTCGGTCTCGTAGCCGAGGAATTCCGACGCGCCGACGCGGTCCCGCACGGCAAACCACACGGTCTCCGTGGCGGCTTCGCCCGAACCCGCCCAGTTGGCGCGGGCTTCGGCCTTCTGGCGCTCCATCGCCGCGCCGAAGCCGTCGGTGTCGACGGAAATGCCGCGCTGGCGCAGCGCGTCCTGGGTCAGGTCGAGCGGGAAGCCGTAGGTGTCGTAGAGCTTGAACGCGGTCTCGCCGTCGAGCCGGGCGCCTTCGGCCATGCCTTCCGTCGCTTCCGACAGCAGGCCGAGGCCGCGCGCCAGCGTCTTGCGGAAGCGGCTCTCCTCAAGCTTCAGCGTCTCGGTGATCAGCGCCTCGCCGCGCGCAAGCTCGGGATAGGCGCGTCCCATCTCGCGCACCAGCGCCGGCACCAGCCGCCACATCAGCGGCTCGGCCGCACCGAGAAGCTGGGCATGGCGCATGGCGCGCCGCATGATGCGGCGCAGCACGTAGCCGCGGCCCTCGTTGGACGGCAGGACGCCATCGGCGATCAGGAACGAGGAGGCGCGCAGATGGTCGGCGATGACCCGGTGGCTGGCGCGGTTCTTGCCCTCCGCCGGCACGCCCGTCGCCTCGACGGAGGCGCGGATCAGCGCCCGGAACAGGTCGATGTCGTAATTGTCGTGCTCGCCCTGGAGCACGGCGGCGATGCGCTCCAGCCCCATGCCGGTGTCGATCGACGGCCGCGGCAGGTCGACGCGGCTCTCCCGTGTCACCTGCTCGTACTGCATGAAGACCAGGTTCCAGATCTCGATGAAGCGGTCGCCGTCCTCGTCAGGGCTTCCGGGAGGGCCGCCGGCGATGCCCTCGCCGTGGTCGTAGAAGATTTCCGAGCACGGGCCGCACGGGCCGGTATCGCCCATCGCCCAGAAATTGTCGCTGGTGGGGATGCGGATGATGCGGTCGTCGGATAGTCCGGCGATCTTCTTCCAGTAACCGGCGGCCTCGTCGTCGGTGTGATAGACGGTGACGAGCAGGCGCTCGGCGGACAGGCCGAACTCGCGGGTCAGCAGGTTCCAGGCCAGCTCGATGGCGACGTCCTTGAAATAGTCGCCGAACGAGAAATTGCCGAGCATCTCGAAGAAGGTGTGGTGGCGCGCGGTGTAGCCGACATTGTCGAGATCGTTGTGCTTGCCGCCGGCGCGGACGCATTTCTGGGCGGTGACGGCGCGGTTGTAGGGCCGCTGCTCGAGGCCGGTGAAGACGTTCTTGAACTGGACCATGCCGGCATTGGTGAACATCAATGTCGGGTCGTTGCGGGGCACGAGCGGGCTCGAAGCCACGGCTTCATGTCCGTTCCGGGCAAAGTAGTCGAGAAAGGCCGACCGTATCTCGTTGACGCCGCTCATGCCGAAAGCCTTTTGAGAAGGAGCTCCAACGCGCCCCGCAGGAGAAGGATAATTCAGGACAGGCTTTTAGCGTCGCGCCATGCCGCTGTCCAGAAAGGCGGCGTGCCCAATCGCGATTGGATGCAGCCGGCCGGCGGGATCGCCGACGGGATCGGCTGCCGCATCGGCTGCGGCCGCCGGCGAGCCGCGAAACGCGGCACGGGCGAGCGATCCGAAACAGACACCAAGACAGACCCAAGGCGCGCGACGCAAGCCCGACGCCAGGGCGGACCGATGCAAAAAGCGAGCCGAGACGCAAAAAGGGCGCCGGCCCGAAGGCGGCGCCCCTGCTTGGCGGGAAAGAGCGGCGAAAGGCGCGCCTACATGCCGGACGCCTCGTCGACATCGGCACCGTCCTGGTCGCCGGGGCCGCCATTCTCGAGGAAGCGGTCGGCGATCAGGCCGGCGTTCTGGCGCAGCGTCAGCTCGATCTCCTGGGCGGTGTCGGGATTGTCGCGCAGGAACTGCTTGGCGTTCTCGCGCCCCTGCCCCAGGCGCTGCGAATTGTAGGAGAACCATGCGCCGGACTTCTCGACCACGCCGGCCTTGACGCCGAGATCGATCAGCTCGCCGGTCTTGGAGACGCCCTCGCCGTACATGATGTCGAACTCGACCTGCTTGAAGGGCGGCGCGAGCTTGTTCTTGACCACCTTGACGCGGGTCTGGTTGCCGACGACCTCGTCGCGGTCCTTGACCGCGCCGATGCGGCGGATGTCGAGCCGGACCGAGGCGTAGAATTTCAGCGCGTTGCCGCCGGTCGTGGTCTCGGGCGAGCCGAACATGACGCCGATCTTCATGCGGATCTGGTTGATGAAGATGACCATGCAGTTGGAGCGCGAGATCGAGGCGGTCAGCTTGCGCAGCGCCTGGCTCATCAGGCGCGCCTGGAGGCCGGGCAGCGAATCGCCCATCTCGCCCTCGATTTCCGCGCGGGGGGTGAGCGCAGCCACCGAATCCACCACCAGCACGTCGATGGCGCCGGAACGCACCAGCGTGTCGCAGATCTCCAGCGCCTGCTCGCCGGTGTCGGGCTGGGAGATCAGGAGGTTCTCCAGATCGACCCCGAGCTTGCGGGCATAGACGGGGTCGAGCGCGTGCTCGGCGTCGACGAAGGCGCAGATGCCGCCCTTCTTCTGGGCCTCGGCCACGGTGTGGAGCGCCATCGTCGTCTTGCCCGAGCTTTCGGGGCCGTAGATCTCGACGATGCGGCCCTTGGGCAGGCCGCCGACGCCGAGCGCGATGTCGAGGCCGAGCGAGCCGGTCGAAACCGTCTCGATCTCGACCACCTGCTCGTTGGCTCCCAGCCGCATGATCGAGCCCTTGCCGAAAGAGCGCTCGATCTGCGCGAGCGCCGCGTCCAGAGCCTTTGATTTGTCCACCGAACTACCCTCAACAAGCCGCAACGTGTTCTGTGACATGATAACCTACCCCTTGATCGTCAGCGAAGCCGGGTCTTTCCGGTGTCCCTGTGTTTTTTGTACCTTTTTTGTTCTTGTTTTGCAAGAGGTGCAACATATTGCTCTATAACGATAATACCATTTTGTTCTCTTTTTGTATTGGCCTTTTCTCGCCGGGAACGGCCGGCAACCGCGCCGCGACACGTCAGCGATCGGCGGCGAATCGCGACACGAGCGCGATCAACTGGCCCTGCCTGTGGGTGCCGGTCTTCTGGAAGATGATTTTGGTGCGCTGGCGCACCGTCCCCTCCGACAGGCGCAGGATCACGGCCGCTTCCGCCAGCGAGCGGCCATTGGCGAGGATCTCGCACAGCCGCGTCTCGGCCGGCGACAGCCCGAAGGCGAGGCCGAGACCGGCGGCGTCGAGCCGAAGCGAGGTGCCGACGAGCGGCCGGATCACGACGAGCGCCTGCGGCCGCGGCCGCACCAGCAGGGCGAGGTTCGAACCGTCGAACTCCGGGGTGCGGGTGACGCTGGCGCGGAAGACGTAGCCGCCGGACGCGAAGGTCGCGGTTTTCGAGGACTGCCGGCCCCGGCCGGCAAGGAGGTGCGCCACGGACTCTTCCAGCCAGCGCTCCGCCGACTGGTCGCGCAATGCCAGGACGTCGCCGAGGCCGGTCATGACATCGCCGCGCGCCATGGCGATCGCAGCTTCGGAATTCGCCTCGAAAATGCGACGGTCGGCATCGACGAGAATGGCCGCGGCATCGATCTGCTCGATGAGCAGGCCGAAGCGTTTCGAGTTTTCCAGCCCGTGCCGCAGCATCGCGGCGCCACGCACCGCATCCATCCACCCGTCCTTGACCCGGTCGAGGACATCGGCGGTGAAACCCTCCGCGACGGCCGCGCGGTCGACGGCGTAATGCCACGAGACGAGGATGGTGTTGTTCCTGTCGACATCGAGGCGCAGGCCGGAGGCCGCCTTGAGCTGCGGCTGCGGATCGAGCCAGTCGTTGTAGAACTCGCTGTCGCGGAACGCCGAGGACGGGCAGTCGCGCTCGGAAACGCTGACTTCGCCGGCCGAGGCGGAATTCCAGAACGCCATCCACGGATTGATCGCGGCGTAATGCTCGACATAGGAGGCGGCGAAAGCGGGGTCGACTCCCTCATGGAAGACGGAATTGACGGCCTGGCGCTGCATGTCGAAATTGACGACGGTCGGCGTGGACCCCGGCACCGCTTCGTGAAGATAGCGGCAGACTTCCTCCCACGATCCGCGGCCCCAGCCGATCTCGCCCAGAAGACGGGAAATATCTTCCGCAGCTTTCGCCGCATCCCGTTGCAGAATGACACGTCCCCCTTGCCCTTCCTGCACGAGGCTAGCAGATCGCGTCTCGATACGGCCAGCGGATAATGCCGCCGCGACGGGCAAATCTGTTTCAATATGGATCGGCGGAAAACCGGGGGAAACGAAAGGGGAAAACGAAAAGGCCGCCGGCGATCGCGCCGGCGGCCTTTCAGCTTCGGTTGTCTTCCCGCCTATTCGGCGGGGTCGGCCGTCATGTCGGCGAGGATCGGGGCCGCCATCTCGGCGCCGGTCGCCTTGCGGCGCTCGTCGAGGATCAGCTCGTCGCGCTGGGTGGCGATGCGGCGGATCTGGCTCATGGTGCCGCCGGTGCCGGCCGGGATCAGGCGGCCGACGATGACGTTTTCCTTCAGGCCCTGGAGCGTGTCGGTCTTGCCGGCGACGGCCGCTTCCGTCAGCACCCGCGTCGTCTCCTGGAAGGAGGCGGCGGAGATGAAGGACGGCGTTTGCAGGCTCGCCTTGGTGATGCCGAGGAGCACCGGCTGGCCGGCGGCGGGCTTCTTGCCCTCCTCGATAAGACGGTCGTTGACCTCGTCCAGCTCGATCACGTCGACATGGTCGCCCGGGATGTAGGTCGAATCGCCCTGCTCGGTGATCTCGACCTTCTGCAGCATCTGCCGGACGATGACCTCGATGTGCTTGTCGTTGATCAACACGCCCTGGAGGCGGTAGACCTCCTGGATCTCGTTGACGAGATAGCGCGCCAGCTCCTCGACGCCCTTGATGGCGAGGATGTCGTGGGGGGCCGGGTTGCCTTCGAGGATGTAGTCGCCCTTCTCGATGGTATCGCCGTCCTGGAGATGGAACGGCTTGCCCTTCGGGATCAGGTACTCGACCGGCTCCAGCGTCGAATCGTGCGGCTCGATGATGATGCGGCGCTTGTTCTTGTAGTCGCGCCCGAACCGCACCGTGCCGTCGATCTCGGCCATGATGGCGTGGTCCTTGGGGCGACGCGCCTCGAACAGCTCGGCCACGCGCGGCAGACCGCCGGTGATGTCCTTGGTCTTGGCGCTTTCCATCGGCAGACGGGCGAGCACGTCGCCCGGCTGGACCATGGAGCCCGGCTCGACCGACAGGATCGCCTCGACCGAGAGCATGAAGCGCGCGTCGCTACCCTTGGCGAGCTTGGCGGGCTTGCCCTTGTCGTCGAGGACGGTGATGGCCGGTTTCAGGTCGGTGCCGCGCGGCGTCGAGCGCCAGTCGATGACCTCGCGCTTGGTGATACCGGTCGACTCGTCGGCCGTCTCCTGCACGGAGATGCCGTCGACCAGGTCCTCGAACGCCACCTTGCCGCCGGTCTCGGTGAGGATCGGACGGGTGTAGGGGTCCCACTCGGCGATGCGCTGGCCACGCTTCACGTGGTCGCCCTCGTCGACGAAGATGCGCGAGCCGTAGGTGACGCGGTGAACCGCCCGCTCCTTGCCGCCCTCGTCGAGGATCAGCACCGCCATGTTGCGACCCATGACGACCAGGTGGCCGTCGGAGTTGCGCACCACGTTGCGGTTGCGGATCTGGACCTTGCCCTCGTAGGAGGCTTCGAGGAACGACTGGTCGACCACCTGAGCGGTGCCGCCCATGTGGAAGGTGCGCATGGTCAACTGCGTGCCCGGCTCGCCGATCGACTGCGCGGCGATGACGCCGACGGCCTCGCCGATGTTGACCGGCGTGCCGCGGGCGAGATCGCGCCCGTAGCAGACCGCGCAGACGCCGGTGCGGACCTCGCAGGTCAGCGCAGAGCGGATGGTGACGGACTGGATGCCAGCCTTCTCCACCGCGTCGACGTCGCGCTCGTCGATCAGCGTGCCGCCCTTGACGATCACCTCGCCCGAGACCGGGTGGGTGATGTCCTCGAGCGCGGTGCGGCCGAGGATGCGCTGGCCGAGCGAGGCCACGACCTGGCCGGCATCGACGATCGGCTGCATGGTCAGGCCCTTGTCGGTGCCGCAGTCGGTCTGGGTGACGATGCAGTCCTGCGCCACGTCGACCAGACGACGGGTGAGGTAGCCCGAGTTCGCGGTCTTCAGCGCGGTGTCGGCCAGACCCTTGCGGGCGCCGTGGGTCGAGTTGAAGTATTCGAGAACGGTCAGGCCTTCCTTGAAGTTCGAGATGATCGGCGTCTCGATGATCTCGCCGGAGGGCTTGGCCATCAGGCCGCGCATGCCGGCGAGCTGGCGCATCTGGGTCGGCGAGCCGCGCGCGCCGGAATGCGACATCATGTAGATCGAGTTCATCGGTTTCTGGCGGCCGTTGTCGTCGAACTCGACCGCCTTGATGCGCGCCATCATCTCCTCGGCGACCTTCTCCGAGCACTTGGCCCAGGCGTCGACCACCTTGTTGTACTTCTCGCCCTGGGTGATCAGGCCGTCATTGTACTGCTGCTCGAAATCCTTGGCCTCGGCCTCGGTCCGGGCCACCAGCGCCGCCTTGGTGTCGGGGATCAGCATGTCGTCCTTGCCGAACGAGATGCCGGCCCGGCAGGCATGGCCGAAGCCGAGCTGCATGATGCGGTCGCAGAAGATCACCGTCTCCTTCTGGCCGCAGTGGCGGTAGACGGTGTCGATCATCTTGGAGATGTTCTTCTTGGTCATCTCCTGGTTGGCGGTCTCGAACGGCACGTTGTGGTTCTTCGGCAGCAGCTCGCCGATGATCATGCGGCCGGGCGTCGTGTCGTAGATCTTCGAGACGACGTTGCCGTCGGCGTCGACGCCGCGGTAGCGGCCCTTGATCTTGCTGTGCAGGGTCACGGCCTTGGTCTCGAGCGCATGATGCAGCTCGCCCATGTCGGCGAAGGCCATGCCCTCGCCCGGCTCGTTCTGGTTCATGATCGACAGATAATAGAGGCCGAGAACCATGTCCTGAGACGGCACGATGATCGGCGCGCCGGAGGCCGGGTGCAGGATGTTGTTGGTCGACATCATCAGCACGCGGGCTTCGAGCTGCGCTTCCAGCGACAGCGGCACGTGGACCGCCATCTGGTCGCCGTCGAAGTCGGCGTTGAAGGCGGTGCAGACCAGCGGATGAAGCTGGATCGCCTTGCCCTCGATCAGGATCGGCTCGAACGCCTGGATGCCGAGGCGGTGCAGCGTCGGCGCGCGGTTCAGGAGCACCGGATGCTCGCGGATGACCTCGTCGAGGATGTCCCAGACTTCCGGCTTTTCCTTCTCGACCAGCTTCTTGGCCTGCTTGACGGTGGACGAATAGCCCTTGGCGTCGAGGCGGGCGTAGATGAACGGCTTGAACAGTTCGAGCGCCATCTTCTTCGGCAGGCCGCACTGGTGCAGCTTCAGCTCCGGGCCGGTGACGATGACCGAGCGGCCGGAATAGTCGACGCGCTTGCCGAGCAGGTTCTGGCGGAAGCGGCCCTGCTTGCCCTTCAGCATGTCGGAGAGCGACTTCAAGGGCCGCTTGTTGGCGCCGGTGATGACGCGGCCGCGGCGGCCGTTGTCGAACAGCGCGTCGACCGCCTCCTGAAGCATGCGCTTCTCGTTGCGGATGATGATGCCGGGCGCGCGCAGCTCGATCAGCCGCTTCAGGCGGTT
>JBDHTD010000032.1:0-36070 GCA_039808485.1 Aquamicrobium sp. | reverse complement strand
GCGGTGTGCAACGGCCCGAGGCCCAGCTCCGGCTCGGCGACGACGACGCCGCGCGGCTCGATCTTGTCGTCGAACAGGTCGTCGAAGCGGCGCACGTCCATCACGGTGACGGTCGGCGACAGCTTGCCGTTGGCGACGATGTGGATGCCGTCCGGCGCGGTGTTCATGCCGTGCGGGCCGTTGGCGACCGGCACGTAGCGGGTGTAGGGCGAGCCCTTGCGGCCGTCGAGAACCGGCACGCCGCCCATCTCGGTGAAGTCGCCCTTGGCGACGGCTTCCTCGATGCGCTTGATGTTGAAGATCACCACCCAGTCCTGCTCGGCGGCCATCATCTCGGCGAGGTTGACGCCCTCTTCCGAGTTGTAGCAGGTCGAGAAGGCGTACTTGCCCTGGTAGTCGGCGTCGACGTTGTCGAGGTTGCCGTCGACGATCACCTGCCACGCCACTTCCATGGTCTCGCCGTCGACGGCGGTGAAGACCGAACGGTACTGCGACGGATCGTCGAGCACCGAGCCGTCGTTCGGGATCGGCACGCTGTCCTCGCCATTGGCGAAGACATAGCCGGTCTTCGGGTATTTCTGCACGCGCAGGCCGTGGACCGTGTGCTGGTTGGGAAGCTGGATGATCTTGTCGCACTTCATCACGTCGAGACGGATGCGGCAGACGCGGGTGTTGGCCTTGTCGTTGGCGTAGAGGTAGCGCCCGTCATAGGTGCCGTCCGTCTGCGAGGGGTGCGGATGGTGCAGGTCGCCGTTCATGTAGACGTCGATGCCGCGCTTGGCCATCATCTCGCGGTATTCCGGCAGCATGCCCTCGGAGAGGACCTTCTTGCTCTCGTTGGTCTGGCCCCAGCCGGTGGCGCTCTCGCGGTTGAAGACCGGGATGCGCATCAGTTCGCGCATCGACGGCAGGCCGAGGATGCGGACCTCGCCCGAATGGCCGCCGGAGAAGAAGACGTAGTATTCGTCGAGCTCGCCGGGCTTGACCTCGTGGTTGTTGCTCGCGGCCTGCGCCAGCGCCGGCGTCATGGCGCTGGAGCCGAGCGTGAGCGCGCCCGCGCCGACCGCGCCCGCCGCGGCGGCGACCGCGGCGGTCGAGCCGAGCAGTTGTCGTCTGCTCAGACCCGCCTTGTTCTCTTCCTGTGACATGGCAACTCTCCTTCTTTTGCCAGTTTAGGCGTTCGGCCCGGTTGTGCTTTCGGGCTTGCTGATGGGCACCCCCTTGTGGGAGATGACCGGTTCGGCGGGTCCCGGCCGCTTGGTCGCGGGCGAGGACAGCCGCTCGAATTTCTCGCGCTTCAGGCGCACCTGGATCATGTGCGGGCAGCGCTGGTCGTCGTGGTAGAGCTCCTGGCAGTGCATGCAGTAGATGCACTCGTTGACGTTGATCTGCCCCTCGGGGTGGATCGACTGCACCGGGCATTCCTTGGCGCAGCGCTGGCAGGGCGAGCCGCATTCGGGCCAGCGCTTCAGCCACTCGAACATGCGGATGCGGCCGGGAATGGCGAGCGCGGCGCCCAGCGGGCACAGATAGCGGCAATAGAAGCGCTCGATGAACAGGCCGATGGCCAAGAGCGTCAGCGCGAAGATGACGAACGGCCATTCGCGGGCGAACTTCAGGATGATCGAGGTCTTGAACGGCTCGACTTCCGCGAACATCTCGGCCAGCGCCACCGAATAGAGCGACAGGCCGAACAGGCCGAGGAAGATGATGTACTTCAACGGCCACAGCCGCTCGTGCAGCCAGAACGGCACCTCGATCTGCGGGATCTTCACCCACTTGGCGACGGTGTTGGTCAGCTCCTGGAGCGCGCCGAACGGGCACAGCCAGCCGCAGAACGGGCCGCGGCCCCAGAACAGCAGCCCCACCGCCACCGCCGCCCATAGGATGAAGATCAGCGGCGCCGACAGGAAGAACTCCCAGTGGAAGCCGGTCATCAGCGCGTTGGTGAAGGTGAAGACGTTGACCACCGACAACTGGGCGTTGGCGTACCAGCCGAGCCAGACCAGGACGAACAGGAGGTAGGCGCGGCGCACCCAGACGCGCAGGGCGGGGCGGGCGGAGAGCCAGTCCTGGAAGAAGAAGATGGCGGTCAAAAGCAGCAGCGCGACGGTGGTGACGACGATCGACACCGAGTTCATCCGCCACATCTTGACCCACAGCGGCTCTTCCTCGCCCTCGAAGGTGACGATGCCGCCGTCGCCGGTCTCCGGCACCGCCGCTTCGGCGGGCGGCGCGGGTTCGGGCGCGGGCGCGGCCTCGACCTTCACGTATTCGGCCGGCAGCGCGTAGCCCAGATCGTAGGGCAGCGTCGCCTTGCCGCGCGCGCCCCAGGCGCGCTGGACGAGCATCTGGAGATCCCACGGCTCGGTGACGTCGAAGACGAAATCCTCCGGCACCATGAACAGCGCGATCTCGCGCAGGCGCGGCGCGCCGTCGGCCATCAGGTCGCCGAGGCGGGTGTGGTCGCGGTCGCGGAAGCGCACGCCCTGTCCGTCCTGCATCAGCTCGATGCGGTCGAAGATGCCGCCGCGGACATAGCCCGAGCCCTTGAAGGAATAGGCGCCGTCGCCGGCGACGACGATCGCCTGGCGACCGTCCTTGAGCTTCGCCGCCAGCCGGTCGTAGCCGGCCTGGCCGAGCAGGCTGATGCCGATCGACGGCACGCTGACCGGAGCCATGTAGAGCTCGATGAAGGAATCCTCGGGATTCTGCGTCTCCGGCCGGGCGGCGGCTTCCGCCTCGCCGGCGCTGGCGAAGGCTTCCGTCACCTCGCCGACGGTCAGGCGCAGCACGCGCACCGAGCCGTCGCCGGTGAGCGTCGCCCAGTCCTTGGCCTCGGTCTTCGTCATGTCGACGGAGCGGATTTCGGTGGGAGCGGCCGCCTCGGCGACGGTCTCGCCGCCGAGGCGGCCGCTGCGAATCAGCCGCACGGAGGAGCGCACCACCGAATCGCCCATCACCAGCACGGTGACCGTCGCGCCCGAGACGATGTCGACCTGCGGCGGACGCTGGCTGCCCGCGGCGACGCGGCCCATGTCCTGATCGATCAGCGCGTTCAGCGACGCGATGACTTCCTTCTCGGGAATGCCGATCAGCACGATCGGCTCCGAATGCCCCACCAGCTTCAGGCCGCGCAGGACGCCTTGCGGGTCGAGGCCGGCGACGATGTGGATCGGCTTGCCGGAATAGCCGGTGGCGTTGGTGAAGTCCGCGTTGAGGAAGGCGTAGCCCGCCAGTTCCTCGCCCTTGTAGACGGGGACGATGGGCGGCTCGCCCACCGGCTCGCCGAATCGGTCGGCGCCGGTGAAAAGCTCGCCCGGCGCTACCTTGGGCAGGAATTCGTCGAGCCGCGCCGCCTGGGCGGACTGGGCCGCGAAACCCAGCGCGAGCAGGATCGCGGCCAACGGAACGAGAAGGAACGAACGGAATGCGGCAAGAGCCGGGGCTGCCTGGCGGCGGGACGATATGTGCTTGGTAGCCACGCGATGAGCTTTCTTGAACGGGGGATGTCCAATTCGAGGCGACGATAAGTAGTATTTAGCGCGCCGATTTGATCTGGCGCAAATCGGGGCTGTTTTTGCAGTGCGACATTGTGACGTGAAACAAGGAGTTGTTCCCGATGTCGCGCCTTGAGGCCGAGCCCTTCGTCAACATCCGGACGATGGAGGAATTGTTCGCGGTCGCCGCCGCGATGGAGAGCCAGGCCATCGCCGGCTATTGCGAGCTGGCGCGCCGCATGTACGACGAGGACAAGCCGGAACTGGGCGAGGTGTTCGAGCGGCTGGTGGCGGAAGAGACCGCGCATCTCGGCAATGTCGAGCGCTGGTCGCAGCGCATGACCGGCAAGGCGCCGGACGTGTCGGTGCTGCGGGCCGAGCCGGACGCCACCTTCGACGACGAGGGGACCGGCAGCATCGCCCCCGAGCTGCTCAGCGCGTACCGGGCGTTCTCGATGGCGGTGCGCAACGAGGAACGCGCCTTCGCCTTCTGGACCTATGTCGCGGCCGGGAGCGCGTCGGCCGAATTGCGGCAGGCGGCCGAGCAGATGGCGCGCGAGGAGCTCGACCACATCGCCCGCCTGCGCCGAGAGCGACGGCAAGCGTTTCATCTGGCGCGCGCGGCGGCCGGCGACGGCCAGGACTGGACGCTGGCCGCGCTGGAGAACAGGCTGGCGGCGCTTCTCGACGAGACCGCGCACGACGCGCGCGCCGGCGAGCGGGCGCGGCTGCTTTCGCAACTGGCCGCGGCCGCGCGGCTGCGGGCCGAGGCGCTGACCCACGCACCGCTCGGCGAAACCCGGCTGCTGAGGCATGTGCGGCCGGAAGTCTCGGCCCGGCTCCGCTCGGCGGCCGAGCTGCTGCTCGATTGCTATCTCGACCTCGGCGAGCGGTTGCCGTCGCAGGCGGGACGCGACCAGGCGCAGATCTACGCGACGCAGCTTCTCGACTGCGCCGCGGCGGTGCGCGAGGCGGCCGGCGAACCCGCCTGAACGCGCGTTCGCCTATGACGCCCGGGCCTATGACGCCTCGGTCTCGCCGCGTTCCTCGCCGAGCGCGGCCAGGCTGTACATGGCGGCGGCCCCCTCGGTGGCGATGACGGCGACCTCCTCGAACAGCAGCGCCAGCTCGCCATAGACGCTGCGGTCGGGCTCGTTGATCATCAGGTGGTCGACCTCCTGGAGGAAGTCGAGGATCGCCTTGATCCGTTCGCGGTCCTGGCGCGCCAGCGCCAGATGCCGGCGCATGGTGCGCTGCTCTTCGAGCGCGGCGAAGCGGCCGAGCGCCTCGTCGAGCCGCGCCCGGCATTCGCAGTCGAGCTCGACATTGTCGATGACGCTGCGGATGCGCCGCATCACCGCCGCGTCGCGCGGCTCCTCGGGCGAAGGGTGGTGGGGGTGGTGGAGATGGGGCATCGCCGGCACCATGGCATCCGTTTCCGTCAGTCGACCATCGCCGCCGTCATCCAGCCCGGCCTGGCGTGGACGTAGCCCTCGACCAGATCGCCGGGCAGATCGAGGCCGGCGAGGCGGGCGCGGGCCGAGCCCGGCGTCTCCTCGCCGTCGAGAAGGGCGCGATAGGTCCGCGCCACCTCGACCATGTCGCAGGTGTGCGGCGACAGCCGCAGCCGCGCGATCGCGTGGGCGCGAAGCGTCTCCGGCGCGGGGCAGAACGCCTGTACCTGGTTCGAAAGCGTCTGCACGCCGTTGATGGCGAGGAACGCCTGGTCGTCGAGCGTGTCGACGGCGAGCCCGTCCGGGTCCTTCTCGCAGGTGAACTGGCACGAATCCTTGTGCAGCCCGTGCAGGCGCGCATGGTAGCAGCGGCCGGAAATGGCCAGCGGCAGCCGGCCGAAGGCGAACAGCTCGAAATCGACCTCGGGGCAGGCCTTTGCCATGGCGCCGACCGCCGCCATCGACAGCTCCACCGGCGGGCAGATCGCGCGCGCGCCGTGGCCGGCGAGAAAGCCGGCGGTCGCCTCGTTGTAGACGTTGAGGAACGGTCCGGTGACGAAGGGCTGGCCGGACCGCGCGGGCAGGGCGGTGATGTCGTTGACCTCGACCAGCCGCTCGTCGCCGCACAGGTCGGCGATGGAGCGCCGCTCGCGCACGGTGGCGGGCGCGGCCAGCGTCGCCAGCACCACCTCCTTGCCGGCGCGTTCCAGCCGCTCGATCACGTCGGGCCAGCACGGGTCGGAAAACGGCATCCGTTTGCCACAGACGACCTCGCCGACATGGACGCGCCCGACCGGCGCCTCGTCGGCGATGCGGCGGTAGAAATCGACGAGCCGTTCGGCCGGCCAATGGAACAGCACCGGGCCGAGGGTGAGCGAAATCGCGGTCATGCCTTCACCTCCAGACCTTGCGGTAGGCGCCCGCCGTCTGGCGGCCGCCCTCCGACTGGCCGGCGAGGATGCGGTCGATCTCGACCGCGTCGCCGCCCTCCTCGACCGCGTCGACGGCGCGGCGGAAGGCGCGCACCACCTCGCTGACATAGCCCTTGCCGCGCTGGCGGCCCTCGATCTTCAGCGCGGTGACGCCGGCCTTCTTCAACCCTTCTATCAGGCTGCCGGCATTGAGGCTGACCGGCTCCTCGAACAGGTACGAGGTCTTGCCGCCGGCGTTGAAGCGGCCCTTGCACAAGGTGGGATAGCCGGTCGGCTCGCCCGGCGCGTAGCGGTCGATGGTGAAGCCGGACAGGCGCGCCGCCATTCCCGCCTTGTCCTCGTCATAGGTGACGGCCTCCGGCGGCGAGCAGACGCCGTTCAGGTTGGGCGACTTGCCGGTGGCGTAGGAGGACAGATAGCAGCGGCCCTCGACCATGACGCACAGGCCGCCGAAGACGAAGGCCTCGGTCTCGACGTCGATGTTCTTGTTGAGCGCGGTGATCTCCGGCACGGACAGGACGCGGGGGATGACGACGCGGCGGACGCCGAAGGTCTGCGCGTAGAAGCGGATCGCCTCCGGCGTGGCGGCGGCCGCCTGGACGGAAAGGTGGAGACGGATATCGTCCTTGTGGTTCCTCGCGACGTGGTCGAGCACGGCGATGTCGCCGGCGATGATCGCGTCGGCGCCGCATTTCACCGCCGTGTCGGCGGCGTTGCGCCAGATGTCGACGTCGCCGACGCGGGCGAAGGTGTTGATCGCGACCAGAACCTTCGTGCCGCGGTCATGGGCGAAGCGCACGCCCTCGGCCAGTTCCTGCGCCGAGAAGTTCAGGCCGGGGAAGTTGCGGGCGTTGGTCTCGTCGCGGAAGCCGCAATAGACGGCGTCGGCGCCGGCCTCGACGGCGGCGCGCAGCGTCGACGGCGTGCCGGCCGGGCAGACCAGCTCCATGCGCTTCGAGCCCGTCATGACCGGCGCTCCGCCATTTCCGGCGCGGACGCGGCGGCGGCGAAGCGGCGCGCCATGTCGAGGCCGCCGAGAATGCCGGCGTCGGCCAGCCGGCCGAGCGCGCCGGACAGGCCGATCAGGTCGGCTGGCGTCAGCTCCGCATCCTCGATGGCGTTGCGCAGCGCCAGCACCGCCTCGGTGCGGCCGCTGATCGAGATGACGCGGTTGAAGAACAGGGCGTCGCCGTCCTGGGTGCCGTCGAGCAGCGCCAGCAGCGTCAGGATCGGGCCGCGGATGACGACGCTGCAATCGCCGCCGGCGTCCTTGCCCGTCGCCCTGACCGTCGCGCGCGCGCCGTCGGGAACGACGACGAAGGCGAAGCCGAGATCGACCGGATCGATGAAGAACCGCTCGGCGGCGAATTCGCCCAGCCGGTCGAACAGGCCGGGCCTGCGCCTCGCCAGCGCGCGCAGCGAGCGGGTGAGGGCCGGGCCGAGCGGCAGGCCGGCGAAGGCGGGTGACAGGTGGCGAACGAAGGCCGGGAGCCTGGCTTCCATGATCTGATGCTCTTATGCGTGTTCGGGGGGGAAGGATTTCGCGCCGGCGGCGTCCGCCCTGAAGGCGGCATCGGCGGCGAGACGGGCGAGGCGTTCGGCGTTGGGGCAATAGTGGCGGTAGCGGCGCGCGAAGTCGCCGGTGCCGAGGTCGCGCCGGCAGCGGCTGCGGCCGTGGCAGCCGGCGCAGGCGCGGTGCATATCGTAGAGCAGCGCGCGCTCGCGCTCGGCAAGGCGGTCGAAATCGATGCCAATGGAGACCATCGCGCGCGCCAGAAGGTCTTCCCGCGCGACGGGCGGCAGGCCGGCGGAACCCGCGGCGCGGCCCCTTGCGCCTGCCCCCGGCCCGATATCGCCCGCAGGCCCATTGCCCTCAGGCCCGATACTGCCCGCAGGCATATGCGCGTCCATCGTCTGCGTTTCCTTCGCCGTCGCCGGCCCGCGCCGCTGCTTGCGCGACAGGATGGCGGCCGGGCGCCAAAGCGCCGCAATCCGGCCGAGCAGGCACCGGATCATGACATGACCTCCCGAGCTGGCCTCCTGCGCCGTCGTGAAAAGCCTAGTCGCCGTGCCCCGGGGCTTCTTTGAGATATCGCAAAGAGAACCTGTTTCGGCTGTGCCATGATGCCACTCATATCGAGCCGAACATGCATCAGCGCCTTCTTCCGCCATTTTCCGATCTCGGCTCGTTTCTCGCCCATCTTTCGCAGGAGGGGGAGGTACGCGAGGTCGGAGCCCCGGTGTCGATGCATCTGGAAATCACCGAGCTTCATCGGCAGGTGATCGCAGCTGGGGGGGCTGTGCTGCGTCTGACCAGAGCGCTCGACGTCAGGGGTGAGGCGACGCGTCTTCCCGTGGTGGCCAACCTGTTTGGCACCGCGGGACGCGTCGCCTCCGGTCTCGGCACCGGCCTCAATGGCTTGAAATCGCTGGGCGAAATGATGGCGTGGCTGCGCTCGCCGCGGCCGCCGCAATCGCTTGGCGAGGCGCGCGCGCTGCTGCCGGCGGCGAAGGGCGCGCTGTTGTCGCGGCCGAAGGCGGTGGCGCGGCCGCGCGCGTGGCGGGAGGCTGCGCCGGATTTCTCGACCCTTCCCGTCCAGCACTGCTGGCCGGGCGACGCCGGCCCCCTCATCACCTGGCCGATCGTGGTGACGCGCGCGCCCGGCGACGACGATTTCGCGTCCTACAATCTCGGCGTCTACCGGATGCAGGTTCTCGACCGCGACCGTGCGATCATGCGCTGGCTGCCGATGCGCGGCGGCGCGGCGCATCACCGGCAGTGGCAGGCGCGGGGCGAGGACACGCCGGTCGCGGTCGTCATCGGCGCCGATCCCGCGACGATGATCTCGGCCGTGATGCCGGCGCCGGAAGGGGTGTCGGAGCTGGCGCTCGCCGGCATGATCAACGGCCGGCGCGCGCCGCTGGCGCCGTGCGCCGGCATTCCGCTGCATGTTCCGGCCGGCGCGGAGATCGTGCTCGAGGGAACCGTCTCGGCCGACGAGACCGCGCTCGAAGGCCCGTTCGGCGACCATACCGGCTATTACAATTCGCCGGCGCGCTATCCGGTGTTCACGCTGAAGCGGATGTTCCTGCGCGAGAACGCCCATTACCTGACCACCTTCACCGGCCGCGCGCCGGATGAGCCGTCCGTCCTGGGGGATGCCTTGCTCGACGTCTTCAAGCCCTTGTTGCGCCAGCAATTGCCGGAGATCGTCGATGTCTGGCTGCCACCGGAGGCGAGTTCCTACCGCATCGCGGTCATCGCGATCGCCAAGCGCTATCCGGGGCAGGCGCGGCGGGTGATGATGGGGCTGTGGTCGCTGCTGCCGCAGTTCCAGATGACCAAGATGGTGATCGTGGTCGACGACGACATCGACGTCCGTTCATGGCCGGACGTGATGTGGGCGCTGGCGACGCGGATGGACCCCGGGCGCGACCTGATGGTGCTGGAGCGGACGCCGGTCGACCAGCTCGACTTCGCCTCGCCGCTGGAAGGGCTGGGCGGCAAGGTCGGCTTCGACGCGACGCGCAAGATCGGCGCCGAGACCACGCGCGAATGGGGCGTGGAATTGAAGATGCCGCAGGAGATCGAGCGGCAGGTCGCCGCGCGCTGGCGGGAATTTTTTCCTGACAGCACCGCCGATGACGTAGACGTAAGGGCGGACGGACGATGAGCCCGCGGCTGGTGGTCGGCGTCACCGGCGCGTCCGGCGCGCTGCTGGCGTCCGAGACGCTCAGGCTCCTGCGCGCGCTCGAGGTCGAGACGCATCTGGTGGTGACGCGCGGCGCGCGGCTCAGCATCCTGCACGAGCTGGGAGCGGACGGCGTCGCGCGCATCGAGGCGCTGGCCGGCCATGTCCACGCGCCCGGCGACCTTGCCGCGCCGATCGCCTCCGGATCGTTCAGGACGTCCGCCATGATCGTGGTGCCGTGCTCGATGCGTTCGCTGGCGGCGATCGCCCACGGCCTCGGCGACAACCTCCTGACTCGGGCCGCCGACGTGACGCTCAAGGAAAAGCGCCGGCTGGTCGTCGCCCCGCGCGAGGCGCCGCTGCACGAGGGGCACCTGGAATCGATGCTCAAGCTCGCCCGCCTGGGCGCGGTGATCGCGCCGCCGGTGCCGCCGTTCTACACCGGGGCGCAGACGGTCGAGGCGATGGCGCGCGAGATCGCGGCGCGGCTCGTCGACTGGGCAGGCGTCGATCCCGGCCCGGCGATGACCCGCTGGACGGGGGGCGGCCCGGCCGACGCGGGCAAGTAAAGCCGCGCGCCGGCGCAGAAATGCCGGGATTTGCGCGCCGCTGCGGCATGCCTGTTCTTGACAGGACGCGGGATGCGGCGGAAAAGCAGGCAACCAAACCGGCCCGGCTGCTTCCGATCTACAATGGGAATTGTGCCGCGGGCCGCGTCAGGCAGGTTCAACGATCCATTCGCGCATATGGGAGGTATCCAGACATGCAGCAATTTCTGAAGCGCTTCGCACCGGCCGCCGCGGCCTTCGCCTTCTCCGTCGTCGCCTTCGCCGGCGCGGCGAACGCCCAGCAGGAGATCAAGCTCGGCTATGCGCTGGCCACCACCTCGCATTACGGCGTCGCCGCGACCAAGTGGCAGGAAGTGGTCGAGGCCGAGACCGACGGCCGCTTCGTGTTCCGTCACTTCCCGTCGTCCGGCCTCGGCGGCGAGCGCGAGGTGATCGAGGGCTTGCAGATCGGCACCGTCGAGGCGACCATCGTCTCGTCCGGCACGCTGTCGAACTTCGTGCCGGAGACCGGCGTGTTCGATATCCCGTTCCTGTTCCGCGACCTGAAGCACGCCCGCACCGTGCTCGACGGGCCGATCGGCCAGGACATCCTCGCCAAGTTCGATTCGGCCGGCCTCGTCGCGCTCGCCTGGGGCGAGCAGGGCTTCCGCCACATCACCAACAACCGCAACTCCATCGCCACGCCGGCCGACGTCGCCGGCCTGAAGCTGCGCACGATGGAAAACCCGATCCACATCACCGCCTTCCAGACGCTGGGCGCGGCGCCGACGCCGATGGCCTGGCCGGAAGTGATCGGCGCGCTGGAGCAGGGCACCATCGACGGCCAGGAGAACCCGCTCTCGGTCATCACCTCGGCCAAGCTGTCGGAAGTGCAGAAGTACCTGACCGTTTCCGGCCACGTCTACTCGCCGGCGATGCTGCTCGTTTCGCCGGACCTGTGGAACAGCCTGTCCGACGCGGACAAGGAGGTGTTCAAGAAGGCGGCGGCCGAGGCCGTCGTCGCCATGCGCGGCTTCGTCGACAACGCCGAGAACTCCGGAGTCGAGCAGATGAAGGCGGCCGGCATGGATGTCGGCGAACTGTCGACCGAGCAGAAGGCCGCCTTCCAGGAGGCGCTCGCGCCGGCCTACGAGCAGTACTACAAGACCTACAGCAAGGACCTGATCGACCAGATCATCGCGACCGAGTAAGCCGCGCCGGCAGCGGCTGCGGCCATGGCGGCCGGTGTTCGAGCGAGCCGGCGGGGACATCCCCGCCGGCTTCTTTCCCTGAAAAAGACAAGGTGGGGGACAGGATCGTGAACAAGGTCGAGGACGCCTTCGTCGCGCTGAACAAATGGGCGCTCATCCTCCTGCTCGGCGCGATGTCGTGCATCGTCTTCGCCAATGTGACGCTGCGCTACACAACCAACCTGTCCATCACCTGGGCCGAGGAGGTCGCGCGCTACATGATGGTGTGGATGACCTTCCTCGGCGCCGGCCTGACGTTGCGCTATGGCGGCCACGTCGCCATCGGCAACGTCATGGAGGCGCTGTCGCCCAGGGCGCAGCGCGTGCTCCGGGCCGTCATCGCCGTCTGCCTGTTCGCCTTCTTCGCGGTGATGATCTGGGTCGGCTACAACTATGCCATGCGCATGCGCTTCCAGTTGACGCCGGCGACGCGCATTCCATTCAGCTACGTCTATGCGGCCATTCCGGTCGGGTTCTTCCTGCTGGCGGTGCATCTGATGCTGATCGTGCGCGGCTATGTGGCGGAAAACCGCTTCAAGGAAGCCGCCGACGTGCCGGGCGACATCGCCGGCAGCCTGAGCGCGTGATCCGGGGGGAACGGACGTGGCCTGGATACTCTTCATCACCTTCGCAATCCTGCTGGCGGCCGGCTTTCCGGTTGCCTTCACCATGGCGATCGCCGCCTTCGTCGCGGTCGCGCTGGGCTCGAACTATCCCTATCTCGTCGTGGTCAAGGAGATGTTCTCCGGCCTCGACTCGTTCCCGCTGATGGCGGTGCCGTTCTTCATCCTCGCCGCCGAGCTGATGACCGGCGGGGCGATGACCTATGTGCTGCTGCGCTTCGCCTCGCAGTTCGTCGGCCATCTGCGCGGCGGGCTCGGCTACGCCAACGTGATTTCGGCGGCGCTGTTTTCCGGCATTTCCGGCTCGGCGCTGGCCGACGCCGCCGGCCCCGGCGCGATGATGATCCGGATGATGGAGAAGTCGGGCTACGACAAGTCCTATGCCGGGGCGCTGACGGCATCGGCTGCGGTGATGGGGCCGATCATCCCGCCCTCGATCATCATGATCGTCTACGCGCTCCAGGTCGAGGAGGTCTCGGTCGGCGCCTTGTTCATTGCCGGCATGGTGCCGGGCGTCGTCATCGCGCTCGCGCTCTCGGCCGCCAATTTCATCGTCTCGCGCAAGCGCGACTATCGCGGCGAGGCGGACCGCCCGAGCCGGCGCGAGATGGTCAAGACCACGTTCCACGCGCTGCCGGCGCTGCTGCTGATCGTCATCATCATCGGCGGCATCCGCGCCGGCGTGTTCACGCCGACGGAAGCCTCGGTGGTGGCGATCTTCTACGCGCTTGCCTGCGGCATGTTCCTCTACCGCTCGCTGAAGCTCCGCGACATTCCGGCCATCATCTTCCGCGCGGCGCTGATCTCGATCGCGGTGCTGATCATCCTCGCCGCGGCGCGCGCCTTCGCCTGGGTGCTGATCATCGAGAGCGTGCCGCAGCAACTGGCCGAAACCATCGTGTCGTGGCAGTTGAGCCCCATCGTCTTCCTGCTGGCGGTCAACGTGCTGCTGCTCGTTTTCGGCCTGTTCATGGACCCGCTGCCGGGGGTGATGGTGCTGGTGCCGATTCTCGCGCCGATCGCCCATTCGCTCGGCATCGACCCGGTCCACTTCGCCATGGTGGTGATCCTGAACCTGACCATCGGCCTGATCACGCCGCCGGTGGGGGCGCTGCTGTTCGTGGTGTCGTCGGCGGTGAAGCTGAAGGTCGGCGAGATCATCCGCGAGATGCCGCCCTTCTTCATCGCCCACATGGTGGTGCTCGGCCTCGTCACCTTCATCCCGTGGCTCTCGACGTGGCTGCCGAGGGTCAGCGGGTTCTGATGAGCGAGGATCAGGCCGCCGCGCCGCAGGCCGTCTCGTCGGCCGCGTAGCGCCGGCCGAAGCGGTTGGCGAGGAAATCGGCGAGCGCGATGTCCTCCTGCCGGACGAAGCCGCTCTGCGGCAGCGTTCCTTGCGCCAGCATGTCGAGGACGGTCGAGATGCCGGCGGCGGTGGTGATCTGGATGGCGCTGCGCGGCTGTCCGGCAATGAGGCCGCTGTAGATCTTGTGGGCGTAGGTCTCCTGCATCAGCCGGCCGCCCTTGAGGCCGGAGACGGTGACGAAGACGATGACCACGTCCTGGCCGGTGGCGGGCAGGGCCTGCTCCAGGATGTCCTTCAGCAGGTCGCGGCGGTTGCGCAGGTTCAGGTCGTTCAGCAGCGTCTTCATGATCGCGGCATGGCCGGGATAGCGGATGGTGCGGTAGTTCAGCGTCCGCACCTTGCCGGCCAGCGTCTCGCACAGCGTGCCGAGCCCGCCGGAGGTGTTGAACGCCTCGTAGGTGACGCCGTCGAGCGAGAATTCCTCGCGCTCCTCCATCGCCGGCACCTCGGTCCGCCGGCCGTCGACGATGGCCTCGCACGGCTCGATATATTCGTTGATGATGCCGTCGGTGCTCCAGGTCAGGTTGTAGTTGAGCGAATTCGACGGATATTGCGGCAGCGCGCCGACCCGCAGGCGCACCGTGTCGAGCCGCTCGAACCGGCTGGCGAGATCGTGGGCGACGATGGAGACGAAGCCCGGCGCCAGCCCGCATTGCGGGATGAAGGCGCTCTTCGCCGTCCCGGCCAGCTCCTTGACCCGCCGGGTCGAGGCGACGTCCTCGGTCAGGTCGAGATAGTGGACGCCCGCCGCGGCGGCGGCCTCGGCGATCTTCGTCGTCAGGTGGAAGGGAGCGGCGCTCAGCACCGCGAAGCGACCGGCGAGGAGCGCGCCGAGCGCGGCCGCGTCCGAAATGTCGAGCGCCCGCGTCGTGACGGCGGGGTGCCTGTCGGCGGCGTCGAGCTGCGCCGCGTCGCGGTCGGCGAGGACGATGCGGTAGTCGCCGCTCTCCGCCAGCATCAGCGCGATGGTGGTGCCGATCTTGCCGGCGCCGACGACGACGATTTCCTTCTGCGCTTCCTGCATGGGATTCTCCTCCGCTTTCGATGATCGAACGAAGGAGGCCATGAAAAGCTTTGCGTTTCAAACCGCCGAAACTATGATATTCACGAATTGAATGTACAATTCGACGTCGGAATTCGTCTTTATGAAGGAAAACCCCAACGACGAGCTTCTCCTGTCGCTGCTGGCGGAAAACGCGCGGGCATCGGTTTCCGAGCTTGCGCGCCGGCTCGGCCTGTCGCGCACCACGGTCCAGGCGCGGATCGAGCGGCTGGAGCGCGCCGGCGTCATCTCCGGCTACACGGTGCGGCTCAGCACGGCGGCGGAGCGGGCGCTTGTGCGCGCCTGCGTGATGATCACGGTCAAGCCCAGGCACGCCGTGCCGACCGTCGCCGAGTTGAAGGACATCCGCGAGGTCCGCACCCTGCATTCGATCAGCGGCGAGGTCGACCTGATGGCGATGGTGGCCGCCGGCTCGGTCGCCGCGCTCGACGCGGTCGTCGACCGGATCGGCGCGCTCGAGGGCGTGGAGCGGACGCAGACATCCGTCATCATGGCGACCAAGTTCGACCGATAGGCCGCCTCTCCTCCATTGCGCCGGCCATGCGCTCGGTGGCACAGTCGGGAAAACGGAGATCCCCCATGCCCGCCAAGACCAAGTCCGCCTTTCCGCGCCCCAAGCCCTGGACCGAGGTCGCGCCCCGCCTCGTCGACGTCGCCATGGGCAGGAAGCCGGCCGACCTCGTGGTGCGCAACGGCCGCTGGGTCAACGTCCATTCCGGCGAGGTGATCCCCGCGACCGACATCGCCGTCGCCGCCGGCCGCTTCGCCTATTGCGGGCCGGACGCCAGCCACGCCATCGGCGAGGGGACGAAGGTGGTGGACGCCGGCGGGCGCTATCTGGTGCCGGGCCTGTGCGACGCCCACATGCATGTCGAGAGCGGCATGGTGACGGTGACCGAGTTCTGCCGCGCCGTCATCCCCCACGGCACCACGTCGATGTTCGTCGACCCGCACGAGATCGCCAATGTGCTCGGCCTCGAGGGCGTCCGGCTGATGCATGACGAGGCGCTGGCGATGCCGGTCAACGTCCATGTGCAGATGCCGTCCTGCGTGCCTTCGGCCGCCGGGCTCGAGAACGCCGGCGCGCAGTTGACGGCCGAGGACGTCGCCGAGGCGATGGGGTGGGAGAACATCGTCGGCCTCGGCGAGGTGATGAATTTTCCGGGCGTCGCCGCCAACGACCCGCTGATGGTGGCCGAGATCGCGGCGACGGTGAAGGCCGGCAAGACCGTCGGCGGCCACTATGCCTCGCGCGACCTCGGCCTGCCGTTCCACGGCTATGTCGCAGGCGGGCCGGAGGACGACCACGAGGGAACGGCGATGGAGGACGCCGTCGCCCGCGTCCGTCAGGGCATGAAGGCGATGCTGAGGCTGGGCTCCGCCTGGTACGACGTCGCCAGCCAGATCAAGGCGGTGACGGAAAAGGGCCTCGACCCGCGCAATTTCATCCTGTGCACCGACGACAGCCATTCCGGCACGCTGGTCCATGACGGCCACATGGACCGCGTGGTGCGCCACGCCATCGCGCAGGGACTGAAGCCCGTGACCGCGATCCAGATGGCGACGCTGAACACCGCCCAGCATTTCCGGCTGGAGCGCGAGATCGGCTCGATCGCGCCGGGCCGGCTGGCCGATTTCCTGATCGTCTCCGACCTTGCCGCGCTCGCCATCGACGAGGTGTTCGGACGCGGCGTGCGGCTGGCCAAGGGCGGGCGACTGGAGGTCGACATCGCGCCTTACGACTACCCGGCTCGCGCCAAGAAGACGGTGAAGCTCGGCAGGAAGCTTCAAGCGCGCGATTTCGACGTCGCCGCGCCGGAGGGCGCCAACGAGGTGAGGGTGCGCGTCATCGGCGTGATCGAGAACCAGGCCCCGACGCGGGCGCTCGAGGCCGACCTTGCCGTCGCCGACGGCCTCGTAGAGATGGACCGCGAGAACGATGTCTGCCAGATCGCGCTGGTCGAGCGCCATCGCGGCACCGGCGGCGTCGTCAACGGCTTCGTCTCGGGCTTCGGCTACACCAGGGATTGCGCGCTGGCCTCGACCGTGGCCCACGACGCCCACCACATGATCGTCGTCGGAACCAACAAGCGCGACATGGCGCTGGCCGCCAACCGGCTGGGCGAGGTCGGCGGCGGCGTGGTGCTGTTCTCGCAAGGCAAGGAACTCGCGCTGGTCGAGATGCCGATCGCCGGCCTGATGTCGGACGAGCGCGCCGAGATCGTGGCGGAGAAGGCGGCCCGGCTGACGGAGGCGATGCGCGCGATGGGCTGCACGCTCAACAACGCCTACATGCAGCATTCGCTGCTGGCGCTGGTGGTCATTCCCGAGCTGCGCATTTCCGACGTCGGCCTCGTCGACGTCACCCGGTTCGAGAAGGTCGACCTGTTCCTGTAGTCACTGCCTGCCGCCGCCGACGGCGATGTTGATGACCTCGAACGGCGTCGTGACGATGATCTCGGCGGCCGAACCCAGAGTCTTTCCAAGGCCCTGCGCCAGATTGTCGATGCGCTGCGTGATCTGGTCGTCGTTGCCGCTAAGCATCTGGTCCTCGTTCAGCCGGCTGCCGAGAAGCTGCACCATCAGCGGGTTGTCGGCGAACTTGGCGTGGTTCAGCGGACCGCCCGACGCGATGCCGGAAATGTCGACCACCGTGATGCCGAGGCTGGCGAGGTCGGCGTCGTCGCCATAGTCGCCGACGCGCGGGCGGTTGCCGGCGATGATCGACGAGGCGAGCAGCGCCCGGTCGTCGCGCGAGACGATGACGAAGATCGGCCGGTCGATCTTGCCGATGCGGCGAAGCTGGCTCTTGAAGACGTCGACATCGATGTCGGGCGAGGCGAGGATGATGTCGCCGAGGCTGGCATGGATGCCGCGCTCGCCCGAAAGCGCGATCTGGCGCAGCGTTTCCATCGTCAGCCAGTTGCCCATCGAGTGGGCGACGATGTCGATGCGGGTGGCGCCGGCCGCGCGCAGCGTGCGCAGCGTCTCCTCCAGCCCGTCGCGGGCGATGGTGGCGGAGTTGTTGTCGTAGATGTAGTCGACGGTGCGCCCGGTCGAGGCCCAGGAAAACAGCACCGGCGTGCCGCGATAGCCCGAATCGTGGACGATCTGGCCGGCGCGGTAGACCGAGTTGTCGAACGGCGTGCGGTAGCCGTGGACGAAGACCAGCGCGCGGCCCCCGGTCCGCTTCAGGCTTTCGCGCAGCGCCCGCTCGATGCCTTCCCGGCGCGGATAGAGCGCGACCTCGCCGGCGGCGAAATGCAGCGCCGGATCGCGCCGCGCGCCGGAACGCGGGCGCTCGACGTTCCCCGGCGCGTGGACCTTCGGGAGGGTGACGTCGACGCGGGCGAAGTTCAGGTCGACGCTGCGCTCGCCGCTGAACACTTCCCTGCGGTCGTCGGCCTTGGCGCGGGTGGTGGCGACGAAGATGCGATGGGTGGCGAGGATCGACTGCGGCTCGGCCGCGGCGGCGTCGAGCAGGCGCGTCGTCTCACCCCCGGCGCAGCCGGACAGCGCAAGCCCCGACAGCGCAAGCAATGCGGCGATCGCCAAGGCTCTGCTTGCCCGGAGTGTCCGGCCCAACGCTGAACTCCTTTGCCGTCGACTGCCTCCCATCTATCCGCTAGCGCGGCCGGGAGGCGTTGGCAACCCCGTCATCGCCGCCAGAACACCGGCGTGAAGACGACGAGGACGGCGAGGATTTCCAGCCGGCCGAGCAGCATGGCGACGGAAAGCAGCCATTTCGCCGTGTCCGGCACGGCGGAGAAATTGCCGGCCGTGCCGATCAACTCGCCGAGGCCGGGGCCGACATTGGTCAGGCAGGTCAACGCGCCGGACAGCGCCGAGAGCAGGTCGATGCCGGTGGCGGTCAGGAGCAGCGTCAGGATCAGCCAGATGCTGACGAAGGCCGAGATGAACAGCACGACCGCGCGCTGCATGGCGTCGTCCACCGGCCGGTCGCCATAGTGCACCGTCACCACGGCGTTGGGATAGACGAAGCGCTTCAGGCCGTTGGCGAGCAGCTTGTAGAGGATCAGGAAGCGATAGGCCTTGACCCCGCCCGAGGTCGAGCCGGAGCAGCCGCCGAGCACGGTCGCCACCAGCGCGCAGCCGGCGACGAACGGCCCCCATTCGGTGTAGTCGCCGGTGGCGAAGCCGGTGGTGGTTATCAGCGAGACGAAGTTGAAGGCGGCATAGGTCAGCGCCGCGCCGAAGGGCAGGTCGCCGGTCAGGCGCAGATAGAGCGCGACCGCGACGACGAAGGCCGCGACATAGAGGGCGAAGACGCGGATCTGCGGGTCGCGCAGCGCGTCGAGCCGGCCGGAGACGGCGAGCAGCATGACGATCGAGAACGGCAGCGCGCCGAAGAACATGAACACGACCGCGATCCACAGGATGGCGAAATTGCCGGCATAGGCGCCCATCGAGGCGTCATGGGTGGAGAAGCCGGCGGTCGAGATGGTGGTGAGCGCGTGGTTCAGCGCGTCGAAGCCGGTCATGCCGGCGGCCGCGTAGAGCACCGCGCACAGCACGGTCGCGGCGGAATAGATGCCGAGCAGCGTGGTGATGTGGGTCGACAGGCGCTCGAACGGCCGGTCGGTGATGTCGGAGGTCTCGATGCGGAAATAGGACACGCCGCCGACGTTCAGGAACGGCAGCACGAACAGGCTGAGCGCGATGACGCCGAGACCGCCCATCCATTGCAGGATCGACCGCCACAGGAGGATGCCGGGCGGCAGGCGGTCGAGGCCGTTGATGATGGTCGCGCCGGTGGTGGTGATGCCGGAGACGGCCTCGAACATGGCTTCCGACAGCGTCAGATCGAGCGTGGCGGAGGCGAAGAACGGCACCGCGCCGACCGTGCTGGTGGTCAGCCACAGCAGGTTGACGACGAGGAAGCCGAAGCGCGAGGAGATCGGCGGCGGCCGCCCCTGCGTCGCCAGCGCCACGGCCAGCGCCAGCCCGCCGGTGAAGAAGCCGCCGAACGCGAATACCTTCCAGTCGTCGTTGCCGTAATAGAGGTCGACGGCCGCGGGCGCGAGCATCGCGAACGAAAGATAGATCGCGAGGATCGAGGCGATGTGAACCGCGGCGCGGACGGCCGAATACTGCACGAAAGGGAATCCCTGACCTGATCGGCCTCGACAGTGGCGTCACGGCTGCGTTTGTGCAATAGCCGGCGCGAAACCGACGGAGAAGACGAGATGGCTGCATTTCCACGCGATGTCGCGCGCGCGGCGGAGGCGATGCGGCCGCTGTTCGCCGAGACCCCGCTCCAGGAGAACGACTACCTGTCGCGAAAGACCGGCGCGCGGATCTTCCTCAAGCGCGAGGACCTGTCGCCGGTCCGGTCCTACAAGATCAGGGGCGCGTTCAATTTCTTCCGCAAGGCGCTGACCTCGGGAACCAAGGGGAACGGGGGCGCGGAGGTCTTCGTCTGCGCCTCGGCCGGCAACCACGCCCAGGGCTTCGCCTATGTCTGCCGCCATCTCGGCCGCAAGGGCGTGGTGTTCATGCCGGTGACGACGCCGCAGCAGAAGATCGACAAGACGCGGATGTTCGGGGCCGGGATGATCGAAATCCGCCTCGTCGGCGATTTCTTCGACGATTGCTACCGCGCCGCGCTCGATTTCGCCGCGCATAGCGGCGGGCTGATGGTTCCGCCCTTCGACCATAGGGACATCATCGAGGGCCAGGCGACGATCGCGCACGAGATCGTGGCGCAGTTGCCCGAGGGCGTCGCCCCGGACCTGATGATCCTTCCCGTCGGTGGCGGCGGGCTGTCGGCCGGCGTCACCCGCTACATGGCCGAGACGGGCGCGCCGGCGCGATTCGTCTTCGCCGAGCCCGCCGGCGCGCCGAGCCTCGGGCGCAGCCTCGAAGCCGGCAGGCGGGTGAAGCTCGACAAGGTCGACAATTTCGTCGACGGCGCCGCCGTCGCCGAGATCGGCAAGGAGAATTTCCGGCTTCTGAAGCATTTCGACGCCGCGCAGGTCAGGCTCGTGCCGGAAAACCGCCTCTGCGCCACCATGATCGAGATGCTGAACGTGGAAGGAATCGTGCTCGAACCGGCCGGCGCGCTCGCCATCGACGCGCTCAAGGACTTTCCGCGCAAGGAGCTGAAGGGCAAGGCCGTGGTGCTGGTCATCTCCGGCGGCAATTTCGACTTCGAGCGCCTGCCGGACGTCAAGGAGCGGGCGCTGCGCTTCGAGGGCTTGAAGAAATATTTCATCTTCCGCTTCCCGCAGCGGCCGGGCGCGCTGCGGGATTTTCTGTCGCTGCTGGGGCCGGAGGACGACATCGCCCGCTTCGAGTACCTGAAGAAATCGGCGCGCAATTTCGGCTCGGTGCTGATCGGCATCGAGACCAGGAACGCGAAAAACTTCGACGTGCTGCGCAAGCGCTTCGAGGAAGCGGGCTGGGCCTATCAGGACATCACCGACAACGAGACGCTGGCCGGTTTCATCATCTGAACGCCGGCGCTATGCTTGCCCCATGAGCGACGGCACCGCCTATATCGTCCTGTTCCGCGGCGTCGGCGGCAAGACGCAGCTTCCCGTCGCGCCGCTGCGCGAGGCGCTGGCAAGGGCCGGCTTCGGCAATGTCGCAACCTACATCAACAGCGGCAACGCGGTGCTGAAGAGCGCGCTGCCGCGCGCCGAGGTGGCGGCGCGGGTGGCGGAAATCTGCGCCCGCGACTTCGCCTTCGACAAGGACATCTATCTGGCGACGCGGGCCGAATGGCGGGCGCTGATCGCCGCCAACCCGTTCCCGCAGGCCGTGGCGACGCCGAACTTCCTTCACGCCGCGCTGCTGGCGGGCACGCCGGAGCCGGCGCGGGTGGAAGCCTTGCGCGCGCTGGCCGCCGGCGGTGAGGGCGTCGCGGTCGTCGGCAATGTCGCCTATCTTCACACGCCGCACGGCTTCGGCACCTCGAAGCTGGCGGCGAGGTTCGACAAGGGCATCGGCGTCGCCAACACCGCGCGCAACTGGAACACGGTATTGAAGCTCGATGCGCTCGCCGCCGCGGCCGACGCCTGACGTCAATTTTATTGCGTTGCACAAATTCAGGTTGCTTTTGCCGGCCGCTTGCCCCATATGCCGTTCATGAGGCGCATGGGCCGGCATGTCCGGCCTTCCCCGAAGGGACTGGTTGCGTCCACCCGCGGCACGAAGCGCGCGGGCGCGACAGCGCAGCCGGGCGGAACGCCAGCGTTCCTCCGCCTTGTCGTCAGAAAAGAGATGAATTGCGACGGGTTGCGCCCCGTCGCGCCAACGATGCGGGCGCGCGGTTTGCGCGGCCCCGCAGGAAAGACATGATTTTGACTATCGATACCCCCAATTCCGTCGCCGAAGACCTCAACGGTTTCGCCGCGCTCGGCCTGTCCGGAGCGATGCTGAAGGCGACCGAGAACGCCGGCTTCACCGAGCCGAAGCCGATCCAGGTCCAGGCGATCCCGCCGCAGCTCGAAGGCCGCGACATTCTCGGCATCGCCCAGACCGGCTCCGGCAAGACCGCGGCGTTCAGCCTGCCGATCCTGGCGGCGATCGTCGGCCTCGGCACCAGGCGCAAGCCGCGCACGACGCGGGCGCTGATCCTCGCTCCGACGCGCGAGCTCGCCGTCCAGATCGAGGAGACGATCCGGGTGCTCGCCAAGGGGCTGCACATCTCGACCGCGCTGGTGCTCGGCGGCGTGTCGCGCGGCTCGCAGGTGCGGCGCATCGCCCCCGGCGTCGACATCCTGATCGCTACGCCCGGCCGGCTGACCGACCTCGTGCGCCAGGGCGACCTCGTGCTGGCCGAGACGCGCTGGCTGGTGCTGGACGAGGCCGACCGCATGCTCGACATGGGCTTCATCAACGACGTCCGGCGCATCGCCCGCGCCGTCCATCCCGAGCGGCGCACGGCGCTGTTCTCGGCCACCATGCCGTCGGAGATCGAGAAGCTGGCCCGCGAACTGCTCAAGGAGCCGGTGCGCGTCGAGGTTGCGCCGCAAGGCACCACCGCCGGCGAGATCAGCCAGAGCCTCGTCATGGCGCGGCTGAAGCAGAAGCGCAAGGTTTTGTCCGACATGCTCGCCGACCCGGCGATGTCGTCGGTCATCGTCTTCGCCCGCACCAAGCACGGGGCGGACCGCGTGGCGCGCGACCTCGAGCGCGACGGCTTCGACGCCGCCGTCATCCATGGCAACAAGTCGCAGAACGCGCGCCAGAAGGCGCTGAACGGCTTTCGTGAGGGCAAGGTGCGCATTCTCGTCGCCACCGACATCGCCGCGCGCGGCATCGACGTGCCGGGCATCAGCCATGTCGTCAACTTCGACCTGCCGGACGAGGCGGAGAGCTATGTCCACCGCATCGGCCGCACCGGCCGCAACGGCGCCGACGGCATCGCCGTCACGCTGTGCGCGCCCGACGAGGCCGTCAAGCTGCGCCAGGTCGAGCGCATCATCCGCATGAAGCTGCCGGTGACGGCGAGCTTCCTCGACCAGCCGGACCCGGTGGCGGCACGGCAGCCGCAGCAGGAGGCCGCGCCCGACGGCGACGCCGGCCGGCCGCGCCACATGCCGGGCCGCGCCCCGCGCGGCGGCGCGTCGCACGGACAGGCCAAGCCGTCCCACAAGCGCCCCGCCGGCGGCGGCCGGCCGTTCGCCGACAAGCAGGACGCGGCTGCCAGGCCCGCCGGCGCCAAGCAGGGGCAGAAGCGGCCGTTCCGCGGCAAGCGCCGGCCCGCGCGCGGCAACGCCGCCGCCTGAGGCAGATTCTGAACGTCCGAACGCCGCCTTCCCGCGGGGAGGCGGCGTTCGGCTGTCTAAAGGACGGCAGGGCTGGCCCAATTGCCGGACCCTGCCCGATGGTTTAAGCCCGTCGGGCCGGCTCCGGCTGCCCCGGCAAGCATCGGGGCAACCAGAAAACCATCGGACGGGACCTGCGATCATGGCCGGACTTGTTGCGCTCACAGTCGCCTACATGCTGTCGCAGTTCTATCGCGCCTTCCTGGCGGTGCTGACGCCGTCGCTGATCGTCGAGCTGGGGGCGACCAAGGCCGACCTGTCGATGGCGTCGGGCGCGTGGTTCCTTGCCTTCGCGCTGTCGCAGTTCTTCGTCGGCGTCTGGCTCGACCGCCATGGGCCGAAGCGCACGGCCGGCCTTCTCCTCGGCATCTGCGGCGGCGGCGGCGCGTTCCTGTTCGCGGTCGCCGGGCAACCGTGGATGATCGTCGCGGCAATGGCGCTGATCGGCATCGGCTGCGCGCCGGTGCTGATGGCGTCGATGTTCATCTTCGCCCATACCTGGCCGCCGGCGCGGCTGGCGGTCCTGGTCTCGTGGCTGATGGGGCTCGGGTCGCTCGGCAACATCGTCGGCGCCTCGCCGCTGGCGGCGGCGGCCGAGGCCTTCGGCTGGCGGCCGGTGATCGCCGGGCTCGGCGTCCTGACGCTGATGACGGCGGCGGCGATCCTGTTCTTCGTCCGCGACCCCGCGCACGCCAAGAGCGGTGGCGGCGGCGGCGGCGCGAGCGGCTTCGGCGGCTATGCCGAGCTGATGCGCCTGCGGCTCCTGTGGCCGATCCTGCCGCTGGTCGCGACGAGCTACGTGCCGTCCGGCGGCATCCGCGGCCTGTGGGCCGGCCCCTACATGGCCGACGTCTACGGCCTCGACGCGCTGGCGATCGGCCAGGTCACGCTGTTCATGGCGCTGGCGATGACGGCGGGCAACTTCCTCTACGGGCCGCTCGACACCGTGTTCCGCACCCGCAAATGGGTCGCCTTCGCCGGCAACGTGCTGCTGATGGCCGCGCTCGTCCTGCTCGCCCTCGCTCCCGCCCCGGGGGTCGGCGTGTCGACGGCGTTTTTCGTGGTCATCGGCCTGTCGGGCGCCAGCTACGGACTGATGATGGCGCATGGCCGCGCCTTCTTCCCGCCGCATCTGACCGGGCGCGGCATCACGCTGCTGAATTTCTTTTCCATCGGCACCGTGGGGCTGATGCAGTTCGCCTCCGGGGCGGTGGTGTCGGCGACGACGCGGCCCGACGACCCCGGCGCCGCCTATTCGGCGCTGTTCTGGTTCTATGCGGCGAGCCTCGCGGTCTCCATCGTCATTTATCTGTGGGCGCGCGACGCGAAGCCGGAAAAGAAAGCCTGACGCGACGGCGGCAAGAGATAATCCGCCCTTGAAAGCGCAGGCTTCGGTTTCTAGTTTCGCGCCACCCCGACAGAAGAAGGAATGAACCATGGCCGCCTCGATTCTCGACGTCATCGGCAACACGCCGCTGATCCGCCTCCGGCGTGCTTCCGAGGAGACCGGCTGCGAGATCCTGGGCAAGGCGGAATTCATGAATCCCGGCCAGTCGGTGAAGGACCGCGCCGGCCTGTTCATCATCCGCGACGCCGAGAAGCGGGGATTGCTCCGGCCCGGCGGCGTAATCGTGGAAGGCACGGCCGGCAATACCGGCATCGGCCTGACCGTGGTGGCCAAGGCGCTCGGCTACCGCACGGTGATCGTCATCCCCGAGACCCAGAGCCAGGAAAAGAAGGACGCGCTCAGGCTGCTCGGCGCCGAGCTGATCGAGGTGCCGGCGGTTCCCTACAAGAACCCCAACAACTACGTGAAGATTTCCGGCCGGCTCGCCGAGCGGCTGGCGGCCTCCGAGCCGGCGGGCGCGATCTGGGCCAACCAGTTCGACAATGTCGCCAATCGCGACGGGCACATCGAGACGACGGCGCAGGAAATCTGGCGCCAGACCGACGGCAAGGTCGACGGTTTCGTCGCTTCCGTCGGCACCGGCGGCACGCTCGCCGGCATCGCCGCCGGGCTGCGCGGCAATAATGCCGCCGTCAAGATCGGCCTTGCCGACCCGTTCGGGGCGGCGCTTTACAGCTACTACACCTCGGGCGAGCTCAAGGCCGAGGGCGAATCGATCACCGAAGGCATCGGGCAGGGACGCATCACCGCCAATCTCGAAGGGTTCCGGCCGGATTTCTCGTGGCGGATCGCCGATTCCGAGGCGCTGCCGATCATCTTCGACCTGGTGCAGGAGGAGGGCCTGTGCCTCGGCGGCTCGACCGGCGTCAACATCGCCGGCGCGATCCGCATGGCGCGCGAGCTCGGGCCGGGCCACACCATCGTCACCATCCTCGCCGACTACGGCACCCGCTACCAGTCGAAGCTGTTCAATCCGTCGTTCCTGCGCGGCAAGGACCTGCCGGTTCCGGGCTGGCTGGAACGGGAAAACCGGATTTCCGTTCCCTACGAGGAGGTCACGTGATGGCGATCGAGACCGAGGCGCTCTTCCGCGACAACGCCTATCTGAAATCCGCCGAGGCGAGGGTGGTCGCCGTCGACCAGCGCGGCATCTTCCTCGACAGGACCGTCTTCTACGCCACCTCCGGCGGCCAGCCCGGCGACACCGGGTCGCTGCTGCGCGCCGACGGATCGCGCGTCGCCATCGCCGGCACGGTGACGGGAGAAACCAAGGACGAGATCGTCCACCTGCCGGCCGAGGGCGCGGCGCTGCCCCAAATCGGCGAGACGGTGACGGCCGAAATCGACTGGGAGCGGCGGATGAAGCTGATGCGCATGCATGCGGCGTGCCATCTGCTGACCGTCGTCTGCCCCTATCCGATCACCGGCGCCGCGGTCGGCGAGGAGGAATCCCGCGTCGATTTCGACATCCCCGACGCCGGCGTGACGCGAGAGGGCGTCAGCGAGCGATTGATGGAGCTGGTCCGCGCCGACCACCCCATTTTCGTCAGATGGATCACCGACGACGAGCTGTCGGCCAACCCGTCGCTGGTCAAGTCGAAGAACGTGCGGCCGCCGGTCGGCTCGGGGCGCATCCGCCTCGTCTGCATCGGCGACGAAGGCGCGGTCGACACCCAGCCCTGCGGCGGCACCCATGTCGCCTCGACCGCCGAGGTGGGGGAAATCCACATCGGCAAGATCGAGAAGAAGGGGCGCGAGAACCGCCGTTTCCGCATCCGTTTTGGCCAGTTGCCGCAGGGTTGACGCATTCCGCCCCAAAAAAGGCGGAAGGCGCGGAGAGCAGAGAGGAAGACGCCATGAGCCGGACCACCAGCCCCTTCGTCGTTTCCGCCGACTGGCTGCAACAGCGGCTGGGCACGCCGGGCCTGTCGGTGATCGACGGCTCCTGGTATCTGCCGGCGCAGGGGCGCGACGCGCGCGCCGAATACCAGGCCGGGCACATTCCGGGCGCGGTGTTCTTCGACCACGACAAGGTGGTGGAGCCGGGGTCGGACCTGCCGCACACGCTGCCGTCGCCGGGGCTGTTCGCGCAGTTCGCGTCCTCGATGGGCGTCGACGAGCACGACGAGATCGTCGTCTATGACGGGCCGGGTTTCTTTGCCGCGCCGCGCGTGTGGTGGATGTTGCGCCTGATGGGCGCGGGCAAGGTCCGCGTCCTCGACGGCGGGTTCGACCGCTGGAAGGCGGAAGGGCGGCCGGTGACGGCTGAGACGACGAAGATCGCCTCCTGCTTCTTCGAGATCGACTGCGATCCCTCGCGCGTCGTTTCGTTCGACGAGATGAGGGCGATCGTCGCCGGAGGCACGGCGCAGATCGCCGATGCGCGGCCCGCCGGACGTTTCGCCGGAACCGAGCCGGAGCCGCGCCCCGGCATGCGCGGCGGCCACATGCCGGGCGCGCGGAGCGTGCCGGCGTCGTCGCTGTCGCGCGACGGCAGCCTGCTGCCGGTCGAGGAACTGCGCGCTGCGCTCGAAGGCGCCGGACTCGACCTGTCGAGGCCGGTCGTCACCTCCTGCGGCTCGGGGATCACCGCGGCGGTGATCTCGCTGGCGCTGGCCTCGGTCGGACATGACGACAACAGGCTTTACGACGGTTCGTGGAGCGAGTGGGGCGGGCGGGCCGACACGCCGGTGGCGACCGGTGATGATTGAGGCGATGGCTGGGGCGATGGCTGGCGCCGGCAAGACCGCCCGCGCGGCAAAGCGCCTGGACGCGCGCGCCACCCATCTCGAAATGCTGTCGCCGCCGCCGGTCCGGGTGCCGATGCCGCTCGGGCCGCACCTCGCGGTGCTGCGGGTGAAGGAGATTCCGCTCGCCTTCTACCGCTACCTCTACGAGCAGGTCGGCAGGGCCAGCCACTGGGAAAAGCATCGCAATCTCGGCGACGAGGCGTTGTCCGCCATCGTTCACGCCGAAGGCACGGAAATCCGCGTCCTTTATGTCGACGGCGCGCCGGCGGGGTTCTTCGAGCTCGACCTGTCGCGTCTGCCCGACGAGGCGGAGATCCGCTATTTCGGCCTGACCCCCGATTTCCAGGGCCGGGGGCTGGCGAAGTTCTTTCTCTCGGAAGCGGTGTTCGCCGCGTTCGCGCACGGGCCGTCCCGGCTCGCGATCCAGACCTGCACGCTCGACAGCCCGCGGGCGCTGCAACTTTACCAGCGGATCGGGTTCAACCCCTATGCGTGGTCGCAGGAGAAAGTGACCCCCTGGCTGTGAAGGCGGCCATCGACGGGCGTTAACGATCATGAACGCCGGACAACGGGCCGTTCAGCTTCGTTTCAGTTCCCCCATGCGATGGTCATCGCAACGAGTTACCCTGTGCCTGATCGAAGGAGAGCCCCCATGATTCGTCGACTGCTCATCGCCGCTACCGCCCTTTCCGTCGTCCTGCCGGGCATCGCCGCCGCCCAGGTGCGCGAATTGCCGCGCGAGATGAACCGCGAGCGCCAGCGGGTCATCGAACGGCAGACCCCCGAGGAAAGGCAGCAGCCCGCCCAGCGGGAGCGCAAGGCGGATCGCACGCCTACCGTCGACATGCCGAACGCCGACCGTATCCTGCGCCAGCTCGACGTGGCGCCGACCACCCGCGTCGCGCCGCAGCGCCGGGTCACCGTCGACGAATTCAAGCGCCGCCCGGACCTGCGCCGCGCCGCGCCCTCGATCGAGATCCAGGCGATCAATTTCGAGTTCGGTTCGGCCGAGGTTCCCGCCTCGCAGTACCGCAAGGTCGAGCAGATCGCCAACGCGCTCGACCGCCTGATCGCGCGCCGTCCCGGCACCCGCATCCTGATCGAGGGACATACCGACGCGGTCGGCTCGGACGCCTCGAACTATGCGCTGTCCGAACGCCGCGCCGCGTCGCTGAAGCGGGTGCTGGTGCGCGAGTTCGGCGTCCCGGCGCGGGCGCTGGAGACGGTCGGCTACGGCGAGGAATACCTGCTCGTCCAGACGCCCTACGAGAACTGGGAGAACCGCCGGGTCACGCTGCGCCGCGTCGACGAGTTCCTGCGCTGACGACAGATAAAGTGTGAAATCGATTGCCACTTCACACTTCGCCGGAACGTGCTAAGGCAAGCGCCAGATACTGCGCGGACAAAATGCCCCCCTCCCGTCCGCGTGGCCTCCCGACCCGCCGATTGCCCCCCAGTCGGCGGGTCGTGGCATTTTCAAGACCCCGCTTTTCGAGATTTGCGGCTTGGGTGATCGCCTTCAGGCCATTTCCGGCTTCAGGCCGACATGGGTCCGGTCGACCACCTCGCGCAGCGCGAACGACGAGTTGATCTTGATGACGTGGGGCATGGCGGTCAGCCATTCCTTGTGGATGCGCTCGTAATCCTCGAGGTCGCGCGCGGCGATGCGCAGGATGTAGTCGTATTCGCCCGACATCAGATGGCAGGACAGGACGTTGGGGCAGCGCTTCACCGCCGCCTCGAAATCGGCCAGCGTCTTGCCGAACTGGCCCGACAGCGAAATGTGCACGATCGCGGTCATGCCGTGGCCGAGCGCGGCATTGGACAGCCGCGCGTGATAGCCGCGCACCACGCCTTCCTTCTCCAGGCTGTCGAGCCGGCGCGAGCAGGCCGATTGCGACAGCCCCACCTTCTCGGCCAGCGCCGCGTTGGAGATGCGGCCGTCCTTTTGCAGCGCCTCGAGAATGGCGATGTCGATCCTGTCGAGCGACATGGGTCCGGATTCCTTCTGTGACGCGCCAATGTACGCAAGAATATCCGGTTTATGAAGCCGCGACGCGGCGGAAAGCCCCGGCTGGTTCTCCCTGTCGGGGCTATTGCGGCATGACCGCCATGCCGGAATGGACCAGCGCCGCGTTCTTGACGATGCCGGCGGCGAGCGCCGCGCCCGCGCCTTCGCCGTCGCCGAGGGAAAGGTCGAGAAGCGGCCGGAGGCCGAGGACGGCGGCCGCCCTCGCCATGCCGGGCGCGGTCGAGACATGGCCGAGCAGGCAGTGATCGATGGCGCCCGCGTCGGCGGCCTTGAGCACGGCGGCGGCGGCAAGGCCGGCATAGCCGTCGAGAATGACCGGGATCTTCTCCATCCGCGCGGCGAGGATGGCGCCGGCGAGTGCGGCATGCTCGCGGCCGCCCAGCCGGCGCAGCGCTTCGAGCGGGTCCTTGAGATGGCCGCCGTGGCGGTCGAGCGCCCGTTCGATGCCGGCGGCGTGCCGCTCGCCCCATTGCGCGGCCGGGCCGCCGTGGAGCGCCGCCATCAGGGCGGCGGCGGAGCGGTCGCCGCCGACGCCGATGGCGCCGACGCAGACGAGATCGATGCCGCCGGCGATCGCCTCCATGCCGAACGCCATGGTCGCGGCGCAGCCGCGCTCGTCGAGCGCGGCTTCCTCGGCGATGTCGCCGGCGGGCAGGTGCAGCGCGAGATCGAATATCTTCAGGCCGAGATCGTTGGCGGCGCAGAGCTGGCAGACCATGGCGCCGCCGGCCGCGGCGTGCTCGACCATGGCTTGCGTCCGCTCGCGCGAGTCGGCGACGCCGCGATGGGTGCCGGCGAACAGCGCCACGAGCGGGCGCACGACCTGCGGGTCGCGGCCGGTCCAGGCCGCCAGCCATTCGGCGATCTCGCCGAGCCTGCCAAGCGCCGGCCCTTGCGCCGACAGCGCCGCGTTGCGCGCGGCGACGCGCGCGCGCGCCGCCTCGTTCGGGCCGGGCAGGGCCTTGAGGAGCGTGCGGAAATCGTCGAAGGGAAGGCCGGTTGTCATGGCGTGATCCGGTGCGGCTGGAAATCGCCACGGGCATAGCGCCTTGAAAGATGAAGCACAATGCGAAAGGTTGGGGCGAAAGGTTGGGGCGAAAGGCCGGCGCGCGGCAAAGGGACCGAACCCGGACGGAGGCATGAAGCGGCGATGACGGCGATCGAATCTCCCTGCATCCTCGTCTGTTCCATCGACGATGGAACCGGCTATTGCTTCGGCTGCGGCCGCACGCGCGACGAGATCGCCGCCTGGATCGCGATGACGCCGCAGGCGCGCTGCGCGATCATGGCGGAGTTGCCGGCACGGCTGGCGACGGTGGAGCGCAAGCCACGGCGGCAGACCCGGCGCGCGCTGCTTGCCCGCCGGCTGGCGGGCGAAGGTTGAGACTCCCGCCGGCTGGCTGGTGGCGGCTATCCCATTTGGGAGTATGCGCGGCAGATATCCACGGCTATGAAATCGGCATCGCCGCGTTGCTCGCAAGGGTTGCGCCGCGCGGATGCGGTTCGTTTCGGGATCGCATGCTTCTCGCCGCCCGACCGATGGCCCTTGGTCGGGCGGTCTTTCGTTGCGGCTATGCCGACGGCCTGCCGCCGTCGCGTTCAGCCCTTTGCGGCAGGGGCGTTTGCGACCGGGCGTTCAGCCGGTCTTGACCAGCACCATGCTTTCGAACTCCAGCACCGTGGCGCCGGTCGAATCGGAGGCGCCGCAGGCCATGGTCACGATGCGCCATCCCGGCCGCGTCGCCAGCGCGCGGTGGCCGAGGGCGCGGCGGGTGAAGGTGAGGGTCTCGCCGGCATAGACCGGCTTCAGCCATCTCAGCTTCTCCAGGCCGGGCGAGGGGCCGAATTGCGGCCGCGGGCCGGGGCCGTCCCACGGCATCTCGCCGACCTCCTGGCGCTGCCTGAGATTGTATTTCATCCATGTCGCGACGGTGTGCCAGCCCGAGGCACACAGCGCGCCGAACAGCGTGCCCCTGGCCGCGTCCTCGTCGACATGGAAGGGCTGGGGGTCGAACTTGCGGGCGAAGGTCTTGATTTCCCCGGGTTCGAACGTGTGCGAGCCGAGCGTGATCGTCTCGCCGATGCGCAGATATTCGTCGAGCGTGGTCATGCGGCGGCTCCGCGCGTCAGGAACATGCCGGTATTGCGCATTTCGAGCACCGTTTCGCCGCGCTGGTTGACGAGGTCGTAGCGCACGTTGACGAGGCCGAGGCCGGGCCGGGAGCCGGACGTGCGCGCCGCCAGCACGGTGCAGGACCCCTTGAGCGTGTCGCCGGCCAGCACCGGCTTCTTCCAGCGCAGCGTATCGACGCCCGGCGAACCCTGCGAGGTGGAATCGAGCAGGAAGGAATCGCACATCATCCGCATCAGCATCGACGCGGTGTGCCAGCCCGAGGCGGCAAGCCCGCCGAGCAGGCTCGCCTTGCCGGCTTCCTCGTCGAGATGCATCGGCTGGAAGTCGAACTCGCGGGCGAATTCGACGATCTCGTCGGCGGTGACGTGCTTTTCGCCGAGGTCGATCGTCCGCCCCGGGACGAAATCCTCGAACGCCCATTTCTTCGCGGTCATGCGGCAATCCCGTTCAATCTTGAACAACGAGTGTGCCGGGTCGGGCCGCGCGGCGCAATGCCCTTCCGGCGCCTTCGGGCGCTTCTTCGGTCGTGCCTTCAGGTATTGAAGCGGAACAGGAGCACGTCTCCGTCCTGCACGACATAGTCCTTGCCTTCGTCGCGGGCCTTGCCGGCTTCCTTGGCCGCCACCTCGCCGCCGAGCGTGACGTAGTCGTCGAAGGCGATGGTCTGGGCGCGGATGAAGCCGCGCTCGAAATCGCTGTGGATGACGCCGGCGGCCTGCGGCGCCCTGGTGCCCTTCTCGATGGTCCAGGCGCGGGTTTCCTTGGGGCCGGCGGTGAAATAGGTGATGAGGTTGAGCAGCGCGTAGCCGGCGCGGATCAGCCGGTCGAGGCCGGGCTCGGCCAGGCCCATGGCGTCGAGATATTCCTTCGCCTCCTCGTCGGCAAGCTGGGCGACCTCGGCCTCGATCTCGGCGGAGATGACGACCGTGCCCGCGCCCTGCGTCCGCGCCATCGCCTCGACGGCCTCGGTATGGGCGTTGCCCCCGGCCGCGTCCTCTTCCGCGACGTTGCAGACGTAGAGCACCGGCTTCGAGGTCAGCAGGTTCAGCCCTTGCAGGATCTTCAGGTCCTCGGCGGCGATGCCGGAAAGCATCGTCCGCACCGGCTTGCCGTCCTGAAGCAGGTTGAGCGCTTCCTCCATCACCGGCAGAACGGTCATCGATTCCTTGTCGTTGCCGGTCGCGCGCTTGCGCGTCTGGACGATGCGGCGCTCGAGGCTTTCGAGGTCCGACAGCATCAGCTCGGTCTCGACGGTCTCGGCGTCGGCCACCGGGTCGATGCGGCCCTCGACATGGGTGATGTCGTCGTTCTCGAAGCAGCGCAGCACGTGGACGATGGCGTCGACCTCGCGGATGTTGGCGAGGAACTGGTTGCCGAGCCCTTCGCCCTTCGAGGCGCCGCGGACCAGGCCGGCGATGTCGACGAAGGAGATGCGGGTGGGGATGATCTCCTTCGAGCCGGCGACGGCCGCGATGCGGGTCATGCGGGCGTCGGGCACGGCGACCTCGCCGGTGTTCGGCTCGATGGTGCAGAAGGGGTAATTCGCCGCCTGCGCCGCGGCGGTCCTGGTCAGCGCGTTGAAGAGCGTGGACTTGCCGACGTTGGGAAGCCCAACGATGCCGCACTTGAAACCCATGGTCTATGGTCCTGTCGGGAAATGAAAGAGGTGGCAAGGGCTATGGGCGAAACCGTCCGCGAACGTCAAGCCCGGATGAAGGCAAACTGGCCGGCGTCAGTCCTTGCCGCCGAGCAGCTTCTTCAGCATCGCCGCCATCGGCCCGCCTTCGGGCAACTCGACCTTCGGCGTCTTCGGCCGGGCCTGGCGGATGTGGCTCTGGCCCTTCGGCGCCGGCTTTTCCGGCTTCTCTTCCTGCGGGCCGCGCACGGCGAGGCTGACCTTGTTCATGAAGCCGTTGTCGTCGCCGGCCACCAGCTTGTCGGCGTTGTCGGCCACCGCCCCGAGCAGCGCCTCCAGCCATTCGCGGTCGGCCTTGGCGAAATCGCCCAGCACATGCGGCATCACCATCTCGCGCACGCCGGGATGGCCGATGCCGATGCGCACGCGCCGGTAGTCCTTGCCGCAATGGGCGTCGAGGGAGCGGATGCCGTTGTGGCCGCCGGCGCCGCCGCCGGTCTTGACCCGCACCTTGCCCGGCGCGAGGTCGAGCTCGTCGTAAAGCACGATCAGGTCGGCCGGGGAGAGCTTGTGGAAGCGCATCGCCTCGCCGACCGACTGGCCGGACAGGTTCATGAAGGTCTGCGGCTTGATAAGCAGCACCTTCTCGGTCCCGATGCGCCCTTCGGCGACCAGGCCCTGGAACTTCCGCGACCAGGGCGAAAACGAATGGCGGCGGGCTATCGCGTCCGCCGCCATGAAGCCGACATTGTGCCGGTTGTTCTCGTATTTCGCGCCGGGATTGCCGAGGCCCGCGATCAGCAGCATGACGGACGGCTCCCGGCGGGCAGGCGTTATTCGCCCTCGGCCGCTTCGCTTTCCTCGCTCTTGAGGCCAGCGGGCGCCGCGATGGTGGCGATGGTGAAGTCACGGTCGGTGATGGTCGGCTTCACGCCCTTGGGCAGCTCGACCGCCGAGATGTGGATCGAGTGGCCGAGATCGGTGCCGGCGAGATCGACCTCGATGAAATCCGGGATCGCGTTGGCCGGAACGTGGGCCTCGATCTCGTGGCGCACGACGTTCAGCACGCCGCCGCGCTTGATGCCGGCCGACTTCTCCTCGTTGACGAAGCGAACCGGGATCTGGACCGTCACCAGCGTGTTGGCGCCGACGCGCAGGAAGTCGACGTGGAGCGGAAAGTCGCGCACCGGGTCGAGCTGGTATTCCTTGGGGAGGACCTGGATCTTCTGGCCGTCGACGTCGACGGTCGCCACGGTGGTCAGGAAGCCGCCGCCGTGGATCTTGTAGTAGACGTCCTTGTAGCTCAGCGCGATGGCGAGCGGAGCCTGCTTGTCGCCGTAAATGACGGCGGGCACCTTGCCGTTGCGGCGCAGTTCGCGGGCGGACCCCTTACCGACCTTCTCGCGCGCCTCGGCCTTGAGCTCGTAAGACTTGCTCATGGCATTTCCTTTCGTTCAGGTTGCTGGAGCGTCCGCGGACCCTGTCCGCAAACGTCGAAAGCGGCTCTGATCCAGAGCGCGATCCTGTCCGAAAACCGGCAAGCCACTTTTCGGGCCACCTTTAGAGATCGCGCTGCGGAAGCCGCTTCCCGCCGCGTTGCCTCCAAGGGTGTCTACGCGGGTGGCGGTGCTATAGCGGAAGCGGCCGGATCGCGCAACCGCGCAGCCTATCGCGCCTGGCGCAGCTCGCGGCGGCTCGGCAGCAGGATGGTGAGCAGCCCGAGCGCCGGCAGGAACGAACAGACGGCATAGACCCATTCGATGCCGTTGACGTCGGCGAGCACGCCGAGGACGGCGGCGGCGATGCCGCCCATGCCGAAGGCGAAGCCGAAGAAGATGCCGGCGATCATGCCGACGCGGCCGGGCACCAGCTCCTGGGCGAAGACGAGGATGGCGGGAAAGGCCGACGCCATGACCACGCCGATGACGAAGGACAGCACCCCGCTCCAGAACAGGTCGGCATAGGGCAGCGCCAGCGTGAACGGCAGCACGCCGAGGATCGAGAACCAGATCACCGTGCGCGAGCCGAAGCGGTCGCCGATGGGGCCGCCGAGCACGGTGCCGAGCGCCATCGCGCCGAGGAACAGGAACAGCATCATCTGCGACTGCTGCACGGTGAGGCTGAACTTCTCTATCAGGTAGAAGGTGTAATAGCTCGATATGCTGGCGGTGTAGATGTTCTTCGAGAACACCAGCAGGACGAGCACGACGAGGGCGACGGCGACGCGGCCGCGCGGCAGCGACGCGGTCGTCGCGGCGGCGGCGCGCCCGGCATTGGCCGCCATGGTGCGGGCATACCAGACGCCGACGCGGTTGAGGATCAGCATGCCGGCGAGCGCGATCACCGCGAACCACGCCACGCTCGACTGGCCGCGCGGCACGACGATGAAGGCCGCGAGCAGGGGGCCGATCGCCGAGCCGAAATTGCCGCCGACCTGGAACAGCGATTGCGCCAGGCCGTAGCGGCCGCCCGAGGCCATCCGCGCCACGCGCGAGGCTTCCGGGTGGAAGATGGCCGAGCCGATGCCGATCAACCCGGCGCCGACCAGCAGCAGCGCATAGCTGTGGGCGAAGGCGAGCAGGAAGAGGCCGACCATGCTCGAGGCCATGCCGACGGGCAGCGATTGCGGCATCGGCCGCCTGTCGGTGTAGAGGCCGACCGCCGGCTGCAACAGCGAGGCCGTCACCTGGAAGGTGAAGGTCAGGAGGCCGATCTGCCAGAAATCGAGCGAATGCTCGGCCTTCAGCATCGGATAGATCGCCGAAAGCAGCGACTGCATCACGTCGTTGAGCATGTGGCACAGGCTCACCGCGAGGATGATCGGGAACACGGTGCCCCGTGCGGCCTGCCGGGCCGGGCCGGCGGTCGTGTCGGCGGTCGTGTCGGC
>JBDHTD010000031.1:0-36204 GCA_039808485.1 Aquamicrobium sp. | reverse complement strand
GTTCGAGCCCCAGCGCGCTCACCAAGAAGATCGATGACTTCCCTTTCCGGATCGCTACATCAGCTTCATGACCCACGCCACGCCGCGGGCGATCCAAAGGCAGACCGTCAGCACGAAGCAGACGGGAATGGCGAAGACGACCCAGATCGGGGCGATGTTCGATCCTCCCAGGCCCCCAAGCATGGCCACGGCCAACGCGGCCACCATGATTGCCGCCGGAACGAGGGCAGCCTTTCTCCACGCCCCCTCGAACAGCCAGAGCGCAAGCGTGTTGAGGATCAACCAGGCAATGGCGATCTCGTGAACGTAATCCATGCTCGTCCCCTCATGTGGCTATCGCGATGCGAATAAGGCAATACCATCGGTCATCGTGATGAAAATACCTGTCCAGGTGGCGAATATCGTCGCGGCGCTCAAGCTAATGATCGCACCCCTGTGACATTTCATAGCCCAGTAGACCGCTATGCAGGCAAAGCCGAGCGCGTGGCCGTCGACATTGATATGCGCAGACAGGCCGAGGACCGGGTGGTGACCATAGCCCCATCGCCCCTCCGGCGGGGCGGAGTATGCAGGCGCGCCGCCGTCGCAGACGTCGGTGACGCACTGCTGATATGCCGGATCGTCGGCACCGTTGGAGTTTGCCAGGCATCGCCAGATGCAGCGCTGAAACTCCATGGCGTCATCCTGCCCATGTGCAGGCGGCGCGAGCAAGGCCAAGCCGCCTGCGATGACTGCCAAACCGGGAAAAGTCCTCATGCCCGTCCTCTCCAACCGACGTCACGAGAAATTTGCGCAGGGCCTCGCCAAAGGCAAGCCCGATGACGGCCCCCGCCGCGCGGCATCACGCTGCGCGCCCATTACGCGACCAGGCTGCCTTTCATCCCGAGCACGAAAGGCAAAGGCCATTCGCTCAGCGACCCTATGCCACGCTTTGGTGATTGGAGGCTACGGCCGCGAGCCGCTATATCAGGCGCGGATTGTGAAGCGGGAGTTCGCGCATGGCGATCGACATCGGTTATATGAGCGCGGTCGGCGCGGGGGCGCTGTCGTTCCTGTCGCCGTGCGTGCTGCCGCTGGTGCCGCCATATCTGTGCTACATGGCCGGCGTTTCGATCGATGATTTCCGTGGCGACGCCGTGCGCCCGGCCGGCGGGGCGGCCGTCATGGATGGGGGCAGGGGCGGGGCGGCCGGCGCGGCATCGGCGCGGCTTGCGCTCGTCGGCGCGTCGCTCGCCTTCGTGCTCGGCTTCTCGACCGTGTTCGTCGCGCTCGGCGCCGGCGCCTCGTCGATCGGCGGCCTGCTCAGGGCATGGCAGCAGGAGCTGGCGGTGGTCGCCGGCCTCCTCATCATCGCGATGGGGCTGAATTTCCTCGGCGTCATCCGCATCCCGCTCCTGTCGCGCGAGGCGCGGTTCCAGAGCGCGGGCAAGCCGGCCAACGCGCTCGGCGCCTATCTGATGGGGCTTGCCTTCGCCTTCGGCTGGACGCCGTGCATCGGCCCGGTGCTGGGGCCGATCCTGACGCTGGCCGGCGGCCGCGACACGGTAGGCGAGGGGGCGATGCTGCTTGCCGCCTATTCGCTCGGCCTCGGCATCCCGTTCCTGTTCGCGGCGCTGTTCTCCGGTGCGTTCATGCGCTTCCTCGGCCGGTTCCGGGTGCATCTCGGCCGCGTCGAGAAGGTGATGGGCCTGCTGCTGGTGCTGGCCGGCGTGCTGTTCCTGACCGGCGGCATGCAGGCGTTCGCCTACTGGCTGCTCGAAACCTTCCCCGGCCTCGCTGCCCTCGGATAGGCGACAAGAGCCGCCCGGAGGCGGGTCAGTCGTTCCACGTTTCCATGGCGCCGACGGCGTCCGGGGCCGCGTTCAGCGTCAGGCGGTTGTTGGCCTGCGTGAACCGGTCGAGGGGGATGACGACGTCGCGGTCGGCGTAGCCGGCATTGCCCTTGAAGTCGATCACCAGCGCGGACGGCGTTCCGGCGTCGGGGCCGACGACCTCGTCGACCTCGCCGATCTCGACGCCCGAGGCGTCGTAGACGTCCCAGTCGTCGACCTGATCGGCGATGGCGCCGAAGGCCGCCACATGCACGTTGTCGTCGACCTCGACCAGGGTGGTCTGCGCGATGGCGCCGCCGGTCAGCAGGCCGCCGAGCACCAGTCCGAGCAGGAATTTTCCGTGACGCATGATGATCTCCTTATATGTCGTCATATGTCGCCGGGCGTGAAGCCGTCTGTATAACGCAACCGCGCGGCGAAAGTTCGATGGCCGGCGGCAAAGAATGCAGCAAAGGAAAAGGCGGCCGAAGCCGCCTTTCCCATGTCCGCAGGCGCTGGCGCGGATCAGGCCATGGCCTTCTGGAGGTTCTCGTCGATCTTGTCGAGGAAGCCGGTGGTGGAGAGCCAGGGCTGGTCGGCGCCGATCAGCAGCGCCAGGTCCTTGGTCATGTAGCCCGACTCGACGGTCTGGACGCAGACGCGCTCCAGCGTGTCGGCGAAGCGCTTCAGCTCGGCATTGTCGTCGAGCTTGGCGCGGTGGGCGAGGCCGCGCGTCCAGGCGAAGATCGAGGCGATGGAGTTGGTCGAGGTCTCCTCGCCCTTCTGGTGCTGACGATAGTGGCGGGTGACGGTGCCGTGGGCGGCCTCGGCCTCGACGGTGCGGCCGTCCGGCGTCATCAGCACCGAGGTCATCAGGCCGAGCGAGCCGTAGCCTTGAGCCACCGTGTCGGATTGCACGTCGCCGTCATAGTTCTTGCACGCCCAGACATAGCCGCCCGACCATTTCAGGCTCGACGCCACCATGTCGTCGATCAGGCGGTGCTCGTACCAGATCTTCTTTTCCTTGAAGGCGGCGGCGAACTCGGCCTCGTAGACCTCCTGGAAGATGTCCTTGAAGCGGCCGTCATAGGCCTTCAGGATGGTGTTCTTGGTCGACAGGTAGACCGGATAGCCGCGCAGCAGACCGTAGTTCAGCGAGGCGCGGGCGAAGTCGCGGATCGACTCGTCGAGGTTGTACATCGCCATGGCCACGCCCGAGCCCGGCGCGTCGAACACCTCGTGCTCGATCGTCTGGCCGTCCTCGCCGACGAACTTGATCGTCAGCTTGCCCTTGCCGGGAAAACGGAAATCGGTGGCGCGGTACTGGTCGCCGAAGGCGTGGCGGCCGACGACGATGGGCTGGGTCCAGCCCGGCACCAGGCGCGGCACGTTCTTGGCTATGATCGGCTCGCGGAAGATGACGCCGCCGAGGATGTTGCGGATGGTGCCGTTGGGCGACTTCCACATCTTCTTCAGGCCGAATTCCTCGACGCGCGCCTCGTCCGGCGTGATGGTGGCGCATTTGACGCCGACGCCGTACTTCTTGATGGCGTTGGCGGCGTCGACCGTCACCTGGTCGTCGGTCTGGTCGCGGTATTCGATGCCGAGATCGTAATAATGGAGGTCGACGTCGAGATAGGGGTGGATCAGCTTGTCCTTGATCAGTTGCCAGATGATGCGCGTCATCTCGTCGCCGTCGAGTTCGACAACCGGATTTGCCACCTTGATCTTCGCCATGGGAACCCCCTCGATATTGGGAAAAGCGGGAGGAACCCCGCGGTTGGACTGGAAATGTGGGCCCCTCATAGCACCGTGCGCGGCCAAGGCAAAGCCGCGCCGGCACGTTCCGCGACGGCGGGCGGGGAAGGCGCCGGACGGTCGCGGGCCGGTCAGACCCGGGCGCCGTTCCGCACCCGATAGGAGGGCTGGTACATGGTGACCAGTTCCTCGGCCGCGCTCGGGTGGACGGCCATCGTGGCGTCGAAATCGTCCTTCGAGAGCCTGGCCTTGACGGCGATGCCGAGAAGCTGCGCCATCTCGCCGGCGTCCGGCCCCAGCACATGCGCGCCCAGAACCCGGCGCGTGGCGGCGTCGACCACCAGCTTCATGATCATGCGCTCCTGACGGCCGGACAGCGTGTGGCGCATCGGGCGGAATTCGGCGCGGTAGATCTCGAGCTCCTCGAAGCGCCCGGCCGCCTCGTCCTCGGACAGGCCGACCGTGCCGATCTCGGGCTGCGAGAACACGGCCGTGGGAATCGCGTCGAAATCGGGCTTCGTCGGCTTGTCGCGATAGACGGTGTCGAGAAAGCACATCGCCTCGTGGATCGCCACCGGCGTCAGCTGCACCCGGTTGGTGACGTCGCCGACGGCGTAGATGTGCCCGACATTGGTGCGCGACCAGTCGTCGACCACGATCTCGCCCGCCGGCCCGGTCTCGACGCCGGCCGCGTCCAGCCCCAGCCCTTCGGTGTTGGGCGTGCGGCCGATCGCCAGCATGAACTGGTCGACCGTCAGCCGTTCGCCGCTGGAAAGAGCGACGTCGAGCCTGCCGTCCTGCCGCTTCGCGACGCCGTGGGCGATCGCCTGGGTGAGGATGCGGATGCCCTTGGCCTCCATCGCCGCGTGCAGGCCGCGGCGCATGTCCATGTCGAAACGGCCGAGTATCTCCTTGCCGCGATAGACGAGCGTGGTCTCGACGCCGAGGCCGTGGAAGATGTTGGCGAACTCGACCGCGATGTAGCCGCCGCCGGCGATGGCGATGGCGCGCGGCAGCGCCTCGAGGTGGAAGGCCTCGTTCGAGGTGATGGTGTGCTCGACGCCGGGGAGCGCCGGGTGGGGGCTCGGCCGGCCGCCGGTGGCGACCAGGATGTGGCGGGCGGTGACGACACGGTTCTCGGCTACGATGCGCACCATGTGCGGGCCTTCGAGCACGGCCCGGCTTTCGACGATTTCGGCGCCGGCATTTTCCAGCCCGCGGCGATAGAGGCCCTCGAGACGGGCGATCTCCCTGTCCTTGTTGGCGATCAGCGTCGGCCAGTCGAAGCGCGCTTCCCCGACGGTCCAGCCATAGCCGGCCGCATCCTCGAAATGCTCGGGGAACTGCGAGGCGTAGACGAAGAGCTTCTTCGGCACGCAGCCGCGAATGACGCAGGTGCCGCCGAAGCGGTATTCCTCGGCAATTGCCGCGCGCTTGCCCATGGCGGCCGCCAGCCTGGCGGCGCGCACCCCGCCCGAGCCGCCGCCGATGACGAAGAGGTCATAGTCGAAATCAGGCATGGCGGGCTCCGGAAATTGTGTGCGTGCCTCACCTATGCACTCAAGCGGCAAAAGAAAAGCCCGGCGCGAGGCCGGGCCGATAGAGACCTCGACTGGCGAGGGCGTCCCTATTGCTGCTTGGGGGCCGCGCCTTCCGGCTGCTGCGGCGCGTTCGCCCCGGCGCGCTTGGCCAGTTCCTCGCCCGCCTGCTGGGCGAGGTCGCGGGCGATGCCGTTCTGCCAGATCTCGGCGGCGCGAATCACCTCGCGGGTGACGATCGGGCTGTCGCTGAGCAGCTTCTTGCCGGTGGCGGAATTGTAGAAGGTCGCGATCTCGGTCAGCTCGGCTTCGCTGAAGGTGCGGGCATAAATCGTCGCCGCCTCGCGCTCGAGGTCGCCGCGCCGCGCCGCCAGCGCAAAGGCGGTGCTGTCCACCACCTCGATGATGACCGCCTGAAGGTCGGGGTTCTTCTGGATCAGCTCGCTCTTCAGCGACTGCGCCGCGCCCGGCAGGATGAAGTCGAACTCCTCGGTGGCGCGCAGCGCCGTCAGCACCGAACGCGCGGCCGACAGGTGGGATTCGGCGATCTCCTGCGCCGTGGCGGGCAGGCTGGCGCTCACGGCAAGGGCGAACGCCCCGAGGGCGACGGCGATGCGGCGGGAACGGATGGCGAGGTTCATGAGCGTCGGAACTCCTTGAGTTATCCTGCTGGGCGCAGCGTCCTGACACCGCCGGCATCCGCGACGACCGCCGTGGACGCCAGGCCGATGAAAAGGCCGTGCTCGACCACGCCCGGAATGGCGTGGAGAGCATCGCTGAGCGCTTGTGTATCGGGAATGAGGCCAAAAGATGCGTCGATGATATAGTGGCCGCCGTCGGTGACGAAGGGTTCGCCGGCATCGGCGCCCGCGCCCATGCGCAGGGCGAGGGGGCCGTCCAGGCCGAGCCGTGCGGCGGCCTTGGCGATGGCGATCTCGGTCGCCTTCAGGCCGAAGGGATTGACCTCGATCGGCAGGGGAAAGCGGCCGAGCGTCGCCACGATCTTCGAGGAATCGGCGATCACCAGCATACGTGCGGAAGCCGCCGCGACGATCTTCTCGCGCAGCAGCGCGCCGCCGCCGCCCTTGATCAGCGAAAGCCGGCCGTCGATCTCGTCGGCACCGTCGACGGTCAGGTCGAGCTCCGGCATCGTGTCCAGCGTGGCGAGCGGAACGCCGAGGGCCCGGCACAGCTCGGCCGTGCGCTCCGAGGTCGGCACGCCGGTGACGGACAGGCGCTCGGCATCGATCCGCGCCGCCAGCAGGCGGACGAATTCCTCGGCGGTGGAGCCGGTGCCGATGCCAAGCCGCATGCCGTCCTCGACATGCGAAAGCGCGACCCGCGCCGCCTCGATCTTCAACTGCCTGGCGTCCATCGATCCGATCCCGAAAACCCAGCCGCCTCGTAACAGCTTTGCCACGCCGGGCAAAGTCCCCCGTTGAGGCCGCCTGTCGGCGCGCGCTTGCCCGCGCGATTTCCAAGGAGTATCGCTGGGCCCCCATCGAACAGTGGAACAGCCATGACCCGCCCCATCGTCGTCTTCGATCTCGACGGAACCCTGATCGACACCGCGCCCGACCTGCTCGACAGCCTGAACCATTGCCTCGAGGCCGCCGGCCTTGCCGCCGCCGAGCCCGAGCAACTGCGCCGCTTCGTCGGCATGGGCAGCCGGGTGATGATCGAGCGGGCCTTCGCCTCGCAGCGGCACGATCTGACCGGGGCGCGGCTCGACGAATTGCAGGCGGTGTTCCTCGATCACTACAGCGCCAACATGCCGGGGCGGTCGCGGCCGTTTCCCGGGGTACTGGCGGCGATCGACCGGCTCGACGCGGCCGGCTACGTCGCCGCGATCTGCACCAACAAGTACGAGCGGCTTTCGAACGCGCTGATCGGCTCGCTCGGCCTTGCCTCGCGCTTCGCGGCGGTCTGCGGCTCCGACACCTTCCCCTTCCGCAAGCCCGACCCGCGCCATCTTTCAGAGACGATCAGGCTGGCCGGAGGCGATCCCGCCCGCGCGGTGATGGTCGGCGATTCGCGCACCGACATCGACACGGCCAAGGCCGCCGGCATCCCGGTCGTCGCCGTCGATTTCGGTTATACCGACCGGCATGTGCGGGAATTCGCGCCGTCGCGGATTATCTCGCATTTCGACGAGCTGACGGTCGACATGGCGGACGGGCTTCTGGCCGCGCTGGCGCGCTGAGACGTCGCCGATACGTCCTTGACTTGCAGCCGCAGGCTCCCTTATATCGCGGCACTTTCGCGAGCGGCGCGGCGGAACGAGGCGATATCCCACGCGGGATTTTCCGTTCCAGATCGTCGGCCTTCGCGAACGGGCGCGTAGCTCAGCGGGAGAGCACACCCTTCACACGGGTGGGGTCACAGGTTCAATCCCTGTCGCGCCCACCATCGCTTTTCCAGATCCTGCCCCATTTTCCGCCGCTTTGCGGCTCGGCAATGCGCGACTCCGGGATGCGTCGAAGTATGGGCGGTCGCCGGAATCCCGATCGCGCAGACCAGAACCATCCAGCTCGAAATGCGGAAGATACGAAGCGAAAAGTGGCTCCCCGGGACGGATAGGAATTGTGCGCCTAACGTCTTGAATTCCCGGGGAGTTTTCGCGGGCGTCTTTCGCCGATACCAACGTTCATACCAACAGTGAAAAATTTCTGTTGATCCAGATGAGCCGCGCTGATGGCAGCGGGGCTCCACGGAAATCGAACGGGATCAGCTCTCGTGTCGCCTAGTGTACCAAACGACCCAGGCAGTGGAAGCAGCGATGATTGCCAAAGTGCTGTAGATCATCAGTGTCAGTTCGTCCATGTCACGCGCTACCTGATAACTGCTGCCGCTCTCGTTTCACATATTATCAATGTGGTATGGGCGAGACTGCCCGAGGCGGCAAGCTACCAGACATAAGGTCGTCTGCAAAACCCACTCTTCGCAGGAAGGACGGCCGCTGGCGGCCGTTGCGCCTTTGCCGCTATACGAGCGGAAAGACTTGGGACGAAGGGAAATGGCACGTTCACGCAGAAAGACGCCGATTGTCGGCATCACCACCGCCGATACCGATAAGCCGTTCAAGACGGCCGAGCATCGGCGCGAGCGCCGTGCTGTGAAGGCGGCGATCAAGGTCGGCGAAGAGCCGCCGACCGCCAAGGCATTCGGCAATCCTTGGGCGGCACAGAAGGACGGCAAGCAATGGCTTGACGATCCGCTGCCAGAACTGATGCGGAAGTGACCACTTCGCGCGCGATCAGCAGTCGCACTTGTGGCGCTCGTCCTGCCTGACGATCTCAAGGCGGCGTTCGGCGATCTCGATCACGGCAAGCATGTCGGCCAGATTGCGGTGCGCGTCCGCGAGATCGCTGACGATGGTCTCGCGCGTCTCGGGATCGGCACGAAGGCGCTCGCGGAAGGCGGCAAGCTCGGCGTCGTCCATCTCGGCGATCCGGGCCGCGACGCGCATACTGGTCGCCATCGCCTCTGCCCAGGCAGCGGAGCCGATCGGCATCGGGTTGGCGTCTTCCGTCACAGCACGTTCCTTTCCTCGGGCCACGCGCGCCCGAAGGCCCGCGTCGGCAGGTTTCCGCTACCACGGTGCGGCGAAGGCGCAAAGCCGGCCGGCGGCCTGCCCATGGGCGGAAGCGGGACGCTTACGGCTTGGGGGGAAGTGCTGCGATCACTGCGCCGAGCAGCGCATCAAGCTCGGGCCTGAAATCCACCTGCGTCTCGGTCGGAAGGGTTTCGGACTGTCGGATTATCTCATGAAGCCATCTGTTCGCGATGTCCCGCGAGGAAGTATGAAGTCGCTCCATGCTCTTTTTAAGCGACTGCCTGTCGATTGAGGCGACGACCTGCCCGAAGCGCTCGAAGCCGAAGATAGGCGGAACGTGATCGACAATCGCGCGCAGGAGCATTGCCGACGCAAGGACGTTGCCGTTGGCGAACACATTGTTCAGTTCCTCGCACATTCGCACGAGCCGCTTCAAATCCCATGAGGTCGATCGGGCCGAACGTAGCTGCTCGATGAGCGCGCGATTGACGTATGGCGGCGGGGCCGGGGTTCCGGCCGGAAGGTTCGGCGGACGGCTGGTGCGCCGCCTGATGGTAATGACTGCCGATCGGACAATGCCAACGGCTTGCTCCACCGAGCGATAGCTTTGCGATCCGATGTACCGTGTGCCGTTGATCCGAGCAGTCTCAAGCTGGTGGCCGAAGTTGTTCAGAGGCCCGAGGACGCTTTGGCCCATCAGGTCACGCGCCTCAAGGACAAGCCCGGTGAACCTCGCCTCATCGCCACGGGCAATCTTGATGCCGTCATGTGTGTGCTCAAAACGGGCGAGGATTTCATCCATCTCGTCCGCAATCTTTTCAAGCGCCTCCGCTTCGTCCATCAGCCGTTCCCCTTGTCCGCTTCGAGCAGGATAGAGGCACATCATACCGGCAGGAATGGTCGCGGCGCGGCTGTGGATGAAAAAGCGGGGCGGCCTTGCAGCCGCCCCGCTCGTTCCGGTGGTTGCCTTGATTGACCCTCGACATTCTCCGACAAGAGAAAGAGCCGCCGCAGGGCACTGGCATCAAGGCTTGGGCAAGGGCGCGCACCGGCCGCCCTCAAGGAGTGCGGCGGCTATCCTTGTGAACTCACCATCTGCGCACGCGCTTCCTGCGCGCGCGGCTCAAGCACGGACAGCGCGGCCTCGACGCACCGTTCGACGGCACGGTGAAGGCTATCGCGCGCCTGCGCGTTGGTCGTGTCCTGCGCCTCGGCGGCGAAGTGCTTGGCCGCGTACAGGCTCGCCACCGCACCGAGCGGCGTCGTGGGCTTCGCGAAGCTCAAGTCCGCCATCAGGCAGCGAGCGCGGTCGATCAGGTCGCCGATCTCGCGCCGATCGGTTGCGGCGTCGGGATCGTCGGTCAGGCTTTCCAGCCTGTCATAGACCCGCAGGTACGCGCGCCAGAGCGTTGCGGCGGGATCGGCTTCGTGATCTTCGACGTTCATCGCATCCTCCAAAATACTAGAACCTTCCGCGCCACAGCCCTGCGTGCGCGCTATTCAGCTTCGGACGCATCTGCGACCCGCTGCGGTCGCAAAGCGACCACGTTGCCCGCCTGCGTGACCGGAGCAGGCCTATTGCCCGCAAGCGCGTCGATGACGCCCACGCCGTTCATCAGGGCGGCGAGCACATCGATCTCGCGCCCCTTCGCCTCTGGCGAGGAAAGGGCGACCATCATGCGCCGGTATGCCTCCCGCTCACCGAGCGACCACGCCTGCACGAACGCCTCGGACGCGCCGGTCGCGATATCCGCTTCGTCGCCGGAAACGTGCTGGCTGAAATAGATGCCGGCGCGGCGCATCGAGCCGGGATTGAGGCCGATGTCGATCACGACATGATCGCGACCTTCCGCCCGCGCTTCGGCGATGGCCTCGCTGATCTCGCGCTCGGTGTGGGCAGACATCAGCGGCGCGAGCGCCGCGAACGCCACTGTCATTTCGTTTGCCATCGTTCGTTCCTCCGTCAGGTGAACTTGAAGCCGTAGTCGGCCTGGACGCCGCGCAGCGCCTCGCTGGTTGCATCGGCAAGCTGGCGGCCCATCTTGCGCAGGATCGCATCGGTGTCGGTGATACCGTTGAACACCGGGGCGAAAGTCTGGTTGATCGTGACGCCGCTGCCGCCCGCGCCGCCGACGCCCGAGCCGGTCGGATGGACATAGCCATGCTTGCTCGGGGTGACGATCTCGGGGCCTTGCTCGCCAACGAGGAAGGCACCGCCGGGCCAGATCGGGCCGCCCTTGGCGCGCGCGCCGGAGATAGCAGGGGCCGGCGCTGCCGGAGCATCGCCGCCGCCCCAACCCGTCCAGCTTTTGACCGCGCGGCCGAAGGCGTATGCGCCTTCAATGGCCCTGGTGAACAGGCCGACAAGCCGGCCGATGCCGTTCGCGACGGCGTTGACCGCGCTAGCGACCGTGCCGCCGATGGTCTCACCCCAAGCCCGCCATTGCGCCTCGGTGGCATCAAGCGGCCCGAGCAGGCCCGAGACGGCATCGAAGATTTTCCGGGTGAAGGTCGCCACCGGCTCCAAGAACTTCGCCGCCGGCCCCAATCCTTTCGCGAAGCCGTCCGCGATGCCGCTGAACATCGCCGCGATCCCGTTCCAGTTATTGTAAATCCACGTCCCGGCCGCCGCGATGGCGGCGAGCGCGATGCCGATCGGATTGCCGATGATCGCCACCTTGAGCAGGTGCATCGCTGCCGTGACGAGGCGAAGCGGGTTCAGAAGAGACAGAAGCGAGCGCCCCATCATCGCGAGCGCCGTGCCGTGGCCGGCGACGGATGCGGCGGCAGCGTAGCCGATCATCGCCGTGCGCAGCCCGTTGAAGGCGGCGATCACAGGCGCGACCACGAAGCCGGCGAGCGCGGCGGTGAACTTCCACATACCGCCGGCAGCGGCCAGAGCCGCTGCCGCGATCTGTAGGATTGCGCCCTTCGCCTGCAAGCCAGCCCACGACAGGGCCGCCGCTGCTACGCGGAAGCTGATGAGCGCGGACCCGGCGAGGATGACGTTGCGCGTGAGGTTGGGAAACTTCTCGGCGAACTCGGCGAGCCGTGCCGCGAAGCCGGCGAGGCGGTCGGCAATCTCGTTGATGGTGGGAAGGAGCGCGGTGCCGAGCGACGTATTCAGGTTCTCGATCGTGTTGCGGAACCGCTGGATATAGCCCTGCGTCGTCTTGAGCCGGCGGGCGTAGTCCTCTTCGACCACGCCTTGCGCCTTGAGCGCTTCGGCCCTGATCTTCCGATACTCGTCCACGTTCTGGATGATCGCGCGGAGACCCTTCTGCACTTGCGCGTCTTCGAAGAGATCGCCGAGCTTGCCGAGGTCGCCCTTGAGCGTCCTATTCGTGATCTCGGCGATAGCCTCAATGGGCGTCATGCCCTTCTCGGCGGCCTTCTTCATCTCCCGCTCAAGATTGACGCCCATCTTCGCGAACTTCTTGCGCGTGGCCGGGGCGTTGATCTTCTGCAAGACGTTCGACAGGTTCGTCGCTGCCTCGGCGCTGTCGCCTGCGCCCATCCGAACGACTTGCATCGCAGCGGCGAGGTCGGCGACGGCCGGGACGCCTTTCTGGCCGAGGCCCTGATATGCGGCGAAGATCGCGGGCGCATAGCGCGCCATGTCTTTCAGTTCGAACGCGCCGCTCTTCCCGGCCTGCGCCATCGCATCGAGCGCGGTCGCGACCTGATCGGCCGGCACCTTGAGATTGAGAAGTGCCGCATAGGAAGCCTGCGAAAGGTCTTCGATCTGCGCGTTGTAGGCCGTTGCGGCGCGGCCGATAGGCCGCAGCATCGCAAGCGCGTCGTCTTCACTCGCGCCGAAGCCGACCAGCGTGTCCATGCCCTTCGCCATCTGCGAAGCCGCTTGCGTTGTGTCGGCAGCGACCTTGCGGATGCGCGCGCCGAGCGCGGCGAGCTTTTCCTGCGGGATATCGGCCTTCTGTCCGATGTCTTCGAGTTGGGTCTGGAAATCGATGCCGGCCTTGACCGGGGCGGTGAGGGAGCGAGCAAGCGCGTAGCCCATCGCGGCCGCGTCCATCATGCGACCGCGCGCGGCGTCGAGCGCCCGGTTGTTCTGCTCGATGGCGTTGGCAACGCGCGCCTGTGCGCCGTTGATCCGCTTTGCGACGTTGCCGATGTTGGCAAGCGCGCCCGCCGCTTTCCGCGCCGGGCCGCTCACGCCGTCGATCAGTTTAATGAGAAGCTGTGAAGTGAGGTTCGGCACGGCGCGCTCCTATCGCGAAGGGGATGCGCCCGACCCGAGCAGCGGGTCGGGCGCGGGCGACGGCAACCGAAGAAGAACCGCCGCCGGAAGGATGCGCCCGCCCGCCATGCCCGATGGGCGGGCGCTAGGCAGCGGCGGAAAGGACCGCCGCCGCCGAAACATCACCCGGCGAAGGGGTTCTTCGACAGGCCCCGGTGGTCGATGACCTTCGCGCCCACGTCCAACCGGGCTTTGATCTCCACGCCGTCGATATCGAAGCCCATCCGCGTTTCGGTATAGACGCCGGTCGCGCCTTCCAAATACGCAAGCTCGATGATGTCGATGTACGTCGGAGCCGCCGCGAAAAAGTAATTCGTCGCGCTACCGGCGATGCCGTGGCGGGCGATGCCGACATCGAGGCGCGGCTCGGCGATCACGGTCAGGCTCCGCAGTTCCTGCGGCACCACGTCGTCGGTCTTCGCAGGAGTGATCGCCGTCACAAACTTGAGCGCCGCGACTTCGAGCGCCTTGGGCACGATGAGGTACTGCGGCGACAGGTTCAGCAAAACGCCTTCCTCGGAAATGCTCGGCGCGAGGCTGCGCTGCTTGCTCATCAGCAAGCGAGCCTCGGCGACGGTGGTTTCACCGATCGCGCCGGCCGTGAGCAGATTGCCATGGTTGGCATGGAAAAGCGCAGTGCCGTCGCTCATCGCGCCGTTTGCCATGATCTGGCTCCACACGAGATCGCTCTCAAGCTGCGCCGCCTGGACGCCGAAGGAGCGCGGGATGCGGTCGAACGCGGAGAGGTCGTCGTTCACGATCGCCGTCCGCGTCAAGCCGATCACGCGGCCGTAGGTCGCGATGGCATACTTCTCGGCGGTTTCGCCCATCGTCCCGCGCTTGAACTCGCCATGCTCGTTCACCCGCTCGAAAGTGGGCGCTTCACCGATGCTGACGCGGGACACTTCCTTGAAGTCGGCCACGGTCGTAACGCGAACGAGCGGCCTGAAAGTCTGCGGCACGGCCTCGTAGCTCGCCCGCAGAACCTTGTTCGTCACATTCGCCAGCACCGCCGGAAAGTCGGCGGTCGAGTGCATCCCGCCCATGGAACGCTGCGCGAGCGCTTCGCCCGCGATCTGCATCTTCGACATGCCGGCGGTACGGACGCCGCGCGCTTCGACGGCGGCGCGGGCGACCTCAAGGAGCGGCATCGACATGAAAGCCTCGCCGCCAGCTTCGAGCTTGAATTCGGTCGGCGCGACCCGGTGCAAGATCGCGCTCTCCATCGCCGCTGCGCGGCGTTCGTCCAAGGAGCGATCGTGAGCCGAAGCGTGGACCGTACCGACATGCGCGATATGGCCGCCGCTGCGGCGGTCTTCCTCGGCGAGCCGATCGATCAGCAGCTTGCGAAACTCTTCGACCGAAGTGCCGGCCGCGATGTGCTCGTTGCCGAATGAGGTCTGCCCGACGCGGGTCGCGATGTCGGCGATGATGCCGTTCCGGGCGCGTTCGGCCTCGACGGCGGCGGGGTTCGTGTTCTCGGGCATCTGGCCCTCCTTGATTTCGATGATGACGGGGAAAGTTTCGGTCCCGGCGCGCACTTGCGCGCCCGGATCGGCGGGGATCGGGACGGCCGAGATTTCGAGCGGCTCCCATTCGAGGACGCGGTGGATCGGCACGGCACCCTTGGCGGCTTCGGTCTTCTCGACGCGGAGCACCCGGTATCCGACCGACACGTTCCTGACGGTCCCTTCCTTGATCTTCGCGACGGGCGAGGCGACATCGGGCGCATCGCTCAACTGCACCCGCGCGTAGCCCTTGCCTTTCTCGATGCGCGCCGAGCCGGGCACGACGCTGCCGAGGACGCGGCTCAAGTCGTAGGCGTCGTGCGTGTCGAGGAACGGCGCGCCGGCATTGAGGCGGTCGAGCTTGACGGCGGCCGGCGTCACGTCGAGGATTTCGTCGTAAGCGCCATCCAACCACGACACCCTGCGAACCGATGCGCCGGTCGTGAAGATCAGTTCGACGCTGTTGTCGGTTTCCCGGTAGGACGCTGCGCGCACCTGTGCGCCGCGATGCTGGATCGGAAGATTGAGGACGGGCGCGCTCATCAATTGAGACCCCGCGCCTTCGCGGCATCGACCTCGGCGCAGCGAAGGATTTCGGCACCAATGGCCTCGGCGACGAAGCGCTCGGCAATTTCGCGCGGGTCGATCCCGAGGGCGAAGGCGATTTCATCGATCGTGAACGCGCCGGGGTTTTCGGCCATCGCGATGACGACGCCACGCAGGGCGGGAGAGAAAGCCGGGTGCTCGATCGCTTCGGAGAGCGTGACGGCTTCGACGTTTTCGGGGATTTCGGATTTCACAGCGGCGGCCTCTCTTTTCTGGCCCGGCCGCTTTGAGTGAAGACTTCACTTTCGAAGCGCCCACGTGATTGAACACGACCAGGCAATGAAGACGATCCGCGCGTTATGCGAAAACGTCAAGGACTTGAGAAATATAACGCGCGTCTTCGTGCATTTTTTTGTCTCACTGGCGCGTTGGAAATCTTGTGTGTGCTTTTCCAGCGCGCGCGTTGGATTTCTCAACTACTTGCTTGGCGCGATGCGACGATGACGCGCTAGAAGATTTGCTCGCCGAGTTCGGTCTTCTTCGCCGCGTCGGCCGCAGCCTTGCTGATCCGCTCCATCATGCCGTCGATCTCGGCGCGGACGTTCTCGCGAACGTACGTGGGCAACGCCGCCGGCACCTTCCCGATCTCGTGCCGGACGACGCGAAGCAGCGAGGCGATTACCTCGCGATGATCCTCGACCGGAATGAGGGTCGCCATCTTCGCCTTGATCCGCTGCTCGATCTCCTGCGCGCGCGCTTCGGCGACCTTCGCCGCCGAAGCCGTCTGCGCCGCGCGGCGGTTTTCGTCATCGAGCCAGCCGAGATAGCCACGGACGGCCCCGACAAGCGGATAGGCATCGCGGCCAGCCTTCGGGATGACGCCTTGCGCCGCGAGTTGCTGGACGCGGCGCGGCGACAGCATCAGAAGCGCCGCAAGCTGTTGGCCGGTGATCGTGCCGGCGGGGGCGTTCGGGTTGCTCATTGGTGGTCTCCAAACAGAAACGAAACGGCAAAACGGAATGTGCAAAAACGCTCAAAGATCGGGGCCGTGCTGCCCGCAGAGGGCGGGGGAGGCGCAAAAATCCTTTGGAGTGCGGGGGGTCTACCGGGGCCGGCGGGCGCGTTAGCACCGGACGCGGCTAGCGAGGTCGGGAGCGCGGCGCGGATCATCACCGTGCTCCTGCGGAGGCGGCAAGCCGCCTAGCCGCCCTTCCGATCGGTGCGACCTTGCGATTGATCTCGGCGGTGGCGGAACCCGCCGCCTGAATGGCCGGAAGCATGGACCGCTGGAAGGAAAGGATCGACGCGCCAAGCTCGCGCGCTGCGCCGTGGGACAGAAGTGTAGCTCTATTAGAAGAGTTATCTTCTCTTATAGATGCTACAGGTCTGTCCCACCCATCCGGCCGGGCCGCAATTCCCTTCCCATTGAGATAATGATCGAGCGTTCCTTCCGCGATCCGGCGATAGACCGTGCTGCGTGGAAGCTTGTACGTTTTGCAGAAGACAGTCACCGCGCCGAGCCGCATGTCACCGCCAGCCCGCCCGCGCTTCGCCGCGCGGGCGGCGGCAACGCGCTCGCGGTCGGCCTTGTTCTTCGCCTTCTTCTTCGCCTGCCTAATCTCGCGAATGGGCCGGTCGCTCGGCCATACGGTCTTTATGCCAAGGCGCTCGATCTCGGCTGTGGTTGCAGCCATGAGCTTGCCGGCGCGCGCTGCGCTGATCCAGCGCGGCGCGGCCGTGACAGCAACTGCAAGCTTTTCGACATTGACCGGATCGGCGGTAGGCGTCCAACGCCTCGCCCATTCGATCAACGGACGCGGATCGGCTTTCCAGCCGGACAGGCGGCGCGAAAGCGCAATGGCATTGAAGGCGAGCGACAAATATGCGTGAGCATCGTCACAATCGCAGGGGCCGCCATAGCGATCGGTGATGAAGGTCTCGACGGCGATCAGCCTGTGCCGGTTCACATCGAAGCCGCGCCGCTCTGCGGCGGCGGCATCGCGTGGATCGCTCGTCAGGCGAATGACGCCCCGCTGATCCTTGACGACAATGTGCCCGCCTTCCAGAGCCACGCGATCGGCGGCCATGAGGCGTTCAGCCATTGCGAGCCTCCCGGTGTTCATAGGGCGGCGGGGACGCGAGAATGCCTTCGATCTGCTCGATGCGGGCAACGAGGTAGGCGCGGGCCTGCCGTGCGTCGGCTGCGGCTGCGGCTTCGTCGCAGCCGCGCACGATCGAAGCGCGATAGATGCTTCCGATCGTGTTGGCGACCGACGCATTGCGGACACCGGCGGCGATGCGAAGCGCCTCGATGTCGAGCCACCGCGCGAGGCGATAGGCGCTTGGGATCGGAATGACGGTCATCACGTCCTCCGCTGTACGCGGCGGGCAAGCGCCTGGCCGATCGCGTTGGGCAGGATCAACCGCAGAAGCGCGCGACGACGACGGAAGGCCGCCGCGAGCGCCGCGAGGCGGTCGGGATAAGAGATCGAGGCCGCCATCACGCGGCCTCGTTCTTCAAGCGCTCAATGTACGCATCAAATGCTTCGGCAGGGACGAGCCTGCGGACGCCGACCTTGATCGATTTGATCTCGCCGGCCGAAATGAGCTTGTAGGCGAGCGTGCGGCCGATACCGAGCCGCGCGATAATCTCTTCGACGCTATAGAATTCTTTGAAGGGCTTTGCGACGTTTTCCATTTTTGCCTCGCGTGATCGACGGAAGGCCGATTGCTCGGCCGGTTCTTCTTCTCGTCATTCACGCGGCTATGGCGTCGCGGTTTGAGAAACTTAGCGAACACGGACGAATGTTTCAAGGTGTCCGCTTACGTTCATCGAAACTCGCGCGATCCGCAAAAAGAAAAGGGCCGCTCTTGGCGGCCCTCTGCGCGGTGGATCGGCGTCAGCTTACTTCCGTTTGCCGTTCGCGCGCGCTGCGGCTCGTGCCGCCTTGTCGCGACGCACCTTCTCTTCCTCGACCTTCTCGGCGAACTTGCCGCCAGCGCGAAGGTGGTCGCAGACGTTCGCCCACCACGTCTGCATCTCTACGCGCTCATTCCAGAACGAGCCGCGCGCGTAGGCCGCGCGCTGCGAGTTGCCGTCAAGATGGGAAAGCTCGCGCTCGACCGCATCTGGCGACCATAATCCACTCTCGTTGAGCAGCGTTGACGCCGTGGCGCGGAAGCCGTGCGACGACACTTCGTCCTGCGCGAAGCCGAGGCGGCGCAATGCGCTGTTGATGGTGTTCTCCGAGATCGGACGAAGCCGGGAGCCTATGCCCGGGAAGACGAGCGCGCCGTTGCCGGTCAGCTTGCGAAGATCGCGCAGAATAGCGACCGCCTGCGGCGGCAACGGCTTGCGGTGCTCGCGGCGCATTTTCATCCGACCGGGCGGGATGACCCATACGGCCGCGTCGAGATCGAATTCCTCCCACGACGCTCCGCGAAGTTCGCTCTGTCGCGGATACAGCAAAGGCATCAGCCGCAGGGCGGCGATTACCTCGGGCTGACCGCTATAGCCGTCCAGCGCCCGAAGAAGGCCGCCGAAGGCGGCAGGATCGAGGATCGCCGCCCGTGGCGTCGGGTCAGGCGAGGTCAGCGCGCCCGTCAGGGCGATGGTGGGATCATTCTCTGCCCGCGCTGTGGCGATGGCGTACCGAAAGACCGCCGCGACGAAGACCTTGAGCCGGCTCGCCGTCTCATGCTTCCCCTGCACCTCGAATTTGCGCAGCGTGTCGAGAACTTCCCGCGCGGATATCTGCGAGATTGGCCGCTTCGCGAGATCGCGGTTCGCCGCTTTCGCCAGCCGGTGATTGCGCGCCATGGTCTTTTCAGAGCGGCCCTCGCGCACCTGCTTCGCGATCCATTCGGAGGCGATGGCCTCGAAGGTGTCGGCGGCGGCCGTTGCCGCCGCGAGCTTGTCCTGTTTTTTCTGCGCCCCTGGATCGATCTCTTTTGCGAGCAGCTTCTTCGCCGCGTCGCGCTTCTCGCGCGCGTCGGCGAGGCTTACGGCCGGATATGAGCCGAGCGCGAGCGTCTTCTGCTTTCCCCCAAATCGATACGCGAGCCGCCAAAGTTTCGAGCCGGAAGGTGGAACGAAAAGGAACAAGCCCCCTGCGTCGGTGAGCTTTTGAGGCTTTGCGGCCGGCTTCGCGGCCCTAATCGCGGTGTCCGTCAGTGCCATTCTGTTGGTATCTCCATCGTTGGTATCGAACCCATACCAAAACGAGTACCAACACTTTTTGCGGTTGCAAGCGGACGGACGCGAACGCGGCGGAACGCCGTTCGCGTTGGGTTTCTATATTTTTCAAGGATTTAGCGGATTGAGCGGATTTGCGCGGACACGCCAAAACAGCGCGTTGGCTCCCCGGGACGGATTCGAACCATCGACCAACCGGTTAACAGCCGGTTGCTCTACCGCTGAGCTACCGGGGAAAAGCCTGCTCGCGCAATGTGGCTGCCTCATAGCAACAGTCTTTGCCTTTGCAAAGCGTCAATTCCGCATTTTCCAGAATTTGTTGCCCCCGGTCTGGCCTTTCGCGGGCTTGCGTCTCATATGTGCCAGAGAGCGCTGCATGCTGCGGAGCCAAGCCGAGAAACCAGGCCGAGAACCAACCCCGGATATGCGGTGACCGACGACAAAAGGACCAGCGACGGCGAGGATCATCGGGCCGACGATCATCGGATGGGGGATCGTCGGGCAAAGCCGCGCCGGATTTCGGTGATGGGGCGCGAGTTCACCATGCCGCGCTCGCGCCGGTTGCGCATCGTCATCGGGGTGGCGCTCGTCTTCCTCGGCATGCTCGGGTTTCTGCCGGTGCTCGGCTTCTGGATGATACCGCTCGGTATCCTCGTGCTTTCCTACGAGTTCGCGACCGTGCGGCGCTGGCGGCGGCGTTTCGAATTGTGGTGGGCGGAACGCCGCGGACGGCGGCGGGTGCGGCGTCGCGATCGACGGGATTGATCGCCGCCGGACGCGATGGTCCCCGCGGTTGCCGGCCCTTGGCGTCGATGCGCGGAGAGAGGATGCCTTTCCGGAATGCCGCATGAGGATTCTTTCCGGAACGGCGCTTGTGCGCTTGACGCCAATTTGCCCTCAACCTATGGAAGCCCTTGAACGCTTCGGGCGGAGAGGCCTCGTGGCGGAGTGGTTACGCAGAGGACTGCAAATCCTTGCACGCCGGTTCGATTCCGGCCGAGGCCTCCAGACTTCTCACCGGACGGGCTCCCCCCGGGGGCACCCGACGGGATTGCGTTCGGTTCGACACCGGCGGCGACCGGGGCGTTTTGCCGGAAGCGTCGGCCGGGGCACGGGGTGGCACGCCGTCTCAAGGGGCGGCGGTGTCGTGGACGGCTGACGAGGGGTGCCCGCTGCGGCGGGCGGATTGAAGACATGACGGTCGATTTCCAGGAACTGCGCGTGAAGATGGTCGATGGGCAGGTGCGCACCACCGACGTGACCGATGCCGCCCTGCTGGCCGCCATGCTCGATATTCCGCGCGAGGCCTTCGTGCCGGCGGCGCGCCAGGCGCTCGCCTATGTCGACGAGGATCTCGCCATTGCCGGGGGCCGCTTCCTGATGCGCGCCTCGCCTTTCGCCAAGCTGGCGCAGCTCGCCGACATCCGCGACGGCGACCTGGTGCTCGATGTCGGCTGCGGGACCGGCTATTCCACAGCGGTGCTGGCGCGGCTTGCCGGCTTCGTCGTCGCGCTCGAAAGCGACGGCGCGCTGGCCGCCGAGGCGGGCCGGGCCCTTGCCGCCAATGGCTGCGACAACGTTTCCGTGGTCGAAGGCGCGCTGCCGGCGGGCCACCCGGCGCAGGCGCCCTATGACGCGATCGTGATCGAGGGCGCCGTCGACGAGGTGTCGCCGCAATTGCTGGCGCAGCTCAAGGACGGCGGGCGGCTCGTCGCCGTCGTCGGCACGGGCAATTCCGGCCGCGCGACGATCTGGGTCAAGGAAGCGGGCCTCGTCTCCGCGCGCCCGGTCTTCAACGCGGCGGTGCCGCCGCTCGACGCGTTCCGGCGCGAGCCGGCGTTCGTGTTCTGAGGCGGGTTTCGCCGCGCGTGTCGCGCGAATGCCGCAGGCAGAAAAATATCTGAATTGTTACCAAAGTGTAACGCCTCACCCCGGGAAATCGTGTAGCGTTCGCCCGCGGGATCAACGGTTCGCATTGGCGCGGGCCGTCGGGAGGGGTTCTGCGCGCCGGATTCCGGCACCAATCACAAGGAGCCGGCGCTGCCGTCGGGTGCCTGCACAGTTCGCATGAGGTGAGTCGTGATCTTGATTCGCAAAGGCTTAGTCGCCGTTGTCGCCATGTCGGGAATGCTGGCGCTGTCGCAGCCGACCCTGGCGGAATCGATTCAAGGCGCGCTTGCCCGCGCCTACCAGAACAACGCCAGCATGAACTCGGCCCGCGCCGGGGTGCGCGTCACCGACGAGAACGTGGCCATCGCCAAGTCGGGCTGGCGGCCCTATATCGGCGCCAGCGGCAGCCTGGGCTATACTTCCACCAACAACACCAGCCGCATCACCACCGGCTCCTTCGGCGTGGCGATCCAGCAGTCGCTGTTCGACGGCTTCCAGACGCTGAACAATGTCCGCGCCGCCGAGGCGCAGGTGCGCGCCTCCAACGAGAGCCTGCGCAATACAGAGCAGGACATCCTGTTCAATGCCGCGGCGGCCTATGTCGACGTGCTGCGCGACCGTCAGATCGCCACCTTCCGCGCCCGCAACCTCGACTTTCTCGGCGAGCAGGTGCGCGCGGCCTCCTCCCGCTTCGAGGTCGGCGAGGGAACCCGCACCGACGTCGCTCAGGCGCAGGCGCAGCAGGCTTCGGCCGTGGCGCAGCTGAGCGCCGCGCGCGCCCAGGTGCTGGCCAGCGAGGCCGCCTATCTCCAGCTCGTCGGCGACAAGCCGGGCAAGCTTCAGCCGGCGGGGCCGGTGGCGAAGCTGTTGCCGGCCGGCATGGACGCCGCGCTCGGCGCGGCGCTCAACGAGCACCCGGTCATCAAGGCGTCGCTGCATCTGGTCGATGCCGCCGCGTTCCAGGTCAAGTCGGCCGAAGGCTCGCTGTTGCCGCAGCTCAACGCGCAGGCCGGCGTCAACCATTCCTACCGCAACACGGCGAGCGGCCTGCCGGGGGTGGGGATGAACGACGGCTCGTCCGATTCCGCCACGATCGGCCTCAACCTGACCATTCCCATCTACCAGGGCGGTCTCGCCTCGGCGCAGGTGCGCAAGTCGAAGGAAACGCTCGGCCAGGCGCGCATCAACGTCGATGTGGTGCGCGACCAGGTGCGCGCCGCCGTCACCGCCGCATGGACGCAATATGTCGCGGCGCGCGAGGTGGTGGCGGCCGGCCGCGAGCTGGTCTCGGCGGCGCAACTGGCGTTGAACGGCGTCATCGAGGAGCGCAATGTCGGACAGCGCACCACGCTCGACGTGCTGAACGCGCAGGCCGACGTCATCACGGCGCAGATCAACGTCGCCAGCGCCGAGCGCGACGTGGTGGCGGCGAGCTACGCCATCATGTCGGCCATGGGCCGGCTTTCGGCCCAGCGCCTCGGTCTGAATGTCGCGGTTTACGACCCGAAGGAACATTACGACGCCGTCAAGGACAAGTGGGTCGGCACCAAGACGCCGGACGGCCGCTGATCCGCGGGCCGGGCCTGTCGGCCGGCGGCGTTCAAACCTGTGCGAAAGTTTGCATGCCTCGGACGCCGGGGTTTCGCCGGGGGGGAAGCCTCGTCTAACCTGAGACAGTGATTCGGTGTCGGCGTCCGTTGCCGGCCCCGGACAAGTGGAATGCAGAGACGGCAGTCGTGACGATGGCACAGACAGGAAGCGCGCAACGCGAGCCTTCGATGGAAGAAATCCTGGCGTCGATCCGCCGGATCATCGAGGACAGCGACACCGCGCGCAAGCCGCTCGACGATATCGAACCGCAACTCGCCGATCCGCAATCCATGGCGTCGCGGCCGGCCGTCGCCGAAAGCGCGGCCGAGCACGAGGTCGAGGTCTTCCAGGCCGAGCTGCGCGAGCCGGCGGAGCCGCAGGCGACTGCCGCTTCCTGGGGTGCGGAAGAGGCGCCGGCCGCGCCGACCCCGCATCATGACGTCTTTGCGCCGGCCGCCGCCGACCCGGCGCGCGCCGCGACCTTCGACGCGCCGGCGTTCGCGGATGCGCCCGAAGCGTCGCGCGACGACGCTGCCGACCGGCCGGTTCCCGTCGTGCGGGCGAGCGTCGCCGCGATCGAGCCCCAGCCGGAGGAGGGCCGGCCGGTGCTGATGTCCGACCATGCCGGCCGCCAGGTCGCCGCCGCTTTCGGCGAGCTTTCCGAGGCGTTCGCCGCCAGCCGCCGCCGTTCCTTCGACGAGATGGCCGAGGAGATGCTGCGGCCGATGCTGCAAGACTGGCTCGACAACAACCTGCCGACGCTGGTCGAGCGGCTGGTGCGCGAGGAGATCGAGCGCGTCGCGCGCGGCGGGTGAGGCCGCGCAGGCAGTTTCGCGCTTGTGAGCTCGGATCAATCCGATCGGGAGCCGGCCGGCTAAATCGTCGCGATCAAGCCGGATACATCGTCGAGATGATGTCGGTGGGCACGTCCCACTTGACCCTGGAAGGGCCGATCTTCCGGAACAGCACGCTGGAACCTTCGTATCCCGCGGCCATCTCGGCATCCATCTTTCCCGGCGTGATGATGAACGGAAGGATGAACTGAGGCCAGAACAGCTCGCGGTCGATGATCTCGAAGCCGGTGTATTCGTTGAACAACGCGTCCCAGGCGGTGTTGGAATAGCGCCAGAAATCCCAGGGCAGGTCGTGCATGCCGATGGTCTGGTGGGTCTGGACGTAGCCGATCGCGCCCGGCTTCATGATCGCGTTCAACTCGGTCACCACCCGCCACGGCATGAGGAGATGCTCGAAGACCGCGATCGAATAGGCGGCGTCGAAGCTTTCCGGCTCGAACAGCGCGCTCATGCCGTGGGCGTCGCCGACCACGTCGACGTTTTCGCCCGGCAGCACGTCGAGCACGCAGACGTCCGCGGTCGTGAACTCCTTCGAGCGGTCCAGCTTGCTGCGGTTGCGCCCGCCGACGTCGATGATCCTTGGCCGGGGCAGGGTTGTGACGTGTGCCTTGAAGCGGGCTTCCAGCGTTCCGGCATAATGACCCCGTACGGTCGTTGCCGGCACCGGCTGGACCTGGATGGTCGTGCCGTCGGCAAAGACGACCTCGACCTTGACGGCGAGGTCGACCTCCCCGTCGAACAGGATCTGCGCCGTGAATACGTTGCCCTCGATTTCGGTCGAGCAGGCGATGACGTTGTTGCCCAGCGCCCTGGTCGCAGAGATGGCAGCGCCGCTCGACCTGCCTCGAACATAAAGGCAGCGGTGAAATTTCGTGCAGAGATCGATGTCCAGCAAGCGGGGTCCTTCCGATTCGGTTTTGCGCAGGCGCGAAAGAATTCTGCTCAGGCTCATTGCGGCACGTTTGCCCGTCTGGTTGGCGACGCCGTTCAAGGGGGCTGTCCGTCGGTCTATAACAGGGGGCCGATCGCCGTGCCATAGACAATCCCCGGGGGAGGGACCGGCGCCGTCGGCAGGGGCCGGATCGCGGCGCGCCATTGACTTGGTTCCGGCCTTCCGGTTTACACCCCGGTTAACTATCCCGAACTTCGGATATCTCCCATGCTCGACAAGACCTACGACGCCAAGGCCGTCGAACCCCGGATCGCCAAAGCCTGGGAAGAGGCGGACGCCTTCGCCGCCGGGGCCGGCGCGCGGGCCGGCGCGGAACCGTTCGCCATCGTCATCCCGCCGCCCAACGTCACCGGCTCGCTGCACATGGGCCATGCGTTGAACAACACGCTCCAGGACATCATGGTCCGCTTCCAGCGCATGCGCGGGCGTAACGTCCTGTGGCAGCCGGGCATGGACCATGCCGGCATCGCCACCCAGATGGTGGTCGAGCGCCGGCTCGCCGAGAAGAAGATCCATCGCCGCGACCTGACGCGCGAGGAGTTCATCGACAGGGTCTGGGAGTGGAAGGCCGAATCCGGCGGCATGATCTTCAACCAGTTGAAGCGGCTCGGCGCTTCCTGCGACTGGAGCCGCGAGCGCTTCACCATGGACGAGGGGCTGTCCGAGGCCGTGCTCGAGGTCTTCGTCACGCTCTATAAGGAAGGGCTGATCTACAAGGACAAGCGGCTGGTCAACTGGGACCCCAAGCTGTTGACCGCGATCTCCGATCTCGAGGTCGAGCAGGTCGAGCTCGACGGCAGCCTCTGGCACTTCCGCTATCCGGTCGAGGGCAGAAGCTACGATCCGCTCGACCCGTCGAGCTACATCACCGTCGCCACGACCCGGCCCGAGACGATGCTGGGCGACACCGGCGTCGCCGTCCACCCCGACGACGAGCGCTACGCCTCCCTCGTCGGCAAGCATGCGGTGCTGCCCATCGTCGGCCGCCGCATCAGGATCGTCGCCGACGAGTATTCCGACCCCGAGAAGGGCACGGGCGCGGTCAAGATCACGCCGGCGCACGACTTCAACGACTTCGAGGTCGGCAAGCGCCGTGGGCTTGCCCTCATCAACGTGCTCAATGCCGATGCGACGATAAACATCAACGACAACGACGATTTCCTCGAAGGCGTTGAGAAAACGGATGAACGCGAGGCGGTGTGGAACCGGCTGCACGGCCTCGACCGCTTCGAGGCGCGCAAGCTCATCGTCCAGCTCATGGAGGAGGGCGGCTTCCTGGCGAAAGTCGAGCCGCACCGTCACATGGTGCCGCATGGCGACCGCGGCGGCGTGCCGATCGAGCCGTTCCTGACCGACCAGTGGTATGTCGACGCCAAGACGCTTGCCGTGCCGGCCATCGCCGCCGTGCGCGAGGGCCGCACCAACTTCGTGCCGAAGAACTGGGAAAAGACCTATTTCGAGTGGATGGAGAACATCCAGCCCTGGTGCGTGTCGCGCCAGCTCTGGTGGGGCCACCAGATTCCGGCCTGGTACGGGCCGGACGGCCATGTCTTCGTCGCCAAGACCGAGAAGGAGGCGCTGGACGACGCGGTCGAATACTACCTCGCGCTTGAGGGTCCGTGGAAGGCGTGGGTCGAGGAGAAGCTGGAGAATTTCGAGCCCGGCGAGATTCTCACCCGCGACGAGGACGTGCTCGACACCTGGTTCTCGTCGGCGCTGTGGCCGTTCTCGACCCTCGGCTGGCCGGAGAAGACCAAGGAGATCGACACCTATTACCAGACCGACGTGCTCGTCACCGGCTTCGACATCATCTTCTTCTGGGTCGCCCGGATGATGATGATGGGCCTTCATTTCATGAAGGAGGAGCCGTTCCACACCGTCTACGTGCACGCGCTGGTGCGCGACAAGCACGGCGCCAAGATGTCGAAGTCCAAGGGCAACGTCATCGACCCGCTGGAGCTGATCGACGAATACGGGGCGGATGCGCTGCGCTTCACGCTGGCCATCATGGCCGCGCAAGGGCGCGACGTGAAGCTCGACCCGGCGCGCGTCGCCGGCTACCGCAATTTCGGCACCAAGCTGTGGAACGCCACCCGCTTCGCCGAGATGAACGGCGTCAAGCGCGATCCTTCGTTCCGCCCCGAGGCGGCGAAGCTGACGGTCAACCGCTGGGTCCTGACGGAACTCACCCGCGCTACGGAAGAGATTACCGCCGGCATCACCGGTTTCCGCTTCAACGAGGCGGCGGCCGGGGCCTACCGCTTCGTCTGGAACCTCGTCTGCGACTGGTATGTCGAGCTCCTGAAGCCGGTCTTCGCCGGCGAGGACGAGGCGGCCAAGGCCGAGAGCCGCGCGGCGATGGCCCATGTGCTCGACGAGATCTTCAAGCTGCTCCACCCGATGATGCCGTTCATGACCGAGGAACTGTGGGTGCAGACCTCCGCCGACGGCGCGCCGCGCGAGACGCTGCTCTGCCACGCGGCCTGGCCGACGCCGGACTTCGAGGACGCGGAGGCGGCCGCCGAGATCAACTGGCTGATCGAGCTGGTCTCCGGCATCCGCTCGGTGCGCTCGGAAATGAACGTGCCGCCGGCGGCCACCGCGCCGCTGGTGCTGGTCGGCGCCGACGCCACGACGCGCGAGCGTGTCGCGCGCCACGATCCGGCGATCCGGCGGCTTGCCCGCACCAGCGAGGTCGGCTTCGCGGAAGCGGCGCCCAAGGGTTCGGCCCAGATCGTCACCGGCGAGGCCACCGCCTGCCTGCCGCTCGGCGAGCTGATCGACCTGAAGGCCGAAGCTGCCCGGCTCGACAAGGAGCTGGCCAGGAATTCCGACGAGATCGGCCGGATCGAGAAGAAGCTCGGCAATCCGCAGTTCGTCGCCAAGGCTGCGGCGGAGGTGGTGGAGGCCGAGCGCGAGAAGCTGGCCGAGCTTCGGGAAGCGCGCGCCCGGCTGGCGGCCGCCGTCGCGCGGCTGCGGGATGCCGGCTGACAATCTCCCTGTGCCAACAGGCGGGCGCTGACAGGCCCGCCTGCGGCCGCTAAACAGCTATTTCGACCACCGGAAGAGCCAACAAAGTCTGGAATCGCCATGCCTCCCTATCGTTCCCGCACCACCACCCATGGACGCAATATGGCGGGCGCACGCGGCCTGTGGCGCGCCACAGGCATGAAGGACGGCGATTTCGGCAAGCCGATCATCGCGGTCGTCAACTCCTTCACCCAGTTCGTGCCCGGCCACGTCCATCTGAAGGATTTGGGCCAGCTCGTGGCGCGCGAGATCGAGGCGGCCGGCGGCGTCGCCAAGGAGTTCAACACCATCGCCGTCGACGACGGCATCGCCATGGGCCATGATGGCATGCTGTATTCGCTGCCGTCGCGCGAGATCATCGCCGACTCGGTCGAATACATGGTCAACGCCCATTGCGCCGACGCCATGGTCTGCATCTCCAACTGCGACAAGATCACGCCGGGCATGCTCAACGCGGCGATGCGGCTGAACATCCCGTCCGTCTTCGTCTCCGGCGGGCCGATGGAGGCCGGCAAGGTCGTGCTTCACGGCAAGAAGCACGCGCTCGACCTAGTCGACGCCATGGTGGCGGCGGCCGACGACAGCATCAGCGACGACGACGTCCAGGCGATCGAACGCTCGGCCTGCCCGACCTGCGGCTCGTGCTCGGGCATGTTCACCGCCAATTCGATGAACTGCCTGACCGAGGCGCTCGGCCTGTCGCTGCCCGGCAACGGCTCGACGCTCGCCACCCACGCCGACCGCAGGCGCCTGTTCGTCGAGGCGGGGCATCTGATCGTCGATCTCGCCCGGCGCCATTACGAGCAGGACGACGACAGCGTGCTGCCGCGCGTGGTCGCCAATCGCAAGGCGTTCGAGAACGCCATGTCGCTCGACATCGCCATGGGCGGCTCGACCAACACCGTGCTGCACATCCTTGCCGCGGCGCATGAGGGCGGCATCGACTTCGCCATGGACGACATCGACGCGCTTTCCCGGAAGGTGCCGTGCCTGTCGAAGGTCGCCCCGGCCAAGAGCGACGTCCACATGGAGGACGTCCACCGCGCCGGCGGCATCATGCGCATCCTGGGCGAGCTCGACCGCGGCGGCCTGATCCATCGCGACACGCCGACCGTCCATGCCGCGACGCTGGGCGAGGCCATCGACCGCTGGGACATCACCCGCACCAACAGCGACAGCGTGCGCGAGTTCTTCCGCGCCGCGCCCGGCGGCGTGCCGTCGCAGACCGCCTTCAGCCAGGCGGCCCGCTGGGACGAGCTCGACACCGACGGCGTCAACGGCGTCATCCGCTCGGTCGAGCATCCGTTCTCGAAGGATGGCGGCCTTGCGGTGCTGAAAGGCAACATCGCGCTCGACGGCTGCGTGGTGAAGACCGCCGGTGTCGACGAAGCGATCCTGAAGTTCTCCGGTCCGGCCGTGGTGTTCGAGAGCCAGGACGCGGCGGTGAAGGGCATCCTCGGCAACGAGGTCAAGGCCGGCGATGTCGTCGTCATCCGCTACGAGGGCCCGAAGGGCGGCCCCGGCATGCAGGAGATGCTCTATCCGACCAGCTATCTGAAGTCGAAGGGGCTGGGCGCGGTGTGCGCGCTGCTGACCGACGGGCGCTTCTCCGGTGGCACGTCGGGCCTTTCCATCGGCCATGCCTCGCCGGAAGCGGCGCAGGGCGGGGCGATCGGCCTGGTGCGCGACGGCGACATCATCGACATCGACATTCCCGGCCGCACCATCAGCCTGCGCATCTCCGACGCCGAGCTGGCCAGCCGCCGCGCCGAGCAGGACGTGCTGGGCTGGAAGCCGGCAGCGCCGCGCAAGCGCAACGTGACGACCGCGCTCAAGGCCTACGCCGCCTTCGCCTCCAGCGCCGACAAAGGCGCGGTGCGCGTCCTGCCGGAATAGAGCCTCACGCGGCAGGCAGGTCCATGGTTCGAAGCCCGCGCCGGCAACCCGGGGCGGGCTTTTCCTTGTGGCTATTCGGCAACACTGGCGCGACATCCGCCCGGTGTGGCTCCGGTGCAATGGCAAATTGCCCATTTCCCGCCATAAACCCGGAGCACCTCGTTGGTTCCCGGACAAGGCGCACGCCAGAGGCGCCTGACGGGGAAGCGACGCCGCACCGCCCGCGGCAAGGATGATGATGACCGTGTACGACGTTTCGAGCACAAGACAGGCATGCTGCCCGCCGATGGGCCGCCTGCTGATGGCAGGCATGTTCTGCGCGGTCGCCGCGGCCACGTTCTCCTGCGCGACGCTGCCGGCCCTTGCGCTCGACAAGTCGGTGATCGGCTCCCCCGACGAGCAGAGAAGCCCGTGGGCCGTGTTCCGCTTCGGCTTCACCGCCTACAAGAGCGGCCACAAGGAGCAGGCCATCGAGGCCTACCGCTACGCCGCCGACAAGGGCCAGCTCGGCGCGCGCTGGAAGCTGGCGCGCATGTATGCCGAGGGCGACGGCGTCGCCCGCAACGACTACGAGGCGTTCAAGTTCTACCAGGAGATCGCGGCGCAGGAGGTCGAGCCCGGCTCGCCCGAGGAAAGCTACGTCTCCGACGCGCTGGTGGCGCTCGGCGCCTATGTGCGCAGCGGCATCCCCGGCTCGCCGGTGCAGGCCAACCCGGCCGCCGCGCAGGATTACTACATGCGCGCCGCCGCCACCTATCGCAACCCGGCCGCCCAGTTCGAGGTCGGCAAGATGCTGATGAACGGCGAGGGCGGGGTCAAGTCCAACATCCGCCAGGCGGGGCGCTGGTTCCAGCTCGCCGCCGACAAGGGCCATGCCGGCGCGCAGGCGACGCTCGGCTATCTCCTGTTCCAGAGCGGCAAGGCCGTGCGCGGCCTCGCCATGATGACGGCCGCGCTGGAGCGCGCGCCGGTCGACGACAAGCTGTGGATTCGCGGCATGCAGGAAGAGGCCTTCGCGCTGGCCGGCGAATCCGACCGCCGCACGGCCATCGCGCTGGCCCAGGACCTGCTCGGCCAGGGCGGCAACTGAGCCGTCGCATCCGCTCCGCAGGGGCGGCGCAGGCGGTTCGGGATTTCGTCTCAGCCCAGCGCCAGTTCCGCTACCGCCGGCACGTGGTCGGACGGCTTTTCCCATGTCCGGACGTGGTTCTCGACGTCGGCGGCGGCGAGGCGGTTCGCGGCCTCCGGCGACAGCATCAGGTGATCGATGCGGATGCCGTTGTTCTTCTGCCACGCGCCGCCCTGATAATCCCAGAAGGTGAAAAGCTGGCCGTCGCCGACGGCGCGGATCGCGTCGGTGAAGCCGAGATATTCCAGCCGGCGCAGCGCGGCGCGGCTTTGCGGCTGGTAGAGCGCGTCGTTCGCCCATTCGGCCGGGTTCTTCGCGTCGATGGCCTGCGGGATGACGTTGTAGTCGCCGGCCAGCACCAGCGGCTCCTCCAGCGCCAGCCGCGCCTCGGCCCAGCGTTCCAGCCGCTCCATCCAGGCGAGCTTGTAGCCGAACTTGCGCTCCTCGCCGACCGGGTTGCCGTTGGGCAGGTAGAGCGAGACGACGCGCAGCGCGCCCTGGCCGGTCGAGAACACGCCCTCGATGAAGCGGGCCTGCTCGTCGGCGTCGTCGCCGGGCAGGCCGCGATTGACCTCGTCGAAGCGCAGCTTCGACAGGATGGCGACGCCGTTGAAGCCTTTCTGGCCGTGGGTCTCGACATGGTAGCCGAGCGCCTCGATTTCCAGCCGGGGAAAGCCGTCGTTCTGGGTCTTGATCTCCTGGAGGCAGACGATGTCGGGCGCGCGCTCCTTCAGCCAGTGAAGAAGGTTGTCGATGCGCGCGCGCACGCCGTTGATGTTCCAGGTGGCGATTTTCATGAAAATCCCGACACTATTTCAAACAGTTCTTGATGGTCAGCGGACCGCATTGCGGCGACCTTGCACCATTGCGACGGCCGAGGGAACCTCTGGAGGGGCCATTGCACAAGGGAGGAGAGAAATAATGTCCACCGTATCGACGCACCCCGTCGATGAGATGCTGCCGGCGCCGCGCCTGTTCACGCTCGGCCTCCAGCATGTCCTCGTCATGTATGCCGGCGCCGTCGCCGTGCCGCTGATCGTCGGCCGCGCCTTGCAGCTCGACGCCGCCGACGTCGCGTTCCTGATTTCGGCCGACCTGTTCGTCTGCGGCATCGTCTCGATCATGCAATCGATGGGCGCGACGCAGTGGTTCGGCATCAAGCTGCCGGTGATGATGGGCGTCACCTTCGCCGCCGTCGGGCCGATGGTGTCGATGGCAGTGGCCAATCCCGGCCACGAGGGCGCGCGCATGATCTTCGGCGCCATCATCGGCGCCGGCATCGTCACCGTGCTGATCGCGCCGTTCGTCAGCCGCATGCTGCGCTTCTTCCCGCCGGTGGTGACGGGAACGATCATCCTCGTCATCGGCGTGACGCTGATGAAGATCGGCATCAACTGGATCTTCGGCCTGCCGGTCGGGCCGACCGCGCCGAAGATCGTCAGTCCTGAGCACGCCGCCTGGCTGAACTCCATCGCCGAGGCGTCCGGCGCCGCCGGCTCGACCGTGCCGTCGCCGCCGGCCGGGCTGAAGCTCGCGCCGAGCCTGCCCAATGCGGCTTACGCGCCGGTGTCCAACATCGTGCTGTCGCTGGCCGTGCTCGGCGTCATCATCGCCGTCGCGCGCTTCACCACCGGCTTCCTGTGCAACATCGCGGTGCTGATCGGCATCGTCTTCGGCGGCGTCGTCGCCGCCGCGCTCGGGCTGATGCATTTCGACAAGGTGGCCAACGCCGCCTGGTTCGCGCCGATCACGCCGTTCCATTTCGGCATGCCGATCTTCGATCCGATCCTGATCCTGACCATGGTGCTGGTGATGATCGTCGTCATGATCGAATCGACCGGCATGTTCCTGGCGCTGGGCGAGATGACGGGCAGGAAGGTCACCCAGCCGATGCTGTCGGCGGGCCTGCGCATGGACGGCCTCGGCACCGTGCTCGGCGGCGTCTTCAACACCTTCCCCTATACGAGCTTCTCGCAGAATGTCGGCCTCGTCGGCGTCACCGGCGTGCGCAGCCGCTTCGTCTGCGTCGCTGGCGGCGTCATCATGGTGGCGCTGGGGCTGATCCCGAAGATGGGGGCGCTGGTCGAAGCGCTGCCGACGGTGGTGCTCGGGGGCGCCGGCATCGTCATGTTCGGCATGGTCGCGGCCACCGGCATCCGCATCCTGTCGGCGGTGGACTTCAAGAGCAACCGCAACAACCTGTTCGTGGTGGCGATCTCGCTCGGCTTCGGCATGATCCCGGTGGTGGCGCCCGAGTTCCACATCTGGCTGCCCAAGGCGATCGGCCCGCTGGTCGATTCGGGCATCCTGCTCGCCTCGATCGCGGCGGTGGCGCTGAACCTCGTCTTCAACGGCGCCACCGGCGACGCCGAGGACCTGCGCGAGGCGGCGATGGCGGCGGAAGCGTGAGAGGCTGACGCAGTATCGTCGTTTCGGGCGTCAGATCGGCCTCGGCAATCCGATCGCGGGCGACGGGACGATGGACAGCAAGGCGCAGGCGCAGCCTTTCTCGTTGCAGCAGGGGCGGGGTGGCGGCAATGGCGGCCGTCGCCTTCCACCTGACGATCATGCTGGCGCTGCCGCGCTATCCCGGGCAGGAGAAGCGACATCGGCCGCCGGAACGGTTGCGCCATTATCTGGCGCGCCGTTTCGCGCGGCTGTTTCCTGTCTACCGGCTCCATCTCGGCCTGTAATGAGTGGACGCCGTGGACGACCTCTTTCTCGCCGCCCTCCTTGCGCTCGAAAGCGGCGGCACGGCCTACGGCCGGGTGCAGATCGCCTATGCCGTCTCGTTCGGTCTCGTCATCGCCGGGGCCGCCGTGCTGGGGAATGCCGGCCAGCGGCCGTCGAGGCCGTGGTTTTTCGACCCCGTCGGCAAGGCGCTGGCGGACAGGCGCGCGCCTGCCCCGGTCGCCACCCGGAAGGCGGGCTGAGACCGGCGGTTCAGATCGAGAACGAAGTGCCGCAGCCGCAGGAGGCGACGGCGTTGGGGTTCCTGATCTGGAACGACTGGCCCATCAGGTCGTCGACGAAGTCGATCACCGAGCCGCCCATATAGACGAGCGACAGGTCGTCGATCAGCACCCGCGCGCCGTCGCGCTCGATGACGGTGTCGTCGTCGTTTTGCGTGTCGGTCAGATCGATGATGTAGGAGAAGCCGGAGCAGCCGCCGCCCTCGACGGCGACGCGAAGCGCGATCTTGTCCGGCTCGGCGGCGAGCAGCGCCGCGACCTTGCGCACGGCTGCATCGCTGACCTCGACACCCTTCATTCCAGTCTTCGCATCGACGCCCATCGCGGCCACCTTGCCATCGCATCCGTCCAATAGGTATGAAGCGGGGAGGGGCAAGTCAACACGCCGCGACGGCGGCCGACCATATGGCAAGGGGCGCAATCGTGGCGACATCGTTCGATCGCATCGGCTTCGGCTACCGGCCGCGCGCGCCTTATGCCTGCGATCCGGCGGCCTCGCGCGGGCGGCTGTTCCCGGAGCCCGAAAGCCCGACCCGCACCCCTTTCCAGCGCGACCGCGACCGCATCATCCATTCGACCGCCTTCCGCCGGCTGAAGCACAAGACGCAGGTGTTCATCGCTCATGAGGGCGACCACTACCGCACCCGGCTGACGCACACGATCGAGGTGGCGCAGATCGCCCGCGCCATCGCCCGCGCGCTCAGCGCCGACGAGGATCTGGCCGAAGCCATCGCGCTGGTCCACGATTTCGGCCACACGCCGTTCGGCCATACCGGCGAGGAGACGCTCGACGCGCTGATGAAGCCATGGGGCGGCTTCGACCACAACGCCCAGTCGTTGCGCATCGTCACCGGGCTCGAGCGCCGCTACGCCGAGTTCGACGGGCTGAACCTGACCTGGGAGACGCTGGAAGGGCTGGTCAAGCACAACGGGCCGCTGACGGACGGGCAGGGGCGGGGGCTGGACAGCCCGGTGCCGGAAACGATCCTCGATTTCAACGCCCGGTTCGACCTCGAGCTCGACAGATATGCCTCGGTTGAGGCGCAGGCCGCGGCGATCGCCGACGACATCGCCTATGACGCCCACGACATCGACGACGGCCTGCGCGCCGGGCTTTTGTCGCTCGACATGCTGGAGGGGGTGTCGCTGCCGGCCGGCATCCTCGCCGCGGTGCGGGCGCGCTATCCGGGTCTCGACGCCGTGCGCACCGGCCACGAACTGATGCGCCGGCAGATCACGGCGATGGTCGAGGACGCGATCGCCACCGCGCAGGGCAATCTCGACGCGCTGGCGCCGGAAAGCGTCGCCGGCATCCACGCCGCCGCGCGGCCGGTCGTTGCGTTCTCGGCCGGAATGGCGGCGGCGGAGAAGGAATTGAAGACCTTCCTCTACGCCAATCTCTACCGCCATCCGAGCGTGATGGCGGTGCGCGAGGGTGCGGACAGGATCGTCCACGATCTTTTCGTCCGCTATTTCGAGCGCCCCGGCGCCATGCCGGAGGGCCATGGCCACGAGCCGGAACTCGTGGACGAGGCGGCGCGCGCCCGCTACATCGCCGATTTCATCGCCGGCATGACCGACACCTACGCCATCAAGGAACACCGCCGCCTGTTTGACCGGACTCCGGAATTGGGCTAGGCGAAACGCCAGATCCAGCGGGTCCTCCGGCCTCGCTTTCCCAATCCGGGACTTTCCCAATCCGGGCAGGTACGACATGAACATCTTCGCGCTGTTTTCCTCGCGCATCGCCGCGGCGGTCGAGACGCTCGGCCTCGAACCGAAGGAAGGCGGGGCGCTCGATTTCGCGCGGCTCGCGGTCGAGCCGCCGCGCGACCCCAGCCACGGCGACCTCGCCACCAACGCCGCGATGGTGCTGGCGAAGTCGGTGGGCGAGAACCCGCGCGCGCTGGCCGAGAAGATCGCCGCCGCGCTGCGCGCGGACGCCGACATCGCCGCCGTCGACGTCGCCGGGCCGGGCTTCGTCAACCTGCGGCTGTCGGACGATTTCTGGCAGCGCCGCCTCGGCGACATCCTCGACGCCGCCGCGGCCTACGGCCGCTCCGATGTCGGCGCCGGCCGCAAGGTCAATGTCGAATACGTCTCGGCCAACCCGACCGGGCCGATGCATGTCGGCCATTGCCGCGGCGCGGTGGTGGGCGACGCGCTCGCCAACATCATGGGCTTCGCCGGTTACGACGTGACCAAGGAATACTACATCAACGACGCCGGCGCGCAGGTCGACGTGCTCGCCCGCTCGGTGATGCTGCGCTATCGCGAGGCGCTGGGCGAGAAGATCGGCGAGATTCCGGCCGGCCTCTACCCCGGCGACTATCTCGTGCCGGTGGGCAAGGCGCTGGCCGACGAGTTCGGCGAGCGCCTGCTGTCGATGCCGGCCGGCACGGCGCTGGCGCTGGTCAAGGACCGCACCATCGACGCCATGATGGCGATGATCCGCGAGGACCTGGCCGCGCTCAACGTCCATCACGAGGTGTTCTTTTCCGAACGCACGCTGCACGTGGACAATGGCGCGCCGATCGGCGCGGCCATCGCCGACCTGACGCTGAAGGGCCATGTCTACAAGGGCAAGCTGCCGCCGCCCAAGGGCGAGAAGCCGGACGACTGGGAAGATCGCGAGCAGACCCTGTTCCGCTCGACCGTGGTCGGCGACGACCAGGACCGGCCGCTGGTCAAGTCGGACGGCTCCTACACCTATTTCGC
>JBDHTD010000030.1:0-36304 GCA_039808485.1 Aquamicrobium sp. | reverse complement strand
AGCATGGCGAGGCCGAGCGGCCAGAACACCATGAAGCCCACGACCATCAGCGCAATGGTGGCCGGCGTCCACGCGGGACGGATAAGGGCGGTCTTGGTCATCGTTTCTTCGTTCCTTCCAGGTCGCGCAACCCCATCGGCTGCCTGTTTCGAAATGGGGGGAACACCATGGCCGTTCAAGGTCCGCGCCCGGAAAACCGGAAAACGTTACCGAATTGTAAGGATGCCGGCGTCGCGCGCCGCTTCGGCCCTGAAGGTCAATCCGGCGGGACGCGCCCGGCCAGCCCGTCGAGCGCGGCGAGCATCATGGCGATGTCCTGCGGCCGCGACAGCCGGTGGTCGCTGTCGCGGATCAGCGACAGGGTCACGTCGTCGGCCGGCAGGTGCTCGACCAGCTTGAGCGCGTGGGCGTAGGGCACGTCGGGGTCTTCCATGCCTTGCAGGATGTGGACCGGGCAGTGGGTGTCGACGACGCCGTCGAGCACGCGGTTCTTCCGCCCGTCCTCGAACAGGGCGCGCGTGTAGATGTTGGGCTGCGGCGCGTATTGCGACGGCTCCTCGATATAGCCCTTCCGCTCGAGGTCGCGGCGGAGGTCGTCGGTCAGCGCCGGCTCCATCAGCTCCATGGTGAAGTCGGGCGCGGGCGCCAGCAGCAGCATGCCGGCGACGCGGGCGCCTTCGCCCGCCTTGCCGAGCTCCTGCGCCATGCGCAGTGCGATCCACCCGCCCATCGACGAACCGACGAGGATCTGCGGCCCGGTGGTGAAGCGGCGGAACACGGCGAGGCTCTGGGCAAGCCAGCGCGAGATGGTGCCGTCGCTGAATTTCCCGCCCGACTCGCCGTGCCCGGAATAGTCGTGGCGCACGAAGGCGTGGCCGCCCGCCGCGGCCCAGCCGTCGAGCGCCTCGGCCTTGGTGCCTGTCATGTCGGAAAGATAGCCGCCCAGCCAGACCGCGCCGGGAGCGGCGCCCTGCCTGCGGCGCACCGCGATGCGGTCGCCCTCGACCGTGATGAACTCGGCCTCGACGGGGACCCTTGGGGAGGTTGGGGGGGAGGTTGGGGGGGAGGCTGCATTGGACATGGGCGTCGTCTTCTCCTATCTGAAGGGGAAAGCGGGGTTCATGGCACGTTTGCCGCTTCCAGGAAAAGGCTGCGTCGTGAGCGCGCGCCTTCACGAGGCTCGTGATTTTTTTCCGCCGGCATGCTATTGACGGCGCTCGAACGCGCCCGGCCGTGCCGCGACGCCGCCATGACGTCTTTTACATCGCAACATCGAACATCAATCATTCGAGGAGATTACGACCATTCGCAGACCGTTCAAAGCCGCCGCGCCCGTCAAGGACGGGCCGCGTTCCAACCAGGAGATTCGCATCCCGCAGGTCCAGCTGATCGATGCCGAGGGACAGAACCGCGGCATCGTCGCGACCAGCGAAGCCCTGGCTCTGGCCGAAGAGGCCGGGATGGATCTGGTGGAGATCGTGCCGCACGCGCAGCCGCCCGTGTGCAAGATCGCCGATCTCGGCAAGATGAAATATCAGAGCCAGAAAAAGGCCGCCGAGGCGCGCAAGCGCCAGAAGACCATCGAGATCAAGGAGATCAAGATGCGTCCCAATATCGACGATCACGACTACGAGACCAAGATGAAGGCGGTCCGCCGCTTCTTCGACGAGGGCGACAAGGTCAAGCTGACGCTCAGGTTCCGCGGCCGCGAGATGGCGCATCTGGAGCTCGGCATGCAGCTTCTCCAGAAGGTCAAGGAAGAGGTCGGCGAGATCGCCAAGGTCGAGGCCGAACCCAAGCTCGAAGGCCGCCAGATGATGATGGTGCTGGCGCCGAAATAGGGCGTTCCGCCCCCTGTTGCGCTTTTGCGGCCCCCCCGCTATATAGCGCGCGTTCCAGAGAGCCGCCCGGCAGGGCATGCCGTGGCGGTTTCTTATGCTAAATAGCTCACTCGAATGGTCTTCGAGCGAAGCGAGTAGCGATCGCCGATCGCCGCCGGTCGTCCGGCGCCCTCGCGGAGCCGCCTGTGCCAAGCAGGCCGGCGTGAGCGCAAAGAAACAAGAGGCGTGGAGTGCCGGAAGGCACGACAGGGACCTCGGAAAGGAAAGCGAAATGCCCAAGATGAAGACCAAATCGGCCGCCAAGAAGCGGTTCAAGATCACCGGCACCGGCAAGGTCAAGTCCGCCGCTGCCGGCAAGCGCCACGGCATGATCAAGCGTTCCAACAAGTTCATTCGCGACGCCCGCGGCATGATGGTTCTGGCCGAACCCGATGCCAAGAAGGTCGTGACCTACTTCCTGCCCAATGGCGGCGGCCTTTAAGAGCCGGTCGGAACGAGATTTTTAAGGAGATCATGACATGCGCGTGAAAAGAGGCACGACCGGCCACGCCAAGCACAAGAAGGTCCTCGCCCAGGCGAAGGGCTTCTACGGCCGCCGCAAGAACACCATCCGCATCGCCAAGCAGGCGGTCGAGAAGTCGCTGCAATACGCCTATCGCGACCGCAAGAACCGCAAGCGCAACTTCCGCGCTTTGTGGATCCAGCGCATCAACGCGGCGGTGCGCGAGCACGGCCTGACCTATGGCCGCTTCATCGACGGCCTGAACAAGGCTGGCATCGAGATCGACCGCAAGGTGCTGTCGGATCTGGCGATCCACGAGCCGCAGGCGTTCGCCGCGCTGGTCGTCAAGTCGAAGGCCGCGCTCGAATACTTGAAGGACACCACGCCGAACCAGTTTGAGAGCGCCGTCGCCTAGAGCATTTTCCAGCGATCCGCGAAGCGGGATCGCGTCGGATAAATGCGGCTAGGGGAAACCTCACCGCATGATCTTATCCGAAAAGTCTGCAACTTTTCGGGATCATGCGGGAGCCGCCGCGCTTCCCAAACCTTCGACACCGATTTGGGAAACCCGCGCCGGCAGGGCTGGCGCGGGTTTTTCTTTGAACGCCGCACTCCTCCTCACCAATCGTCTTTCTTTGAAGTGAATCCGACATGAGCGAACTGAACGCGGGACTGGCCGAACTCGAAGCCTCCCTTCACGCGGCCATCGCCGCCGCCGCCGACGAGGCGGCCATCGAGGCGGTGCGCGTCGCGGCCCTCGGCAAGAAGGGCTCGGTCTCGGAGAAGCTGAAGACGCTCGGTGCGATGAGCGCCGAGGAGCGCCAGGTGATGGGTCCGGTGATCAACGGCCTGCGCGACCGGGTCGGCGCCGCCCTGACCGCCCGCAAGGCCGAACTGCGCGACGCGGCCATTTCGGCCCGCCTCGCCGCCGAGCGCGTCGACGTCACGCTGCCGGTGCGCCAGGCTCCGGCCGAGCGCGGCCGCATCCACCCGATCAGCCAGGTGATCGACGAGATCGCCGCCATCTTCGGCGATCTGGGCTTCGCCATCGCCGAGGGGCCGGACATCGAGACCGACTATTACAACTTCACCGCGCTCAACTTCCCGGAAGGCCACCCGGCGCGCGAGATGCACGACACCTTCTTCTTCAGCCCCGACGACAAGGGGGACAGGAAGCTGCTCCGCACCCACACCTCGCCGGTGCAGATCAGGACCATGGAAGCGCAAAAGCCGCCGATCCGCATCGTCATTCCCGGCAAGACCTACCGGCAGGATTCCGACGCCACCCACTCGCCGATGTTCCACCAGCTCGAGGGGCTGGTCATCGACAGGACGGCGAACGTCGCCAACATGAAGTGGGTGCTGTCCGAGTTCTGCAAGGCGTTCTTCGAGGTCCCGCAAGTCAACATGCGGTTCCGGCCGTCCTTCTTCCCCTTCACCGAGCCGTCGCTGGAAGTCGACATCCAGTGCGACCGCTCGCGGCCGGGCGAGGTGCGCTTCGGCGAGGGCGACGACTGGATGGAAATCCTCGGCTGCGGCATGGTCCATCCCAACGTGCTGCGCCATGGCGGCCTCGACCCCGACGAGTATCAGGGCTTCGCCTGGGGCATGGGCATCGACCGCATCGCCATGCTGAAATACGGCATGCCCGACCTGCGCGCCTTCTTCGACGCCGACGTCCGCTGGCTCGCCCATTACGGCTTCCGCCCGCTCGACATGCCGACGCTGTTCGGCGGGCTTTCAAGCTGACGTCAGAAGGAAAGAGATCATGAAATTCACCCTTTCCTGGCTGAAGGACCACCTCGACACCGATGCCTCGCTCGGCGAGATCGTCGAGAGGCTGACCATGATCGGCCTCGAGGTCGAGAGCGTCGACGACAAGGCGGCGCTGAAACCCTTCGTCATCGCCAAGGTGCTGTCGGCCGAAAAGCATCCCGACGCCGACAAGCTGCGCGTGCTGATGGTCGACACCGGCTCCGGCGCGCCCATTCAGGTCGTCTGCGGCGCGCCCAACGCGCGTGCCGGCCTGGTCGGCGCCTTCGCCGCGCCCGGCGCCTATGTGCCCGGCATCGACGTCACGCTGTCCGTCGGCAAGATCCGCGGCGTCGAGAGCCGCGGTATGATGTGCTCGGAGCGCGAGCTCCAGCTTTCCGACGAGCACACCGGCATCATCGATCTGCCCCCGGACGCGCCGGTCGGCGAGAGCTTCGCCGCCTGGGCGAAGCTCGACGATCCGGTGATCGAGATCAACCTGACGCCGAACCGCCCCGACGCCACCAGCGTATACGGCATCGCCCGCGATCTGGCCGCCTCCGGCCTCGGCCGGCTGAAGGACGGCGCGGTCGCGGCCGTCGAGGGCGAGGGCGACTGCCCGGTCAAGGTGACGATCGAGGCGCCCGACATGTGCCCCGGCTTCGCGCTCCGGCTGGTGCGCGGGGTCAGGAACGGCCCGTCGCCGAAATGGATGCAGCAGCGGCTGATCGCCATCGGCCTGCGCCCCATCAACACGCTGGTCGACATCACCAACTACGTCACCTTCGACCGCGGCCGGCCGCTCCATGTCTTCGACGCCAAGAAGGTCGCCGGCGACCTCGTCGTGCGCCGCGCGCAGGACGGCGAGACCGTGCTGGCGCTCGACGGCCGCGAATACGCACTGACGCCGCAGATGTGCGCCATCGCCGACGACAACGGCGTCGAATCCATCGCCGGCGTCATGGGTGGCGAACATTCCGGCTGCGACGAGGACACGACCGACGTGCTGATCGAATCGGCGCTGTGGGACCCCATCGCCACCGCCCGCACCGGCCGGGCTTTAGGCATCGTCACCGATGCGCGCTATCGCTTCGAGCGCGGCATCGACCCCGAATTCATGGTCGCGGGGCTGGAACTGGCGACGAAGCTGGTGACGGAATTGTGCGGCGGCACGCCGAGCAAGGCCGAAATCGTCGGCTATGCCGGCCACGCGCCGAAGATCGTCGCGTTTCCCTTCGCGGAGGTGAAGCGCCTGACCGGCATCGACGTTGCCGCCGGCGAGGCCCGCGCGATCCTGACGCGGCTCGGCTTCACCGTGACGGGCGACGGCGAGACGGTCGAGGTCGCGGTGCCGTCATGGCGGCCCGACGTCGACGGCAAGGCCGATCTGGTCGAGGAGGTGATGCGCATCCACGGCGTCGACAACATCGCGCCGCAGCCTCTGGCCAGCCACGACGCCGTCAACGGCCGCATCCTGACGACGCTGCAAATCCGCACCCGCGCCGCGCGCCGCGCGCTCGCCGTGCGCGGGATGATGGAGGCGGTGACGTGGTCGTTCATTCCCGCGAAGCACGCCGCGCTGTTCGGCGGCGGGCAGGCGGCGCTGAAGCTTGCCAATCCCATCGCCGCCGATATGTCCGACATGCGGCCCTCGCTGCTGCCGGGCCTGATTTCCGCCGCCCAGCGCAATGCCGACCGCGGCTTTGCCGACGTCGCCCTGTTCGAGGTCTCCGGCACCTATGAGGGCGATGCGCCGCAGGATCAGCGCCGGGTCGCCGGCGGCGTGCGCCGCGGCACGGCCAGGATCGACGGGCAGGGCCGCGACTGGGCCGGCAATGCCGGGCCGGTCGGCGTGTTCGACGCCAAGGCCGACGCCATCGCTGCGCTCGAAGCCGCCGGCGCGCCGGTGGACAAGCTCCAGGTCGAGGCCGGCGGCCCTTCATGGTATCACCCCGGCCGTTCTGGCACGGTCAAGCTCGGCCCGAAGGTGGTTCTCGCCACCTTCGGCGAGTTCCATCCGCGCACGCTGGAGGCGCTCGACGTGTCGGGGCCGCTGTGCGGCTTCGAGGTGTTCATCGACGCCATCCCCGAGGCCAAGGCCAAGCCGACGCGGACCAAGCCGCGCCTCGATCTGTCGCCGTTCCAGGCGGTGAAGCGCGATTTCGCCTTCGTCGTCGGCAGGGATGTCGAGGCGGCGGCGCTGGTGCGCGCGGCTTCCGCAGCGGACAGGAAGCTCGTCGCCGGCGTGCGCGTCTTCGACGTCTTCGAGGGCGCGGCGCTTGGAGCGGACAGGAAATCGGTCGCCATCGAGGTGGCGATCCAGCCGCTCGAACGCACGCTGACCGACGAGGATTTCGAGGCGCTCGCCGCGAAGATCGTCGACAACGTGGCGAAGCAGACCGGCGGCGTCCTGCGCGCCTGATGCCCCGGAGATCGGATGGAGCCGCGCCCGCGCGCGGCTCCGCCCCTGGCCCCGCCCGTGAACCAATGTTTCAGCCTGTCGCCATAAGTGTCCGCCGCTGAGGCGGCTTGCCCCCTCCGTGCCCGATTTCGCTCCTAGCGGCGCGTGATCGTCAATGGAACGGGACAATCCCAGGTATGAAATCCACCCCCTCCCGCATGGCGGCCTTCGCCGCCGCCTCGCTCGTCGTCCTGTGCGCCGACACCGCCTTCGCCCAGTGCGGCAGCGCCTCGTGGTATGCGCTGACCTCGAAGACCGCCTCGGGCGAGCGGATGAACCCGGCGGCGATGACCGCCGCGCACCGCCACCTGCCGTTCGGAACAAAGTTGAAGGTGACGAACCAGCGCAACGGCAAGACCGTGACGGTCAGGATCAACGATCGCGGGCCGTTCATCAGGGGCAGGGTGATCGATCTGTCGAAGGCGGCCGCGCACGGACTCGGCTTCGTCAGCGCCGGCCACACGCCGATCTGCTTCCAGAAGCTGGGCTGACCCGCCGCGCCTTTTCCCCCGGTGTGAAGGGGCGTCAGGCGGTGCAGCGCATCGCGGTCGCCAGATAGCTCTCGCGCAGGAACGCCATGGTCGCCTCGGCGTTGCTGGGCTTGCCGAACAGGTATCCCTGCCCGCCGGCGCAGCCGAACTGGACCAGAAGCCGCGCCTGTTCCTCTTCCTCGATGCCCTCGGCCACGACCTCCATGCCCAGGCCCTCGCACATTGCGAGGATGGCGCGGATGATGTGCTCCGACGGCTTGTCGTCGAGGATCGAGGAGACGACGGCGCGGTCGATCTTCAGCTTGTCGAAGGCGAACTGGCGCAGACGGCCGAGCGACGACTGGCCGGTGCCGAAGTCGTCGAGCGCCACCCGGATGCCCACGGCATGGAAGTCGTCGAGAATCTTCTCGGCCGAGGCCGGGTCGGTCATCAGGCCGCTTTCGGTGATCTCGATCTCCAGCCGCCGCGGGTCGAAGCCGGTGCGCTTCAGGATGGCCAGGACGTGCTGGGCCGTGTTCTGGTCGACGAGCTGCGACGGCGACAGGTTGAATGACAGGAACAGGTCGTCGGGCCATTGGCCCGCGGTCTCGGTCGCCTTGCGCAGCAGAAGCTGCGACAGCGGCCCGATGATGCCGCGCTCCTCGGCCAGCGGAATGAACACGTCCGGCGGCACGAAGCCCAGATCACGGTCGGTCCAGCGCGCGAGCGTCTCGAAGCCGATGACGCGCCGGCTCTTCAGGTCGACGATCGGCTGGAAATGCGGCTCGACCTCGCCGGCCGCCACCGCGCGGCGCAGCGCCTGCTCGAGCTGGGTGGTGCGCCGGGCCGCCTCCTCCATCTCGCGGGTATAGACCTCGACCCTGCCGCGCCCGGAGCGCTTGGCATGGTAGAGCGCCGTCTCGGCCTTGGAGACCAGCGTCTCGGTGCTTTCCTCGCCGGAATAGAACAGCGAGCAGCCGACCGACGCGGAAAGGCGGGCGGTGCGGCTGCCGACGTCGTAGGGCGCGGACAGGATCTCGATCAGCATCAGCGCGTGCTCGCGCGCGGCATCCTCGCTGAACACCAGCGGGTAGAGGAACGCGAACTCGTCGGCGCCGACGCGCGCCACGGTGGCGTTCTGGTCCATGGCCGCGCTGAGGCGCATCGCCACCTGCTGGAGGATGTTGTCGCCGGCGCCGCGGCCGAACAGGTCGTTGATCGGCTTGAAGCCGTCGAGATCGAGGATGCCGATCGCGAACGGGGCGGGGTCGTCGGCGCGTTCGAGGATCAGGCGGTCGACCTTGTCGAAAAAGCGGCGAAGGTTGCCCAGTCCCGTCAGCGGGTCGGTGAATGCGAGGTCCGCGCCTTGCCCGACGGTGTCGCCGCTATCCAGCGGAATGTTCATTTGCGCCCCAGAGCCTTGTTTTCTTCTCGGCTACCCCGCGACAGACCCTGTCACAAAACCCTTTAGGAAAGGTATCGAGCGAACCACGAAAGCCATCGGACACGGCTTCGCGCCCCGCCGGGCGGCGTCGGCAACCCGGGGAAAGACCGGCTGACCGGCGGATGCCGGTCAGCCGCCGCAGCCCCGCGCCGGAGGGTGCCGGGCGAACCCGCCACCCTGAAGGAGAGATGGCCGGGGCAACGGGATTGCCCGGGGCCGCACAACTGGCCGCGGGCAATCATGGGTATGGCTATGGAAGGCGAGGGCGCCGGGCGCGCCGCCCGGATCGGTTCCCCGGCGGCGCGCGTCGTGCCGTCCGGCGTCAGTCGTGGGCCTTGTCGCCGTGCCCGTGGCCCTGATCGTGGCCCTGCCCATGGTCTTGCTCGTGGCCATGCCCGCCGGCGCCGGTCATCGCGCGGACCGGCAGCGACAGCTCGACCTCGCCGGCCCTCTCGAATTTCAGCGTCACGGGAACCGTCTCGCCCTCGGCGAACGGCGTCGCCACGCCCATGAACATGACGTGGAAGCTGCCGGGCTTGAGCTCCACCGTGCCGCCGGCCGGGATTTCCAGCCCGCCCTCGACCGGGCGCATGGTCATGACGTCGTTGACCACTTCCATGGTGTGGACCTCGACCTTCGCCGCCTTCGGGCTCGCGCCGCCGATCAGCCGGTCGGCCTCGGCGCCCCTGTTGGTGACGGTGAGGTAGGCTCCGGCGGCCTTCTGGCCGGCCAGCATCGCCCGCGCCCAGGCCGCGCCGATCTCGAGGTCGCCGGCGGTGACGACGTCGCCCGCGCCGGCGGCCGCGTGGTTCATGCCGTGGCCGCCGCCATGGTTATCATTCGAGGCCAGCACGACGACGCCGGGAGCGGGGTGGCCGAGGGAATGCGGGTCCTGCCCCGCCGCCGGGATCTCGTCCCATGCCACCGTGCCGCCGGGGCAGGTCTGCACGGTCCTGAAGAACAGCGACTGCCCGCCGGCGGCCGCGGCCAGCGTGCCGGCCAGCACGAACTCGTCGTAATGGGCGTCGTCGAGCGAGCCGCCCGACCAGGTCACAGCCTTGACGCCGGCGGCGACCTCCTTGCCGTGCAGCGTGTAGGCGTGGGCGTAGTCGCCGCTCTCGATGGCGAGCGACCAGCCGGCCTTGGGCTGCGGCCGCACGCCGACATAGCCTTCCGGCACCTCGATCCGCACGGCGTTTGTCGGCTGGCCGTCGCAGCCGTGGCCGATGCCGATGACGGCCTTGTAGCTGCCGGGAGCGGCCTCGCGCGGCTCGAGCGTGGCGTGGGCGTTGGCGGTGCCGAGGGAAAGCGCCGTCAGCGCGGTGGCGGCGGCGAACTGGATGAACGAATGGCGCATGATGCTTTGCCTTTCAGGTCTGGAAACGGGAGTGCGCCTTGCGGGAAGGCGGTTCGCGGTTCAGGCCGGAAGGGGTGGCGCGCGGATCGCCGGCGGCGGCGCGCCGGGCAGCTCGGCCGGGCCTCGATGCGAGGTCGGGAAAGACGCCGGCGCGACGAGGCGCGGCACGGACGGAAACGCCGCCGACGCGGCGGGCGCGGCCTTCTGGGCGAATGCCGCGCCGCAGGCGTTGCCGATCAGGCAGATCGGGCAGTCGTCGAGCGGGCTGGAGGAGGGATCGCCGGCCGCGCCCGCCGTTCCGCCGGTATCGAACGCGGTGCAAAGCACCAGATGCCCGCCGGCGGGCATCTGCGCGGCGGCCAGCGGCTGGAGCGCGTTGAGGAACAGCACCAGCGCGCCGAGGAGCGCGAACGGGAAACGGTCGCGCCGCAGCGAGGCAAACAGGGTAAGGCGTGACGCCGTGCTCATGGACGACAAATAGACGATCCCGCCGCAACATGCCACAGCCATCGCCACGACGCGGGCTGCGACACTGGGGCGCTGCTACAGCCCGTAGAACTCGCGGGTGATCTTCCACGCCTCGTCGGCGGTGTCGACCGCGTCGATGATGTTCTGGTCGCCCGGCGAGATCGTTCCCTGCTCGGCGAGATAGTCGAGGTCGAGGGCGCGCTTCCAGAACGCCTTGCCGAACAGGATCACCGGCACGCGCTCCATCCGTCCGGTCTGGATCAGCGTCAGCGTCTCGAACAGCTCGTCCATGGTGCCGAAGCCGCCGGGGAAGATGGCGACGGCCTTGGCCCGCATCATGAAGTGCATCTTGCGGATGGCGAAATAGTGGAAGTTGAAGCAAAGCTCCGGCGTGACGTATTCGTTGGGCGCCTGCTCGTGCGGCAGCACGATGTTGAGGCCGATCGACGGCGCGCCGCAATCGGCCGCGCCGCGGTTGCCGGCCTCCATCACCCCCGGCCCGCCGCCGGTGACGACGACGAATTCTCGGTAATAGGTCGTGGCCGAATATTCCGAGCACAGCCGCGCGAACTGCCGCGCCTCGGCATAGTAGCGGGCGGCGGCCTCCAGGTTCTTCTTCTGCGTCTCGTTCTTGGCCGCCCAGGCCGGGCCGCCCGGCTCGGGGATGCGCGCGCCGCCGAACAGGATCACCGTCGAGCGGATGCCGCGCTCCGAAAGCGCCATTTCCGGCTTCAGCAGCTCGAGCTGGAGGCGCACCGGGCGCAGCTCGCGCCGCGTCATGAAGTCCTCGTCGTTCCAGGCCAGCCTGTAGGCGGGCGCGCGCGTCTGCGGCGTGTCGGGAACGGCCTTGGCGCGCTCGAGGTCTTCGTGCGAATGCGGCAGCGGCGTCCAGCCGGCCTTGTCCTCCGGGTTCATGCGTCTTCCTGGTCCTGTCTGTGCCGGCCGCGCTCGCGGGCGGCCGCCTGTCCCGTCATTGACCCCTTTCCGCGCTTCGCATAGGTTCCGCGCGGCTTCCGGGGATGTCCCTGCCCCGGAGCCTATCGTCCCAGCCCTTAACAGCGCGTGTAGCGGAGCATTTTCATGACCAGACCGGACCTCGCAAGCCTGGAGAAGACCATCGAGAAGGCCTTCGACGCGCGCGACGCCGTCTCGACCGAGACCCGTGGCGAGGTGCGCGAGGCTGTGGAGGCGGCGCTCGACCTGCTCGACCGTGGCGAGGCGCGGGTGGCGGAGCGCGAGGCCGGCGGCGCCTGGCGCGTCAACCAGTGGCTGAAGAAGGCGGTGCTGCTCTCCTTCCGCCTGAACCCGATGGAAGTGATCAAGGGCGGGCCGGGCGAGGCCGTGTGGTGGGACAAGGTGCCTTCCAAGTTCGACGGCTGGTCGGCCAACGAGTTCGAGCGCGCCGGCTTCCGCGCCGTGCCGGGCTGCGTCGTGCGCCGCTCGGCCTACGTCGCGCCGGGCGCGGTGCTGATGCCGTCCTTCGTCAATCTCGGCGCCTGGGTCGGCGAGGGCACCATGGTCGACACCTGGGCCACCGTCGGCTCCTGCGCCCAGATCGGCCGCAACGTCCACCTCTCGGGCGGCGTCGGCATCGGGGGCGTGCTGGAGCCGATGCAGGCCGGTCCGACCATCATCGAGGACAACTGCTTCATCGGCGCGCGCTCCGAGGTGGTCGAGGGCTGCATCGTGCGCGAGGGCTCCGTGCTCGGCATGGGCGTCTTCATCGGCAAGTCGACCAAGATCGTCGACCGCGACACGGGCGATATCTTCTACGGCGAGGTACCGCCCTATTCGGTGGTGGTGGCCGGCACGCTGCCGGGCCGGCCGTTCCCCAATGGAGAGCCGGGGCCGAGCCTCTATTGCGCGGTCATCGTCAAGAAGGTCGACGAGAAGACCCGCTCCAAGACCTCGATCAACGAATTGCTGCGCGACTGAAGCGGGCGCTGCCATGATGCGGATGGGCTGGCTGTTCTTCGGCTTCACCGGGCGCATAGACCGCAGCGTCTATGCGCTGGCCGGGTTGCTGGTGTTCGTCGTGCAGATGTTCATCGTCTATCGCTATCTCGTGCCCGTGCTGGGCCAGCTTGCCGGCGGCGATTTCGATCCGGCCGAGACGCTCGTCCTGTCGCCGATGACCAATGTCCAGAGCGGCGTGTTCCTGCTGGGCCAGCTCGCCCATATCGCGCTCGCGGCCAAGCGCATCCACGATTTCGGCCGCTCCGGCTTCTTCGCGCTGCTGTTCATGTTCGCCGGCCTCGTCGCCTATCTGGCGCTCTGCCTCGTTCCCGGCAACCCCGGCCCCAACAAATACGGCTCCCGCCCCAACTTCCCGAAATAACCGCTGCCGATCGCGCCCCGCGCCACGGTGACAGTCCCGCGCGTTTGGGCTATCCCTCGCATTGCCATGACTCTGCCCACAGACCCCGCCGCAAACCTCGCCGTGCTGATCCGCTGCCCCTCCGTCACACCGGCCGAGGGCGGAGCCCTGTCCGCGCTCGCGGCGATGCTGGCGCCGCTCGGCTTCGCCGTCGAGCGCCCGGTCTTTTCCGCCGACGGCACGCCCGACGTCGAGAACCTCTACGCCCGGCTTGCCGGCGATCCTTCCCGCGGCGGCCCGCACCTGATGTTCGCCGGCCACACCGACGTCGTGCCGCCGGGCGACGAGGCCGGCTGGACGCATCCGCCGTTTTCGGCCGCGATCGAGGGCGGCTTCATGTACGGCCGCGGCGCGGTCGATATGAAGGGCGGCATCGCCTGCTTCGTCGCCGCGCTCGCCCGCCATGTCGAGGCCCACGGCTTGGCCCGCGGCTCGGTCTCGCTGCTGATCACCGGCGACGAGGAAGGCCCGGCCATCAACGGCACGGTCAGGCTGCTCGAATGGGCCGCCGCCCGCGGCGAAAGCTGGGACGCGGCGATCGTCGGCGAGCCGACCAACCCCGACGCGCTCGGCGACGCGATCAAGATCGGCCGTCGCGGCTCGCTGACCGGCGACATCGTCGTCCATGGCCGGCAGGGGCACATCGCCTATCCGCATCTCGCCGACAATCCCGTGCGCGGCATGGCGGCGCTGATCGACGCGCTGTTCCATCCGCCGCTCGACGCCGGCACGGAAAACTTCCAGCCGTCGAACCTCGAAGTCACCACCGTCGACGTCGGCAACCCGGCCGCCAACGTCATCCCGGCCAAGGCCCGCGCCACCTTCAACATCCGCTACAACGACGCCTGGACGCCCGAGACGCTCCAGGCGGAAATCCACAACCGGCTCGACCGCGCCGCCGGCCGGACCAAGCTCAGGCCCGGCAGGGGCGACGCCGTCGCCTTCGATCTCGACTGGCGCGTCAATCCGAGCCCGGTGTTCCTGACCCGCGACGAGAAGCTGGTCGCGGGCCTCTCGGCGGCGATCGGCGCGGTGACGGGGCGCGAGCCCGCGCTCTCGACCTCGGGCGGCACCTCCGACGCGCGCTTCATCAAGGATTACTGCCCTGTGGTCGAGTTCGGCCTCGTCGGCCAGACCATGCACATGGTCGACGAGCGCGTCGCGCTGGCCGATCTCGAGACCCTGACCCGCGTCTATCGCCGTTTCATCGAAGACTGGTTCGCCTGACCATGCCGCCGGGCGAGGACATCCATCGTCATCTTCTCGGCGCGTGGCGCATGATGACCGGCAAGCGCGACGGCCTGCGCCTGCTCGATCTGTCGCTCGACGGGTTCTGGAACTCGTTCTTCGCCATCGTCGTTGCGCTGCCGCCGATGCTGGCGAGCTGGGTGCCGCTGGCGGCGGAGCTGTCCGGCGCCGACGCTTCCTTCGGCCTGCGGCTGTCGATGCTGGCGCGGCTCGCCGTGGTCGATGCCGGGGCGTGGGTGCTGCCGCTCGCCGCGCTTGCCGCCGTCGCCCCCTATGCCGGCATCCGCCACCGCTTCGTGCACTATGTCGTCGCCACGAACTGGGGCTCGGCCATCTTCGCCTGGCTGACCTTGCCGGTGTCGCTGATCCGGCTGATTTTCCCCGGCAGCGGCGATCTGGCGCCGAGCCTGTCGCTTCTGGTGTTCATCGCCACGCTCGTCCTGTCGTGGCGGCTGACCAATGCCGCGCTCGAGAAGGGTCCGACCGTGGCGAGCGGCGTTTTCGCCGGCATGCTGGTCGCCTCCCTGCTCTCCCTGTTCGCGCTCCAGGACATTCTCGGCGTCGCGCCCGCCTGATAATTGACTCCGTTCAGTAGTCGACCTTGACGAGATAAAGCCCGTCGGCCGGCGCGACCTGGCCGCAGCGGGAGCGGTCCGCCGCGTTCAGCGCGGCTTCGAGGTCGTCCGCCGTCCAGCCGCCGTCGCCGACCCGCTTCAGCGAGCCGACCATCGAGCGCACCTGGTTGTGCAGGAACGAGCGCGCCGAGGCGCGGATTTCGATCAGGTCGCCGGCGCGGGTGACGTCGAGCCGGTCGAGCGTCTTGACCGGGCTGTCCGACTGGCACTGGACCGAGCGGAAGGTGGTGAAGTCGTGCTTGCCGAGCAGCCGCTGCGCGCCCTCGTGCATCGCTTCGGCGTCGAGTGTCTTCGGCACGTGCCAGACGTTGCCGCGCAGCAGCGCCGCCGGCGCGCGGCGGTTCAGGATGACATAGAGATAGTGCCGGGCCCTGGCCGAGAAACGGGCGTCGAAATCCTCGCCGACGGCGGCAACGGCAAGCGCCGCCACATGCTCGCCGGCAAGGGCGAGATGGGCGTTGAGCGCGCCCTGCACCTTGTCCGCCGGCCAATGCCGGGCGAGGTCGACATGCGCGACCTGCCCCGTGGCGTGGACGCCGGCATCGGTGCGGCCGGCGCCGCGGATCGTCACCGTCTCGCCGGTGAAGGCGAGGATCGCCTTCTCGATCGCCTGCTGCACGGTCGGCAGCTCCGCCTGCCGTTGCCAGCCGGCATAGAAGCGGCCGTCATATTCGATGTCGAGGCGGTAGCGCGGCATGGCTCAGGACGCGGCGGTCACGACAGGAAATCCCCTTGGCCGAGCTTGGCCCCGCGCAGGAAATCCGTGGCGTTCATCGCCTTGCCGCCGGCGCGCTGGACCTGCGTCAGCCGCACCGCGCCCTCGCCGCAGGCGATAGTCAGCGTCGGCGCATCGTCGAGGATTTCACCCGGCCGCCCGCCGCCCGCCGCCAGCGTCGAGCGCAACAGCTTGACCCGCTCGGCCTTGCCGCCCGCTTGCATCTCGCACCACGCGCCGGGAAAGGGCGAGAGGCCGCGAATCCGGTTGTGGACTTCGCAAGCCGGTCGCGACCAGTCGATGCGCGTCTCCTCCTTGGAGATCTTCGCCGCGTAGGTCGCGCCGTCCTGTGGTTGCGGCGTCAGCGGCAGATCGCCCTTTTCGAGCGCGGCCAGCATATCCACCATCAGCGCCGCGCCGGTTTCCATCAGCCTGTCGTGCAACTCGCCGGCGGTCATGTCGGGGCCGATCGCCACCTTCGCGGCCATGGCGACGGGGCCGGTGTCCAGCCCCTCGTCCATCTTCATCGCCATCATGCCGGTCCGGGTGTCGCCCGCCATGATCGCGCGCTGGATGGGGGCGGCCCCGCGCCAGCGCGGCAGGAGCGAGGCGTGGCCGTTATAGGCCCCGAGCCGCGTGCCTTCGAGGATCGCCTTCGGCAGCAGCAGGCCATAGGCGACGACGACGGCGACATCGGCGGCAAGCGCGCGGAACGCCTCCTGCTCGTCCGCGCCCTTCAGGGAACGCGGCGTGCGCACTTCGATGCCGAGTTCCTCGGCGGCAAGGTGGACGGGCGACTTCGTCAGCTCGAGCCCGCGCCGCCCGGCCGGGCGCGGCGGCTGCGAATAGACGGCGGCTATGTCGTGGCCGGCCTCGGCCAATGCCCGCAGGGTGGCGGCCGAGAATTCCGGCGTGCCCATGAAGACGACGCGCAGCGCCATCGCGGCCGGCCTAGACCGCGAGCCGGCTGGGGGCGGGCTTGTCCCTGGCGAGCTTCTTGAACTTGCGCACCACCATGTCGCGCTTGAGCTTGGAGATGTGGTCGATGAACAGCACGCCGTTCAGGTGGTCGATCTCGTGCTGGAGGCAGGTCGCCATCAGCCCCTCCGCCTCGAAGGTGCGCTCCTTGCCGTCGCGGTCGAGACAGGCGACCGTCACCGTCACCGGCCGCTCGACCTCGGCGTAATAGTCGGGGATCGACAGGCAGCCTTCCTCGTAGACGGAAGGCTCGTCGCCCTGCGCCACGATCCGCGGGTTGACGATGACGTGCGGCTCCTTCGGCTGGTCGTCCTTGGCGAGGTCGATCACCAGGAGGCGCAGCGGCACGCCGACCTGGATCGCGGCGAGCCCGATGCCCGGCGCGTCGTACATCGTCTCCAGCATGTCGTCGGCCAGCCGGCGCAATTCGTCGTCGACGCGCTCGACCGGCTTCGAGAGCTGGCGCAGGACGGGATCGGGCAGGATGACGAGAGGCCGTATCATGGCCCGTCAGGTAATCGCGCGCTCGCCACGCGTCAACGGCCTTGCGGCGGCCTTCGGCCATTTGTTCACTATTTGATCTTATGCGCGGCGGCCGAATCGCCTAATCTTCGCCGATGAGCGATGTTTCGGCGCTTTTCTCCGTGGCGGTGGCGCAGCTTGGCGCCACCACGGTCACGTTCGGCCATGCGCTGGCGGCGGCCGGCGCGCTGGTCGCCGTCCTCGTGCTGTGGCTGTCCATCGCGCTGTGGCGCGCGGGGCGGGCCCGGGCGCGGGCCGCGATCGAGGCGGCCGAACGGGCGCGCGAGGCCGAGGCGCGCCTGGCGGCAATCGCCCGCGCGCAGGCCGAGATGCAGGGGCGCATGGGTGCGCTGGCCGAGGTGTTCGGCAGCCGGCAGGCGGAGCTGACGAAAGCCATCGGCGAGCGGCTCGACGGCATGAGCTCGCGGCTCGGCCAGTCGCTGACCGAGCAGACGCGCTCGACGCACGAGAACCTCGCCAGGTTGCAGGAGCGGCTCGCCGTCATCGACACGGCGCAGAGCAACATCCAGTCGCTCGCCGGCCAGGTGGTGCAGCTCCAGCACATCCTCTCCAACAAGCAGACGCGCGGCGCCTTCGGCCAGAGCCGCATGGAGGCCATCGTCGCCGACGGCCTGCCGAGCGGCGCCTACGCGTTCCAGGCGACGCTGTCGAACGGCAACCGGCCCGACTGCCTCGTCCGGATGCCGAACGGCGCGCCCGACCTCGTCGTCGACGCCAAGTTCCCGCTCGAATCGTGGAATGCGATGCGGTCGGCGGCCGATGCCGACAATGATGAAGCCCGCCGCCACGCCGCGCAGGCGTTCCGCCGCGACGTCGAGGTGCACATCAGGGTGATCGCCGACAAATACCTGATTCAGGGCGAGACGCAGGACACCGCCTTCCTGTTCGTGCCGTCGGAATCGATCTTCGCCGGCATCCACGAGGAGTTCGAGGCGCTGGTGCAGAAGGCGCACCGCGCCCGCATCGTCATCGTCTCGCCCTCGCTGCTGATGCTGTCGATCCAGGTGATCCAGGCGGTGCTGAAGGACGCGCGCATGCGCGAGCAGGCGCATCTGATCCAGCGCGAGGTGGTGCGGCTGATCGAGGATGTCGGCCGGCTCGACGAGCGCGTGCGCAAGTTGCAGGCGCATTTCAGCCAGGCGACGCGCGACGTCGACATGATCCTGACCTCGACCGACAAGCTGACGAAGCGCGGCGCCAGGATCGAGGCGCTGGAGCTCGGCGGCGAGGCCGCCGATGCGGGCGAGGGCGCGGCAGCGGGCGAGGTGGGGGGCGAGGTGGGGGGCGAGGCCGCCGCGCCGGCCGGGCGGCTCCGGCTGCATGTGGTGGACGAGGCGGAATGAGGCGGCTTTCCGCCGGGGGACGAGGGCTTGAACGCCCGCGGTCGAGGCACGATCTGAGGAGGACATGACCGCATCCGTTTTCCGATCCGCGCTTCGGGCTGTTGCCCTTGCCTCGCTGCTGGCGCCCGCCGCCTGCCAGACCGGCGACTGGTGGCCGCGCGAGGCGCCTGCGGCCGGTGCCTCGGCCGGCTCTTCGGTCGCCGCCGCTTCCCATGTCCGCGATGCCCGCGCCTCCGCCGGCCTGCCCGCGCTCGCGCCCGACGACAGGCTGGAGCAGGCGGCGGCGCGGCAGGCCGCCTACATGGCGCGCTCGGGCAGGATGGAGCACGCCACCGGCCCCGGCCGCGACTTCGCCGCGCGGATGAAGCGGGACGGCGTCGCCGCCCCGGCGGCGGAGAACCTCGCCCATGGCCGCATGGAGCTGGAGCGCCTGTTCGCGATGTGGATGACCTCGCCCGGCCACCGCCGCAACATGCTCGATCCGCGCTTTTCCCGCTACGGCCTCGCTTATGCCGCCGGCGGCGACGGCCAGCGTTACTGGGCGCTGGTGCTCGGGCCGTAGACAGGCTGTTCATCGCCCCGCTCTGGCGCATCGCGCGGCGTGCGCCTAACTCTGCGGCTTTGACAAGGGAGCGTTTGGCATGGAACTCGGCCTCTACACCTTCGGCGACATCGGCAAGGACCCGGTCACGGGCCGGGTCATCGACGCGCAGGAGCGGCTGAAGAACCTTGTCGAGGAGATCGAGCTGGCCGACCAGCTCGGCCTCGACTTCTTCGGCCTCGGCGAGCATCACCGCCTCGACTACGCCGTGTCCGCGCCGGCGGTGGTTTTGGCCGCCGCCGCGCTGCGCACCCGCAGCATCAGGCTGTCCAGCGCGGTGTCGGTCTTGTCTTCCGACGACCCGATCCGCGTCTACCAGCAGTTCGCGACCCTCGACAATCTCACCGGCGGCCGCGCCGAGATCATGGCCGGGCGCGGTTCCTTCATCGAATCCTTCCCGCTGTTCGGCCATGCACTCGAGGATTACGAGACGCTGTTCGCGGAAAAGCTCGACCTCCTGATCAAGCTGAACGAGGGCGAGCGCCTGACGTGGCCGGGCGGCCGGCACACGCCGAGGGTCGAGGAGCGCGGCGTCTATCCGCGCCCGGTCAACGGTGCGCTGCCTTTGTGGATCGCCGTCGGCGGCACGCCGCAATCGGTCGGCCGCGCCGCCATGCTCGGCCTGCCGCTGGCGCTCGCCATCATCGGCGGCGAGCCGCACCGCTTCGCGCCGCTGTTCAACCTCTATCGCGACGCCGCGAGGAAATTCGGCCGCGATCCCGATACGCTGAAGACCTCGATCAACGTCCACGGCTTCGTCGCCGAAACCAGCCAGGAAGCGATCGACACCGCCTTTCCGCCGCATAGCGACGTCATGAACCGCATCGGCCGCGAGCGCGGCTGGGGCGCCTCGATCACCAGGGCGGAGTTCGCCGCGGCGGCCGGGCCGCGCGGCGCCAACTTCACGGGGAGCCCGGCGCAGGTCGTCGACAAGATCCTCGCCAATCACGAGATCTTCGGCTTCGACCGCTTCGTGCTCCAGATGGCCATCGGCGTCATGGACCACGGCAAGCTGATGCGGGCGATCGAGCTTTACGGCACCAGGGTCGCGCCCGAGGTGAGGAAGGCCGTGGCGGCGAGGAAGGCGTGACGTTCAAGCCAATGGTGTTCAGGCCCATGACGCGCTTGCCGTCTGGCGCTTGGTGAAGCTGGCGTCGCATCCTATATCGGCGCGATGACACCGCTTTCCGTTCTCGATCTTTCGCCCGTGCCCGAGGGCAGCGACGTCTCGGCCTCGCTCGCCAACACGCTCGACCTCGCCCGCCATGCCGAGCGCCTCGGCTATCGCCGCTACTGGCTGGCCGAGCACCACAACATGCCGGGCATCGCAAGCGCCGCCACCGCCGTGGTCATCGCCCATGTCGCGGCCGGCACCTCGACCATCCGCGTCGGCGCCGGCGGCATCATGCTGCCCAACCACGCGCCGCTGATGGTTGCGGAAGCCTTCGGCACGCTGGAAGCGCTGCACCCCGGCCGCATCGACCTGGGCCTCGGCCGCGCGCCGGGCACGGACGGGCGCACCGCGCACGCGCTGCGCCGCAACATGAACGCCGACATCGATTCGTTCCCCAACGACGTGGTCGAGCTGATCTCCTATTTCGAGCCCGAGGTGGAAGGCCAGCTCGTCCGCGCCGTGCCGGGCGCGGGGCTGAAGGTGCCGGTGTGGATTCTGGGATCGAGCCTCTACGGCGCGCAGCTCGCGGCCATGCTCGGCCTTCCTTACGCCTTCGCCTCGCATTTCGCTCCGGCCGAGATGGAGCGCGCGCTCGACGTCTACCGCACGCGCTTCGAGCCGTCGGCCTATCTCGACCGGCCTTATGCGATGCTCGGCGTCAACGTCGTCGCGGCCGAGACCGACGACGAGGCGCGGCTGCTGTTCACCTCGCTCCAGCAGGCTTTCGTCAACCTGCGCACCGGACGGGCGGGCAAGCTGCCGCCGCCGCGGCCGGGCTATGGCGAGACGCTGGAGCCGACGGCGCGCGCCGTGCTCGCCCAGACGCTGTCGACGGCGATCGTCGGCTCGCGCGAGACGGTCAGGCGGGGGCTTGACGCCTTCGTCGCCCGCACCGGGGCCGACGAGCTGATGGTCGCGGCGCAGATCTTCGACCACGCCGCGCGGGTCCGCTCCTATGAAATCCTCGCCGAGACGGCGGGGATATAGGCGCGGGAACTCCTTCCGCTCGGCCGTCATTCCATTCCGGACTTGATTTCCCGGCCGTTTTGGCTTCCGTTGACGGGCGGAAACCGGAACGGCGGCAAGGCCGGTCGAAAAGCCGGCGCGGTCGCGCACAGCCTTGGGAGGGGCTGCTGTGAAGACGGACATCCTTATCGTCGAAGACGAACCCGCGATCATGGAATCGCTCGAATTCATCCTGAAGCGCTGCGGCTGGACCGTGGGGCTGGCCCGCGACGGCGAAGCCGCGCTCGAGGCGGCCCACAGATGGCGGCCGCGCATGATGCTGCTCGACATCATGATCCCGCGCCGCAACGGGCTCGACGTCCTGCGCGAGATGCGGGCCGACGAGGCCCTGCGCGACACCTCGGTGCTGATGCTGACCGCGCGCGGCCAGCAATACGACCGGCAGGCGGCGGAAGAGCTGAAGGCGGACGGCTTCATCACCAAGCCCTACGCCAACACCGATATCGTCGCCGCGGTCCGCCGCCTTCTCGAGCCGGCGCTGCCGCTCCGGGCCTGAGCGGGACGACGTCGCGGCTCTGACATCCCGGCTCAGGCGGGGATTTCCTGGCGGTGGCTGCAATTCATCCTCGGGCACAGCATGCAGGCGGGGCCGACCTCGACCGGCGGCTGGCCGAGGTCCAGCCCCTGGCCGTAGACCGTGCGGTCGGCATGGATGATGTCGCAGGCCAGCATCACCGAGAACACCAGCGGCGGCAGGCCGAAGCCGTCCGTGTGCTTGCGCGTCGCCTTGGCCAGAAGCAGGAAGCGGCCGCCGCCGGGAAAGACGGAAACCTGCCGCACCACGCCATGTTCGGAGAAGGCGCTGTAGACCGGCCATAGCAGGCAGCCATGGCCGAAGCCCGGAATGCTCAGGCCCGGCAGCGGGAAGCGCTTGGTCAGCCGGCCCGAGCGGTCGGCGCGCAGGAAGCCGAACGGCACGCCCTCGCTGCCCTTGCGGCGCAGCGTGACGAAACGGTGCGCCACCTGCTCGAAGCTGACGCCGAGGATGTCGCTCATCAGCTCGGCGTCGTAGCGTCGCTCCTCGGCCATGGCGAGGAAGCTGTCATAGGGCATCATTGCCGCGGCCGCGACATAGGACGACAGCGCCCGCCGCGCCAGCGACTTCGCTTCGTCGGAGTCGAGATCGAGCCGCGCGAGCGTCGCGTCGATGACGTCGCCCGCCGCCTTCAGCGCGTAGAGCCGCAGCATCTGGAAGATGCGGCTCGGCTGCGGCGTCGAGTCGCGAAAGGTCAGCACGGCCGGCCGGGCCTCGTCGGCCCTGTCGTCGACGCGCGCTTCCTTCGCCGCCGTGACGCGGCATTCCACCCCGAACCGGCGGCGCAGCGCCTCGCCGACCGTGGCGGCGTCGAGCCGCCCCGCGCCGTCGCCGATCTCCGCCCGCAGCACGGCGGCCGCGTCCTCCAGCAGCGGGAAATGGTTGTTGTGGCCGATGATGGCCTCGTCGAGCTCGCCGAGCGGCGAGACCCGCTTCTGGCGCGCCGCCGCCTGGTCGAAATAGTCGACCAGGCTCTGCATCGACGGCACCAGCTCGCGCGCCTCGGCATTGATGGTGGTGACGAAGCGCCGGCGTTCCTCGTCGGTCAGGTCGGAAATGGTTTCCAGGATCTCCGCGCCCGACTTGATGCCGGCGATGCGGTTGAGGATCGGGTGGAGAAGCTGCGACAGCAGCGGGTCCGATTTCAGCCGGTGCTGGAGGACGTCGATCTCGACATTGGCGTCGGCATAGGCGCGGTAGAGCCGGGCGAGCACGGCGCCCGCCTCGGGAAAGCGCGTGACGAGGTCGCGGACCGAATCGGCGTCCATCTCGATCCCGCCCATCACGGGATCGCCCATCAGCTCGCCGATGGTGCCGATGATGCGGGCCTCGGCATCGCCGGACAGGTGCTCGAGGTCGATGCCGAGCCGCTCGCCGATGCGCAGGAGCAGCGTGCCGCCGATGGCGCGCTTGTTGTTCTCGATCAGGTTCAGGTAGCTCGCCGAGATTCCGAGCGCGTTGGCGAGCGCCGTCTGGGTCAGTCCGACCGCCTTGCGCTTGCGCTTGATGCGCGCGCCGATGGGTGTGCGGATCGCCATGGTGCGGATGCCGGCGTGTAAGAAATTGACAAAATCGACTTTACATATTTCAGGAAATTGACAAAAAAACCACGCCTAGTCAATTGATTGTTGAGAATAAAACATTTTGTGCGAATGTCTTTCACGCACCGCCGGGAGGGCGCGTCGCGTGGAGGAAAAAATATGACGAAATTCAAGATCAGCAGAAGAAGCGTGCTCAGGGGAACCGGCGCGGGCATCGTCGCGCTCGCCACCCCGACCATCTTTACCAAAGGCGCCTGGGCCCAGGATTTCTGCAACGACCCGTCCAAGGGCAAGATCATCTTCGGCTTCAACGTGCCGCAGACCGGCTCCTACGCCGAGGAAGGGCTCGACGAGCTGAAGGGCTACGAGCTTGCCGTCAAGCACATCAACGGCGAGGGCGACGGCGGCATGATGAAGACGCTGAAGCCGCTGGCGCTGAAGGGCAACGGCGTGCTCGGCCGCAAGGTCGAATACGTCACCGGCGACACCCAGACCAACACCGACGCCGCCCGCGACGGCGCGCGGCGCATGATCGAGCGCGACGGCGCCATCATGGTCACCGGCTCGGTGACGTCGGGCGAGGCCATCGCCCAGCAGGCGCTGTGCCAGGAGATGGGCGTCATCTACATGTCCGGCCTGACCCACTCCAACGACACCACCGGCAAGGACAAGCGCCGCTACGGCTTCCGCCACTTCTTCAACGCCTACCAGTCGGGCGTCGCCATCGCGCCCTATCTCGCCAAGGAATACGGCACCGACCGCCGCGCCTACCATCTGACCGCCGACTACACCTGGGGCTGGACGCAGGAAGAATCGATCAAGAACGCGACCGAGGCCCTCGGATGGGAGACGGTGGCGACCGTGCGCACGCCGCTCGGCCTCGGCGACTACTCGCAATACCTGACGCCGGTGCTGAATTCGGGCGCCGACGTGCTCATCCTCAACCACTACGGTCACGACATGGTCAACTCGCTGCCGCAGGCGGTGCAGTTCGGCCTGCGCGACCGCCAGGCCAACGGCAAGAACTTCGAGATCGTCGTGCCGATGTTCTCCGAGCTGATGGCCGTCGGCGCCGGCGAAGCGGTGAAGGGCATCATCGGCACCTCGAACTGGCAGTGGTCGCTCCAGGACGCGGGCACCCAGGCTTTCACCAAGTCCTATGGCGAGGCCTATGGCGCGCCGCCGTCGCAGGCCGCCCACACCGGCTACGTCCAGACCCTTCTTTATGCCGACGCCGTGGAGCGCGCGGGCACCTTCTACCCGCCGGAAGTCATCAAGGCGCTGGAAGGCTTCGAGTTCGACGGCGCCGGCAACGGCCCGACGCTCTACCGCGACAGCGACCACCAGTGCTTCAAGGAAGTCCTGGTCGTGCGCGGCAACGAGAACCCGTCGAGCCGCTTCGACGTGCTCGACGTGCTCGGCGCGACCCCGCGCGAGGATGTGACCTACGACCCGTCCATCTTCGGCGGCGAGCTCGGACCTTACGAGCCCAACAAGTGCTGATCTGAGGAGACGGCCCGGCGGCCCTGCGGCCGCCGGGCGCTCGCACGGCGGCATTGCGGCGCTCGCGCCCGCATCAGAGGGATTATAGATGAACGCGTTCTTGGCCCAGTTGCTCAACGGGCTGGATAAGGGCGGCGCCTACGCGCTGATCGCCCTTGGCCTGACACTGGTTTTCGGCACGCTCGGCGTGGTGAACTTCGCGCATGGCGCGCTGTTCATGCTCGGCTGTTTCTGCGCCGTGACCTTCCGCTACCTGATCACCATCGAGACGGTGACGACCGATCCCACCAAGCTCTCTCCCTGGGGCTCGCCGCTCGAGATCCGCACCCCGCTGGTGCAGAACTGGTTCGGCGATTTTGGTGCGGTTCTCGTCGACTATTCGGTGCCGATCTCCATTCTGCTCGCCGTCCCGGCGATGCTGGCCATCGGCATCGCCATGGAACGCGGCCTGATCAAGCATTTCTACAAGCGCAGCCACGCCGAGCAGATCCTGGTGACGTTTGGCCTCGCCATCGTGCTCCAGGAGATCGTCAAGAGCTTCTTCGGCGCCAACCCGGTGCCGCAGCCGATCCCGACCGACCTGCGCGGCGCCGCCGACATCGGCGTCTGGTTCGGCATGGCTCCGCACATGCTGACCTATCCGTGGTGGCGGCTGATCTACCTCGCCTTCTCGGCCCTGGTCATCGGCGGCGTCTTCGCCTTTCTCCAGTTCACCACCTTCGGCATGGTGGTGCGCGCCGGCATGGCCGACCGCGAGACCGTCGGCCTGATGGGCATCGATATCGACCGCCGCTTCACCATCGTCTTCGGCCTCGCCGCCGTGGTCGCGGGCGTCGCCGGCGTCATGTACACGCCGCTTCTGGCGCCCAACTACCAGCTCGGCATGGATTTCCTGGTGTTGAGCTTCGTCGTCGTCGTGGTCGGCGGCATGGGCTCGCTGCCCGGGGCGGTCGTCGCCGGCTTCCTGCTCGGCATCCTGCAATCGTTCGCGTCGATGACGGAGGTGAAGACCCTCATCCCCGGCATCGACCAGGTCATCATCTACCTCGTCGCAGTCATCATCCTGCTCGTGCGTCCGCGCGGCCTGATGGGACGGCGCGGTGTCATGGAGAGCTGATCCGCCATGTTCTCACTTTCCCGCAAGGATCTTCTCTCGCTCGTGGTGTTCGGCGCGATCGTCCTGACGATGCCGATCTGGCTGGCGCCGTTCGGCGCCGCCTATCCCGGCCTGATGCAGAAGTTCGCGATCTACGCGATCTTCGCCATCGGCTTCAACATCCTGTTCGGCCTGACCGGCTACCTCTCCTTCGGCCACGCCGCCTTCCTCGGCGTCGGCTCCTACACCACGGTATGGTCGTTCAAGCTGCTGACCATGGACATCCTGCCGGCGATGGCGTTCGCCGTCATCGTCGCCGGGCTGTTCGCGCTCGTCATCGGCTATTTCAGCCTGCGCCGCAGCGGCATCTACTTCTCGATCCTGACGCTGGCCTTTGCGCAGATGAGCTACAGCCTCGCCTATTCGGTGCTGACGCCGATCACCAACGGCGAGACCGGCCTGCTGCTCGCCCGCGGCGACCCGCGCTACATCGACCAACTGTTCGGGGCGCAGATGAACATCGCCGGCCTGCCGCAGCCCAGCCTGATCGGCAACTATCTTGGCGGCTATGGCGGCTTCTACCTGTGCGCGGCGATCCTGATCCTGTCCTTCTACGTCTCGCAGAAGATCTTCGCCTCGCCCTTCGGCATGGCACTGCGCGGCATCAAGTCGAACCAGACGCGGATGAACTACACCGGCTTCAACACCAAGCCCTACACGCTGGCGGCCTTCGTCATCTCCGGCATGTTCGCCGGGCTGGCTGGCGCGCTTCTGTCGATCACCGACCCGCTCGCCGGCGCGGAACGCATGAAGTGGACCGAATCCGGCAACGTCGTCCTGATGACCATCCTCGGCGGCGTCGGCACCCTGTTCGGGCCGGTCGTCGGCGCCTGGCTGATCAAGTATTTCGAGAACATCTTCTCGGCCATCAACACCAATATGCTCAACAACTTCTTCTCGTTCCTGCCCGAGGGTGTCCAGTCCTTCGTCGTTACGATCGTGTCGAAGTTCGTTGGCGAGGGCTGGCACCTGACGCTCGGCCTGCTGTTCGTGCTGATCGTCGTCTTCCTGCCCGGCGGCCTCGTCGAAGGCTTCCACAAGCTCGTCGCCCGCTTCAGGCGCCGAAGGGTGGAGCCTGGCAAGTCGACCTCCGTGCAACCGGCTGAATAGGGGCGGCCGCCATGATCCAGACAGAGCCGAACATCGTTCTCCACGCGGCCGACATCCAGAAGAATTTCGGTGGCCTGAGAGCGCTCTCCGACGTCGATCTCCAGATCGAGGAAGGCAAGACCCACGCCATCATCGGCCCCAACGGGGCCGGCAAGTCGACCCTTCTGAACGTCATCATCGGCCGAATCCCGCCGACCAGCGGCGCCGTCGTCTTCGACGGCACCGTGCTGACCGGCAAGGCCCCGCACGAGATCAACCAGCTCGGCATCTCGCGCGTGTTCCAGACGCCGGAGATCTTCGCCGACCTGACGGTGTTGCAGAACGTGATGGCGCCCGCCTTCGCCCGTCGCGACGGGGCGTTCAAGATCAACATCCTGCGCTCGGTCGACAACGAGCGCGACATCCGCGAGGAAGCGGAAGGGCTGCTTGGCGACATCGGCCTGATCGATCGCCGGCACGATCATGCCGGCGCGCTGTCGCGCGGCGACAAGAGGCGGCTGGAACTGGCCATGTGCCTGATCCAGAAGCCGCGCCTCCTGCTGCTCGACGAGCCGACCGCCGGCATGAGCCGCCACGACACCAACACCACGATCGAGCTTTTGAAGCGGATCAAGTCGAGCGGCATGACCAAGGTCATCATCGAGCACGACATGCATGTCGTGTTCTCGCTGGCCGACAAGATCTCCGTGCTGGCGCAGGGGCGTATCATCGCCACCGGGCTCCCGCAGCAGATCAAGGAGGACCCGCGCGTGCAGGAAGCCTATCTCGGTGGGAGCGTGGAATGAGCATGGTGATGGAAAGACGCGAAGCGGCTCCGGTGGCGCTTGCGGGGGACCCCTCGAAGGAGTTCTTCGCCGTCAGGGACATTCACGCCTATTACGGCGAGAGCTATATCGTCCAGGGCGTCAGCCTCGACGTGCGCAAGGGCGAGATCCTCGCCTTGCTCGGGCGGAACGGCGCCGGCAAGACCTCGACGCTCCGCACCATCGCCCGCATGGGCAATCCCGAGTTGCGCGGCGGTGAGATCTGGCTGGAGGGCGAGCCCCTGCACACCCAGAAGTCGTGGCAGGCCTCGCGCGCCGGCATCCAGCTCGTGCCCGAGGACCGGCGCATCATCCAGGGCATGACGGTCGAGGAGAACCTCGTCCTCGCCCAGGTCGCGCCCGGCCACGGCATGGGGCTGGACGAGATCTACGACCACTTCCCGCGGCTGGCCGAGCGGCGCAAGCAGGAAGGCACCACGCTGTCGGGCGGCGAGCAGCAGATGCTGGCCGTCGCGCGGGCGCTGGCGCGGGACATCAAGCTCCTGCTGCTCGACGAGCCCTATGAAGGGCTGGCGCCGGTGATCGTCCAGGAGATCGAGCGCATCGTCTACGGCATCAAGGAGCGCGGCATCACCACGATCATCGTCGAGCAGAATGCGGTCGCGGCATTGCGTCTTTCGGATCGGGCGGTCATCATGGACACTGGGCAGGTCGTCTTCACCGGCACGGCGAAGGAATTGCTCGAAAACCCGCAACTGAGGAACGAATACCTCGCAATATGATGACCGCGCAGGCGCCTGCGGGGCGCCGCGGAGGAGGAAATATGTCAGACAGTCGCGTTCACCCTGTGCAGGAAAGCTGGCGTTCGGATACGCAGATCGACCTCGAGACCTACAGCGCCTGGTATCAGCGCAGCGTCTCCGATCCGGACGGCTTCTGGGGCGAGCATGGGCGCCGGCTTGACTGGTTCAAGCCCTACACCAAGGTGATGAACGCCTCCTTCGACGGCGACGTGTCGATCAAATGGTTCGAGGACGGCGAGCTGAACGTCTCGTACAACTGCATCGACCGCCATCTCGACAAGCGCGGCGACCAGGTCGCCATCGTCTGGGAGGGCGACGACCCCGCCGACGACAAGCGCATCACCTATCGCGAGCTCCACGAGCAGGTCTGCCGCGTCGCCAACGTCCTGAAGAAGCACGGCGTCGGGAAGGGCGACCGGGTGACGATCTACATGCCGATGATTCCGGAGGCGGCCTATGCGATGCTCGCCTGCACCCGCATCGGCGCGGTCCATTCGGTGGTGTTCGGCGGCTTCTCGCCCGATTCGCTCGGCGGCCGCATCGTCGACGCCGAATCGACCGTCGTCATCACCGCCGACGAGGGCCTGCGCGGCGGCAAGCCCGTGCCGCTGAAGGAGAACACCGACAAGGCCATCGACATCGCCGCGCGCCATCACGTGATGGTCAGGAAGGTGCTGGTGGTGAAGCGCACCGGAGGCAAGGTCGGCTGGGCGCCGGGCCGCGACTTCTGGATGGAGGAGGAAACGGCCTCCGTCTCCGCCGACTGCCCGGCCGAGCCGATGAACGCCGAGGACCCGTTGTTCATCCTCTACACCTCCGGCTCGACCGGCAAGCCCAAGGGCGTGCTGCACACCACCGGCGGCTATCTCGTCCACGTCGCGATGTCGCACCAGTATGTGTTCGACTACCGCGAGGGCGAGACCTATTGGTGCACGGCCGACGTCGGCTGGGTCACGGGCCACAGCTACATCCTCTACGGCCCGCTCGCTAACGGCGCGACGACGCTGATGTTCGAGGGCGTGCCGAACTATCCTTCCCCGTCGCGCTTCTGGGAGGTCATCGACAAGCACGACGTCTCGATCTTCTACACCGCGCCGACGGCGATCCGCGCGCTGATGGGCGCCGGCGACGAATGGGTGAAGAAGACCTCGCGCGCCTCGCTGCGCATCCTGGGTTCCGTCGGCGAGCCGATCAACCCGGAAGCCTGGGAATGGTATTTCAACGTGGTCGGCGACGCGCGCTGCCCCATCGTCGACACATGGTGGCAGACCGAGAACGGCGGCATCCTGATCACGCCGCTCGCCGGCGTCTGGGACCTGAAGCCGGGCTCTGCCACGCTGCCCTTCTTCGGCGTCGTGCCGCAGATCGTCGACAATGAGGGCAACCTCGTCGAAGGCGCGGGCTCCGGCAACCTCTGCATCGCCCGGCCATGGCCCGGCATGATGCGCACGGTCTACGGCGACCACGAGCGCTTCATCCAGACCTATTTCTCGACCTATCCGGGCAAATACTTCACCGGCGACGGCTGCCGCCGCGACGAGGACGGCTATTACTGGATCACCGGCCGCGTCGACGACGTCATCAACGTCTCCGGCCACCGCATGGGCACGGCCGAGGTGGAATCGGCGCTGGTCGCGCACGACAAGGTCTCGGAGGCCGCCGTCGTCGGTTACCCGCACGACCTCAAGGGACAGGGCATCTACTGCTATGTCACGCTGATGGCGGGCGAGGAAGGCACCGACGAGCTGCGCAGGGAGCTGGTGGCGCATGTGCGCAAGGAGATCGGCCCGATCGCCTCGCCGGACAAGATCCAGTTCTCGCCGAGCCTGCCCAAGACGCGCTCTGGCAAGATCATGCGCCGCATCCTGCGCAAGATCGCCGAGGACGATTTCGGCGCGCTCGGCGACACCTCGACGCTGGCTGATCCTGGCGTCGTCGAGGACCTGATCTCGAACCGGCAGAACAGGAAGGCCTGAGACAACGCCTTCCCGCATTCCGGCTGAGCGAGGGGAAGGCCGCGGCCGCTGTCTGGGAGGGCAGCGGCCGCATTTTTTCGCGCAACGGCACGACGGCGCGCTCCAGGCTGCGCCACGGGGAAGGGAAGGCGAAAGGGAGGAACTGGATGACGAGCGATCCGGCGGAGCAGGCACATTCAGGGCAGGCACATTCAGGGAAGGACCGGCAGCACCATCTGCGGGCGTTCAGCCGCTCCCTGCCGATGACAATCCTGCGCGCCCGCGAGGCGGTGATGGCCTTCTTCCGTCCGCTTCTCGGCCGGCACGATCTTTCCGAGCAGCAATGGCGCGTCCTGCGCTTTCTCGCCGAGAGCGACGCCGCGCGCCCCGGCGACGTCGCGTTTGCCACCCGGATCCACGTTTCCAGCCTGTCGCGGATCATCGCTTCGCTTCGCGCCCGCGGCCTCATCACCCGAGGCGAGGATGCCGGCGACATGCGCGCCGCCTTGGTCGCCATCACGCCGGCGGGCATGGACCTGGTCGCGCTCATCGGCCCCGAGCTCGAGGGGGTCTACGAGGAGATCGAGCTGCGGATCGGGCCGGAGGACATCGAGGCGCTGACCGTCCTGTCCCGCCGCGTCGAGGACGCGCTGAAGATCGATTAGCTCCGGCCCTCCCCCCAAAAAAACGGCCGGCGGCCGAAGCCGCCCGCCGGGAAGGGTGAGAGGCGGCGGGCGAGCCGATCTACAGCGAGAGGCGCTTCCGGGCCGCCGCGTATTCCGTGGCGAGGCGCTCGACCAGCTCGGCCGCGCCGACGATGCCGGCGACCGCGCCGATGCCCTGGCCGCAACCCCAGATGTCCTTCCAAGCCTTGCCGCTGCCGCCGCCGAAATCCATCTTCGACGGGTCGGATTCCGGCAGCTTGTCCGGGTCCATGCCGGCGGCGCGGATCGAGCCCTTCAGGTAGTTGCCGTGAACGCCGGTGAACAGGTTGGAATAGACGATGTCGGCGGCCTTCGAGTCGACGATCATCTGCTTGTAGGCGTCGACGGCACGCGCCTCGTGGGTGGCGATGAAGGGCGAGCCGATATAGGCGAGGTCAGCGCCCATCGCCTGCGCCGCCAGCACCGCGCCGCCATTGGCGATGGCGCCGGAAAGCAGCAGCGGCCCGTCGAACCATTGGCGGATCTCCTGCGTCAGCGCAAACGGCGACAGCGTGCCGGCATGGCCGCCGGCCCCGGCCGCCACCGCGATCAGCCCGTCGGCGCCCTTTTCGATCGCCTTGCGGGCGTGGCGGTCGTGGATGACGTCGTGCAGCACGATGCCGCCATAGGAGTGCACCGCCTGATTCACTTCCGGCACCGCGCCGAGCGAGGTGATGACGATCGGCACCTTGTATTTGACGCACAGCGCCAAATCCTCTTCCAGCCTGCCGTTTGACTTGTGGACGATCTGGTTGACGGCGAACGGCGCCGCCTTGCGCTCGGGGTTGGCTGCGTCGTGCGCGGCCAGCGTCTCGGTGATCTCGGCCAGCCATTCGTCGAGCTGCGCTGCCGGCCGCGCGTTCAGCGCCGGGAACGCGCCGACGATGCCGGCCTTGCACTGGGCCAGGACCAGCGGCGGATGCGAAATGATGAACAGTGGCGAACCGACCACCGGAATGCGAAGTCTGTCTTTCAGGATGTCCGGCAGCGCCATGGTCATTCCCCGCTTTTTGACGTTTACGAAAACGTCACTTTCTAGCAGATCGCCGCCACCAGACAACCGCCGCAAGAGTCATGGCGCGCCGCGCAGGGGCCAAGGCGCGCCGCGCAGGGGAAAGCGACCGTTCGATGCGATTGATTGCGCGGCCTGCTGCGGTTAACGATGCGAGACGAGAAGACGTCTGGGTGCGGCGGAGCGATGGATTCGATTGAAAAAGCGATAAGGAGCGCCTTTGCCAAGGGGGACCCCGGTGATCGGGCCTTCCGGGAAAAGGTCTATCGCTCCGCCTTCGCCGCGCTCGACCGCTCGTTGGGCGCCAATCCGAACGTGACTGAAGCGATCGCCCAGCGCCGGCGCGAGACGCTTCTCGCCGCCGTCACCGCGATCGAGACCGAGTTCGTTCCCGCCCGGCCCGCCGCCGCGCCTGTCCCGTCTTCCGCCCCGACCCCGATCCCGACCCCGGCCCCGGCCGCTGGCCCCGGACGCCCGCCGCAGCCCGCAGCCCGGCCCCGGGTCGAGCCGCCAACTGCATCGGGGGTCAACGCGCCCGGGATAGGCACGCTTGACGTCGCCGCGCCGAGCCTCGACGGTGAAAGGCGGCCCGCTCCCGGCCGCCCGGCGGCGCGGCCGGACAGGAAGGCGGCCCGCCAGGCCGAGCGGGCGCGAGCCGCGTTGCGCGAGGGGCGCAGCGCGCGGCCGCGCCGGCGCCTGCGGTTGATCGGCCCGCTGCTCTTCCTGCTGCTCGTCGGGCTCGCCGGGGCCGCGCTGTGGTGGCTCGTGGTCTCGGGCGAGGGCGAGAGGCTGCTGGCGCCGCCGCCGGCGGGCGAGAATGGCGGCCCGCGCATCCCCGGCAACGCCGATACGTTCGAGGGCTGGTTCGACATCTTCACCGCCGCCGACCCCACCACCGTGACCGCGCCCGGCGACACCCGGGCCGAGGTGATGGAGGATGACGGCGTGCGCTTCATCCGCATCCGCAGCGGCGCGTCCGGCTCGCCGGTGCTGTTCGATGTCGGGCAGGGCGTGCTCGAGGACATCGCCGGCCGGCGGGCGGTGTTCAATATCGTGGCGCAGGCGCGCGAAGGCGAGGAAACCCAGATCTCGGTCGATTGCGAGCTCGGCCGGCTCGGCGATTGCGGGCGCAAGCGCTATGCCGTCGGCCCCGCCCGCGAGGAATATCTGTTCGAGATCGACCTGCCGGCGCAGCGCCCAGACGCTGGCGGCGTCATCGCCGTCAATCCCGATGTCGAGGGCAAGGGCCGGACGGTGGACATCCACGCCATCCGCGTCCGGCCGGCCCAGTAGGCGGCGCGCGGCGTTCTTATCGGCGTTCTCAGTCGCGGCGGAAGACGAGGCGGCCGAGCCAGCCGGTCAGGACGGCGAGCGCCACGGCGGCGAGCCCGTAGAGGAAGCCGTGCTGCTGGGCGATGCGGTGGACCCGCTGCTCGAAGCCCGCCTTGAGGATGGCGAGCTGGGCCGAGCTTTCCTTGATGAACAGGCCGTTCTTGAACAGGAAGGCGCGGGCCCGGTGAGTGCCGACCGGCACGTTGGGCGCAAGGTGCAGCGTGGCCCGGAACAGGCTCTGCGACAGGAACTGCACGCCGCCGATGCGCTCGCTGTAGAGCCCGCTCGCCTTCTTGCGCTCGCGCAGCGCGGCGGTGAACTCGGCGATCGTCGCCGGGTCGTCGCCGCGGTCCTCGGGGAGGAGGGCGATGTTGTCGGCGCCGAGCGCCATCTGCCGGTAGCTGTCGGGGGTGGTTATGTCCTGCCACACCCGCGTCGTCGCCACCGAATAGGACATCGGCACGTTGACGAAGGTTTCCGACCAGGTGTTGATCCACATGCCCAGCACCCGGCTTTTGCGCCGCACCACCACGGGGCGCGCCGGACCCTCCAGTACCACGATGACGTCGTAGCGGCCCTGGCGGGCGAACAGCGGATCGGCGAAGTCGAGCGCGCCGAAAATGGTCAGGTCGGCGCCGGCGAAGTCGGAGGTGATGAAGACGCGGTCGGTCGAAAGCCCGATCTGGATCGTCTCCGGGTTGGGGTTTTCGGGCGCCTGCGCCCGCGCCGGCGCGATCGGCAGGAGCGACAGCAACAGCAATGCCAGGCAGCGGGAGGAAAGCATCGCTCAGATCCCCGTCAGGGAGGTCAGCGAATAGATCGAGGCCGGCGGCACGAACAGGTCGAAGCCGAGGCGCGCGGCGACGCCGAGCACCAACAGCGCGAGCAGCGCCCGCAACTGCTCGCCGCGCAGCCTCTGGCCGGCCTTGGCGCCGTATTGCGCCCCGGCGACGCCGCCGATCATCAGCAGGAAGGCGAGCACGATGTCGACCGTCTGGTTGGTCGTCGAGTGGACGATGGTGGTATAGGCCCCGGTGAAGACGATCTGGTAGAGCGAGGTTCCGACGACGACGTTGGTCGGCACCTTGAGCAGGTAGATCAGCGCCGGAACCATGATGAAGCCGCCGCCGACGCCCATGATGGAGGCGAGAAAGCCGATCACCGCGCCGAGCCCGAGCACGGGAATGACGCTGACGAACAGCTTCGAGGTGCGGAAGCGCATCTTGAGCGGCAGCCGGTGCACCCAGTTGTGCTGGCCGGGCCGGCGCAGCGACGGCGCCTCGCCGCCGGCGGCGCGGCGCATGGCGCGCAGGCTCTCGACCAGCATCAGCCCGCCGACGGTGCCGAGAAGCGCGACATAGAGCAGCGACACGAACAGGTCGAGCTGGCCGACGCTTCGCAGCAGGCTGAACACCCCTATGCCGAAGGACGAGCCGAACACGCCGCCGACCAGAAGCACGGTGCCGAGCTTGAAGTCGATGGTGCCTTTCTTGAAGTGGGCGAGTGCGCCGGAGGTCGAGGAAGCCACGACCTGGTTGGCGCCGGTGGCGACGGCGATCGCCGGCGGGATGTTGTAGAAGATCAGGAGCGGCGTGATGAGGAAGCCGCCGCCGACGCCGAACATGCCGGAAAGAAAGCCGACCGCCGCCCCCATCGCCAGGACCACGGCGATGTTGACCGACATTTCAGCGATCGGCAGATAGATGCCCACCGTCAGACCCGACTGCTCGCGCGCTCCCGGAGCCGTCCGCACCATCGCGAACCTGCCGGAACGGCCTGTTCGTTCTTGCGACGATGCGCCGTCGAAGTCAAACGCGACCGGCAGGCTTCGCCGCGATACGGCCCGACCGTTGCCGCCCCGCAACGCCCCTTCGTCGCCATTGCGAACGAAGATTTCCGCGACCCGGAAAATGCAGCCTCCTGCAGCCTTTCCCTATCATGCTGTCGCGCCAAGCCTGCCCTCAGCGCGGATTGTCCAGTGCAGCCAAGCGCTTGCGTAGCGCTCAACTCGAAAACATCATAAAATGTGCATTTCGTGAGATGTCGGACGGGCGCATGACATAGGTCAGGCGGAAGCTGTGGGTTGAACACGGGTGCACCCGTGTTCAACTTCACTTTTTGTAGGCAGTGCCGCTTCGGGCGGCTTAATCTTCCAGCGCCATGCTCTCGAGCCAACCCGGAACCAAGCCCCGGTAATCTTCTTCAGCATCGACGGAAATGGCGATGTGGACCCGGAAAATCCATTGATCCGTGGCGATGAACAAATCGGTATTCTTGCGGCTGTCCTCGTTATCGCCGGTAAAATATTCGGCGATGGCAACGGGGTAGCTGTAATTCTCGGAAAGCGCCTGTGCCTGTTCCTTTCCGAAAACCGCTTCAGCAGCGGATGCGATTTTGTCGAGGGTCGAATCGTCCGACGAGGTCACGACATTCACCGTGTCCGCGTCGATGCTCTCGAATTCGGCAACGGTATCGGCGATGTCGCCCAGCCCTTTCTCTTCCGATTCAAAGCGTTCCAGCACCACGAAGGCGAGACCGGAATCGATCATGTAAGTGAATGAAGCATTGCCGGTCGTCTCGTTGACCTGCGTGTCGTAAAGCTCGCTGTCAGCAGGCAGTTTCGGAGTGCTGAACCAGAGTCCGTCAGGACGCGGTTCGGCGACCGCGCCGGTAGCTATCGCGACGATGCAGGCTGCAACGGCGGCCATGGCTAGAGAAAAGCGTCGCATTCTTCAGTTCTCCATTGATATGTGGATTGCGGAAATCCAGCCCGGATGAGCGGGAGACGGGTTCAGCCCATTCAGCGGGCGGATGAGTGGACCGGCGCATAGGTGCCGGCGATCTCCATCCAGCTATAGCGGCCTTCGTAGTCCGGCTGGGCCCTGAAGGCGTCGTCGATCAGCACCTGCGCGGGCGTTCCGAAAACAGCATCGGGATCAAGGCGAACCTGAAGC
>JBDHTD010000029.1:0-37381 GCA_039808485.1 Aquamicrobium sp. | reverse complement strand
CTGATGTTCGAGCCGCGCGGCCACGACATGATGTCGGGCTCGATCCTCTATCCGCCGACCCGGCCCGACTGCGACGTCGCCGTGCTGTTCATCGAGACCTCCGGCTGCCTGCCGATGTGCGGCCACGGCACCATCGGCACCGTGACCATGGCCGTCGAGAACGGGCTGGTGACGCCGAAGGAGCCGGGCCGGCTGAGGCTCGACACGCCGGCCGGGCCGGTGGTGGCCGAATACCGCATGGAAGGCCGCTTCGTCGAGGAGGTGCGGCTGACCAACGTGCCGTCCTTCCTGCATTCCGAGGGGCTGACGGCCACGGTCGAGGGGCTGGGCGAGATCGCGGTCGACGTCGCCTATGGCGGCAATTTCTACGCCATCGTCGAGCCGCAGCGGAATTTCCGCGACATGGCCGACTTCACCGCCGGGGAACTGACCGGCTTCAGCCCGAAGCTGCGCGCCGCGCTCAACGCGAAATACGAGTTCGTCCACCCGGAAAACCCGGCGATCCGCGGCCTCTCCCACATCCTGTGGACCGGCGCGCCCCGGCACGCCGAGGCCACCGCCCGCAACGCGGTGTTCTACGGCGAGAAGGCCATCGACCGCTCGCCCTGCGGCACCGGCACCTCGGCGCGCATGGCCCATTGGGCGGCCAGGGGAAAGCTGAAGGTCGGCGACGCCTTCATCCACGAGAGCATCATCGGCAGCCTGTTCCGCGGCCGGGTCGAGGCGGCGGCCAAGGTCGGCGGGCGCGACGGCATCGTGCCCTCGATCGGCGGCTGGGCGCGCCAGACCGGCTTCAACACCATCTTCATCGACGATCGCGACCCCTACGCCCACGGCTTCACCGTGCTATGATCGCCTCCTGAAAGGTCGTTCGGGGGAGACAGAGGATGAACGAAACGGTCAAGGCCGAGGGCCGGGACGGGGGCGGGGTCGAGGGGCGCTACGACTACATCGTCGTCGGCGCGGGAACGGCCGGCTGCGTGCTCGCCAACCGGCTGACGCGCGACCCGGCGACGCGGGTGCTGCTGATTGAGGCCGGCGGCTCGGACAATTACCACTGGGTGCACATCCCGGTCGGTTACCTCTACTGCATCGGCAACCCGCGCACCGACTGGATGATGAAGACGGCCGCCGAGCCCGGCCTCAACGGCCGCTCGCTCGTCTATCCGCGCGGCAAGGTGCTGGGCGGCTGCACCTCGGTCAACGGCATGATCTACATGCGCGGCCAGGCCGCCGACTATGACGGCTGGCGGCAGATGGGCAATGCCGGCTGGGGCTGGGACGACGTCCTGCCCTATTTCCTCCGCTCCGAGGACCACCATGCCGGCGGGTCGGCGCTGCACGGCGCCGGCGGCGAGTGGAAGGTGGCGAAGCAGCGCCTGAAGTGGGACATCCTGCTCGCCGTGCAGGAGGGGGCCAAGGAATTCGGCATCATGCCGCGCGCCGATTTCAACGACGGCGACAATGAGGGCTCCGGCTTCTTCGAGGTCAACCAGAAGGGCGGCATCCGCTGGAACACCGCCAAGGGGTTCCTGAAACCGGCCTTGAAGCGGCCGAACCTCAACCTCGTCACCCACGCGCTGAGCGAAAGCCTGATCCTGGAGGGCAGGCGCGTCGTCGGCGTGCGCTACCGCCAGGGCGGAAGGCTCCGCGAGGCACGGGCGGACGCCGAGGTGTTGCTCTGCGCCGGCGCGATCAATTCGCCGAAGCTGATGGAGCTTTCGGGCATCGGCCGGCCGGACGTGCTGAAGGGGCTCGGCATCGAGGTCGCGCATGAAAGCGGGGGCGTCGGCGAGAACTTGCAGGATCACCTGCAAATCCGCACCGTCTATCAGGTGACGGGCGCGAAAACGCTGAACACCATGTTCCACAGCCTGCGCGGCAAGGCTGGCATCGCGCTGCAATACGCGCTGATGCAGAAGGGGCCGATGTCGATGGCCCCCTCCCAGTTCGGCATGTTCACCAAATCGGACCCTTCGAAGGCGACGCCCGACCTCGAATACCACGTCCAGCCGCTGTCGACCGACCGGCTCGGCGACCCGCTGCACCGCTTCCCGGCGATCACGGTCTCGGTGTGCAACCTGCGCCCCGACAGCGTCGGCTCCAGCCATGCCGCCACGCGCGCGCCCGAAACGCAGCCCGATATCAGGCTGAACTACCTTTCCGCCCAGAGCGACCGCGACGTGGCGGTGAAGGCGGTGCAGCAGGCGCGCCGGATCATGACCGCGAAGGCGCTTTCCCCCTACCGGCCGCAGGAAATCCTGCCCGGTCCCGGCCCCGGGCCCGACCATGACAGCGACGAGGCGCTGGTGGCCAAGATCGGCGACATCGCCACCACCATCTTCCACCCGGTCGGCACCTGCCGCATGGGCACGGACGACGGCGCGGTGGTCGATCCCGAATTGCGGGTCAGGGGCCTTGCCGGCTTGCGCGTCGTCGACGCCTCGATCATGCCGAAGATCGTCTCCGGCAACACCGCCTCGCCGGTGGTGATGATCGCCGAAAAGGCCGCCGACATGATCGCCGGGGGGAGATAAGGTTGACATTCGTCATCTGCAAACTATAGTTTACAGATGGTCGAGGTTCGCAAAACCGCCGTCTTTCTCGACTGGTTCAGGTCCTTGAAGGACGTGCGCGCCCGAGCCCGTATCCAAATCAGGATCGACCGCCTGGAGCTGGGCCTGTTCGGCGACGCCAGGTTCTTCGACGGCATCGGCGAGCTTCGCGTCGACTACGGACCGGGATACCGCGTCTACTTCGTCAATCGCGGCGGCACGATTGTCGTCCTGCTGTGCGGCGGCGACAAGCGGACCCAGGGCAAGGACATCAGGCGCGCCATCGAAATGGCAAAGGAGGTCTGACATGGCCATCGAAACCACCCCGTGGGACGGTGCGGAATTCCTCGATACGACCGAGGCGATCGTGGCCTATCTGGAAGCTGCGTTCGAAGACGGCGACCCAAAGGTCATCACCCATGCGCTCGGCAAGGTTGCGCGCGCCAAGGGCATCAGCCAGATCGCCCGGGAAACCGGCATCAGCCGCACGGGTCTTTACAAGGCGCTCGACGCGGACGGCGATCCACGGCTGACGACCCTTCTCGGCGTGCTCAGGAGCTTGGGGCTCGGCGTCTCGGTCCATCCGGCCTGACGTTCCGATCGTTTCAACCTCGCCCGAGGAACTCGTCCCAGATGCGGCGGCCGAGGTCGTCGAAACGGCAGGCCGCTTCGATGAAGGCCGAGCGCGCCTTCTCGTCGGCCAGCGGCGCCGGCAGCAGCGGGTCGAACACGATGCGGCGGATGGCGTCGTCGCCGAGGAGGAAGCTTTCGCGCGCCGCGGCGTCGAGCGGCAGCGCGGCGGCGTTCCCCGTCCAGCCGTCGAGCCGCGCCACGCCCGCGCGGTAGTCGGCCTCCAGCGCCGGCGTCCGCCACAGCGCCATCGCCGCCGCCGTCCGCGCGGCGTCGAAATCGCCGGCCGCGAACACCGCCGCCTGCCGCTCCAGCCCGAGGTCGTGCAGCCGGCCGCGCACCGCCTCGATGCCGCCGGCGAGATTGTCGGGGCGGATGTAGAGCCCGTTCTCCAGCTCGCGCATGCCGAGCATCGACAGCGCCCGGCCGCGCGCGCGCAGCAGCTTGCGGTCGGAGCGCGGCAGGCCGCCGGTGGCGGCCGCGACCCAGCGCCCCCGCCATGGGGTCAGCCGCGTCTCCGCCTCGCGCCAGCCGGCGACGTCGGCGGCGATCGCCCGGCCGGCCGGGCCGAGGCGATAGAGCCCGCGCGCCGCCGCCTCGACCAGCCCGGCGCGGGCAAGGCGCGCCAGCGTCACGCGCATGCTGTTGTCGGAAATGCCGAACAGCGCGCCGGCCCTGACCGCCTCGGGAACCGACAGCACGCCGCCGCCGGCGGCGCGCAGCAGGTTGAGCACGACGCGGCGGGGGTGGGGGTTCGTAATATTACATGAATTGACGATTTCAGTCATCTAACGTAATTTATCGAAAAAAGCCTTCAGGTCGAGGAGAATCGCCATGCCCGCGCCCGTGCAGTCCACGCCCATGCAGCCCGCTCCGGTGTCCAACAGCCCGTCCCTTAGCAGCCGCTTCCAGACCCACGAAGTGGAAAATCAGCCGGTTCCGCTGTGCGACTACAATATGTGGGACAGCGATCCCGTGCTGCGCGAGGCGGTGGAGCGCGAGGGCGCGCGCTGGGCGGCGGACCATCTCGAGGAATATGGTGCGCTGGCCGGCGGCCGCCTCGTCGAGGTCGGCGCCACCGCCAACGAGAACAAGCCGAAGCTGCGCTCCTTCGACCGTTACGGCCGGCGCGTCGACGAGGTCGAGTTCCACCCCGCCTATCACGAGCTGATGACCGAGGCGATGCGCTACGGCATGAACGGCTTCGCCTGGCGCAACGCCAACCGCGCCGGCGCGCATGTGGCGCGGGCGGCTGTGATGTATATCGGCTCGCAGGCCGACGCCGGCGTCGGCTGCCCGATGTCGATGACCCATGCCGCGATCCCGGCGCTGCGCCACAACCCGGCGCTGGCCGAGAAGTGGGTCCCGAAGCTGATCTCCACCGAATACGATCCGCGCCCGATCCCGATGGAACAGAAGCGCGGCTGCACCATCGGCATGGGTATGACCGAAAAGCAGGGCGGCTCCGACGTGCGCGCCAACACCACCCGGGCCGTGCGCCAGGACGACGGAACCTATGCGCTCGTCGGCCACAAATGGTTCTTCTCGGCGCCGATGTGCGACGCGCATCTGGTGCTGGCGCAGGCCGAAGGCGGGCTCTCCTGCTTCCTCGTGCCGCGCTTCCGCCCCGACGGCTCGCGCAACGCGGTCGAGATCCAGCGATTGAAGGACAAGCTCGGCGACTGGTCGAACGCCTCCTCGGAAGTCGAGTTCCAGGGCGCGCTCGGCGAGCTGGTCGGCGAGGAGGGCAGCGGCGTCAAGGTCATCATCGAGATGGTGGCGCTGACCCGGCTCGACTGCATGACCGGCTCGTCGTCGCAGATGCGGCAGGCGCTGGTGCAGGCGCTGCACCACACCCGCCGGCGCAGGGCGTTCGGCAAGCTCCTGATCGACCAGCCGCTGATGCGCAACGTGCTGGCCGACCTCGCGCTGGAAAGCGAGGCGGCGATCGCGCTGACGCTGCGCGTCGCCCGCGCCATCGACACCGCCTCGCGCGACGAGCACGAGGCGGCGCTGGCCCGCATCGCCACGGCGATCGGCAAATACTGGATCTGCAAGCGCGCCGTCCCCTTCGTCAACGAGGCGCAGGAGTGCCTCGGCGGCATCGGCTATGTCGAGGAGACGATGATGCCGCGCCTCTACCGCCAGGCGCCGCTGAACTCGATCTGGGAAGGTTCCGGCAACGTCCAGTGCCTCGACGTGCTGCGCGCGCTGCGCAAGGAGCCGGAGACGCGGGCGGCATTGCTGGCGGAGCTCGCCGCGGCGAAGGGCCTGGACGGCAGTTACGACGCCGAGCTCGCCCGCCTGCCGGCGCTGTTCGACGATCCCGCGACGATGGAGTTCCGCAGCCGCTTCATCGTCGAGCGCGCGGCGCTGATGCTCCAGGCCGCGGTGCTGTTGCAGTCGGGGCCGGCGGACATCGCCGCCGCCTTCTGCCGCTCGCGCCTTGCCGGCGCGCACGGGCTGGCGTTCGGCACGCTCGAGCCGCAGGCGCCGGTCGACCTGCTGATCGCGCGCGCGATGAAGGCGCAGGCCGCCTGACGCGGGCGGCCGGGCCCGGCGCTCAGCCGCGCCGGGCCTTCCACTGCACGTATCTCGCCATCCAGCGTTCCGGCAGGGTCTGCGCCTGCGGCTCGGCGAGGTCGATCTCGCCGCCGCCGGCGCGGTACATGGCGGCGAAGGCGTCGAGCACCCGCGCCTTGACCATGCCGCGCAGCGGCACGTGCGCCAGCATGCCGTAGGTCGCCGCGCCGCCGGTCTCGGCCAGCGACGGGTCGGCGCGGACGATGGCGACCGCCTCGGCGAGGTCGGCGAGATAGTCCGCCGTCACCGCCCGGTGCTGCGCCGTGACCATGGCGTGGATGCCGTCCGGGTTCTGCACCCGGTTGACGTTCCAGCCGCGCTTTTCCATCTGGTCGGCGACGGCGAAGATGCTCAGGTCCCGGTCGGCCGAGCCATAGGCGAGGAGCGGCCCCTGCGGCCGGCCGAGGATGCGCAGGCCCTCGATGCGGCCGATGCCTTCCTTCAGCGCCTCGACGGCCTCGGTGGTCTGCGCCGCCAGCTCGCGATAGCCCTCGACGCCGAACTTCTGCAACACCGCCCAGGCGGCGGCATAGGCCCCGCCCGGCCGGGTGCCGAGCAGCGCCGGCGAGGCGAACACCCCGCCCGGCCAGTCCTGATAGACGAACATCTGGTGCTTCAGGAGGTCGAGATCGCGGTAGAGGATCGACGACGCGCCCTTGGCGGCATAGCCGTATTTGTGCAGGTCGGCCGAGATCGACGTCACCCCCGCCACGCGGAAGTCCCATGCCGGCAGCGTCGCGCCGTTCATCTCCATGAACGGCAGGATGAAGCCGCCGACGCAGGCGTCGACATGCAGCGGCACGCCCCTGGCGGCGCAGATCGCGCCCATCTCGGCGACGGGGTCGATGGTGCCGTGCGGATATTCCGGCGCCGAGGCCAGCACCATCACCGTGTTGCGGTCGATCAGCCGCCGCAGCGGCCGGATGTCGGTGGCGTGATCGGCCGTCATCGGCAGCCGCCTGACCTTGACCCCGAAATAGTCCGACGCCTTGAACCAGGCGACATGGGCGGTCGCCGGCAGCACCATGTTCGGCCGCCTGACGCGGCGCTTCTTCCTCGCCATGTCGCGATAGGTCTTGACCGCGAGCAGGCAGCTCTCGGTGCCGCCGGAGGTCAGGACGCCGCAGGTCTCCGGCCCGCCGTTGAACAGCCCGGCCTCGATCGAGACGATCTCGCTCTCCAGCCGCTTCAGGCTGTGGAAGGCGGCCGGGTTGAGGCCGTTGGCCGCGGAATACATCCGGTAGGCGCGGGCGGCGAAATCGTCGTGCGCCTCGTCGAGATGGTAGACTAGGCTCCAGGTCCGTCCGTGGCGGTAGTCGGGATCGTCGGCGGCGAAGCCGGCCAGCGCGTCGAGCACCTCGTCCGGCGCGCGGCCGCGTTCGGGCAGGGTCCGGTGGGTCATGTCCTATCCTCTCCTATCCTCCCCGCGCGAGAACGAGCGCGACCGCGATCCCGAGATAATTGCCGATGGCGAAGCCGAGGATGCCCATGGTCATCCCCGACATCAGCACCGCAGGGTTGCGCAGCGCCCGCGCCGCCATCGGCACGAAGGCCGGCGACAGGATCGCCGCCACCGAGGTGATGATGAAGGTGTCGGCGTCGATGCCGGCGAGCCGGCACAGCAGCGCATGCAGCGCCAGGCTGCCGAAGGTGGCGGCGAAGACGAAGACGAGGATCGACAGGTCCATGCCGGCCAGGGCTGCGAGATCGAGCGAGGCGGCGATGGCGAAGGAGAAGACGTAGATCAGGAACATGCCGAGCGGCGTCGCCGTCGCGTTCTCGCGCAGCGGCCGGATCAGCGAGCCGGCGATGCCGAACGTCGTGATGAGGACGATGACGGCGATCTGCGGCGCCATGAAGGTGAGGAGCGGCGCCACCGCCAGCGCCAGCCCGACGCAGGCGGCTGCGGCGGCGAGCGCGGCCAGGCCGGGCAGGATCGCCCGGCTCCCGCGCGGCAGCGCCGCCTGCGGGCCGTCCTCGGCATAGGCCTGCCGCTCGGCCTCGGGAAAGGCCGGCAGCAGCCGGCGGAAGAACGCCGGCGCGGCGGCGAGGATGAAGAAGATATAGAGCGCGCCGACGGCGGTGTCGGCGGCCGCGAACAGGAGATAGCGCGCGTCGGGAATGCCGAGCGCGATCTTGATGGCGCTGACATTGGCGATGCCGCCGGTGTACATGCCGACCGCCATGCCGGCGAGCTGTTCCGGCGCCTGCGTGCCGCGCGCGGCGAAGAGCGCATGCAGCGCCACCGAAACCGCGACCACCGCCGCGACCGCGAGCGCCATCGACAGCATGGCCCGGCCGGCCAGACGCCGCCAGGCGCCGAGATTGACCGCGAACAGCAGCAGCGGCAGCGCCAGCGCGATGCTCGTTTCGGCCACCTGGGTGCGGGCGGGCGCGGCGCTTTCGGGCAGGAGCCCGGACAGGCCGACGAGAAGGCCCGCCGCGTAGCACAGGACGATCGGCTCCAGCCGGGCGGCGAACGGCCAGCGCACGCACGCCCACAGGATCAGCGCCGGTACGGCAAGGAAACCGGCCGCGGTCAGGATGCCCGCCATGACAAAGCCCGCGCTCCCCCTCGCGTTTTTTGAACAGCGCCCGGACTATAGGGCGGATCGGCGGGGCTTGGAAACCGGCTTTCTGGCTCCGGCCGGCTTTCGGGTTCCGGATTGCGTAAAAGCAAACAGATAGGGCCATTTCGGCAACGGCGCGCGGCGGGTGTCCGTGAAACCTGGGAACGGTTCGGCCGGGCACGTCGCGACCGTTCGACCGGACCGGACGATCCATTCGCATCATTTTGTTGGATCGATGAGTTCCGGCAGGCTAGACAGGACGGCCGGCGCGGCCCCGCGCCGGTTGGGAAGGACGGTGCCAATGACGCTCGATCAGCTCCGGATATTCCTCACCGTCGCCGAGCACGGCCATGTCACCCGCGCGGCGGCCGTGCTCAATCTGGCGCAGTCCTCGGTCAGCAGCGCCATCTCGGCGCTCGAGGCGCGCCACGACGTCGCCCTGTTCAACCGCGTCGGGCGGCGGATCGAGCTGAGCGCCGAGGGGCGCATCTTCCTCGACGCGGCGCGCGCGGTGCTGCGCGAGGTGCGGCAGGCCGAGACCATGCTGGCCGAGCTGGGCGGCGTCCGCCGCGGCAGCCTGTCGGTGTTCGCCAGCCAGACCATCGCCAATTTCTGGCTGCCGCGGCGGATCGTCGCCTTCCGCGAGCGCTATCCGCAGATCGACCTGACCGTGCATATCGGCAACACCGCCGAGAGCGCGGCGGCCGTCCACGAGGGCACGGCCGAGATCGGCCTGATCGAGGGCGAGATCGACCGGCCGACCCTGCTGGCCGAGCTGGTCGACCACGACAATCTGGTGCTGGTCGTCGGCCGCGACCACGAATGGGCCGGCCGCCTGCCGGCGCTGCCCGGCGATTTCGTCCGCACGCGCTGGGCCCTGCGCGAGGCGGGCTCAGGCACCCGCGCCAGCTTCGAGCGGACGCTGGCCAGGCTCGGCCTGCCGCCGGACGCGCTCGACGTCGATTTCGTGCTGCCGTCCAACGAATCCGTCTGCGCGACGGTGGCGTCGAGCCGCCGCCACGCCACCGTGGTCTCCGAATCGGTCGCCCGGGCCGGGGTGGAGGCCGGCAGCCTCGTCGTCGTCCCGTTCGGGTTCGAGACGCGCGAGTTCCGCCTGATCCGCCACCGCGAGCGGGCGAGCAGCCGGGCGGCGCGGGCCTTCGTCGAGCTGCTGTAGGGCCGCCTTCTCAGGCGGCGCTTTCCCAGCTCGGGAACGGGTCGGCGAGATCGCGCCAGCGGCCGGGCATGAAGTCGTTTTCGCCGACAAGGCAGGCGTCGAGCCCGGCGCGGATCTGTCCCTCGTCCATCGGGTCGCAGCCGATGAAGACGATCTCCTGCCGCCGGTCGCCCCAGACCGGGTCCAGATAGGGCTTCATCGCCGCGCGCCATTCCGGGTGGTCCGGCCATCGATGCCTCGGCACCGAGGCCCACCACAGGCCGCGCTTGGCCGTCCGGATCAGCGCGCCGGCCTGGCTGATCTCTCCGACATAGTGCGGGCGCGTCGCCAGCCAGAAGAAGCCCTTGGTCCGCACCACGCCCGGCCACGGTCGGTCGACGAACGCCTTGAGCCTCATCGGATCGAACGGCCGCCGCGCGCGATAGACGAAGGAACGGATGCCGTATTCCTCGGTCTCCGGGACGTGATCCTTGAAGCCGTTCAGCTCCTTGAACCACAGCGGATGCTGCTCGGCCTTGTCGAAGTCGAAGCGGCCGGTGTCGAGCACCTTGTCGAGCGGAACCTTGCCGAAATCCGTCTCGATCAGTTCCGCGTCGGGGTTGAGCGACCGGATGATCTTCCTGGTGAGATCGCGGTCGCGGGCCGGCGTGTCGGACACCTTGTTCAGGACGATCACGTCGGCAAACTCGATCTGCTCGACCAGCAGATCGATCAGCGCGCGGTCATCGGCGTCACCGGCGACCTCGCCGCGGTCGCGCAGGAAATCCTGCGAGGCATAGTCCTTCAGCAGGTTGACGGCGTCGACCACGGTGACCATGGTGTCGAGGCGGGCGACGTCGGACAGGCTGTCGCCGTCGTCGTCGCGATAGTCGAAGGTGGTGGCGACGGGCAGCGGCTCGGCGATGCCGGTGCCCTCGATCAACAGATAATCGAAGCGGCCTTCCCGCGACAGCTTCCGCACCTCGCGCAACAGGTCGTCGCGCAGCGTGCAGCAGATGCAGCCATTGGTCATCTCGACCAGCCGCTCCTCGGTGCGCGACAGGTCGGCGCCGCCGTCGCGGACCAGCGAGGCGTCGATGTTGACCTCGCTCATGTCGTTGACGATGACGGCGACGCGGCGGCCCTCGCGGTTGTTGAGGACGTGGTTGAGCAGCGTGGTCTTGCCGGCGCCGAGGAAGCCGGAAAGCACGGTGACGGGCAGGCGTTTGGAGGGTGTGGCTGTGTCGCGCATGGCGAACCCCTGAATTTGGGACGGAACGAGGGGGAAAGCGCCCGACGCGAAGCCGGTCGCGGACGGCGTGGGCGAGGAGCCGCGCTCAGTGCGCCTTCATCTCGCGCACGATTTCGGCTGTCCCCAGCGACGCGGGGTAGTAGGTCGGCCAGTTGGTCACTTCCCCGAGCAGGGCGGCGCGATCGTCGCCCCAGTAGAGATGATAGTGGTCGGCCGCCGCCGGCGCTATCTTGTGGTCGCTGAACTGGATGAACTGCGGCGCGCCCGCGTCGCCTCCGGTCTTCCTGAAGACGAAGCGCACGCCGCGATTTCCCTTCTCGTAGGTCAGGACCTCGTAGCCGTCGCCGGCATAGCGGGCCTTGAGCGGCTTGCCGTCGCGAAAGAACGTCACCTCGTCGCCATCGATGATGATGCGGTCGACATCGGTCCTGTAGCCGATTTCGTAATAGGCCTTGTATTCGTCGGCGTTCCGCTCGCCATGCTCCGCCTTGTGGGCCATGACCGGATCGAGCGCGCCGCTCTTCAGATGCGGATAGACCGATTGCCAGTCTCCGGCATAGTCGGACAACGGGCGGTCCGCGATCTGGCTGTCGTCGAAATAGCCCTTGTAGACCTGGTCGTCGCCATGGTCGTGAGCATGGTTGCCGTCGCCGTGCACCGCGCCGGAGCCGCCGACCGCGACGATGTTGAACGGCTTGCCCTCGACCGCGATCTCGCCCGCCTTCTCGAACGTCCCGGCATCGACGAGATGCAGCTTCGCGTTCAGCGGATCGGTGACGACGACATGGTCGCCGGCGACCGCGATGCGCGGGCGCGGATCGTTCCAGTGGCCGTCCATCGAATAGGGATCGGTCAGTTTCAGCGACTGCGCGATCCGGCCTTCGAGCACGTCGATCTTGTGGAGCTGGCCGTCCTCGGTCGCGGCATAGGCGAACTTGACCCGGATCGGATCGACGGCGAAATGGACCCGCCGCGTCGGCAACCGGACCAGCCGGAAGCCGTCCTCGCCCTCCGCCGGATCGACGACCACGATGCGGTCGGGGCCGTAATTGCCGACGAAATATTGCAGGCCGCGGCCGCCGATCAGCGTCGAGGAGCTGCCCTCGGGCAGCGACGCGGCGTAGGGCAGGTGCCGGATGGCGGGAACGCCGCCCTTCTCCTCGATCAGCAGCAGGCCGGTGTCGCAGGCGAGCGCGTAGAGATTGCCCGAGCCGGCCGAGCCGTGCAGGCCCGGGCACGCCACGTCCTCGCCGGCCGCGTTGCCGGCGAAGTCGACCACGCGCGCGCCCACCGGGCGCTTCGAGGCGTCCTGCGGGTCGGGGATCGTCACCACGGCGTGGTCGCGGTAGGGAACCGCGACGCCGTGGTGGGCGGCGGCAACGGCGGCGACGCGGACGTCGGGCCTGCCGTCGAGAACGGATTTCTCGCTGAAGACGCGGGCCGCGTCCTCGCCGTCGAACCATTGCGCGACGAGGCCCTGACGCTCGACGAAATGCGCCGGCCTGGCGCCGTCGATCCGCACCGCGAGCTGCCCGGGCTCGCCGAGCTCGATGTCGCCGTGGTCTCCATGGTCGCGGAAGGCGATGCCCGTGCGGATGACGCCGACCGCGCCGGCCGCGCCCTGCACCGCGAACACCGTCTCGCCGCTCGACGTGCGATGCAGCGTCGCCGGGCCGGCGAGCGCGAAGGTGGCGAGGACGTCGCCGTCGAGGGCGTCGAGCGCCCTGACCACCGGCTCGGAATGGTCCGCCACGAACAGCCGCCAGGCGGTCGCCTCGTTGGCGCCGGCGTCGGCCTCGGCCCCGGTTTCGGCCATGGCCGGGTGCCCGGCCAGCGCGGCCATTGCGAGCGCCGAGGCGCCCATGATCGATCGTCTCATCGTCTTCTCCTTTATGGTATTACATTACACATCGGGGCGGAGTTCCACCATCCGGCCGGGATTTGCGGAAGGCCGTGACGGCGGTTGAAATGGCATGTTATGTTATTACGTAATCCATCGAGATACGGCTTGGCAACCGGGCGCGGCAGGCCGGCGCGCGATTTTGCACAGGATCGGCCGCCCCGGCCATGCCCGCGCTTCCGTCCGGAGCCGCGGCCGCACCGCCGGTCCCGCCCCGCTGCCCCCCTTTGCTAAAGGTTCGCGCCGGCCCCGCCGGTGGACATTCGCGGATATTCATTGGCTCTTGCCGCCGCCCCCGCCAATGGCTACATCTCGCCAACCCGGAAGGAGACCTGCATGCTTGCGCTTATCCAGACCGTCGTGCTCGCGCTCGATCTTTATTGGTGGATCATCATCGCATCCGCGGTCTTCTCGTGGCTCTACGCTTTCAACGTGGTCAATCCGCGCAACCAGATCGTCAGCACCATCGGCAACTTCCTGTTCCGCGTCACCGAGCCGGCGCTCAGGCCGATCCGCCGCGTCCTGCCGGATCTCGGCGGCATCGACATCTCGCCGATCGTCCTCCTGCTCGTCATCTTCTTCCTGCGCCAGTTCCTGATCACCACCGTCGCGCCCGCGATCCTTTGAGCTTCTATCGCCGCTACGGGGGCGCGGGGGGCGACGGCCTCGAGCTGCGCGTCCGGCTGACGCCGAAATCGGCCCGCGACGGCATCGAGGGCGTCGAGACCGCCGCCGACGGGCGCAGCCATCTCAAGGTGCGGGTGCGCGCCGTGCCCGAGGACGGCAAGGCCAACAAGGCGCTCGTCAAGCTGCTCGGCAAGGAGCTCGGCATTCCGGCCGGCGCGATCGCGATCGCCTCGGGCGAGACGGCGCGGCTGAAGACGCTGCGCCTCGACGGCGATTTCGCCGCGCTCGAGGCCCGGCTGCTGGAACTGGTCGGCGCGGCCGGCTGATTTCGGCCCGCCCTCTTCTCAATCCTTCGCGGCCTCGCCGCGCCGGCGGAACCGCGCCGGCGTCTGCCCGGTCCAGCGCCGGAACGCCTTGGCGAAGGCGCTTTCGTCGGAAAAGCCGAGCGCCTCGGCGATGTCGCGCAGGCCGGCGCCGCCGCGCAGCCGCTCCACGGCCAGCGCGTGCAGGCTGGCGTCGCGCAGCAGCTTGAACGAGGTCCTCTCCTCGGCCAGCCGCCGGTTCAGGTGGCGGCCGCTGAGCCCGAGCCGTTCGGCGACGCGCTCCTTGCCCCAGCGCGGGTTGGTTCGGACGAGCCGCTGCACCTCGGCCGAAAGGCTGGCCTGGCCGAGCTCGGCCAGCGTCCTGTCGGTCAGTTGCCGCAAATGCTCGCGCAGCGTGCTGTTGGCCTGGATCAGCGGCAGGTCGAGCTGGCCGGCGGCGAAGGTCAGCGCGTTGTCCGGCGCGCCGAAGCGAAGCGGCACGCGCAGCAGCGCGCGGTAGTCGGCGGCGGGGCCGAGCGGCGCGTGGGCGAGGTTGAGGCCGGCCGGGCGGAACGCGCCGCCCGTCGCCCAGACGCTCAGGCGCAGCAGCCCGGCCAGCGCCGCCTCCACCCGTTCCGCCTGCCGCGTCGTCAGGTGCGGCCGGTAATGGACGGCGACGAGGTCGCCCTCCCGCGCCAGCACGAAGTCGCCGCCCTCGCCGACGATCGGCGCGACCTCGACCAGTTGCTCCAGCGCCTCGCCCAGCGTGTCGCAGGAGGCGAGCAGCATGCCGGCGCTGTCGAGATGGCCGGCCTGCAATTCGAGGCCGAGCCGCAGGCCGGCCAGCGCGTCGCCGCTCGCCGTGCAATAGGCGTCCCACAGGCGGTCGAGCGTGGCCAGCGGCAGCCGGGCATGATCGTCCACCGCCTTGCGCAGCTCCGGCGGCAGGGCCAGCGCCATCCGGTCGGCGCTCTGGATCAGGGCGCGGGCATACAGCCGGTTAACGCTGAAGAGATCGTCGCCCGTGGCGCCGGCTGCATGGCCCGAATTGCCGCCTGCCCGTCCTGTTTGAAACGTTACGGCCATGCCTCCTCCCGGTAAGCTTCCCGTTACTAGAGCATATTCTGGTGCCGGGCCAGTGTCCGGAATTGGGGGGGGAGAACCATGACAGAGACGAGCGGGGGCGAGTTTCTCGCCCGCATGCTGCATGCCGAAGGCGTCGAGCGCGTGTTCGGCATCATCGACGGCACCTATTTCGGCTTCTATTCGGCGCTGCACCGTCTCGGCATCGAGATCGTCACCCCGCGCCACGAGACCAGCGCCGCCCACATGGCCGGCGCCTATGCCCGGCTGACCGGCCGGCTCGGCGTCTGCATGGCCTCGAACGGGCCGGGCGTGGCCAACCTCCTGCCCGGCCTGGTCGTCGAGCAGGCCGAGGGCAACCGGGTGCTCGCCATCACCAGCGCCCGGCGGCCGGCGATCATGTATCCCGACCGCGGCGGCGCCTATCAATGCTTCGACCAGGCCGGCGTCGTCGGCCGCATCGCCAAGTGGAGCGCGACGGTCTCGTCATTCGAGCGCATCCCGGAGCTGGCGCGCAAGGCGCTCAGGGCATGCTGGGACGGGCGGCCCGGCGTCGTCCATCTCGACGTGCCGGAAACGCTGATGAACGGCAAGTTCAAGGCCCCTGCCCCGTGGCGGCCGGCGCAGTATCGCCGCGCCGCGCCCCAGCCGGCGCCGGCCGACCAGGTCGAGCTGGCGGCGCGCTGGCTGACGCAAGCCGACGCACCGATGATCCACGCCGGCAGCGGCGTCATCCATGCCCAAGCCTTCGATGAGCTGGCGCGGGTGGCGGCGCTTCTCCACGCGCCGGTGACGACGAGCTGGGCCGCGCGCGGCGTCCTGCCGGAGACCTCGCCGTTCGCGATCCCGATGCCGCACGTCAAGGTCAACCACAAGGTGCGCAACGAGGCCGACGCGGCGCTGATCCTCGGCTCGCGCCTCGGCGAGACCGACTGGTGGGGCAAGCCGCCCTACTGGCGCGATCCGGCCAGCCAGCGCACGGTCCAGGTCGACATCGACGAAGCCAGCCTCGGCCTGAACAGACCGGCCGACCTGCCGGTTCTGGCCGACGTCAAGGCGTTCCTCACGGCGCTGGCCGAGCGGCTGGAGGCGCTGCCACTGATGCCCCTCGACGCCCGCAAGCGCCGCCTCGAAACCTATCGCAAGCTGCTCGCCGACGAGCGCGCCGGCTGGGACAAGGCGCTCGCCGACATGCGCGAGCCGATGAACCCGGCCCATGTCGCCGCCATCTGCGGCGAGCTGTTCCCCGAGGACAGCGTGCTGGTGGCCGACGGCGGCAACGCCGCGGTGTGGGCGATGTTCTACCACAAGGCGCGGGTGCCGAACCGCATCCTTTCCACCTTCCGCTTCGGCATGCTGGGCGCGGGCATGGCGCAGGCGGTCGGCGCGGCGGTCGCCTGCCCCGACGCGCCGGTGTGCTGCATCATCGGCGACGGCGCCTTCGGCTTCCACCCGCAGGAGGTCGAGACCGCGGTGCGCAACAAGGCGCGCGTGGTCTGGATCGTGCTCTGCGACAAGCAGTGGGGCATGGTCAAGATCAACCAGCAGTTCATGCTGCGGCCGTTCAAGACCATGCTGTTCAAGAAGCTGGGCGAGCACGAGACGATCAAGGCCGATCTCGGCGAGATCCGCTTCGACCTTTTGGCGCAGGCGATGGGCGCTCACGGCGAGCGCGTGTCGTCGCCGGGCGAGTTCCGGGCGGCGCTGCAACGCGCGCTCGACACCGGCGGCGCGGCGGTGATCCATGTCGACGTCGACCCGGTCAAGCATATGTGGGCGCCGGGCCTGATCCACTTCAAGAAGATGCACGAGGAGCCGGCCGGCTGACCCCTCCCCCGGCGGTTCAGCGCGGCAGCGCCAGCAGCAGGCCGGTGATCGCCAGCAGCGCGAAGACGAGCTGGCGGAAACGCCGCTCGTCGATGCGCCGGTGCAGCCATTCGCCGGCGATCAGCCCGGCCAGCACCACCGGCAGGTAGGAGACGATCCGCGGCAGGCTGGGGACGAGGCTGCCGTCGGCGAGGAAGATGACCGTCAGCATGCCGTTCAGGCTGAGCCAGACCGCGATCAGCGTCGCCCGCAGCCGCGCCTTGTCGAGCGCTGTGCCGGCCAGCCCGTAGACCAGGAGCGGCCCGCCCGAGGCGAACAGGCCGTGGGTGACGCCCGCCGCCAGCATCAGGCCGCGCGTGACGAGCGGGCCGTGGCGCGCGCTTTCGGCCCCGCGCCGCATGCGCCACAGTTCCCGGCCGGCGAACCAGAGGACCAGCAGGCCGAACAGGGTTTTCAGCGCCGCGCCCTCGAGCGCCGGGCGCAGGAGATAGCCGATCGCGGTGCCGGCCGCCATCAGCGGCAGGATCAGCTTGACCAGCGTCGGCAGGTGGATGCGGTCGCGGTAGCGGAAGGTGAGATATCCGCTCTGGAAGATGTTCAACGGCACCAGCACCGGCAACAGCTCCGGGATCGGCAGCACCAGCGCGCCGAGCGACAGCGCGATGACGATGCTGCCGAAGCCGGTGACGGCCTCGACCGTGTAGGCGAGAAGGATGAAGGCTCCGAGGAGAAGCCAGGGGTCGATCACTGCCGAAGCTCCACGGCGAATTTGCGCGTCATCAGCCGCTGGTAAAGGTCGGGCGCCAGCCGCCACAGCAGGCTGGCGGCGACGCTGGCCCGGTCGGAATAGATTCGTTTCCTGCGCTTTTCCAGCGCCTTGACGATGCGCCGCGCCATCCAGTCGGCATCCTTCGGCCGGCCGACGGTCGAGCGGGCATGGCGGGCGGGGCCGCCGTCATGGCCGAGCGCGTTCTTCTCGATCGGCGTGTCGAGGAAGCTCGGATAGGCCATCAGCACATGGACGCCGAGATGCGCCTGCTCGCAGCGCAGCACCTCGAACGACTGCGCCAGCGCGCTCTTCGCCCCGCAATAGGCGGCGCGGCCGAGAACCGGCATCCAGCCGGCCATCGAGCCGATATTGACGATCGCGCCCCGATTCGCCTGCAATTGCGGCAGGGCCGAGATCGCCAGCTCCAGCGGCGCCTGCCAGTCGACCTGCATCACCTTGCGCAGCACCTTCGGGTCGGTCTTGGCCGCCGGCGAGCGGTGGGTGATGCCGGCATTGTTGACGAGGACGCCGACGCCGCCGAAGCGGGCCTGCGCCCTGACCAGAAGCTCCTCCTGATGCAGCGGCTCGGCGATGTCGCCGGCGACGCAGACGATGCGGCCGGCGTCGCCGAGCTCGTCCGCCAGCCCGCGCAGCAGCTCCGCGTCGAGGTCGGCGAGGACGAGGTTGTCGCCGCGCGCCCAGAAGGCGCGCGCCAGCGCCCGCCCCAGCCCGCCGCCGGCGCCGGTGATCAGCGTGCAGGTCATAGGTCTCCTCGTTCCCGGGCGTGCCCGACATAGAAGCGGAAGGTCTCCTCCGAGGTCTTCTGCGGGCTGTAGCCGAATTCATGCTTCAGCCGCCGGTTGGACAGGACCGGGCGGTAGCGCAGGAAATCGACCTGCTCCGGCCCGTAGCGGCCGATGCCGAGCCGGCGCCCCGCCCACAGCGCGGCCCTGACCAGCCCGGCCGGCAGCGCCAGCACCGGCTTGCCGAGGATGGCGGCGATCTCGGCGACCGTCAGCGCGCCGTCGCCGGCCATGTTGTAGATGCCGCTCCGGTCGCCGCGCAGGCCGTGCTCGATGGCGGCGACCACGTCCTCGTCCCAGATGAAGACGAAGGGTGAGGCGCTGCCGCGGATGGCGAGGATGCGCTTTTGCCGGAACAGGTTGGTGATGAGGTTTTGCGTCGTCGCGCCGAGGATGGTGCCGGGGCGGAAGACGAGCTGGCGCAGCTCCGGGTGCGCCGCGCGGTAGCCGGCCAGCATCTCCTCGACCTGGCGCTTGTGGTCGGAATAGGGCATTTCCGGGTTGCCGCGCAGCGGCGCGGTCTCGTCGATCCAGTCCGGGTTGTCGGCGTGGTAGCCGTAGGCCGCGCCCGAGCTGGTGACGGTGACGTGGCCGACGCCGGCGGCGAGGCAGCAGTCGAGCACGTTCCGCGTGCCGTTGACGTCGATGTCGAACTCGCGGGCGCGGTCGGCTCCGGCGTCGAGCACCGAGGCGAGGTGCACGACATGGGTGATCGCCTCGTCGCGGAGAAGGCCGGCCAGCGCCGGGTCGCGCACGTCCATCCGCCGGATCGCGAACGGCAGGTCGGCGCGCGGCCGGATGTCGGTGCCGACGACGTGGAGATCCCGCGCCAGCCGCCCGCCGAGCAGGCCGCCGACATAGCCGGCCGCCCCGGTGATGAGCACCCTTGCCGTCATGCTCGCCCTCGGGCCCACCCTCATGCCCACCCTCAGGCCCGCCGTTCCGCCGCCGGTTCGCCGTCGCGGATCGGGATGCGCGCCCAGATGCTGGACAGCGTCAGCCCCGACACCAGATGCCACACGCCCCAGAAGGCGGTGATCAGCATCATGCCGCCGGCATTGGGCATGAAGGTGAACAGGATGACGAGGCCGAGGCCGGAATTCTGGATGCCGACCTCGAGCGTCACCGCGCGCCGGTCGGGCGTGTTCAACCGCATCAGCCGGCCCATCAGCGCGCCGAGCAGCAGCGCCAAGGCGTTGTGGGCCGCGACCAGCCAGAAGAAGGTGTCGAAGCGCTCGACGAACAGGGTGAAGTTGTTGCTGAAGGCGATGGCGACGAAGGCGAGAAACACCAGGAGCGCGAAGATGCGCAGCGGCGGCTCGACTTTCGCCGCGAGGCCGGGGAAGCGCCGCCCCACCGCCATGCCGATCAGCAGCGGCAGACCGAGGACGACGAGGACGAGCATCACGATGCCGCCTGTGTCGACCGCGATCGAGACGAGGAGATCGCGCGTGTTGGGGTTGAGCCAGCCGTAGAGCGCGAAGTTGAACGGCGTCAGCACCGTCGCCGCCAGGCTCGACACCGCCGTCATGCTGACCGAGACCGCGACGTTGCCGCGCGCCAGCCAGGTCATGATGTTGGAGAACGCGCCGCCCGGGCAGGCGGCGACGAGGATCATGCCGAGCGACAGCTCCGGGTCGATGTCGAGAGCCCATGTCGCCAGGCAGGTCGCCGCCGGCAGGAGCAGGAACTGCGCGAACAGCCCGGCGAAAACCGGGCGCGGCTGGGTGACGACCACCCTGAAATCGGCCGGCCGCAAGGTCAGCGACACGCCGAACATCATCAGCGCCAGCAGCGCGTTGAGGATGACCAGGCTGGAAGGATCGAACTGGATCGGGACGGGACCGCTCATCGTGCACCTCTGGTTGCCGGCGTGACGTTCTCTGCGGGCCGCGCGCGGGCGCCCAGTTGCTTGCGCAGCTCGCCGGCATGGCCGGCGAGCGCGCGGCGATAGCTGTCCTTGTGGACGTAATAGGCCATGCGCTCGAGATCGAGATAGGCGTAGCCGCCGTCGATGCGGGTGTCCGCCAGCCGCGCCTTGGCCTGCCCGATCCGCGCCGCTTCCGGCGCGCCCTCGGCCAGCCCGCGGATGTAGAGCGCCACCAGCCCGGCCTGCTCGTTGCGGCCTTCCCAGCCGAGGCCGGCGGCCTCGACCATGCCCATCATGAACAGCGTGTCGTGGCGGGGGTGGAAGACGTTGAGGTAGAGCCGCGGCGCGCCGGCGTCCGCCGGCCAGTTCAGCTCCGCCCTGTCGATGAAGGGGTAGTCGAGCTTGTAGCCGGTGGCGAGCAGGACGACGTCGTAGGCGCCGCGGCTTCCATCCTCGAACATCACCCCGTCGCCGTCGAGGCGGGCGACGTCGCCGCGCGGGACGATGTCGCCCTGGCCGATATGGTGCAGGATCAGCGAGTTCATCACCGGGTGCGATTCGTACATCCGGTAGTCGGGGTCGGGCAGGCCGTATTGCGACGGTTTGCCCATCACCGCGCGCACCAGCGCCGCGTCGAGGACCTGCTTCGCCCGGCGCGGCAGCTTCACCCTGCCGCCCAGCGTGTCGGTCGGCTTGCCGAAGATGAATTTCGGGATGAAGTAGTAGCCGCGCCGGACCGAGATATCGACGCTTCGCGCATGGTGGACCGCGTCGACCGCGATGTCGGCCCCGGAATTGCCGCAGCCGACCACCAGCACCTGCTTGCCGGCAAGCTGCGACGGGCTGCGATAGTCGGCGGCGTGCAACAGCGTGCCGGAAAATTCGCCGTCGAAACGCGGCATGTTCGGGCGGTGCAGCGTGCCGTTGGCGATCAGCACGCCGTCGAACCGGCGCGTGCGCTCCTCGCCGGCCTTTTCCGTCGTCACCAGCCAGCCGTCGCTGTCCGGTTTCACCGCGACGACGCGGGTCGAGAATTCGTAGTGGCGGTAAAGGTCGAAATGGCTGGCATAGGCGCGGAAATAGCGGCGCATCTCGTCATGGCGCGGATAGTGCGCGGCGGAAGCCGGCATCGGGAATTCGGCGAACTCCGTCGTCGTCTTCGACGAGATCAGGTGCGCGCTCTCGTACATGGTGCTGTGGGGGTTGTCGATGTCCCACAGCCCGCCGACGTCCGAGTGCTGCTCGAAGCCGATGAAGGCGATGCCCTGCCTGTCGAGATTGCGCGAAGCCGCGAGCCCCATCGGGCCGGCGCCGATCACCGCATACATGCCGGGCCTCCTCCCGAAATTGCGCCCGTCCGCCCCGGACGGGGGGCCCGGACGGCGGGCCGTTCCTCCGGATCGCGTCTCCCCTCGCGAGCCATGTTTCAGCCTAGAACAGGCCGTAACCTTACGTATCGGAACAAATGAGACGCCGAGCCGTCAATTCGAGACATGGGTCGGGACATGCTGCATCCCCTTTCGCGCCGCGAAACGGCAGGATCGCGGCGCATTTCGGTTGCAGGGCCGGCGACAATCCCGTAATTATGATCGCTTACGGATATTTTGACGAGCGCGTCGAAGCAGGAAGCCATATTTGTAATGCAATCGACCGGTCTCTTTCGCGCCCATCAGACCCTACGCAACCTGGTCAGCTTGGCATATGACTTCCTTATCGCCGGCTGTGCTTTCATCGCCGCCTATCTGACCGTCTACGGCTATCCCGAAATCTTCGCAATTCCCTCGCTCAACGAAAAGCTGCTCGGCTTTCTCGTTGCCGCGACTGCCGGGTTTCTTGTCTTTTCCACCTATCGCGGCTCGTGGCGCTATGCCTCGATCCCCGACATGGTGGCGATCATCCAGGGCGCGGTGGTGACGGTGGTCATCTATACGGCCGGCGCGTTCCTGATGTCGCGCGGCCAAAACATCCCCCGCGCCGTGCCGGTCCTGACGCTGATCTACATGGTGTCCGGGCAGGCCGGCGCCCGTCTTCTCTATCGCATCGTCGTCGAGAGCCTGCGCCGCCGCGGCAAGAACTTCGGCGGCGAGGACGAGAACGTGCCGATGGTCCTGCTGTGCGGGCTTTCCGACAAGGCCGAGAGCTTCATTCGCGCCGCGCGCCGCAACCAGGCGTTCCGGATCGTCGGCATCGTCGACGATTCGCACATCAATATGGGCCGCTCCATCCAGGGCGTGCGGGTTCTCGGCACGCTCGACAACCTCGACCGGGTCCTGCACAAGCTGCGGCAGAACGGGCGCAATGTCGGCGAGCTCGTCGTCACCGAGGTCTCGCCGTCGCGGCAGCGCCTGGCCCACATCGTCGGGCGGGGCAACGCCATCTCGCTCAAGGTTTCGCGCATTCCCGACTTCACCGAGGTTTCGGCGCTGTCGAGCGACCAGTTGCTGCAACCGAAGCTGATCGAGCTCGGCGACCTCCTCGACCGGCCGGAAGTGAAGGCCGATCTCGAGGGCGTGGCCAGGCTGGTCAGGGGCAAGGTGGTGCTGGCGACCGGGGCCGCCGGCTCGATCGGGTCGGAGCTGTGCCGCCAGGTCGCCAGCCTCGGGCCGCGCCGGCTCATCATCGTCGACAATTCCGAGTTCATGCTCTATCGCTGCAACACCGAGCTCGGCGACGCCCATCCCGATCTCGACCTGGTGCCGCGGATCGTCGACGTGCGCGACGCGCGCCGCGTCGCCGCCGTCTTCGCCGAGTTCAAGCCCGAGCTCGTCTTCCACGCCGCCGCGCTCAAGCATGTGCCGCTGATGGAGGAGAACCCGCTCGAGGCGATCAAGACCAACCTGCTCGGCACCCGCAACGTCGCCGACGCGGCGCTGGCCAACCGCGCCTCGACCTTCGTGATGATCTCGACCGACAAGGCGGTGAACCCGACCAACATCATGGGCGCGACCAAGCGCGCGGCCGAGGCCTATTGCCAGGCGCTCGACATGCAGTCGCAGCTGACGCGATTCAAGACCGTGCGCTTCGGCAACGTGCTCGGCTCCAACGGCTCGGTCGTGCCGCGCTTCCAGGAGCAGATCGCCGCCGGCGGCCCGGTGACGGTGACGCACCCGCACATCGTGCGCTATTTCATGACCATCCCGGAAGCGGTGCGGCTGGTGCTGCATGCCTCGGCGCATGCGCTGGCGCGCAAGACCCCGCGCGGCAAGATCATGGTGCTCGACATGGGCAAGCCGGTCCGCATCGTCGACATGGCCGAGCGGATGATCCAGCTCGCCGGCTTCCGGCCGCATGTCGACATCGAGATCGCCTTCACCGGCCTGCGGCCCGGCGAGAAGCTGTTCGAAGAGCTGTTCGATCCTTCGGAGGTGCCGGACGGCCGCACCGAGGAAGGCTATGTCATCGCCTCGCCCCGGGTCATCGACCGCCAGTTGCTCAACCGCACCGTCGACGAGATCGACCTGAGCGCCGAGCGCGAGGACTGGGCGCGCGCCGTCAAGCTCCTGTGCCACATCGTGCCGGAATACCGGATCGACCGTCGCGACGAGCCGGCGCAGGCCCCGGATTCGGCCTCGCCCGCCGTATCGCCCGCCATGTCGCCCGTCGCCTCGATCGTGCCGCCCGGCGACGGCAAGGTCCCGCGCTCCGGCGCGGGCGCGGCCACGGAGCCGCCGGGCAAAGCCAATTCCTGAAGCGGCCGGCCGGAACTTGCCGATGGGAACCTGCCGATGGGAACCTGCGGACCGGGACCTTACCAGCCGCAGGCCTTGAGGAAGCGGCCGACCGTCCCGGCCATGCCGAATTCGAGCGCGTCGGCGGTCAGGCCGTGGCCGATCGAGACCTCGGCCAGGAACGGGATCGCCTTCGCCAGCGCCGGCAGGTTGGCCACGGTCAGGTCGTGGCCGGCATTGACGCCGAGCCCCTGCGTCCGCGCCGCCGCCGCCGCCCGCTCCAGCCGGCCGAGCGCCGCGGCCGCCTCCGCGGCGTCGCCGTGGCAGCCGCCATAAGGGCCGGTGTAGAGCTCGATCCTGTCGGCGCCGGTCGCCCGCGCCGCCGCCATGCCGGCGGGGTCGGGGTTGGCGAACAGCGAGACGCGGAAGCCGCGCTTCTTCAGCCGCCCGACCGCGGGCGCGAGGAAATCGAACTGCGCGTCGAAATCCCAGCCATGGTCCGAGGTCGGCTGCGCCGGATCGTCGGGCACCAGCGTCACCTGGTCGGGCTCGTTCGCCTCGACGAGGTCGAGAAACGCCTTGTCGGGAAACCCCTCGACGTTGAGCTCGGCCTGCGGGAACTCGTCGTCGATCAGCGCCCGCAGCGGGGCGAGGTCGGCGCGGCGGGTGTGACGCTCGTCGGGACGGGGATGCACCGTCAGCCCGTGCGCGCCGGCGGCAAGCGCGACGCGGCCGAGATGCGTCACGCTCGGCCAGGGCAGGTCGCGGCGGTTGCGCAGCAATGCCACGGCGTTCAGGTTGACGGAAAGCTTGGCGGGCATGGCGGCGGCATCCTGTGGCGGTCGGGATCGTTGTATAGCGCCATGGCGGCGCGCAGGCACCCGTTTTCCGCTGTTCCAGCCACCTAGGCCGGCGGGCGGGGGCGGCCGGCCGACATCTCCCCGCCGTCGAGCAGCCAGCGGATCAGCGGCGGCCACAGGGTCGCGGCGAATCGCGAGCGGAAGAAGCCGAGATGGCCGATGGCCGCGCCGCCGCCGTCCCGCGGCGAGAACCAGCGCTCCTCGACCGGCGCATTGGGATGGCGGGCGGCGAAGTCGGCGATGCCGCGCGGCGTCGCCCACAGGTCGTCGGTCAGGCCGATGGCGAGGATCGGCAGGCGCACGGCTTCGAAGCGGGCGGTTTCCGCCAGGGCCGGGTCGTCGAAGAAATAGTTCCGCATCCGGCACCAGCGCGCCCAGTCACGGAAGCACGAGCCGGGGATCGGCGCGCCGATGCCGAGCCAGCGCGGCGTGTCGCGGAAGAGAAGCGACGCCGGCACGCCGAGAAGGTTCATCCGCGCCCAGGCGCGGGAATCGTCGAGGAAGCCGAACCAGGCAGTCATGCTGGCGACCATGGCATAGCGGCTGAAACGGTCGGACACGCCGGACAGGCCGAGCGCGTGGCCGCCGTAGGACTGGCCGACGCCGACCGCCGCGCGACCCGGCGCGACCGCCTCGAGCGCGGCGAGGGCGGCGGGAAAATCGAGAAGCGCCCAGTCCTTGTAGTTGATCCTGCGCCGCCAGCCTTGGGGGCGCGGCGAGCGCCCGGTGGCGCGGTAGTCGTAGGTCAGGACGGCGCGCGCGCCCGCCTCCACCAGCGCCCGGGCAAAGCCGGCATAGAACTCCTGCGGCACCGCCGTCGCCGACGAGATCAGCACCAGCGGCCCGTCGCCTTCATTTCCAGGGGCGCGCTCGAACAGCGTGCCGCCGAGGGGAAAGCCGTCGGCGGCGGAGAAGGCCAATGTCGTCTCCCGGAGCGCGGCTTTGATGCCGCCATCGCTTTTGCCGTTGTCGTCCATGCTGCCGTCCCGCTTGCGCCGTGCCGCGTCCGTCCGCGGCGCGGCCTCTTCCTGCCCGGGCTTCGCCATGTTGTCCTCCTTCGGCGCACACCCGCCGCCCGGCTTCCAGCCTGCGTGCAGGCTAACATTGACGTTTACGTCAATGTCAAGGCGTAAAGGAGATCGAGGCGCGGGCTTGCGGCGCGCCGGCGTGGAGAAGCATCCCCTCGCGCCAGTCTTTGAAATCTTGCGTCATCGTGCTATGGTTTCAAGCGAGAAGGAGGTGAGGCAGGTTTCCTTTTCGGGAGGGATCGGCCCGAAGGCCGATCCCCTTGTTTACCGGCTGATTGTCAGTGTCAGGCGCCAACCGAACAGTCTGACAATAACCGTAGCCCGAAATTTCACATGCCTCACCTCCTTTCGTTTTGCCGGACAGAGCCGGCAGCGTCTCTGTCGCCGCGCCGGCATGGTCGCACAAGCCGGTAGCGCAACCGTCTTCCCTCGGAGTGGATTTCTTCAGCGCACCACGGTCAGCCGCTCGGCGGCGCGGGTGATGGCGGTGTAGAGCCAGCGCTGGCGGGTGTCCTTGAAGGCGAAGCTCTCGTCGAACAGCACCACCTCGTTCCATTGCGAGCCCTGGGCCTTGTGGACGGTCAGCGCATAGCCGTAGTCGAAATCGTCGAACCGTTTCTTCTGCTGCCAGGGGATGTCGGCCTCGGGGTCCTCGAACGCGGCCTTGAGCAGCTTGATCTTGGCGACGCCGCGGTCGGGGTCGTCCTCCTCGGGCGCCACCAGAAGGTTGATGCCGGGCTTCACCGTTTCCCGGGACGACGTCATCACCTTCCACAGCGAGCCGTTCAGCAGCCCCTTGGCGGGGTCGTTCCTCAGGCACACCAGCTTGTCGCCGGCCTGCGGCCAGGCGGCATCGAAGCCCTTCAATTCGCGCAGGCGCTGGTTGTAGCGCCGCCGGGTGCGGTTGGTGCCGACCAGCACCTGGTCGGCGGCGAGCACCAGTTCCTGGTCGACCTGCGCCCGCGAGATGACGCGCGCCCTGCCGAAATCGCCGTGGACGAGCTCCCTGCCCTCGCGCACGTCGAGCGCCATGCGGATGATCGGGTTGTCGGCGGCCTGGCGGTGGATCTCGGTCAGGAGATGGTCGGGCTCGTGCTCGGTGAAGAAGCCGCCGCCGGAGATCGGCGGCAACTGCGCCGGATCGCCGAGCACGAGGATCGGCGTGCCGAAGCTCATCAGGTCGCGGCCGAGCTGCTCGTCGACCATCGAGCATTCGTCGACGACGATCAGCGCCGCCTTGGCGACCGGGCTTTGCCGGTTCAGCGAAAAGGTCGGGTTGATCGAGGTCTTGCCGGTGGTCTCGTCCTCCACCGCCTCCTCGCCGCGCGGGCGGTAGATCAGCGAATGGATGGTGCGGGCGTTGACCGCGCCCTTCGAGCGCAACACCTGCGCCGCCTTGCCGGTGAAGGCGGCGAACTGCACCTGGCCGTCGATGTGCTCGGCGAAGTGGCGGGCAAGCGTGGTCTTGCCGGTGCCGGCATAGCCGAACAGCCGGAACACCGGCCTGTGCCCGTCCTTCAGCCAGCGCGCGACGGCCTTCAGCGCCTCATCCTGTTGCGGGGAAAACTGCATGGCCGATCAGTGCGGGATTCGGTTGCCGGAAGCAAGGGCGCGGGCCGCGCACCTGCTTCCCGCTGGCGCGATCCGCGCCCCTGCTCCCGGCCCGCGCGGACCGCGCCGGGCGGGTCTGGATTCGCGGCCGATCTCTGTCACAATCCGATCGGGGAAAGACGTGGAGGACGACGGGAATGGTGCTGATGCCGGTTGTCCTCAGCGGCGGGGCGGGATCGCGGCTGTGGCCGCTGTCGCGGCAGGACCGGCCGAAACCGTTCGTGACCATGCCCGGCGGCGCGACGCCGGCGGTCGCGACCTACGCCCGCGCCGCGCGCCTCGACGGCGTGACGCGGATCGTCACCGTCACCGGCCGCGACCTGCTGTTCCTGTCCGCCGACGCCATCGCAGCCGCCGACGCGCCGCCATGCGATCATACGCTGCTGCTCGAGCCGGAAGGGCGCGGCACGGCGGCGGCCGTGGCGCTGGCCGCCCGTCATGCCGCCGATCGTCATGGCGGCGACGCCGTGCTCCTCGTCCTGCCGGCCGATCACCTGATCGCCGACGAGGGCGCTTTCGCGGCGGCGGTGGCGCGCGCGGCCGGGCTGGCGCGGCAGGAGCGCATCGCCGTCTTCGGCGTCGCGCCGGACCGGGCCGAAACCGGCTTCGGCTATATCGAGATCGAGGACGGGAATGGCGGCGAGCGGGTGCTGGCCTTCGTCGAGAAGCCGGACGCGATGGCGGCCGCCGCCTTCGTCGCCGGCGGCCGCCATCGCTGGAACTCAGGCATGTTCTGCTTTGCCGCGCAGACCATGCTGGCGGCGATGGAGGCGCATTGCCCGGACGTGCTCGACGCCGCGTCGCGGGCGCTGCGGCAGGGGCGCCCCGGCCTTGCCGGCGGCTTCGAAACCGTCGAGGTCGCCGCGGGTCCGTATCGCGCCGCGCCGGCGCTGTCGCTCGACCATGCGGTGATGGAGAAGGTCGCCCCCTCGCCTCTCTCCTGCGTTCCCCTCGCCTGCGGCTGGGCCGACATCGGCTCGTGGCCGGCGGCGTCGGCGCTCGTCGCGCCGGACGCGGCCGGCAACCGCGCCACCGGCGACGTCGTGCTCGACGCCGCCAGCGGCTGCTTCGTCATGGCCGGGCAGCGGCTGGTGGCGCTGGTCGGCGTCTCGGACCTCGTCGTCGTCGACACGCCGGACGCGCTGCTGGTCGCCGACGCCGGCAGCGCCTGCCAGGCCGGCCGCATCTATGGCGACCTGCGCGAGCGCGGCCATCCGGCGGCGCGGGCCGACGGGGGTCGCGGCAAGCCGCCCCTATCGTGAATATTTATTGCATACAGTCAGTATTTTACAATTGATCCAGCGATGCCGCTGTGGAATGCTGGCGCCCGGATCGGACCGCGACGGGTTCCACGATGGCTTCAATGATGGCTTCAATGATGGCTTCAATGATGGCTTCAATGATGGCTTCAATGATGGCTTCGACGACGGCTACAATGACGGGTCTTGCAGCACGCAGCGTTCTTGAGGGGTCGGCCGCCGGCCCGGTCGTCGCCTCGCCGGAGGCGCTGAGCTTCTGGGGCGGCGTCGATCCAGCCACCGGCAAGGTCATCGACGTCCATCACCCGCTGCACGGAACCTGCCTGACAGGCGCGATCCTGATGATGCCGACCAGCCGCGGCTCCTGCACCGGCTCGGGCGTGCTGCTCGACCTGATCCTCGGCGGTCGCGCCCCGGCCGCGCTGGTGTTCAGCGAGGCCGAGGACGTGCTGACGCTGGGCGCGCTGGTCGCGGGCGAGATGTTCGGCAGGCCGCTGCCGGTGGCGCGGCTGGAGCCGGAAGCCTTCGCGGCGCTGGCGCGGGCGAAGGCGGCGCGCATCGACGGCGACGGCATCGCGGCGGACGGGCTGTCGATCCCGCTCGAACGGCCGGCATTCGCCGCGCTCGACCTGACCGCCGCCGACCGGGCGATGCTCGACGGCGCGGAAGGCCCGGCGGCGCGCCAGGCGATGCGCATCGTCTGCGCCATGGCCTTGCAGCAGGGCGCGACGCGCCTGATCGACGTGGCGCAAGGCCATATCGACGGCTGCATCTACGCCAGCCCGGCCAACCTGACCTTCGCCGAGACGATGGCGGAGATGGGCGCGAAGGTCCGGGTGCCGACCACCATGAACGCCATCTCCGTCGACCGCGCCAACTGGCGGACGCAGGGCGTGGCCCCCGCCTTCGGCGAGGCGGCGTCGCGGCTGGCCGACGCCTATGTGCGGATGGGCTGCAAGCCCACCTTCACCTGCGCGCCCTATCTGCTCGACAGCGCGCCGCACGCCGGCGAGGCCATCGCCTGGGCCGAGTCCAACGCCGTCGTCTTCGCCAATTCCGTGCTCGGCGCCCGCACCGCCAAGCACCCGGATTTCCTCGACCTCTGCATCGCGCTGACCGGCCGCGCGCCGCTTGCCGGCGTCTATCTCGAGGAGCACCGCAAGGCCGCGCGCATCCTCGATTTCGCGCTGCCCGAGGGGGCGGAAGAAAGCGTGGACGACGCGTTCTGGCCGCTCGTCGGCTATCTCGCCGGCAAGGCCGCGCCCGACCGCATCCCGCTGCTGCGCGGGCTGGCCGCCGCCCGACCCTCGCGCGACGACCTGAAGGCGCTGTGCGCCGCCTTCGGCACCACCTCGGCCGCGCCGATGCTGCATGTCGAGGGGGTGACGCCGGAGGCCGAAGGCGCGGCCGCACCGGGCGCCGACCGCGTCGCCGTCACCGCCGCCGACATGGCCGCGGCCTGGGACATGCTGAACGACGGTCCCGAAAGGGTCGAGCTCGTCGCCATAGGCAGCCCCCATGCCTCGCTCGCCGAATGCCGCGCCCTGGCCGACGCGCTCGCCGGCCGCCGCCGGCATGACGACGTCGCGGCGATCGTCACCGCCGGCCGCGACGTCATCGCCGCCGCGCGCGACGACGGCACGCTGGCGCGGCTGGAGCAAAGCGGCGTCACCGTGCTGCCCGACCTGTGCTGGTGCTCGATCCCCGAGCCGGTGTTTCCGGTCGACACCCGCGCGGTGATGACCAATTCCGGCAAATACGCCCATTACGGGCCGGGGCTGTCCGGGCGGCCGGTGCGGCTGGGCAGCCTCGCCGATTGCGTCGCCGCCACGCTTCTCGGCCGCGTTCCCGTCCGCCGCCCGTCCTGGTTATCGTGAGCCCGTCCTGGTTATCGTGAGGAAGACATGCGCAGCTCGAAGACCGTTCACGTCATTTCCGCCCATGCCGAGGGCGAGGTCGGCGACGTCATCGTCGGCGGGGTGATGCCGCCGCCGGGCGACACCCTGTGGGAGCAGAGCCGCTGGCTGATGCAGGACGGGGCCTTGCGCAACTTCGTGTTGAACGAGCCGCGCGGCGGCGTCTTCCGCCACGTCAATTTCCTGGTCCCGCCGAAGCACCCTGAAGCCGATGCCGGCTTCCTCATCCTCGAGCCGGAATACAACCCGCCGATGTCTGGCTCGAACTCGATCTGCGTCGCCACCGTGCTGCTCGACGCCGGCATCGTGCCGATGCGGGAGCCGGAGACGCACCTGACGCTGGAAGCGCCGGGCGGGCTGGTCAAGGTGCGCGCGACATGCCGCGACGGCAAGGCCGAGCGCATCTTCGTCCAGAACCTGCCGAGCTTCGCCGCCGAGCTCAATGCTGCGCTGGAGGTCGAGGGGCTGGGCACGCTGGCCATCGATACCGCCTATGGCGGCGACAGCTTCGTCATCGTCGACGCCGAGGCGCTGGGGCTGAAGCTGGGCGCGGACGAAGCCCACGACATCGCCCGGCTCGGCGTGCGCATCGCCCGGGCGGCCAACGAGCAGAAGCGCTTCCACCACCCGGAAAACCCCGACTGGACGCATTTCTCGTTCTGCATGTTCGCAGGGCGCGTCGAGCGCCAGGGCAACGCCTTGCGCGCGGCATCCGCCGTCACCGTCCAGCCGGGCAAGATCGACCGCTCGCCGACCGGCACCGCGCTGTCGGCGCGGATGGCCGTGCTGCACGCCCGCGGCGAGATGGGGCCGGACGACACGCTGACCACGGTCTCGGTGATCGGCTCGACCTTCCAGGGGCGCATCGTCGGCGCCACGGATGTCGGCGGCATTCCGGCCATCGTCCCGGAAATCTCCGGCCGCGCCTGGATCACCGGCATCCACCAGCACATGCTCGACCCCTCCGACCCCTGGCCCGGAGGCTACCGCGTCAGCGACACCTGGGGGGTGAAGTAGGGTCAGAACGACAGCGGCCCGTTCTCCTTCACCTCCTTGATGACGAAGAAGGTGCGGATCTGGCGCACGCCGGGCAGCGCGATCAGGTGCCGGGTGTGCAGCCGGTTGAAGTCGGCCATGTCGCGGACGCGGATCTTCATCAGATAGTCGAACTCGCCGGCGACGAGGTTGCAGTCGAGCACCTCCTTCATGCCCGACACCGCCGCCTCGAAGGCGGCGAAGCTCTCCGGCGTCGAGCGGTCGAGCACCGCGCCGACCATCACCAGCGCCCCCAGTCCCACCGCGCCGGGCGTCACCTGCGCGCTCACCCCGGCGATATGGCCCTCGTCGAACAGGCGCTGCGTGCGGCGGTGGCAGGTGGCGGGGCTGACATTGACCCGCTGCGCCAGCTCGGCATTGGTCAGCCGGCCGTCGCCCTGGAGCGCGCGCAGGATGCGCAGGTCGGTGCGGTCGAGCGGCTGTGCGGAAGATTCTTCCGTTTCTGGCATCGTTCCTGCCCTCATGAACCCGGTTCGGGGTAATATATGCCGATAAGGGTAATTGGGAAGATGAATTTCGGAAGCACCTTTCACGCGGTTTCGCCTATTGTCCGCGCCGGATGATCCGCCACGCCAAACGGGAGAACGGCATGTCGCTACTGGCAAAATTCGAACGCTATCCGCTGACCTTCGGCCCGACGCCGATCGAGCGCCTGCCGCGCCTGACCGAGGCGCTCGGCGGCGACGTCGAGATCTGGGCCAAGCGCGACGACTGCAATTCCGGCCTCGCCATGGGCGGCAACAAGCTGCGCAAGCTCGAATACATCGTGCCCGACGCGATCGCGTCCGGGGCGGACACGCTGGTCTCGATCGGCGGCGTCCAGTCCAACCACACCCGCATGGTCGCGGCCACCGCCGCCAAGATCGGCATGAAGTGCGTCGTCATCCAGGAGAAGTGGGTGCCGCATTACGACGCCGTCTACGACCGCGTCGGCAACATCCTGATGACCCGGCTGATGGGCGCGGATTCGCGCCTCGTCGACGATGGCTTCGACATCGGCATCCGCAAGAGCTGGGAAGACGCGATCCAGTCGGTCAAGGACGCCGGCGGCAAGCCCTATCCGATTCCCGCCGGGGCCTCCGTCCACAAATACGGCGCGCTCGGCTATGTCGGCTTCGCCGAGGAAGTGGCGAAGCAGGAAGAAGAGCTCGGCTTCAAGTTCGACTATGTCGTCGTCTGCGTCGTCACCGGCTCGACCCAGGGCGGCATGATCGTCGGCTTCGCGGCGCAGGATCGCGCCGACCGCGTCATCGGCATCGACGCCTCCGGCACGGCCGAGCAGACGCGGGCGCAGGTCAGGAGCATCGTCGACAACACCGCCGCGCTGGTCGGGCTCGGGCGCGGCGTGCGCGAGGACGAGATCGTCATCAACCCCGACTACGCCTATCCGGCCTATGGCGTGCCGTCGGAAGAGACCAACGATGCGATCCGGCTCGCCGCCCGCACCGAGGCGATGATCACCGACCCGGTCTATGAGGGCAAGTCGATGCAGGGGCTGATCGACCTGACCAGGAAGGGCTTCTTCCCCAAGGGTTCGAAGGTGCTCTACGCCCATCTCGGCGGCGCGCCGGCGCTGAACGGCTACAGCTACTACTACCGCGAGGGCTGACGGGGGCGCGAAAGCGGGCGCGGCTCAGCCGGCGGCCGCGGCCGTCTCCGGCTGCGCCCGCTTGGCGCGCGCCAGCTCCATCAGCCCGCTGCGGATGTGGTCGAGGTGCTGGCGCAGCAATTCGGTCGCCTCGGCGGTCCTGCCCTCCTCGCACAGCCGCAGAAGGGCGGTGTGCTCGGCCACCGCCCGTTCGCGGTCGCCGGCGATGTTGATCAGCTGGATGCGGGTGTGGAGGTCGCACTCGGTCAGCAGGTTCTGCACCGTGCTGGCGATGCGCGGGCTGTCGGCGTGCTGGTAGAGCATCATGTGGAACTGCTTGTTCAGGTCGTTCCACTCGGCGATGTCGTCATTGTCGAGCGCGTCGCGATAGGCGTCCTGGATCACCCACAGCCGCGCGAAATCCTCGGGCGCGATGCGCGGGGCCGAGCGCTCGAGCAGATAGGGCTCAAGCAGCATGCGCATGTTGAACAGCTCCTCGACCTCGTCGAAGGTCAGCTCGGCGACGATGGCGCCGCGATGCGGCAGCACCTTGATCAGCCCTTCCCTTTCGAGGATCAGCAGCGCCTCGCGCACGGGAATGCGGCTCATGCCGAATTCCTTCGCCAGTATGTCCTGCTTCAGTTGCAGGCCGGGCGGATAGGTCTCGTTGAGGATGCGACGGCGAATCTCCTCGGCGGCGGCGGACGCCATCGTCTTGTGCTTCATGTTCTTGCCGACAAGGGCAGCGTCCGTTTTCATCTGTCGTTCAATCTTGTCCGCTTCGTTCGGTTCCCCACGACGGTATTTCACGGTCTGGCCCGGCGGGCAATCGCGCCGCGCGGAATGAATTGCCGCACGGCCGGCGCCTACTCCTCCGCCAGCAGCGCCTCGATCTGCGCGACGAGGCCGGCCGGAACGGCGACGCCGTCCCGCCGGGTGCGCCGGCGCGCGGCATGGCGGCGGGCCGAGGGAAGCCGCAGGCCGGGCTGCGCCGTGGCGGCGGCGAAGAAGCCTTCCGCCTGCGCGCTCCAGCCGTCGCCGGGCGCGACGAGCCGGGGGTCGATGGCGACGAACAGCTCGCCGCCGGGCGGCGGGCCGCCGTCGTGGATGTCGAGCTCCGCGACGCGGGCGCTCGTCGCCTCGCCGATCAGCGGCCCGGCGATCAGCTCGACCATCATCGACAGCGCCGAGCCCTTGTGGCCGCCGAACGGCAGCAGCGCCCCGGCAAGGGCTGCGGCCGGGTCGGTGGTCGGTGCGCCGTCGGGCGCCAGCGCCCAGCCCTGCGGCAGGGGCTCGCCGGCGAGGCGCTTCAGTTCGACCTCGCCGCGCGCGGCGGCGCTGGTGGCGAAATCGAACACGAAGGGCTCGCCCTCCGGCCGCGGCCAGCCGAAGGCGATCGGGTTGGTGCCCATCAGCCGTCTGGTGCCGCCATGGGGCGCCACGCTCGACTGGCCGACGACGAAGGCCCAGACGACGAAGCCGGCCGCGGCCAGCGGCTCGACATCGGCCCACAGGGCGGAAAAATGGTGGCAGCGCGTCAGCGCCATGGCGGCGATGCCGTTGGCCGAGGCCGCCTCGACGAGCGCTGCGCGCCCGGCTTCCGCCGCTGCCGGCGCGAAGCCGCCGTCGCCGTCGACGCGGACGATTCCCGCGGCCGGGCGTTCGAGCCGCGGCGCGGCGTCGGGCCGGACGCGGCCGCTGCGGATGGCGGCGACATAGCCCGGCACGCGGTAGAGCCCGTGCGAACGGCACTCGTCGGCCTCGGCCGCGGCGACGATGCGCGCGACCGGCTCGGCCTGGTGCCGGGCGAGGCCATGCCGCTCGAGGACGCGGCGCGTCAGGCTGCCGACCTCGTCGAGGCTCATGACGGTTTCGCTCATGACGGTCTCGCTGATGACGGTGTCCTCGGCCAGGGGTGGAATCGACGGCGGAACGAAGAAAGGCGGCGCGCGGGAAAACCCTTCCCGCGCACCGCCCGGTCGCGGCCGGCCCTGTTAGAGGCTGGCGCCCAGCTTGCGCAGTTCGGCGATGACCGGGGCCTTGGGCAGCCAGATCTTGTCGAACGCCTCGATGCTGGCCTGCTTGTCGGCCTCAGGCACCTGGTGCATGGCGATGCCGGTCTCGCGGAACTTCTCGATCAGGCCCGGCTCCTCGCTGGCGAGGCTGTCGATCTGCTCGTCGAGCACGGTGCTGACCGAGGCCGAGATCAGCTCCTTGTCGGCGTCGGGCATCGCGGCCCAGACGCGGCCGGAGACGACGGCCGCGGCGGGCATGAACAGCGCGTTCATTTGCAGGATCGACTTCGCCACCTTGTCGAAACGCTGGTTCCACGAGAACTCGATGTCGGCCTCCAGCCCGTCGACCTGGCCGTTCGACATCGCGTCGAACACCTGCGGGGTGGGGATCGGCGTCGGCGCGGCGCCGAGGTTCTGGTAGAAGTCGCGGTAGACCGGGGTCGGGTTGATGCGCAGCTTCATGCCGTTCAGGCCCGCGACCGAGTCGATCGGCTTGGCCGAGAACACGGCGCGCATGCCGGTGATGAGCCAGCCGAGGCCGACGGTGCCGGTCTCGGCCGGCAGCACGTCGAGAAGCTCCAGCACCTGCGGCGTGCGCACGAACTTGGCCACCGCCTCGGTCGAGTTGACGAGGTAGGGCGCGTTGATCGCCGCGATGTGGTCGACGCGCGAGCCGAGCTCGGCGGCCTGGATGATGCCCATGTCGAGCGCGCCCGACTGGAGCTGCTGCATCATCGCCGGCTCGTTGCCGAGCTGGCCGGAATGGAACACGGTCATGGTCAGGCGGCCGTCGGTCTGTTCCTTGAGCACGTCGGCGAGGCGCAGCGCGGCGTCGTTCCAGGAATGGCCGACGGGGGTGATGAGGCCGAGGCGCAGCTCGCGCGCCTGGGCGCGGGAGACGGCCGGCATGGCGAGCGGCAGCAGCGCGCCGGCGGCAAGGAAATGGCGGCGGGAAAGCTTTATCATTGTGCAGTTCTCCTCTTGAGGGGTTGGGGGTCAGTCGATCAGCGCCAGCGACAGGCTCGGGAAGATCGAGAGCAGCACGAGCAGGACGCAGGTGATGAGGAAGAAGGGCATCGTCACCAGGAACATCTTGCCCGGTTTCGCCCCGGTGACGGCGGCGGCGATGAAGAAGCACAGGCCGACCGGCGGGGAGAGCAGCCCCAGCACCAGGTTGATGACGACGACGACGCCGAAATGGTGGGGGTCGATGCCGTAGATGTCGGTGGCGATCGGCAGCAGGATCGGCACCGTCATGATCAGGCCGGGGATGCCGTCGATGACCGTGCCGATGACCAGCAGGATGACGTTGGCCAGCAGCATGAAGGTGACCGGGCTGTCGGCCACCGTCTGGATCCAGGCGGCGACCTCCTGCGGCACGCGGCCGAAGATCAGGATCCACGACAGGACGCCGGCGGCGACGACGAGGAACAGCACGATGGCCGAGTAGAGCCCGGCGCGCATCATGATCTCGGGAATCTGCGCGAAGGAGAGCTGCTTCGTCCAGTAGCGGCCGATCAGCAGCGCGATGACAGCGCCGACGGCCGCCGCCTCGGTGGCGCTGGCCAGCCCGCTGAAGATCGAGCCGATGATGACGAGCGGGATCGTCAGCGTCGGCAGCGCGTTCCAGATCGTGGCGGCGCGCTGGCGCAGCGTCAGCTTCTCGCTCCTGGGATACTGGTGGACGTAGCCGAGCGCGGCGATGACGCAGCAGAACAGCGCGGTCAGCGCCAGGCCGGGCAGGATGCCGGCGAGCAGCATGTCGCTGACCGAAAGCTGGGCCATGACGCTGTAGACGACGAACATCACCGAGGGCGGCATGATCGGGCCGAGCATGCCGCCATAGGCGGTCAGGCCGGCGGCGAAGTCCCGGTCGTAGCCCTTGCGCTCCATCTCCGGCACCATGATCTGCGACATGATCGCGACCTGGGCCGTGGCCGAGCCGAGGATCGAGGCGACGAACATGTTGGCGATGATGTTGACATAGGCGAGGCCGCCGCGCAGCGAGCCGATGAACGCCATCGCCATGTCGACGATGCGCTTGGTGATGCCGCCGACATTCATCACCTCGCCGATCAGGATGAACAGCGGAATGGCGATCAGGCCGTAGCTGTCGACCGCGTTGAACATCTGGAGCGGATAGCTCTGGAACAGGATCGGGTTGCCGGAGGCGAGCACGAAGACGATGGCCGCGATGCACAGGCACAGCCCGATCGGCACGCCGATCAGCATCACGACGACGAAGGCGCCGGTTGTCAGCATCAGTTCACCGCCCCCTCGGCGTTGATGGTCAGGTCGCGGGCGACGGGGCGGATGCGGCCGGCGTCCTCCATCAGGTTGGCGAGGCCGTGGATGGTGATCGAGACGGCGAACACCGGCAGGATCATGTAGAGGACCCAGGTCGGCCAGTTCAGCGTCTGGGTGCGCTCGGTGTAGACGAAGTTGAAGGTGCC
>JBDHTD010000028.1:0-37639 GCA_039808485.1 Aquamicrobium sp. | reverse complement strand
TGGCGGAGAGAGAGGGATTCGAACCCTCGATACAGTTTCCCGTATACACGCGTTCCAGGCGTGCGCCTTCAACCACTCGGCCACCTCTCCAGATATTCGCGCAGCCCCGTGGATAACCGTGGGGCCGCGCGAACACCGGCATCCGTTTAGTCGATCCGAAAGGCCGTGCCAAGCCGTCAGATGTCGCTTTCGGCAAAATCCGGGTGCGCCCAGGCGCGCGCCGCGCGGCTTGCGTTCCTCACGCGGTCAGAGCGCCAGTTCGACGCTGAGGCCGTCATAGGCCGGCTCGACATTGTCGGGCGTCTCGGCCATCACCGTCGCATAGTCGAGCGGGATGTGCATGTGGGTCAGGATCGCCCGTTTCGGCCGGAGCTCGGCGATCCAGCCCAGCGCCTGCGCCAGCGAGAAATGGCTGGGATGCGGCCGGTATTGCAGCGCGTCGATGACGAGCAGGTCGAGCCCTCCGAGGCGGGCCGCCGTCTCGGCGGGAAAGTCGCTGACATCCGGGCAATAGGCCAGCCCGCCGATGCGGAAGCCGAGCGTCATCGTCTCGCCGTGGATCTGCGGCAGCGGCTCGAACGTGATCGGCCCGCCCTCCCCGCCGATCGTGAACGGCACCCGATGCGCGATCTCGTGCGCCTCGACGATCGGCGGATAGGAACTGCCCGGCGGCGTCTCGAAGCAATAGCCGAAGCCTTCCTTCAGCCGCGCCAGCGTCGCCTCGTCGGCGAACACGTCGATACGGCGGCGCTGGCTGAGGAAATAGCCGCGCAGGTCGTCGATGCCGTGGATGTGGTCGGCGTGGGCATGGGTGTAGACGACGCCGTCAAGACGGGCGGCGCCGGCATCGAGCATCTGGTCGCGGAAATCCGGGCCGGTGTCGATGGCGACGCGCGTCACGCCGCCGTCGGCGGCGATGCGCTCGACGATCGCCGCGGCGCGGCGGCGGCGGTTCTTCGGGTTTGCGGGATCGCAGGCGCCCCAGTCGCCGGTGATGCGCGGTGTGCCGGGCGAGGAGCCGCAGCCGGTGATGATCAGCCGCAGCCGGTCAGCCATGGCGCGGCATCTTGCCGAACAGGCGGAAGAAATTGTCGGTGGTCAGCGCCGCGATCTCGTCCGGCGAGACGCCGGTCGCCTCGGCGAGCACGCCTGCCGTCTCCACCACATAGGATGGCTCGTTGCGCCTGCCGCGCCGGGATTGCGGCGCGAGATAGGGCGCGTCGGTCTCGACCAGCAGCCGCTCGCGCGGCAGAAGCCGGGCGATGTCGCGCAGGTCCTGCGACCGCTTGAAGGTCAGGATGCCGGAGAACGAGACATAGCCGCCGAGCGCGATGCCGGTCTCGGCCAGCGCCCGGCCCGAGGAAAAGCAATGGAGCAGGAAGGGAAAGGCGCCCTTCCCCGTCTCTTCCGTCAGGATCGCCGCCATGTCGTCATCGGCGTCGCGGGCATGGATGACGAGCGGCAGGCCGGTGATGCGCGCCGCCGCGATGTGGGTCCGCAGGCCCTGCGCCTGCGCCTCGCGCGGGGCGTTGTCGTAGAAATAGTCGAGGCCGGCCTCGCCTATCGCCACCACCTTCGGATGGGAGGCCAGGCGCACCAGGTCGTCCGCGGTGACGTCGAGCTCCTCGTCGGCATTGTGCGGATGGGTGCCGACCGAGCAGTAGACCTCCGGGTAGCGTTCCGCGATGGCGAGGATGTTGGGAAAGCGGCGCACCCGCGTCGAGATCGTCACCATGCGCCCGACGCCGGCGGCGAGCGCGCGCGCCACGATGGCGTCGCGCTCGTCCGCGAAGTCGGGAAAGTCGAGGTGGCAGTGGCTGTCGACCAGCATGACCCTGTCCGTCAGCCCGCCGCTTCCTGCTCGACATAGCGCGGGAACACGCCCTGCGGCGCGGGCAGCGGCGTGCCGGGCGCCAGCGCGTGCGCGTCGCCGACATGGGCGAAGCTGCGGGCGTCGTCCGCCACCGCCAGCAGGTCGAGAAGCCTGCCGGCCGATTCCGGCGTATAGGGCTGGACGAGAATGCCGACCCGGCGCACCGCCTCGGCCGTCACCCACAGCACGGTTTCCATCCGCGCAGGGTCGGTCTTCTTCAGCGCCCACGGCGCCTCGCCGGCGAAGTAGCGGTTGGCCTCGGCGACCACGGCGAAGATGGCGGCGAGGCCGGTGTGGATCGCCTGCACCTTCATCGCCTCGCGCGCCGTCGCCAGCGCGTCCTCGGCCTGTTTCAGGATAGCAAGGTCGGCCGCCTGCAAGTCGCCCTTTTGCGGCACGACGCCGCCGCAGTTCTTGGCGATCATCGACAGCGAGCGCTGGGCGAGGTTGCCGAGGTCGTTGGCCAGATCGGCATTGGTGCGGTTGACGATGGCCTCGTGGCTGTAGTTGCCGTCCTGGCCGAACGGCACCTCGCGCAGCAGGAAATAGCGCACTTGGTCGAGCCCGTAATGCTCGACCAGCGCGAACGGGTCGATGACGTTGCCGACCGATTTCGACATCTTCTCGCCGCGGTTGAAAACGAAGCCGTGGCCGAACACGCGCTTGGGCAGCGCGATGCCGGCCGACATCAGGAACGCCGGCCAGTAGACGGCGTGGAAGCGGGTGATGTCCTTGCCGATGACGTGGAGGTCCGCCGGCCAGAACGGCCAAAGCGAATCGTTTTCATCAGGATAGCCGAGGGCGGTGATGTAGTTTGTCAGGGCGTCGACCCAGACATACATCACGTGCTTCTCGTCGCCCGGCACCGGGATGCCCCAGTCGAAGGTGGTGCGCGAGACGGAAAGGTCCTTCAGGCCCGACTTGACGAAGCTGACGATCTCGTTGCGGCGCTCGGCCGGGCCGATGAAGGCGGGGTTGTCCTCGTAGAGCGCGAGCAGCCGGTCGCCATAGGCGGACAGGCGGAAGAAATAGCTCTCCTCCTCGACCCACTCGACCGGCGTGCCCTGCGGGCCGTAGCGGACGCCGTCGTCGCGGACTTCCGTCTCCTCCTCGCCGTAATAGGCCTCGTCGCGCACCGAGTACCAGCCGGCATAGCCGCCCTTGTAGATGTCGCCATTGGCTTCCATCGCCCTCCAGATCGCCTGGCAGGAGCGATAATGCCGCTCCTCGGTGGTGCGGATGAAATCGTCGTTGGAGGCGTTGAGCGCCGCCGCCATGCGCTGGAACTCGGCGGCGTTGCGGTCGGCGAGCTCGCGCGGGGTGATGCCTTCCTTGCGCGCGGTCTGGTGCATCTTGATGCCGTGCTCGTCGGTGCCGGTCAGGAAATAGACGTGCTTGCCGTCGAGCCGCTGGAAGCGGGCCAGCGCGTCGGTGGCGATCAGCTCGTAGGCATGACCGATATGCGGCTTGCCGTTGGGGTAGGAAATGGCGGTGGTGATGTAATAGCGGTCGGCGGACATGGGAGACGGTTTCCGGCAATCATAAAATATGGCGGTGGAATATCGTATCGGGGCGGCGATGGCTATCGGCGTTTTCTCGCGTCAGGCCCGCGCCGCCTGCCACATTCGCCTGAGCAGCCCCATGACGTGCTGGCGCTTGTCGAGATTGTAGGTTTCGGTCTCGGCGATCAGCCTGCCGATCTCGCGCCACAGTTCGGAATGGCCGGCCGCGACGCCGGGCTGCGCGTCGCCGGCCGCCTGACGCGCCCAGCGGGCAACGGTATCGAGCGCCATCTGGTTGAAGATGGAAAACTGCACCGTCCTGTCGCGGCCGCCGACGGCCTCCGCCACGCGCCAGGCCTCGCCGACCGGGAACTCCCGCGCCTCAAGCGTCCCCGCGATCGCCTCGGCGATGTCGAGGCCGCCATAACGGGTGAGCAGCAGCGCCTCGCGCGCGCTGCCGCCGGCGCGCTCCGCCAGCGCGGCGCGCCCGGCCTCGGTTTCCGGCAGCTCCGTGCCGAGACGGCCGAGCACGTCGAGCAGCGCCGGCCCGTCGAGCGGCTTCAGCCGCATCAGGTGGCAGCGCGAGCGGATCGTCGGCAAGAGCCCGCCCGGCGAATGGGCGATCAGCACGAACTGGGTGCGCGGCGGCGGCTCCTCGAGGTTCTTCAGAAGCGCGTTGGCGGCGTTGGCGTTCATGTCGTCGGCCGGATCGACGATGACGACGCGCCAGCTTCCGTCATGCGAGGTCATCGACAGGAGGCGGCCGATGCGCCTGATCTCGTCGACGGTGACGGCCGATTTGAACGCCTTGGTCTTCTCGTTCAGCGGCCGCGTCAGGTGGAGTACGCCCGGATGCGCGCCCTGTGCGATCTGCCGGAACAGGGGCGAGCCCGCGTCGCGCGGCGAGAGGTTTTCCGGCGCGCGCTCCGGCGCCGGATGGCGCAGCAGGTGCTCGGCCAGGTGAAAGGCGAAGGTCGCCTTGCCGATGCCGGACGGGCCGGAAAGCAGCAGCGCATGGTGGAGCTTGCCGGCGCGGTAGGCCTGGGCGACCTGCGCGGCCGCCTCGTCATGGCCGATGAGGAACGCGTTTTCCGCCGGCTCGGCGATGTCGGGAATGGTGTCGAACTGTTCGGGCGCGAGGCGGGCGAAGGTCATGGCCCCTTCACCTCCGCCGCTCGCGACCGCCCGTCGCCGCCGGCAACGGCGTCCCTGGCACGGCCGCGCCGGTCGATGCGCCGCTCGACCAGCGCGTGGACCGCCTTGACGATGGCGGCCGCAACCGTTGCCGGCGCCTGCGCGGAATCGATCACCACGCAGCGCCCCGGCTCGGCGCGGGCGATGTCGAGAAAAGCCTCGCGGCGCCGGCGATGGATATCGAGCGCTTCCTTCTCGTAGCGGTCGGCGACCTCGCCGCCGCGCCGCTCCGCCGCCCGCTTCATCCCCTCCTCGGGATCGATGTCGAGGATGAGCGTCAGGTCGGGCATCATGCCGGCGACGGTCACCTCTTCCAGCGCCTGCATGAAGGCGGGTTCGAGATCGCCGGTGACGCCCTGATAGACGCGGCTGGAATCGACGAAGCGGTCGCACAGCACGATGGCGCCGCGCGCGACCGCCGGACGGATCACCTGCTCGACATGGTCGGCGCGCGCGGCCGCGAACAGGATCGCCTCCATCGCCGGTCCCAGCGGCTCGGCCGCGCCGGAAAGGATGACGTGGCGCAGCGCTTCGGCGCCGGGCGAGCCGCCCGGCTCGCGGGTGACGACGACCTCGTGCCCCATTTCACGCAGGTTCTCGGCCAGCCGCGCGATCTGGGTCGATTTGCCGGCGCCCTCGCCGCCTTCGAAAGTGATAAAGATGCCGCGCGCCACGCCAGCCTGTCCGCAAACCTGATTCCGATGGGTCCGATGCTTTCAGATAGTCGAGGCAGCGGGAAAAAGCCACGTCCCGCGGCAGGGTCGGGAAGGCGCGGCCCCGCCGCGTTCAGCGCAGCCAGCCGATCAGCAGTTCCTCGACCGCGTCGAGGGCGCGGCCGGGGATGCTGCCCCGGCCGACGCTTTCGGCGGCATAGAGCGGCGTTTCCTGGCTCATCGTGTCGCCGATCCACACCTTCAGCGCGCCGATCGGGGTTCCCTCCTCGACCGGAGCGACGACCGGACCTTCATAGACGATGCGGGCGATCAGCCGGTCGCGATTGGCGACGGGGACGAAGATCGCCACCGGCCCGGCCGCCCGCAGCGCGACGCCGGATTTCGCGCCGCCATAGGTCTTGGCTTCGCCCACCACCTCGCCGGCGGCGTAGATCTCCATCCGGTCGAAGCCGCGCATGCCCCATTCGATCATCCGCCGCGCTTCCTCGGCGCGCTGGGCGTCGCTGTCCATGCCGCTCATGGCGATGAAGACGCGCCTGCCATCGCGCGCGGCCGAACCGACGATAGCGAAGCCGGAATCCTCGGCGAAGCCGGTGCCCAGTCCATCGGCGCCGATGTTCAGCCCGAGAAGCGGGTTGCGGTTGCGCTGGAAGATCTTGTTCCAGGTGAAGTCGGCCTGCGCGTAATAGCGGTAGAGGTCGGGATATTCGCGCCAGAGGTGGGCGGCCAGCGCCACCAGCTCGCGCGCGGTGACGGACTGGCCCTCGCCCGGCAGGCCGGTGGCGTTGACGAAAGTCGACTTCGCCAGGCCGAGCTCGCGGGCGCGCTCGTTCATCAGCTCGGCGAATGCAGATTCCGATCCGGCCATGCCCTCGCCGAGGATGATGCAGCCGTCGTTCGCCGCCTGGACGACGACGCCCTGGATCAGGTCCTCGACGCGGATCGAGGATTTGAGCGCCGCGAACATGGTCGACGTCCGCGACGGCGCGCCGCCGGTGCGCCAGGCATGTTCGGAAACCGGAAACTCGGTGTCGAGCATCAGCTTGCCGGTCTTGAGGCCGTGGAACACCACCTCCATGGTCATCAGCTTGGCCAGCGAGGCGGGCGGAAACGGCGCGTCCGGGTTCTTGGAGTAAAGGATCGTGCCGGTCTCGGCGTCGATCATGAAGGCCTGCTTCGCCCTGGTCTCGAAGAGCGGCGTCTGCGCCTGCGCGTTCGCGACGCCATGGCCCATCGCCAGCATCAGGAAAAGGCCGGCCGCCCTGGCCAGAACCGATGGAAACAGCATGCGCGACGACCCCGGAAAGACCCTGCCCTTCTTCGAGGCGAAGGGTAGCAGCGCGGCAACGCGCGGTTCAACCCCGCGAGGAAGGAAAGGACCTACTCGCGCACAGGCATCGCGTCGGTTGCGCCCGCCGCCCAGGCCGCCTGGAGCGCGCCGTCGAGCGAGCCGCCGTTCGCTGGACGGATGTTGAGGGTGAAGGCGCGGCCTTCCCCGTCCGCCTCGATCTCGGCGCGCCCGGCCGCGCTCAGCCGGTCGGCCATCGCCTCCGCCTCGGCACGGCGCGCAAATGTGCCGACCGAGACGTAACCGGCCGCGCTCGCCTGTCCGGTCTCCGCCGCCGCGGAATAGCGGCGGTTGAGCGCGGCGACCAGTTCGTCGGCGCGGGCATCGGAATGGGCGAAGGCGTTGACGGCCTGCGCCGCCTGCTCGACGCGCCGGTCGGCATAGGAGAGCGCCGGCAAGGCCGGGGCGCCGCCGCGCGCGGCAAGGCCGATGCCGGGGCGCTCCGGCACCAGCGGGCCGAATTCTGGCAGGACGAGGTCGAGGCTCGCGACCTCGAACGGAACCTCCGCACGCGGCTGGATCGGAAACGGAACGCCCGCCGCGGGCGCTGCCGCCTGCGTCGGCGTCGCGCCGTTCATCGCGATCATCACGCCGCTCGGCAGCCCGTCCGACGGCCCGGGCGCGCGCCCGCCCGCCGGGCGGTAGGACGCCATCAGGAACTCGTCGTCGCGGCCGTGCAGCGGCGCGCGGCCGACATATTCGACCTCGACCTTGGCGATGCCGTTGTGAGTGTAATCGAGAAGCTCGGCCGCGCGGCGCGACAGGTCGATGACCCGGCCATGCGCGAACGGGCCGCGATCGTTGACGCGGACGATGACGGAGGCGCCGTTCTTGGTGTTGGTGACCCGCGCGTAGCTGGGCAGCGGCATCGTCGGATGCGCCGCCGTCAGGTGCGTCATGTCGTAGATTTCGCCGTTGGCGGTCAGCCGGCCATGGAAGGCGTCGCCATACCAGGAGGCCAGGCCCGTCTTGCGGTAGCCCGGCTCTTCCTTGGGATGATACCACTTGCCCTTGACCATGTAGGGCTTGCCGACCTGCTCGCGGCCGCCGCCGCGCGGCAGGCGCGAGCGCTGATTGGTGACGCGCGGGCTGGCTTTGACGCCGTATTCGCGCTCGGAGAAATATTCCTTGCTGCGGGACTTGCCGCCGGCAACCTTGGACGGCGGCGTCGAGCACGCGCCGAGCGCAAGCGCCGAAATCGACAGGATCAAAAGGCCCGACCCGCGGCCGGCCAGCCTGAAACGCGCGATCCTCATGCGTCCCCTCGTCCCAATATCCTGTCCCCAGACGTTTCCGGCGCACTTCCGCGACGCCCGCGAAACCACTCGAACCCGATCGAGCCTGCGCATCGGGCAGCACGCCACCAACTGCGCAGGAAATCCTTGTAACTGTCTTAAGCAATTACGGCGGGATGCGGGCATGATTGTGACGTTTGCGGTCGCGGCCGAAAAACGCGGCCGGAAAGGCGGCGACGGGCAGGCCGAGCCGAGCGGACGAGGAAAGGAAAAAGCGGTCATGCCGCGGGGAAGAAGGCCGCCGGGAAGGAGGGCCGTCGATCGCCTGGCTCAGGGCAGTGGTGGAGGAGGTTGGATTTGAACCAACGTAGGCTGAGCCAACGGATTTACAGTCCGTCCCCTTTAACCACTCGGGCACTCCTCCGACTGCGCCGGAGCCATGCAGCGATGCGGGCTTCGGTTTGCCTTGCGCCCCGCGAAAGGCATACGGCAAACTGCGTGCGCCTTATGGCGGGCCGGTCATTTTCTGTCAACCGGGGTTTCGGGCGTTTTTGACGGATAATCGAATATGCCGCCGGCACCGTATCCAGCGGCGACGATCGCGGCTATATCGGCTCCATGAGCAACGACGGAAAAGCCGGAACGCCCAAGGACAGCCACTATGCGCGGCTGCGGCGCGCGCATCGCCGCGCCGACCAGCCCGAGCGGCCGGCGGCCAGGCCGCGCCCCCGCCCGGGTCAGGAGGCGCCGCTACCCGCGCCGGAGGGAATGGTGCGCCTCTACGGGCTGCACACGGTGCGCGCGGCGCTCGACAATCCCGCCCGCCGGATCGGCCGCTTGCTGACGACGAAGAACGCGCTCTCCCGGCTCGGCATCGAGGAGGCGTCGACCCCCCCCTTCCCGGTCGAGATCGTCGAGCCGCGCGACATCGACCGCCTCGTCGGGGCCGACGCCGTGCATCAGGGCGTCGCCATCGAGGCTGCGCCGCTGAAGCCCAAGCCGCTGTCGGCGCTGGCGGCGACGCCGCTGGTGCTGGTGCTCGATCAGGTGACGGACCCGCACAATGTCGGCGCGATCCTGCGCTCCGGCGTCGCCTTCGGCGCCGGCGCGCTGATCACCACCGCGCGCCACAGCCCGGCCGAAACCGGCGTCCTCGCCAAGGCGGCGTCGGGCGCGCTCGAACACATCGACCTGATCGAGGTGCGCAATCTGGCCGAGGCGCTGGCGGAACTGCACAACGCGGGGTTCGAGACCATCGGCCTCGATTCGGAAGGGCCGGCCGAGCTGGAGGACACGTTTTCCGGCGGCCGCATCGCCCTCGTGCTCGGGGCCGAGGGCAAGGGGCTGCGCCAGAAGACGCGCGCCACGGTGACGGCGCTGGCGCGCCTCGACATGCCGGGCGCGATCCGTTCGCTCAACGTGTCGAACGCGGCGGCGGTGGCGCTCTACGCGGCGCGGCGGCACCTCGCGGCCACGGGTCGGAAATAGGCCTCAGCCCAGCCCGCCGATCTCGGTGGCATGGCGCAGATAGAAAGCGAGCCCGACGAAGCCGGCGGCGAACGCCACGCCGCGCCAGTCGACCTCGGCCCGGCCGATCTCGCGCGCCACCCGCAGCGCCAGCCACGCGGCGGCCAGAACCATCAGCACGACAACAACGACACGGATCATCGACGTCTCCCGCTTCCGCCCTGTTTCAGGGCGATATGGACGCCAACGATGGCGAATTGAAGGAAAGCCGCCGCCCGCGGGCGGCGGCCTCCGTTTAAGGCTGCTGGTTCAGGCTGGCGGGAAAGCCGGGGTCAGAGCCGAATTTCCTCGAGGACGGCGTCCCACTGCGCCCCGAACAGCCCTTCGACGGCGATCCCGTCCTCCTCGGCGACGACCTGCCCGAGGGCGATGTCGGCGTTCTCGACCGTGAAGCGCACGCCGCCCGTCCGGGCCGGGTCGGCCACCGCCGCGGCGATCTCGCCGACCGCGCGTGCGGCGTCGGCCGAGAGATCGTAGCGGGCGGCCTCCTCCAACTGGTCGTGGATGACGCCGCTCAGCGCCACGGTGAGCACGTTCCACAGCGTGTTGTCGACCTGCCGCGACACCTCGATGTCCTCCAGCCGGACGATCTTGCCGTCGCCCTCGACGACCGGCCTCGCCGTCAGCCACAGCATCCCCCTGGCGTCGAAGACCCGCCACGGCAAATCGGCCGAGAACGCGACTCCGAGCGCGATCCGCTCGCCGCTCGGATAGATTTCGAGGTCATGAATCCCGAACCGGGCATCGCCGCTCGTGAGCGTCTTGCCGGCGAGTTCCTTCATCGCCTCGGACTTCAGAAGGTCGTATGGAACCTTCAGCGGCACCGCCAGCGAGAGCTCGCCCCGGTCGGCGGAAACCGTCTCATGGAGGGGAAGGTCGCCGATCGCTTCCTCGCTGCCCCTTTCGGCGGCGACGACCGCCTTCGCTGCCATGCGGACCGCCAGCCGGACGCCTGAATCCTCGGCCAGCAGGCCCGAGGTGCCGAGCGCGGTCGGTTCGACGTTGACGAACAGCGGCGGCATGTTCTCGATGTCGATCGGGAACGCGTAATGCCGCCAGGCTTTCGCCAGTTCCTGCCGGATCGGATCGCAGGGGATGGAGCTGCCGGCGTTGGCGAGCGCGCTGCTCAGCGCGTTCCGTATCGGGCCGTTGAGGTGGCGTCCGACATCAAGGTTCCACGGCCCGATGCTGAAGCCGATTCCGAGGATTCTGAAGCTCGTGCGGCCTATCAACTGGATGCTTCCCTCGTTCGTCCAGTGGAACGAGACCTCGCCGGGGGTGAGGACCGGGCAGAAGCGCTCGTCGAGGCCGAGCGCCGCCGATGCCGAGACCTCGAACGCGCCGTCGAAGCGCTTCGCGTCCAGGCTCAGGAGCTTCGCGAGGCTGCCGCCGAACCCCGCAGTGCCGGCAAAGCGGGCCGGCAAGGTCACTTTCAGCATCGCCCCGTCATGCCCGACCGCAATGTCGCCGTTGCGGCCGTATTCGACAGACCAGTTCACCGTCAGGCATTCGTTGATATGCGGGAAATTGTTGCGGATGCAGCCGATGTCCTCGCGACCGCCGGCCGGGCCCGAAACGCTGTCCGCCGCCTGGTTGAGCGCCTGTGAGATCACCGGATAAGCGACCGTGAGGTTGGCGAGGACGACGCTTTCGCGCGCCTCCAGCGGCGCGGCGCCCGCCTGATGCGGCGGCTTCTGCGACATGGCCGTCTCGGCGGAGCGATACCAGTCGACGGCAAGCCACCCGCCGGCAAGCAAAGCGACCGCGATCGCGGCCGTCAGGATATGTCTTTTCATGCGACAAGCCCCCCATACTTAAAATTGCCCAATTACATATTACAACTTTTAGTAGATTAAGGGCAATCCGGTATCGCCTGCCGTGCATGACGGACACAGCATATTCCCTTCAGGCCCGCAGGCCGCTACTCTCCGCCCGGCATTGCAAAACGGTTGGGCAAAACGGTTGGGTATGGGGGGTTCGATGATCCGCATCATGCTGGTTCTCCTGGCGTTGACGCCTCTTCGTCCGGCATTTGCCCATGAGGCCATCCTGGCGGCAGAGCGGCAGGAACTGTCATCCTACTGCACCGAAATCGGGTTCGGCGACGGGTTCCTCTCCGAGGCGGATATCAATGGCGACAACCTGCCGGATGCCGTCGTCGACTATGGAAGCCTTCAATGTGACGGGTCGCAGAGCGCGTTCTGCGGGTCGGGCGGCTGCACCATTCGCCTCTACATGCAGCACGCCGACGGCACCCACGCGCTGGTGGGCGACCTGCTAGCGCATGCCGTGGTCTTCGACCGGCCTGCCGAAGCTTCCTTTCTGGTCGCGTCTCACGGTTCGGCGTGCGGACGCGTCGGGGCTGAAGCCTGCGATCTTCGCTTCAAGCTGGAAGGCGGGCGCATGATCCTCCTCGGCGAGGCAGGAGAGAACGGCGACGTCGTTCCTCCCACCGATCGCTGGACCTATTTGGAAGATTCCCGAACGGCGCTGATAGGCCCGGACGACGCCCAGCTTTCCCTGACCTGCGAGGATGGCGCGATTCGCATCCGGTATTCCGCGGATTGGATGATGTACGACCGCGAAGACATGACCGATCACATATTGAGCTGGACGAAGGAGCAGAGCGAGACGGCCTATTTCGACGCGGGCGGCGCGAAAGCGGAGACGCCCGTCCATTTCGTCAAGGAGCTCAAACGCCTGACCCCGCTGAACGCCATCGCGCTCGACGCTCCGTTGATCGACGGTCTCGCGCGCGCGAAATGGGTTTCCATCGAGCATGGCGGTTCCCTGGAGCATACGCTCGAATACTCCCTGAAAGGATCGAGCGCGGCAATCAAGGCTTTAAGGGCATCGTGCGGAAACTGACAAGCAAACGCCGGGCCCGCGATCGTCATGCCGGAACCTGGATCCAGGGTTAGGCGCGTATCCGGCAGGTTCGGTGAAATCGAGGATCGAGGAACAGGCTGGCGCGCCTCTCCGGCGCAGACCCGAACCCGCAGGGTTCGCGAGGGCGACTGCCCGCCGGCCGGGCCAGTTTCGGCTACAGCAATAAGAAAACGGACTCACTCGCCCAAGCTCGGCACCATCGCGATCTGCTCGCGGCCGTGGAGGCTTCGATGGCGGCGGTCCTCTGCGCAAGACAGGCGGCCAATGAAAGCCTTCGGCGCGCGCAAGCTGCTCCGGAGGCGCATGAGACCAGCAATACGATCTTCGTCTTTCTCTACGAGGAGCACCTGCGCGATTGCTAGGCGCTGTTTCGTATCGACGGCCAGACGGCCGAGCAGCGTGGCCGAGGCGATGAACTTTACCATCAGCTCAGGAACTTGCGGAACCGTCCGAGTGCCAGCCAGAAGAGGATCACTCCGATGATCAGCAGGGCGAGGAACTGCGGCCAGACCGTCTCGAACCCGGCGCCGCGGAACAGGATGCCCTGCGACAGGATGATGAAATGGGTGTTCGGCGCGGCCAGCATGATCGCCTGGATGATCTCGGGCATCGATTCGCGCGGCGTCATCGCCCCCGACAGGACCTGAAGCGGGAAGATCACCAGCATCGTCAGCAGCGCGAACTGCGGCATGGTGCCCGCGATCGTGGCCATAAAGATCCCGAGCGCGGTCATCGCGAAGATCATCAGCACGGAGCCCGCAAGAAAGAGCGGCACCGATCCATGCACCGGCACCTGGAGCAGACCCTGCACCACCACGACCAGCGCGAATGTCGATCCCAGAAGCACTACGCCGCCCATGGACCATATTTTCGAGAGCATGATCTCGCCCGCCGTCACCGGCATGACCAGCAGGTGCTCGACCGTGCCATGCTCCTTCTCGCGGATGAGCGCGGCGCCGGTCAGGATCAGCGAGAGCATGGTGACCGCCTGGATGACGCTGGTGATCGCGCCGAACCAGCCCGGATCGAGCGAGGGGTTGTAGCGCGCGCGCAACGCGAGCCCGACCGGCAGGGAGGTTTCGGCCCGGTGGCTCGAGACATATTCCGACACTTCGCCGGTGACGATCTGCGCGATGTAGCCGCTTCCGGTGAAAGCCTGCCCCATGCGGGTGGCGTCCACGTTCAGCTGGATCGCCGGGGTCTTTCCCGCCAGCACGTCACGCTCGAAATTGGGCGGTATGTTCAACGCGAAGGTGTCCATGCCGGCGTCCATCCGGCTGTCCATCTCGGTCGTGGTGATCATCTTCGGTTCGACGAACCAGGGCGGATAGAAGGCCGAGACGATGCGCGACGACAGGTGCGACTGGTCCTCGTCCACGATCGAGATCGCGGCATTGGCCACCGCTTCGGGGCTCGAATTGGCGGTCGTGTAGATCGAGATCGAGAAGGCATAGACGATCAGCACGAGCATGATTGGGTCGCGCAGCAGGCCGCGCAATTCCTTGACGCCGAGATTGCGGACGTTCCTCAGGTTCATGGCCTCACCGCTCCTGCTTCTTCAGGAACACCACGGCAAGTCCCAGGATGACGGGAACCGCCAGCGCCATCGCGAACATCGGCTGGACGAGCTCGGCAAGGCCGAAGCCCTTCGAGAAGGCGCCGCGCGCCGCGGTCACGAACCACGATGTCGGATAGATCTCGCCGATCACACGGCCGAAGCCCTTCAACGACGAAACCGGATCGATCAGGCCGGAAAACTGCACCGCCGGGATCATGGTCAGCATCGTGGTCGCGAAAAGCGCCGCCACCTGGCTGGAGATGAACACCGAGACGAGGAAGCCGAGCGCCGTCGTCGCGGTCACATAAACGAGGGCCGAAAGCGCAAGCCCGGTGAAGCTGCCTGTGAACGGAACGCCGAAGAAGACGGTCGCCATGCCCATCATCAGGAAGAAATTGAGCAAAGCGAGCCCGATATAGGGCAATTGCTTGCCGAGCAGGAATTCCAGGCGCGTCACCGGGGTGACATAGAAGTTGGTGATCGAGCCGAGCTCCTTTTCGCGCGCCACGCTCAGCGTGGTCAGCATGGCAGGGATCATCAGGAGCAGCATGGGAATGATCGCCGGCACCATCGCCACGATGCTGCGCACGTCGGGATTGTAGCGGAAGCGCGTGACCATCTCGAAATTCCCAGCCAGCGCCGCCGGGCCGTAGACTTCACTGGCCTTGCGCATGATCCAGCTCGCATGCATGCCCTGTATGTAGCCCTGCACGGTGTTGGCCCGCGTCGGGTTGGCGCCGTCGAACCAGGCCCCGATCTCGACGTCGCGCCCGCGCGCCACGTCGGCGGCGAAGCCGGGCGGGATCTCGATCGCAAGGCTCAGATCGCCGGAGCGCATGCGCGCATCCATGTCGTCATAACCGGACAGGGGCGGCAACTCGGTAAAATAGCGCGACCCGGCGATGTCCTGCACGAAGTCGCGGCTGGTCGTGGTCTGGTCGCGGTCGAGAACGGCGAAGGTGAGGTCCTCGACGTCCATGTTGATGCCGAGGCCGACGACGATCATCAGAAGCAGGCTGCCGACCAGCGCCATCGTCAGGCGGATGGGGTCGCGCTGGAGTTGCAGGCCTTCCAGCCGGGAGTAGCTGAGGAGCCGGCGCAGGCTGAACCCGTCGGAGACGGCCGGCTCTTGCTGCGGAGATTGGGGAGGGACGGGAACGGCGGCGGATTCGGGCGGCGGCGCTTCCGTCTCCCCGATCGCCTCCTCGAGGTAGGCGACGAAGGCGTCGTCGAGCGTCTTGCAGCCCTTCGAGGCGGTGATGGCGGCAGCGGTGTCGCTGACCAGCACCTTGCCGGCATGCATCAACGAAATGCGGTCGCACCACTCCGCCTCGTTCATGAAATGCGTCGAGACGAAGATGGTCACGCCGTCCTTGCGCGACAGTTCGGCCAGTATCCGCCAGAACCCGTCGCGCGCCACCGGGTCGACGCCCGACGTCGGCTCGTCGAGGATCAGGATCTCCGGCCCGTGTATCATGGCGACCGCCAGCGACAGGCGCTGGCGGATGCCGAGCGGCAGCGATCCCGGCAGGATGTCGACCACGCCGCCCAGATCGAAGCGGGCGAGCATCTCTTCAACCCGGGCGGGTATCTTCTCCTCTTCCATGGCGAAGAGCCGGGCATGCAGCTCGAGGTTCTGACGCACCGTCAGCTCGGAATAGAGCGAGAACGCCTGCGTCATGAACCCGACGCGGCGGCGCACGGCCATGTCGCGCGCGTCGACCTCCTGCCCGAACAGCCTTGCGCGCCCCTCGCTGGGCACGAGCAGGCCGGTCAGCATCTTCATCGTCGTGGTCTTGCCGCAGCCGTTCGAGCCGAGGAAGCCGAATATCTCGCCGCGCGGGATGCGGAAGCTGACATTGTCGACGGCGGTGAAATCGCCGAAGCGCATGGTCAGGTTTTCCGCTTCTATCGCGATGTCGTCATTCCATCCGTCGCGCGGCGGGATCGCGACCGCATCGTGCTCTCCCCTGTCTTCCTCCGGCAGAAGCGCGATGAACGCCGCGTCGAGGTTGCCGGTGCCGGTCCGCTCCAGCAATTGCGCGGGCTCTCCCGTCGCCAGCACCTTGCCCGAGTTCATTGCCACCAGCCAGTCGAAGCGTTCAGCTTCCTCCATATAGGCGGTGGCGGTGATCACGCTCATGCCCGGCCGGTCGCGGCGGATGCGGTCGATCAAATCCCAGAACTGGCGCCGCGACAGCGGGTCGACGCCGGTGGTCGGCTCGTCGAGGATCAGCAGATCGGGATCGTGGATCAGCGCGCAGCACAGGCCGAGCTTCTGCTTCATGCCGCCGGAAAGCTTTGCCGCGGGGCGGTTGCGGAACGGCGACATGCCGGTCGCGGCCAGAAGCTCGGTGATGCGGCGGTCGCGCTCGGCCGCGTCGTGGCCGAAGAGGCTGCCGAAGAAATCGAGGTTTTCCTGCACCGAAAGGGTGGGGTAGAGGTTCTTGCCCAGCCCCTGCGGCATATAGGCGATGCGCGGGCAGACCCTGTTGCGATGCGCGACCTCGCGCATGTCGCCGCCCAGCACGCCGACCTCGCCCTCCTGGATGATCCGCGCGCCGGCCAGCAGCGCCAGCAGGCTGGATTTGCCGACGCCGTCGGGGCCGATCAGGCCGACCATGCGGCCGGCGGGGACAGCCAGCGTCACACCGTCGAGCGCCGTGACCTTGCCGTAGCGCAGGGTCAGGCCCGTGACATCGGCTACCGACGCAGGGGTCGCCTCGCTCATTCGACGACGTTGGCCAGGGACGCCGGCCATTCCGCATTCGGATCCAGCCGCACATAGGCCATGCCCGGAAGGCCCGTTTTAACATAGTCGAGGTATCGCGTCAGAAGCTGCGGGTCGATGCGGGCGCGGATGCGGAACATCAGCTTCTCGCGCTCGTCGGCGGTCTCCACGGTCTTCGGCGTGAACTGGGCGACGTCCGCGACATAGGACACGGTGGCCGGGATGACATATTGGGGGGCGGCGTCCATCACCAGCCGCACCTCGGAGCCAAGCTGCACCCGGCCGGCCTGCGATGTCGGCAGGAAGATCGTCATGTAGACATCGCCCAGATCGACGAGGCTCAATATCCGGCCGCCCGAGCCGACGATCTCGCCCTCCTGCGCGATGCGGTACTGGATGCGCCCGTCGCGCGGCGATCTGAGCGTGGCATCCTCGATCGAGGCGGTGACGGCGTCGATCGCAGCCTTCGCAGCCTCGATGGCCGCCTCGGCATCGACGACCTGAACCCGCGCGGCGGCAACCCCTGCCTGGCTTGCGGCAAGAGAAGCCTCTGCCGAGGCCAATGCCGCCTTCGCCTGACGGTCGGCGGCGCGACTGTCGTCGAGCGACTGCTGCGAGATCGCATTGCTTATGGCCAGCTGTTCCGATCGCGCAAGCCGCTGCGCCGCTGCGTCGGCCGCCGCCTGCGCCTGATCGACGGCAGCCTCCGCGGCGCGCTGCTGCGCCTCGGCCTGCGCCACCACTGCGGTGGCGGCCTCCACGCCGATCTCCGAGCGGCGCAGTTGGGCCTCGGCCTGCCTTTTCTGGGCGTTCAACTGCACGACGTCCATCTGGACCAGCACATCGCCCGCCCTGACGAAATCGCCCTCGTTGGCGCCAATGGTCGCTATACGTCCGCCGGTCAGGGCGGAGATGTCCACCTCGGTCGCTTCGACCCGGCCGTTGCCGGCGGCGATGCCTTGCGGAAGCGCGGACGTCTGCGCCTTGCTCCAGGCGTAGTAGCCCCCTGCCCCGGCAAGCGCCACAAGAACCACGAGGATCAGCGATCTGGTCGATTTCGTCATGATGAAACTCTCGAATGCCCGACCGGATGAGCAGTGTCGTGGAAGAGCACGATCACCGGGTCATCTGTCTTTGGGAACAACCCTTGCTGCGTAGCAGAAAACGATCCGTCCAGACCAGAGGATATAGGCCCGCCATATCGGTTCGCGGGCCGCATGGGCGGGACTGACCGGGACGAAGTCCGCTGCGAGATGACCATCGATGCAAAATTCCGCCTTGTTTTCTGCCACACGGCTAGATGCTCCAGGATCGGCGGTCCTTATGCGCGATGCCAACGCCACTTCGTCGACGGTCCTTCTTTCCTTGCCAAGGCAAATAGCATCGCCAAAATTGCGCCACTTTGATCGAAGTCAACTGTCGTTGACTGAACCGGATGCTAAAAATAGCGTTCAATGTCAACAACAGGTTCTTGCGAGCATCCATGCGCCGAGCAGCAGCTACGCGACCACGCGCTTCGCCAACCAGGGACAGAATCCTTGAAGCCGCCGTCCGGCGCTTCGCGCGGCAGTCCTATGAGGAGACGGGCCTGCGCGACATTGCGGCGGACGCGAGCGTCGACGTCGCCTATGTGCACCGCAGCTTCGGCTCCAAGGAGATGCTCTTCGCCGAGGCGGTGAGGGCATCAACTGGAATAGACCGCCTTCTCGCCGACGAAAAGCAGGACATGAGCGGTCATCTCGCCGGGCAGGCTTTCCGTGCGGACGATCAGGCGTCGGAAGAAACCGGCCCCCTCGACGTCATCATCCATTCGCTGTCCAGTCCCGCCGCCTCGCGCGTGGTACGCGAGCGGATCGTAGGGGATTTCGTGGAACCTCTCGGTGCGAGGCTCGACGATCCATCCCTGCTTCGGGCGGCCGTGATCGGCGCGCTTCTGGCCGGCATCGGCATCTTCAGGAACGTGCTCGAGATCGAGCCGCTGCGCGAAGCCGCGGGCGGCAATCTGGAGACCCTTCTCGCAACCACCATCGCCCATATCGGCATGGCTCCCCTGGGAGCGAAACAGATCACACCGGAAAGTCAGGACCAATGACCGCAGATTCATCACAACCTCCGGCGCGTGCGGATGAGAGCCTTGGCTAGGAAGGCTTTGGCTAGGAAGGCTTTCGCGCCATGGATCGCATGCGCGAGGCGATGACCGCGAGAATGACCGGGGGCCTGCCGCCGGCCGCGCTTGCGCTTGCCCTCTACGACTGGTCGATCCATCTGGCTTCGGCTGGAAGAAGCAGCCCTACAGCTTCTGGGCGCAGGCGTTCTTTTGAACCAGCAATGGTGGCACAACGTCACGAGGGAAGTACCGGGCGTCACACCGCATCACGAGGAGGTCGTTTCCTTCGCGGCCCCGCCAGTGGCTCGACATCTTCTCTCCCGCCAACATTCCCCTCACCAACCCCGAGGTGATCGAAAAGGCGATCGCCAACGGCGGCGCCAATTTTGTCCAAGGGTTCCGGAACTGGGTCGAGGACGTCCATCGCCTGGTCACCGGCGAGCCGCCGGTCGGCACGGAGAACTTCGTTCCCGGACGCGACGTGGCCGTCACGCCGGGCAAGGTGGTCTACCGCAACCACCTGATCGAGCTGATCCAGTACGAACCGGCGACGGAAGCGGTGTCGCCGGAGCCGATCCTGATCGTGCCGGCCTGGATCATGAAATACTATATCCTCGACCTGTCGCCGCAGAACTCCCTGATCCGCTATCTGGTCGAAAAGGGCCACACGGTCCTCTGCATCTCATGGCGCAACCCGACCGCGGCCGATCGCGATCTGAACATGGACGACTACCGCCGGATGGGGGTGATGACGGCACTGGATGCAGTCAACGCCATCGTGCCGGAGCGCAAGGTGCACGCCACCGGCTACTGCCTCGGCGGCACCCTGCTTTCCATCGCGTCAGCAGCGATGGCGGCGACCGGCGACGACCGGCTGGCCGATGGTGGAGGAAAGCGCCGGAAAATGGCGGCGCGTGGTGCCGTCGCCGCTGCCGAACCGCATCATTCAAATCGAGACGATCAGGCTACTGGTCGATTTCGGCGTGGTCGTCATCTGCGCCGGCGGCGGCGGCATCCCGGTCATCCGCAACGGCGACGGCGAGCTCGAGGGCGTCGAGGCCGTCATCGACAAGGACCGCGCCGCTGGGTTGCTCGCCGAACAGCTCGGCGCCGACGCGTTCCTGATGCTGACGGACGTCGACGCGGTCTATGAAGGCTGGAGCACACCTGCGCAAAAGCCGACAGGCATGCCCGGCCTGACCGGATCGATGCAACGGCCTTCCCCGCCGGCTCGATGAGGCCGAAAGTCGAGGCGGCGCGCCTGTTTTCCTCCAACGCCGGTCGCATCGCCGGCATAGGGCGGCTGGAGGATGCCGGCGCGATCCTCGAAGGCCGCGCAGGAACGCTCATTGCAGATCAGGAGAAGACAGGTTGATGGCGCGTCAACTATGCCGCCGTTCTCGCCGGGAAGTGGGACGCACATCTGATTGCAGTCTATGTCGCGGACCGGCTTGAGCTCATTCGTCAGGCGGGTTTCGCACACGGCGAAGCCGTTGGCTCGATGCTGCGCGATCACAAGGCCCGTGTTGAAGCCGCAACGGAAAGCGCAAGGCGCATGTTCGAGGAGTTCGGCCGTCGTTGCGACCTGTCGATTCCGATCTCTGGGCGGCCGACCCGAGCACCGAGGTTCCGGCCGATCCGCAGAGCTTCCTCGAAGCCTGCCGCTTCATCGCGCTTGCGAGCGCCAGTTGCCAGGGTTCTGCCGATGTCAGTCCCAAGGGCGACCCGGCCGGCTTGCTGATCCGGCTTGCAGATGACGGCGCATGGTTCGCAGACCGGCCGGGCAATCGACGTGCCGACAGCTTCCGCAACATCGTCACCCAACCGCGCGTGGCGGTCGCGGCTTTGGTTCCGGGATCGACGCGGATCGCGCTGCTGAGCGGCATAGCCCGGATCACGCGCGATGAGCATGTGCGGGCCGGCTTCGCCGTCAGGGACAGGACGCCCGCGTTGGTGACATGCATCGAGAAAGCGGAGATCCGTCTTGTAACCAGCCCGGCACTGGAACGCGCACTTCTATGGCCGGCAAGAGCGCCGGTCGCGCCAATCGATCCTGCCGCCATCATCGTCGGGCATGTGAAGGCCAGCAAGGAAAGGAGCCTTCAGGCCTCTCTTGCGCGAGCGTCCGTCTCCATCCCTGGCATGATGAGGAAGGGGCTGGAGCACGATTACAAGACCAGGCTCTATTAGATCAGGCGGACGCTTTCTTGCGGCTGCGCTTCGCCGGCGCCGGCGCGAGAATGCGGTTGTCGCCGCAGCCGCACAGAAGCAGCGGGGCGATCGGTGTGAAGGCGCCTATTCATCCACCGGGATCGCCGGGCGCTCCACGAAGCAGGACACGTGCTGCGTTGTTTGTGCGGACGCAAAGAACTACCGGCGCGGATACGCTAGGCAGAGACTGAGATTCCTTGCGCTGGAGGCGCCGTCGCTATGGCGGCGAGATGTGGTCGAGAGAACTGCATGCCCCAAACCTTGGAATTCAATCCGACTATGATCCTCGATCTGAAGCGATCCTGGCAGACCAGATCGCCGTCTGCAACGCCATGCGCCGTCGCTGCCCGGCAGCGACTATCCCAACTGTTCGCTGTTGCGCCACACCGATGCGATGCGCGTCGGCATGGAGGAACTGTTGAAATCGACCCGTTGGACCTGGCCGCCTCCCGGCCTGCCGCCGGCCGTCGCCTTCTATCCGGCCAGCGGATTTTCCGCCTCGCCGCTTCGTCCGTCATAGCTGGGATCGCGTACGCCGAACGATACACAAGGGGGGAACTGAAATGGGATTCATCTTCGTGGTGGCGAGCATTGTCGGCGCGTTGATCCATCTGGCGATCAAGCGCCCGAGGGATCGGGCGGCGATCATCGACATCTTCCTGCTGCATTCGCTGGTGTTCAACGTCGGCTTCCTCGGTTTTTTCTTCGGCTTCATCCCGCATGTATTCTTCGCGGACTACGCCGCGGAGCTCATCGGCTGGGAAGCCGGCAGCCATTTCCAGTTCGAGGTCGGCTTTCATGACGGCGCATGGGGCATGCTAGGCTTCCTGTGCATCTGGATTCGCGACCGCTTCTGGCTCGCGACCGGCCTCGGCTGGTCCTTCTTCATGCTCGGTGCCGCCTACGGACATCTCCTCGACGCGATCAACAACGCCAACTACGCCCACAACAACTTCTTCATGATCTTCGTCGACACGCTCATCGCCGTCCTGCTGCTCGGCCTGCTCGCGCTCAGACATCGGGAGGCCGCCCGGCTGACGCGCGCGGAGAAATAGCGCAATGCCGCGCCTTCGCCGCTTTCCCGCCCTGCTCGCGCTGACGGCTGCCTTCGCCGCCAGCGCCGCGGCCTCGGATATCGACTACGGCTCGGACGACGCCTGGCTGGCGCGGCCGGGTCTGGAATCCGCCGCCGACCTCGTCCCCGCCGGCAGCGGTTACGGCAACCTTCAGGCATCGGCCCGCGCCGACGCCTTCTACCTGCACCCGACGACGGGCATGAACGACGATGTCGACAACGTGCCGCTCGACGACCGGCAGGCGCTGGCGACGGCGCGTCTCATGGTGATGACGCAGGCCACGCCCTTCAACGCCGTCGCCCGCATCTATGCGCCGCGCTACCGGCAGGCGGCGTTGCATGTGTTCGACGGCGACGAGGCCGCGTTGCAGGCGCCGATGAACCGCGCCTACGAGGACGTCAGGCGCGCCTTCGCCCATTACGTGCAGCATGACAATGACGGCCGGCCCTTCTTCCTCGTCGGCCACAGCCAGGGCAGCAATCACGGGCTTCGCCTTCTCATCGAGGAGATCGCGGGAACGCCGCTCGCGGCCCGACTGGTCGCAGCCTATCTTCCCGGCATGCCGACCCCGCACGCGGCATTCGGCAGTTGGATCGCACCCGTCCTCCCATGCGCCGCGCCGGCCCAGACCGGATGCGCGGCGGTGTGGGGCGTGTTCGCCCAGGGCTATGGCGGCTTCGAGGGCTGGGAAGCGGTCAACCATTTCTGGGACGCGAGCGCCGGCAGATGGCGCTCCGCGAAGGGCATGCCGCTCGTCAACGTCAATCCCGTGAGCTGGCGCGCGGACGATGCGCCCACCGCGCCGGAAATGCATCTGGGCGCGGTCCCGTTCGGCGTCGCCGGCACGCATTTCTCGCGGGTGACGCCCCACCTTGTCGGCGCCCGTACTGACAAGGGCTACACACTGGTATCGCCGACGCCGCTGCCGGCGAAGCTGTTTGACGATGGCGGTGTCTTCGAGGAAGGCAACTATCACGTCTTCGATATCGCCCTGTTCTGGGCCGATCTTCGCGCCAATGCGCGCATGAGGCTCGTCGCCTTTCTCTCCGGCGACGGGCCGGAGGCAGGCCCGCTGATCGAAGGGCCGGCTGCGGTCAAGGCGATCGTGGGAGAGCCGTTCCGTCTGACGCTCGGCTTGCGCGGCGGCCCGGCCACCTTCGATGTCAAGGGATTGCCGGCGGGGCTTCGCCTTGACCCCGCGAGCGGCGAGATTTCCGGGACGCCGGACGCGACGGGCAATCATGTCCTTATACTGACCGCGACTGGCGCTGCCGATACGGACACTACCGAATTGGTGCTTCGTGTAGAGGCCGGCCAGAATTGACGATCCAGATCAGCCAGCCAGCCGCTCGGGCTCGCCTGCAACGCCACTACGTTCGGACGACAGCAACCTGCCGGCGCGGACAAACGGCGGCGTCGGACGAGGCCGGATCGCCGGCGAGAAATATACAGGGAGCGACGACATGAACAAGCAAAGCCCGATCTCCGGCGCGCCGCGGCGCAGCGTCGTCGTCGACGGCTTCACCAACGCCCTGCTCGACCCCGGCGCGCCGATGCTCGGCCCGGTCGAGAACGGCGGCACCATCATCGCCAACACCGCGCCCGGCTGCTGGGGGCCGATGATCACGCCCAGCCTGCGCGGCGGCCACGAGGTGACGCAGCCGGTCCATGTCGACGGCGCCGAGCCCGGCGACGGCATCGCCATCCGCATCCGCGACATCACCGTCACCGCGCTGGCGACCGCCTCCGGCCACGATTCCTCGCCCGCCGGCTTCTGCCTCGGCGACCCTTACGTCGCCGCGCGCTGCCCGACCTGCGACGAGCTGTGGCCCGAGACCCATCTCGAAGGCATCGGCCAGGACGGCGCGGTTCGGCAGGCCTCCGTTCCCGCAGCCGCGTTGTCCAGTTCAATGGCTGGCGGGTATTTCAAGGCTCCCCTGCCGGCCGTGACACAGGCGAGCCGGCAGATCGTCGTCGCGATCGATTTGCCAACCCACCGGATGACGCTGGAGCGCGTATATCTGGCTCCGGTGGATGCCGCTGGCGAAGACGCTGGCAGCATGCGGCTGCTTATCATTCTGGCCGGGCTGGCATACCGCCTTGGCGGCGAAGAATTCGTGCTTCTCTTGCGCGGCGATGATGCCGAAATCCTGGCCGAGCGGCGACGGCAGGCAATTCCGGTAATTGTCGCCAATATCGTTTCGGGTCTCGAACGACCTGTGACCGCCAGCATGGGCGTGGCGGATGCGTTGGACGAAGACGATTTCGCGAAGCTCTATGAGCGGGCTGACAAGCTGCTTTACGAAGCCAAGAGCGCGGGACGAAATCGAACCAGGAGCACCGTCCGACCCAAAGTGGTGCAGGACGTCGTTTTGAGCGAACGAGCAATGGTCGGCTAGGCCGGCACCCTGACCAACCTCATCGCCAGTTCTCGGCAAGCCCCCGCAGCACGTCCGCGCGGCTGATCTGGCCGGCAAGCCTGCCGTCGCGCATCACCGGAAAGCGGCGGAAATGGCTGGCGAGGAACCGCTCGGCCGCCTGGACGAGGTCCATGTCCGCCTCCAGCGTCTCCACCTCGCTCGCCATGTAGTCGGCGACCGTACCACCCCACTCCTGATAGTAGCTGGAGTTGAGCGCGGCCTTCAGGCAATCCTTCTTCGACAGCACGCCAACGAGCTTGCCCTTGTCGTCGAGCACCGGCGCGCCGGATATCCTGCCGTCGAGCAGCACGTTCATGGCGTGGTTGATCTCCATATCCGGCGACAGGGTGACGAGTTGCTTTGCCATGTAGTCCTCGATCTTCGGCCGGTCGCTCATCGCCCGCCTCCCTTGCCGCAGGCGCAGTCGACGCCTTCGGCGCAGGCGAGCCCGCCGCACGAGCCCTTGATCGGCGCGCGCCCGAAGAACATGCCGACGCCGAGCCCGCAGATGGCGAGCAGCACCAGCGCGACCGCGAGGATGACCGTTCCCATCTCTGCCTCCTAGCCGAGGATGCGGGCTTCGAACCCGCCCGTCATGGTCTCCGTCGCGTCACGCATCACGAACAGCGCCTCGATGCCGGACGCGGCGGCGAAGTCGGCACCCCGGTCCGGCCCCATGGCGAACAGCGCGGTCGCCAGCGCGTCGGCGGTCGCGGCGCGCGCATGCGCGACGGTGACGGAGAACAGCGCCGAATCGGCCGGCCTGCCGCTCGCCGGATCGACGATATGGGCATAGCGCCTGCCGTTGTGCGTATAGGCGTTGACCGCGATGCCGGAGGTGGCGAGGAACACGCCGTCGAGCGCGACGACATGCTGGAAGCCCTGCGGTCCCTCGATGCCGACCTGCCATGCGCGGCCCGAAGGATGGCGTCCGCCGGCGAACACCTCCCCGCCCAGCTCGATCAGGCAGTCGCGCACGCCGCGCGTCATGCAGGCCTGTGCGACGCGGCCGAGCGCATGGCCCTTGGCGATGCCGCACAGGTCGAGCGACAGCGCGGCCCGCTCCTTGCGGATGGCTCCGTCCCGCACCGAGATTTCCGCCGGCAGCCCGACCGTGCCGCCGGTGATCGGTCCGAAGCCGTAGCGGCCGACCATCGGCCCGACGGTCGGGTTGAAGGCGTCGCCCGTCGTCGCCGCGATGCGCAGGCCCTCGGCGACCACAGCGCAGGTTTGCGCCGACATCGGCTGCCAGTCGGTATCGGGCGCGTGGTTGAAGCCTGTCAGCTCGCTGTCGGCGCGGAACGGCGACATGCTGCCGTCGACCGAGGCGATGATCGCCTCGATATCGTCTGCCAGCCGCGCGGCGGTGTCTTCGTCGATCCCGGCGACGAACTTCCACAACGCGCCGAATGCGGGGCCTTGCAGCAGGCGGGTTTCCGCCGCCCGTGCGGGCAGCGCCGAGGCGAGCAGCGCGCCGCCGCCGAGGAGGAGAAGATCGCGTCTGTTCATCGTCTACACTCCGAAATCGTCGAAGAAGATGCTTTCCGGGTCGACGCCGACCTCGTCGAGCATCGCCAGCACCGCCTTGATCATAAGCGGTGGTCCGCACAAATAGTATTCGCAGTCTTCGGGCGCCGGATGGCCGGCGAGATAGTCCTTCAGCACGACGTCGTGGATGAAGCCAACCGCGCCCGTCCACGAATCGCCTCGCGCGGGGTCTGACAGCGCCGGAACCCACGAAAAATTGGCATGCTTTCGCTCCAGCGCGTCGAACTCCTCGCCGTAGAACAGGTCGATGCCGCTGCGCGCGCCGTACCAGAAGGAGAGCTTGCGCGTCGTGCCGACGCGTTCAAGCTGGTCGGAGATGATCGCCCTGAGTGGCGCCATGCCGACGCCGCCGCCGATGAACACCATCTCGCGCTGCGTCGGCCGGGCGAAGAAATCGCCATAGGGACCGGCCACGTCGACCGTGTCGCCCGCCTTCAGGCCGAACAGCCATGACGAGACGATTCCGGGCGGCGCGCCGGGTACGTGCGGTGGCGGCAGGGCGAGGCGGATGAGCAACACGATGCGGCCCTCGTCCCGCGGCCGGTTGGCGACAGAATAGGCGCGCGAGACGGGTACAGCGCTTTGCGACACCATCTCGCGCAAGCCGAACTTGTCCCATGCCTCGCGATGCTCCGGCGCGATGTCGTAGTCGGCGAAGCGCAGCGCATAGGGCGGCGCGGTCACCTGCACGAACGCACCGGCGTGGAAGTCGAACGACGCGCCGGCCGGCAGGTCGAGTATGATCTCGCGGATCAGCGGCGACAGGGTGCGGCTGGAGACGACACGGCAAGTCCAGCTTTCCGCGCCGAGGATTTCGTCGGCGACCGCAACATCGAGGTCATTGCGCGCTGTGACCTGGCAGGCGAGCCGCACGCCCTCGCGCACGTCGCGCCGCGTCAGCCTTGCGGCTTCCGTCGGCAGCACCGGCCCGGCGCCGGCATGGACGGTAACGCGGCACTGGCCGCAGGTGCCCTTGCCTCCGCAGGCGTTCGGCACCGGCACGCCGCCGTCCGCGAGGATGTCGAGCAGCTTCGAGCCAGCCTTGCCAGTGAGCTGCCGCGTACCGTTGACCATGACGGCGATCCGGTTGGCCGGCAAGAGGAAGGCGCGCGCGGCCACCACGATCGACGACAGGATCAGCACGATCGCGATGAACAGGACGCTGCCGAGGACGACCTCGTTCATGGCAGCCTTATCCCGACAAAGGCGGAAAAGCCCATCGACATCAGGCCGGTGACGATGAACGCGGTGCCGAGGCCCTGCAGACCGGCCGGAATGTCGGAATAGCGCAGCCGCTCGCGGATCGCCGCGAACGCCACCAGCGCCAGCGCCCAGCCGATGCCGCTGCCGAGGCCGTAGACCACGCTCTGCGCGAAATCGTAGCGGCGCTCGACCATGAACAGGCTGCCGCCCATGATGGCGCACTGTACGGCCAGCAGCGGCAGGAAGATGCCGAGCGAGGCGTGCAGCGCCGGCATGTAGCGGTCGAGGAACATTTCGAGGATCTGCACCATCGCCGCGATCATGCCGATGAAGACGATGAAACGCAGGAAGGTGAGGTCGACCTCCGGCAGGCCGGCCCAGCTCCACGCACCGGGATTGAGCAGCAGCGCCTGCACCAGATAGTTGGCCGGCACGGTGATCGTCTGCACCACGATCAGCGCCACGCCGACGCCGACCGCCGTCTCCAGCCGCTTCGACACTGCGAGGAAGGTGCACATGCCGAGGAAGAAGGCGAGGGCGAGGTTTTCCTCGAGGATGGATTTCTGGAACAGCTCGAACATCAGCGCCCCCGGTTTCCGGTGCGCAGCCTGAACTCGGCTTCCTCCACCTGCTCCGGCTTCCACGTCCGCAATGCCCAGATCAGCATGGCGATGATGAAGAAGGCGGACGGTGCCAGCAGCATCAGCCCGAGCGGCTGGAACCAGCCGCCGGCATCGACGGTCGTCACCATCGCATGGCCGAACAGCGTGCCGGCGCCGAAGAACTCGCGGATCGTGCCGACGATCATCAGGATCAGGCTGTAGCCGAGGCCGTTGCCGAGCGCGTCGAGCGCCGAGGGCAGCGGCGGGTTGCGCATGGCGAAGCCTTCCGCGCGCGCCAGCACGACGCAGTTGGTGATGATCAGGCCGACGAAGATCGACAGCCGCTGGCTGAGCTCGTAGGCATAGGCCTTGAGGATCTGGTCGACCACGATCACCATCGAGGCGATGATGGTGAGCTGCACGATCAGCCGGATCGAGGTCGGCACATGGTGGCGGATCAGGCTGACGACGAGGCTCGCCGCCACCGCCACCGTGGTCAGCGCGATGCTCATGGTCAGCGCGGTCGACAGCGACGTCGTCACCGCCAGCGCCGAGCAGATGCCGAGGATTTGCAGCGTGATCGGGTTGCCGTCGACGATCGGCGTCAAAAGCGTGCGCAGGTTGGCGTTCGCCATCAGACCTTGCCCTCGCGCAGATTGTCGATGAACGGCCCGAAGCCGAGCGGGCCGAGCCAGAAACGGACTATGTTGGCGACGCCGGTGGTCGAGCGCGTCGCGCCGGTGATGCCGTCGACCTCGAATTCGTTGGCCGCCGGCCCGCGCGCCACCTGGATGCGGATCGTGCCGGTGTCGTCGGCCACCTGCTTGCCGGCCCACAGCGACAGCCATGCCGGTTCGGCGATGCGGCTGCCAAGGCCAGGCGTGTCGGCCTGTTCGTAGACAGAGACGGCGGCGATGGTGTTGAGGTCGGCCTCGAGCGCGACATAGGCTCGGATGGTCGAGGAATAGCCTGCGGCCCAGCCGGGGATCACCAGCAGCTTGAGCTCGCCGTCCCGGCGCAGCAGGTGAACGGGTGCATGGGTCGGCTTGCGGCCGATACCGGCGATGTCCTCCTCGGCCGGCAAGGCGACCGAGCGCGCCGGATCGGCCGCCGCCGCGGCCACGTCGAAGGTGCCGGCGTCGATGCTGTCGTCGAACGTGCCGCTGGCGAGATCGACGATGCGCGTCTGGAGCGAATCCGCCTCCGCATCGCCGAGGATATCGGCAAGGCCGGGTACGGACGCCAGCATGTCGGCCATACGCTGCTCGCGCTCGCGGGCGATGTTCTCCTCCTGCAACGGCTTCAGGCTGATGGCGGTGACGGCCACGGCGACCGCCGACACGGACGCGACGATGAAGGCGACGAGGAAGGTCTTGGTCGAGCTGTCGTTCGGCAGGGCGAGGAAGCGTTTCCACCAGGAGATCGGATTCAGGTCGGCCATTGGCGGCGGCTCCTGCGACGGGCATTGAGGGTGACGACGACGCTGTCGATCAGCGGCGCGAAGATGCTGGCAAGCATGGAGGTGAACACGATGGCTCCGGGCGAGCCGACGCCGGCGCCCGCTTCGCCGAGCAGGACGACCAGCACGCCTGCGAGCACGCCGTAGGCCCAGCGGCCGGCATTGGTCGAGGCGGCGGAGACCGGCTCGCAGACGAGGAACACCAGCCCGAGCGCAAGGGACGACGTCAGCACGGTATCCGGCGGCAGCGTGAAATCGCGAACGCCGAGCCAGAAGACAAGGCCGGCAGCGAAGCCGGCCAGGACGCGCCACGAAAGAAGGCCGGCGACGAGGAGCAGCAATGCGCCGGGCAGGACGGCGACCGCAAGCGCGGTGGAATTCGCCTGCTCCCCGGTGGAGCCGGAGAAGGAAAAGAACAGGAAGGCGAGCCCGGCGGCAGCCGGATGCAGGAAGGAATAGCCGCGGCCGCCGAACACCTGCTCGCCGATGACGACGCCGAAGCTGATCGCCAGCATCGCCTGCCACAGCGGCACGCCCGGCGGCACCAGCAGCGCGAAGACGATGGCCGTGGCAAGGAAATGCCAGCTCGGCGCGCGGCCGCGCAGCCGGCTGAACAGCAGCGTCCAGAACGAAGCGGCAAGCAGCGAGCCGGCGACAAGCGGCACGAGGCCGCCCGCGGTGGCGTGGATGCCGGCGACCACCGGCAGCACCAGCGCGACGAGGTAGAGCACCGTCACCCGGTCGCCGCTCCAGCGGCGCGGCAGGTACGAGACCCGTTCGGCGGCGGAGAGCCCGGCTTGCGGAAATTCGGCGCGCGCGTCCATCAGCCCTCTCCCGCGATCTGGTCGAGCGTCTCGCGCAGCAGCGCGCCGTAATCGGTGCCGGAAGCGCAGATGTGCGACAGCAGCGCCATGTCCTCCTCGACGAGTTCGAGGCAGCCGAGCTTGCGCGCGGTCTCGACGTCGCCGACCGCCAGCGCCCGCATCAGCGGCACCGGCAGGATGTCGAGCGGCATCGCCGCCTCGAAACGCTCGGTCGGCACGATGGCGCTGTCCCTGCCGCTCGCGTAGCGGGCGAGCAGCCGCGTCAGCGCGTTGCCGCCCGGCGCGGTGTCGGAGATCACCGTCACCTGATTGTGGTAGCGGCCGAGATAGCCGGCTTCCCGGCCCGACAGGATCGAGCCGGAGATGACGCGCACGGGGCCTCCCGTCAGTTCTCCGTCCAGAGCTTCGTCCAGCGACGCGCCTTGCGGCAGCCGCACGAGCGCGGGATCAATGAGGCCCGAGCCGCCGAGCGCGACGATGCGCTCGCCCATAAGCCGGCCCGTCTCAAGCAGATGCCCGATGGCGATGACATCCTGTGCGTCGACCTGCCAGACGGTCCTGCCCTGCCCGACCGGGGCGAGCAGGTGGATATGCGTGCCGGCCAGTCCGGCGGGATGCGGGCCGGTCACCGCAACGCTCCGCACCCGCGCCGCGGCGCTGGCAAGCGGTGCGACCCCCGCCCGGTGGCAGACGAAGACTGGCCCGTCGGTCAGCGCCAGCAGCGCATCGACGCCGCGCCGGAATTCGTTTGCGTGCAGCGCAATCGCCACGGCGGGATCGGCGGCGAGCGGATTGGTGTCGATGGCCGCGACGAAGATCGCATCAGGCCGCGCATCCGGGTCGGGAATGCGGCCGAAGGGCCGGGCAAGGAAGGACGGCCACAGCCCGCTTTCCAGAAGCAGGCTGCGGACGGCTTCTCCCGCCGCGTCCACGGGGCGTGCAGAAAACAGCTTCGCCTCGTCGCCCTCGCGCCGGATGACGAGCGAATCGAGCGAGCGGCGGCGGCCGCGATCGATGGCGGAAACCGTGCCTGAAACAGGCGCGGTAAATGCGATCCGCGGCCGCTTGCGGTCCACGAACAGCACGTCACCGGCCCTTATCCGCGCGCCTTGCTCGACCTTGAAATCGGGGCGGATTCCCGGGAAATCGTGACCCGATACGGCGACCGAGCGCACCGCCCTCGCCTCGCGAACTGCCTGTCGCGGCGCACCCGGCAGCGATATGTCCAGCCCTCGCCTGATCCTGATCTCGTCTTGTACCGCCAATGCCTTTCCCTTTGTCGTTCGCAAAACCTAGCATCTTGTTCCGGCTTCGCAAATTGCGCTCGATCAAGACCGCGCGAGCGATGCGCGATATGCTGACGCAGTCGCAACTTGCGATCGTGCGCCACCCGGGGCATGGTTCGCACAGCCACTCCGAGGAACAGGGAGAAGCCAGATGAAACCCCGAATTGTCCTGTCAGGTCTGGCCGCCGCGTTCGGAATCGTCCTGCTCGTACCCCTCCTTCTCGGGGAAAGACAGGAGCCGTCGATAGACTATCCGATACTGTCCGCGCTTGAGGCCCGGCTTCCGGGTATCGTCGCCCCGGCCATGGCGCAGCAGGCGCACGGCTTCCTGGCCGACCGCCACACGGCGGCCGGCGTAAGCTGCCAGGCCTGCCATGGCGAGGCGGCGTTCACCGAGCCGGTCGCCATGCAGGTCTGCATCGGGTGCCACGGCTCCTATGCCGAGCTTGCGGCAAAGACGCCGTGGGAGCCCAACCCCCACCAGTCGCATATGGGCGAGGTCGAATGCTCGACCTGCCACAACGTCCACAAGCCGTCGGTCAGCTTCTGCGACCAGTGCCATTCCTTCGGTATGCAGGTACCGTGAGCCTGCGCCCGAACGTCAAAGATCGCGCAGCCGCTTCACATAGTCGGCGTTGATCGAGGCGATGTCCGGCGTTCCGGCAAGTTGCATCACCATCTGCAACTCGGCCCGCAGCCGCTGGTAGATCGCCTGCACGCCGAGCGAGCCGCCAAGCGCCGAGCCGTAGAGGACCGGCCTGCCGAGCGCGACGGCGCTCGCGCCGAGCGCAAGCGCCATGAACACGTCCTGCCCGCGCCGGAAACCGGAATCGACGACGATCGGCACGTCGCCGGCAACGGCGTCGGCGATGCGCGGCAGCGCGGTGATCGACGGGGCGAGCCGGTCGATGCCGCGGCCGCCGTGGTTGGACACCCATACGCCCGCACAGCCGCGCCGCACGCTCTCGGCCGCGAGCTTCGGCGTCAGCACGCCCTTGACGAGGATCGGCAGGCCGGTGACCTCGGCGCAGAACGCGACGTCGTCCCAATCGAGATCGGCCTTGAGGATGCTCGCGGCGATCGGGTCGATGTCGGGCGAGACCGGCACGTTGCCGCGCCCGAGGTCGGGCGTAGGGATGCCGAGCTTCAACGGCCGTTCACGGTTGGAGAAGGTGGTGCTGTCGACGGTCACGACCAGCGCCGTGTAACCGGCCGCGACCACCCGCTCCAGCTCCTCGCGCGCGAAGCCGCGATCCTGCGAAAAATAGACCTGATACCATTTCGAGCCGGTGCCGGCGGCCGCGATGTCCTCCAGCGACCGGCTGGAGACGGTGGTGGAGGTATAGAGCGTGCCGAAGGCGTTGGTGCCCTCGATGGCCGGAAGCTCGCCGCGGGCATGCGCCCGGCGATGGCCGCCCATCGGCGCGGTGATGACCGGAATGGAAAGCTGCTCGCCCAGGAGCGTGGTGGCGACATTCGGCGCGCGCGGCGTGCCGGAAAGGTACTCCGGTTCGATGATCCATTCGTCGAAGGCGAGGAGATTGTTGCGCAACGTCCATTCGTCGCCCGAACCGCCGACGATGAACGCGAAGGCCTCGGGCGGCAGGATCTTCTCCGCCTGCTCCTCGACATGGTGAAGGTTGATGACGTTGATGCGCTGCTCGTTGGTCAGGGCATCGTAGGCGGAAAGGTCGGACGCGGCGGGCGTCGCGGCCGGAGCCGACTGCGCGGAGGCATGGCTTGCCATCGCAAGCATCGCGGCAGCGCCACCGCCGGCCGCAAGCAGGTCGCGTCGATGAATGGTCATGTCGTTCTTCCTTCGATCATGGCGTCTCCGGAAAGGAGACGCGGAAACGATCCGAAGTGCATTGATTCACGTCAAGGCTGGTGCATACGTCAATCCGCCAGATAAAATGGCGATCTGAAAATCGCTCTTTCGTCATCCACGGCGTGCATCCTTGCCCAATTCGACAAGCCAGATGCACGAATCCCTTTATCATTTGCCTTGATCACCAGATAATCTAACTTGTTAGTCATTAATATCTGTCAATCGCAGCAAGCATGATTGCTGAGGATATGATTTATTTGGCAGATCCAGATGAACCAAGCCGAAGATCGGAGGAAGGCGGCAGCCTCCTGCCAACTCAAGGCGATAGGTCCCTGCGACCAAGCCGGCACTCTAGGTACAAGGCGCCGAGCCACGTCTTCAATGGGAGCTTCGTCGCGCGCATCGGCGTCTTGGTCGTCACCGTGAACTGGCCCGCGCAGTACCGGCACTCGTAGAGGCCGGGGTGAAACTTTAGGCCCTTGTCGCGGAAGCGCTAGATCTCGGCCGGCCCGCAGCGCGGGCAATGGGCGCCGTTCGGCCAGACGAGTTTCTCGAAGAGTTCCCGGACCGATACCTCGGCCGGAAACTTCCACTCCAGCCAACCCAGGCTGTTCGTCTTGGGAGGTTTTTTCCTAGCCATGTTTGGAGGATAGGTCCGAAGGCGCTTCTATTTTCCGTAGTAGGCGATTTGCGGGAAGATAACGAGAATGACGACGATCAGGATCTCCAACACGACGAAGGGCGCGCAGCCCTTGAAGACATCCGAAAGCGTCAGTTCGTTGCTGGCCTCCTTGACGACGAATGCGTTGATGCCGACCAGGGGAGTCAACGCGCCGATCTCGACCGTCTTCGTGACGATGATACCGAACCAGATCGGATCGAAGCTCAGCAGCAGGAGAGATTTTAGGACGGGCCACAAGATCGTAGTCGCCAAGCGAGGCATCGTATTCAAGCACCGCCTTGGCATAGGCCCGATGCGGTACGACGAGATACGGGCGCTGCTGAAAGACCATTTCCGGCAGCTTCTGGACCGGCGCAAAGAGCGGATCGGGCAGACGGGGCCGACGAAAACGAGAACGGATTTCCCGCACCTAAATTTACGAAGCGCAAAAGTGCGGGAAAAATCACCGAATAACGCAATAAAATCAACGCTATTTGCGGTAATTGGTGGGCCCGGAGGGACTCGAACCCCCAACCAAGCGGTTATGAGCCGCCGGCTCTAACCATTGAGCTACAGGCCCCACCGGGCTGACCTAGTTGGTTTTTCCATTCCAGACAAGAGCGCCGCCCTATTGCCCCCACATTCCACCCGTAGCGGCGGAAGGTGCGTCATTTCCGGAGATTATCCATGTACCGCCCGACATTTCGCCCCGCCCGTCGTCACTACCTGCTGCTGCTCGCCGCCGCGATGGCGCTCCCCACGGCGGCCATCGCCGAGGAGGCGCGCGCGCCGGCGCCGCGCATCGTCGTGATCGGCGAAGGCGAAGCCGCCATATCGCCCGATCTCGCCATCGTCACCCTGTCCGTGCTGCGCGAGAACGAGACCGCGCACGGCGCGCTCGACCAGGCCAACAAGGCGACCGCCGACGTGATCGCTGCGATGAAGGAGGCCGGCGTCGAGGCCCGCGATCTCCAGACCGGCGGCTTGCAGATCAATCCGCGCTACGTCTATCCGCAGAACGGCGCCGAGGAACAGCCGCGCATCGTCGCCTACCAGGTCACCAACACGCTGACGGTCAGGGTGCGTGACATAACCACGGTCGGCGAGATCATCGACCGCGCGGTGACGCTCGGCGTCAATCAGGGCGGCAGCATCGCCTTCACCAACGACGATCCGTCGGCCGCCCGCACCGAAGCCCGCCGTCGCGCGGTGAACGACGCGACCGAGCGCGCCCGCACCCTGGCCGAAGCCGCCGGGGTCGGCCTCGGCCCGGTCGTCGAACTGTCGGAGCAATCCTACACCCAGCCGCCGATGCCGATCGCCGCCGCCGGCCGGGCCTATCGCATGGAAGCGCAGGCCGACGCCGTGCCGGTGGAGGCGGGCGAAAACGTCTATCGCATCCAGATCAACGCCACATTCGAGCTGAAGCAGTAGGCTTCTCGCCTTTCCCCAGACGAAAAAAGTGCCGGCAGTCGCCTGCCGGCACGAGTCGGGGGAGGTCAGAAGGAACGCCGGGCGCGGGCGCCCGGTGTTAGCGAGCGGTGCTAGCGCATCACCGGGCAGGACGGCGCGTTGCCGAAGACGATCACCGCCGGGCGATGGCCGCGGCCGCCGGCCCTGCCGGCAACCTTGACGGTCCGGCGGCTCGTGTCGACGACGCGGGCGTCGCGCAGCCCCATGCGCGAGGCCTTGCGAACCGCCTCGCGCGGCGAGCATCCGCGCGCATCGTAGCGGCCGGGGCCGCGATAATGGTGGCGGCCGCGGTCGTCGAAGCGGAACCTGGCGTTCGGGCCATGATCGGACGCGCCGAAGCCGAGATAGATCGAACCGCCTGCGGCGTCGGCGGCTGCCGGCAGCGCGGCAACGGCGCCGAGACCGACGATGGCGGAAAGGGTGAGGGTCCTGAGGAACTTGAACATCGGGGCGGCTCCTTTGGCTGCGATGCAGGGGTGGCTTATCGCCGGGATCGAGGACACCCTAGGCCCGCCGGGATGAACCATCGCGGAACTCGCCGTTCATGCGGCGTTCATCGCGCTCCACACGGCAAGAAGCCCGGGACGCGAGGTCCCGGGCTTCGTCTCTCGGTCATGCCGGCCTGCCATGCCGGGCCCGCGTAGCAGGCCGGCATCCTGCGCGGTTCGGGTTCGCGTCAGGAGCAGCCGCTGGTCGCGCCGCAGGTGTCGCACTTCTCGCAGGTGCCGTTCCGGACCATGGTGAAGTTCTGGCACTCGGTGCACATGTTGCCGGTGTAACCCTGCATCAGCGCCAGGGCCCGTCTTTCGGCGGCCAGCGCCTTGGCGTCGGCGGCTTCGCGGGCGGCGGTTTCGGTGAACAGCGCGTCGGCGGCCGTCTCGGCCCGCTCCTCGATCGCCGCTTCCTCGGCCAGTTCCTTCGCCCGCTCCTCGTAGTCGCGGCGGAAGGCGGTGACGACGCTCGTCTCGACGTCGAGCTTGCGCGCGGCGGCGGTGCCGATCGCGGTCACGGTGGCGCCGCCGCCAGAACCGGAAGCGCGCGGGGCGGAACCCGACGAGCCCTTGGGCTCGCCGCCGCCCGCGCCTGTCACCAGGGTAGGCTTGTAGCCGCGGGTCCAGCCGGTCGAGATCAGGTTGGTCTTGCCTTCCTGGATGCCCTTGCCGAGCGTCGTGTTGGAAAAGTCCGACGTGTCGACATGGGCGAGGTCGTGGCGGCCGAGATAGGAGATCGCCAGCTCGCGGAAGACGTAGTCGAGGATCGAGGTCGCGTTCTTGACCGCGTCGTTCCCCTGGACGATGCCGGCCGGCTCGAAGCGCGTGAAGGTGAACGCCTCGACATATTCCTCGAGCGGCACGCCATATTGCAGGCCGAGCGAGATGGCGATGGCGAAATTGTTCATCATCGCCCGGAAGGCCGCGCCCTCCTTGTGCATGTCGATGAAGATCTCGCCGAGGCGCCCGTCGCCGAACTCGCCGGTGCGCAGATAGACCTTGTGGCCGCCGATCACCGCCTTCTGGGTGTAGCCCTGGCGGCGGTTCGGCATCTTCTCGCGCTCGCGCACCACCTTCTCGACCACGCGCTCGACGATCTTCTCCGTCACCTGGGCCACGCGCGCGGCCGCCGGCTGGGCGACGAATTCCTCGGCGCGCTCGTCGGCCTCGTCGTCATCCTCATCGGCGATCAGCGAGGCGTTGAGCGGCTGGGAAAGCTTCGAGCCGTCGCGGTAGAGCGCGTTCGCCTTCAGTGCCAGCTTCCACGACAGCATGTAGGCGCTCTTGCAGTCGTCGACGGTGGCCTCGTTGGCCATGTTGATCGTCTTGGAGATCGCGCCCGAGATGAAGGGCTGCGCCGCTGCCATCATGCGGATGTGGCTCTCGACCGAAAGATAGCGCTTGCCGATCTTGCCGCAGGGATTGGCGCAATCGAACACCGGCAGGTGCTCGTCCTTGAGGAAGGGCGCGCCCTCGAGCGTCATCGCGCCGCAGACGTGAATGTTGGCGGCCTCGATGTCCTTCCTGGCGAAGCCCAGCGCCGGCAGCATCTCGAACGAGAAGTCGTTCAACTGCGCGTCGGTGAAGCCGAGGACGTCGCGGCAGAACTCCTCGCCCAGCGTCCACTTGTTGAAGACGAACTTGATGTCGAAGGCGGACGCCAGCGCGCCGTTCAGCGCCGCGATCTTGTCGTCGGTGAAGCCCTTGGCCTTCAACGCGCCGGGGTTGACGCCGGGCGCCTGGTTGAGGTTGCCGTGGCCGACGGCGTAGGCCTCGATCTCGGCGATCTGGCTTTCCGAGTAGCCGAGCGTGCGCAATGCCTCGGGCACGGCGCGGTTGATGATCTTGAAGTAGCCGCCGCCGGCGAGCTTCTTGAACTTGACCAGCGCGAAGTCGGGCTCGATGCCGGTGGTGTCGCA
>JBDHTD010000027.1:0-39786 GCA_039808485.1 Aquamicrobium sp. | reverse complement strand
GTGCGCATCGACATCCAGGCCTATTACGACCGCGACCCGGCCTGCGACCGCTTCCTGATGCCGATCCTCTATTTCAAGGGCTTTCACGCCATCCAGACCCACCGGCTGGCGCATTGGCTGTGGCGGGAAGGGCGCCGGGATTTCGCGCTCTATCTGCAAAGCCGCTCCTCGGCCATCTTCCAGACCGACATCCACCCGGCCGCGCGTATGGGCAAGGGCATCTTCATCGACCATGCCACCGGGCTGGTCATCGGCGAGACGGCGGTGGTGGGCGACAACGTCTCCATCCTCCACGGCGTCACGCTCGGCGGCACCGGCAAGGCGGCCGGCGACCGCCACCCCAAGATCGGCAACGGCGTGCTGATCGGGGCGGGCGCGACCATCCTCGGCAATATCGAGGTCGGTTCCTGCTCGCGCGTCGCCGCCGGCTCGGTGCTGCTGCAATCGGTGCCCAACAACCGCACCGTGGCCGGCGTTCCCGCCCGGATCGTCGGCGAAACCGGATGCGACGAGCCCTCGCGGGCGATGGACCAGCTCCTGAACGGCGACGGCTGAGCCGGCCCGCCATGTGCCGATCCGCCATGTCCTGTGCATCGGCTGCGAAAGGCCGCGCCCGCACTTTACATGGCGGTCCCGGCCATGCCACATGCGCCTCCCATCATGAAGCCCCCGGAGAACAGGTTTGAAACCCGAAGAAATCAGGAAGCTCGACGCCTACTTCAAGCGCACGTTCCAGAACCCGCAGCTTCAGGTCAAGGCACGGCCGCGCAAGGACGATTCGTGCGAGGTCTATCTCGGCGAGGAATTCCTCGGCATCGTCTTCAAGGATGACGACGACGGCGACCTGTCCTACAATTTCTCGATGGCGATCCTCGACGTCGACCTCGAATAGGGCGGCGCGGCCGGGGAGGAACTTTCCGGGTCTGGTGAATGACTGCGCAACGACCCACGAGCGCCAGACCGCGGCTTGAGATCATCGATCTCGCGCGCGGCGTCGCGCTCGCGGCGATGGCGGTTTATCATTTCGCCTGGGACCTCGAATTCTTCGGCTATGTCGCGCCGGGAATGACCGCCGAGGGCGGGTGGAAGCTGTTCGCCCGCGCCATCGCTTCCAGCTTCCTGTTCCTCGTCGGCGTCAGCCTTCATCTCGCCCATGGGCGCGGGATTCGCTGGACGCCGTTTCTCAAGCGCTTCGCCATGGTGGCGGCGGCCGCCGCCGCGATCTCGGCCGCGACATGGCTCGCCGTTCCGGGCGGCTTCATCTTCTTCGGCATCCTGCACCAGATCGCTCTGGCCAGCGTTCTCGGCCTCGCCTTCCTGCGCCTGCCCGCCCTGCCGACGTTCGCCGCCGCGGTGCTGGTCGCGGCCGCGCCGCAGTTCCTGCGCAGCGAAATCTTCGACCACCCCGCGCTGTGGTGGGTCGGGCTGTCGAGCGTCCATCCGCGTTCCAACGACTACGTGCCGCTGTTCCCGTGGTTCGCGGCGGTGCTGTGCGGCATCGCGGCCGGCCGCCTCGCCGAGGCCGGCGGGTTGTTCCGGCGCATGGCGGGGATTTCGCTGTCGGGGGCGACGCGGCCGCTGCGCTGGGCCGGCCGCCACAGCCTCGGGGTCTATCTCGTCCATCAGCCGGTGTTGATCGGCTGCCTGTGGCTGTTCTCGCAGTTCGCGCCGGCGGCGCAGGCGCCGCGCGACGTCGAGTTCACCCGCGCCTGCGTCGCCCAGTGTGAGACGACGCACGACGCGCGCTTCTGCGCGCAATATTGCGTCTGCGTCATCGAGGGGCTGGTCGAAGAGGGCCGCTTCGACGCCGTCTATGCCGGAACGCCGGACGACGAGACATCGCGGCGCTTGCAGGAAATCGTCTTGGCATGCACTTTCGAGGCGGAGATGTCCGGCGCGCAGGAGGAGGGGCAATGAGCATGACCGACGACAGGCCGAACCGGCTTTTGTGGCCGCCGATGATCTATGTCGCCGCCGCCGCGCTCGCCCTCGTCCTTGGCTGGCTCGTTCCGCTGCCGTGGATTCCCGGGCTCCTGGGCGAATTCCTCTTCGCCATCGGCTGGCTGGCGGTCGCCGGCGCCGTCGCCATCGACATCGCCGCCATGCGCGCGCTGCGCCGCGCCCGCACCACGGTCATGGCGAACCGGGCGGCCGACCACCTGGTGACGCGAGGGCCGTTCGCGTTCACCCGCAACCCGATCTATGTCGCCAACACCATGCTGGTGGTCGGCATCGGCCTGATTCTCGGCGCGGCCTGGTTCCTGATCCTGGCGCCGTTCGCCGCCTATGCCACCACCAGGCTCGCCATCGAGCGCGAGGAAAGGCACCTCGAAGCCCGCTTCGGCAAGAAATACCGCGATTACCGGAAGAAGGTGCGCCGCTGGCTGTGACGGGCGGGCGGGTTCAGGTGTTGACGCCGAGCTCGGCCAGGCGCTCGACGCAGGCTTCCTCGGCATTGTCGAGCTCGGCAAGAGTCTCCTCGAGGTCGCGGCGCTTCTGGCGCAGGTCGTCGCGCTTTTCCTCGATGCGCTTGATCATCAGCTTCAACTGGCCGACCTCGCCGGGCGGCTCGCGGTACATCTGGATGATCTCGCGGATCTCGTTGATCGAGAAACCGAGACGCTTGCCGCGCATGATCTGCTTGATGAGATGCCGGTCGGAGGGGCGGAACAGGCGCGTGCGCCCGCGCCGCACCGGCGCGACCAGACCCTCGTCCTCGTAGAAGCGCAGCGTGCGCGTCGAGATGTCGAACTCGCGGGTCAGTTCGGTGATGGTGTAATATTCCCGCATTGCGGCATCCCGTCATGAATCTGTTACGGGATTTGGCACGGCATTTACGTAAAAGTCAATTCGCGCGGTCGACGAAAGGTAAACGGGCGAGGGAGAGGCGGGAAGAAGGCGGCGCGCCGGCGAGGGCGCAGGAGGAGCGACGTATGTCGCGGCGGTCGAAACCCGCCGGCAGCGGCCCGTCACAACAGGCCGAACCACCAGGTCGCCAGGCCGAGGAAGGCGAAGAACCCCACCACGTCGGTGATCGTGGTGACGAAGACCGCCGACGCCACCGCCGGATCGGCGCCGAAGCGGTCGAGCAGCAGCGGGATCAGGATGCCGGCCATCGCAGCCACCAGCATGTTGATGACCATGGCGGTGGCGATGATGCCGCCGAGCGGCGGACTGTCGAACCAGAAGCCGGCGACGATGCCGACCATCGTGGCGAAGATCGCGCCGTTCAGCAGGCCGACGCCGATCTCGCGGCGGATGATGCGCCCGGCATTGTAGATGTCGATGTCCTTGGTCGCCAGCGCCCGCACCGTCACCGTCATGGTCTGCGAGCCGGCATTGCCGCCCATGCCCGCGACGATGGGCATCAGGATGGCGAGCGCCACGATTTCCTGGATGGTGGCGTCGAACAGGCCGATGACGGACGCGGCGAGGAGCGCCATGACCAGATTGACCATCAGCCACGGCACGCGCGAGCGCGAGGCGGCGAGCACGGTGTCCGACAGTTCCTCGTCGCCGACGCCGCCGAGGCGCATCAGGTCCTCCGCCGCTTCCTGCTGGATCACGTCGACCACGTCGTCGATGGTCAGCACGCCGACGAGGCGCTCGTTCTCGTCGACGACGGCGGCCGAGAGCAGGTCGTACTGCTCGAATTCGTGGGCCGCTTCCTCCTGGTCCATGGTGACCGGGATGGCGTGCCGCGTCTCGTGCATGATCTCCTCGACCTTGACGCCGCGCTTGGTGCGCAGGATGCGGTCGAGATCGACGGCGCCGAGCAGCCGGAACGTCGGGTCGACGACGAAGACCTGGCTGAAGGAGTCGGGAAGGTTCTGGTCCTCGCGCATGTAGTCGATGGTCTGGCCGACGGTCCAGAACGGCGGCACGGCGACGAACTCGGTCTGCATGCGCCGGCCGGCGCTCTCGTCGGGATAGTCGAGCGCGCGCCGCAGCCGGATGCGCTCGGTGAACGGCAGCCTGGCGAGGATCGCCTCGCGGTCCTCGTCGTCAAGGTCCTCGAGGATGTAGACCGCGTCGTCGGAATCGAGCTCCTGCACCGCCCGCGCGATCTGCTCGTCGGGCAGGGCCTCGACGATGTCGAGGCGGATGGCCTCGTCGACCTCGGTCAGGGCCGAGAAGTCGAAATCCTTGCCCATCAGCTCGACGAGGGCGTGGCGCTGCTCGGACGAAAGCGCTTCGAGCAGGTCGCCGACTTCCGATTCGTGCAGCGCGCCGACGTCGCGGCCGAGCGTCAGCGTGTCGCGGTCGGCGATCGCCGCGCCGATATGGGCGAGGAAGGAGGAACGGACGACGCCGGCCTCGTCGTAGATCGAGGCCGCGGCTTCGCCCCGCTGCGCGCCCGCGTCGTCGCGGGCAAGCGGATCGTGTTCCGGCGGCGGGTTATGCGGTTGGTCCAGGATCGCCTCCCTTGCCGGTTCGCTTCAGTTACGGGTCAGGCCATTAATCGGGTCTGGTGACGGATTCAAAACGATTCGCCAACAATCCCCTGTCCAAGAGTGGCTCCCCTGCGGCAACGCGGGCCGGCGCGAGAGGTTGCGCCTTCCCGCCGTATCAGAGCGCCTTCAGGCCCGCCCTGAACCGCCTGGCGTTGTCGACATAGATCTGCGCCGACTGCTTCAGCCGCTCGACCGCGGCGGCGTCGAGCTCGCGCACGGCGCGCGCCGGCGAGCCGACGATCAGCGAATTGTCGGGAAAGACCTTGCCTTCCGTGACCAGCGCGCCGGCCCCGACCAGGCAGTTGTTGCCGATCCTGGCGCCGTTCAGCACGATGGCGCCCATGCCGATCAGCGAATTGTCGCCGATGGTGCAGCCGTGCAGCATGGCGCGGTGGCCGATGGTGCAGCCTTCGCCCACGGTCAGCGGAAAGCCCATGTCGGTGTGCATCACCGTGTGTTCCTGCACGTTCGAGCGCGCGCCGATGGTGATCCTCTCATTGTCGCCGCGCAGCACCGCGCCGAACCAGATGCCGACCCCGCGCCCGAGCGAAATCTTGCCGATGACCTGCGCGTCGGGCGCGATCCAGACGTCTTCCGCCGCGTCGAGATGCGGCGCGATTCCGTCGAGCGAATAAACCGGCATGGCGCGATCCTCCTTTGTCCTTGCCCTATCCATAGAGGCACGGGTTGCGCCAAGGCAAGGGCGGGCCGTGCGACCGCACCGGCATTTGCGTCCGCCGGACATTTACCCGGCGTTTACCATGACGGCACATTGTCTTGGCGAGGAAGATGGAGTCGCCCGCCTTGCCAGCAGCCGCAGCCGAACACGCCGACGCGCCCGCGCCGCAAATGCTGCGCCCGAGCTTCGTGCTGAAGGTGTTTTATGCCTTCTCCTTTCTCGCCGTCGCCTCGCTCGGCATCAGCCTCGCGGGCAAGCTGGCGGGAAGCGGCATCGCCATGGGCGGCCACAGCGACGACAGGACCCTGCGCGAGATCGTCATCGGCAAGGACGTGCTCGTCGTTCCCGGCAACATGATCCGCTTCGAGGCGGCGCGGCGCGACGGCGCGGCCGATCGGCTCGACCTTTATGTCCGCTGGCCGCAGATGGACGGCTATAGCGTCGGCGCCAGCGACGCCTTCAACCATGTCGACGGCGCCCGCAGCATCCTGTTCCTGTCGTTCGAGCCGAGGATGATGTCGCGCGACATGTCCAGCCGCTTCGAGCCGATCTACCGCAACCTGATCGAGGACGAGGCGCGTCCCGGCCCCGGCGGGCTCGAAATCCACCGTTTCGTCGAGAATTCCGGCTATGTCGACGAGGTGCTGGTGGTGTCGGACGCGGCGGCGGGAGAGCCGTTCGTCATGCGCTGCCTCGCCGGCAAGGCGGCCAGGGAATCGCTGGCGCCCTGCGAGCGCGACATCCACCTCGGCGACGATCTCAGCCTGACCTATCGCATGCCGCCGGAGCTTGCCGGCGAATGGCGCGAGGTCGAGGAGAGGGTGCGCGCGCTTGCCGACGGGTTCCTGCGCGCGGGCAAAGGGCCGGGCTGAACCGGCTCAGGGCGCGCGGCAGCCCTTCTGCTTCTCGATCCGCACGATGCGGTCGATGTTGGTCTGCTCGTGCTTGTTGAAGCGCAGCCTGGACGTGTCGCGCACGAAGCAGTCGGAATTGTCGAACGCGGCCTTCCCGGCTTGCGTTTTGAAGCAATAGCCGTTGTCGTCGTAGATCGAGTTGCGCACGTACCAGAGGTTCTGGCACGACAGCGTGGCCAGGTCCTCGCGGCTGAAGCTTTCCAGATGCGTGCAGCCGGTGACGCCGAGATTCTCGAAACAGCCGGCCGAGGCGGTGGCCGGAAGCGCAAGGAAAAGGGCTGCGGCGGCGGTCATGCGCATGGGGCTCTCCATCGGTTCGGCCGGGTGGCCGGGTTTCAGACCTCGACCCGGTGGCGCACCCGCGCCTCCTCGCCGAACACGCGCAGATAGCGGGCGATCTCGGCCGGATCGCCGGTCGCCTTCTCGGGGTTGTCCGACAGCTTCACGGCCGGGCGGCCGTTGGCGCTCGTCACCTTGCAGACCAGCGAGATCGCCTTCAGCGCGTCGTTGTGGGCGGGCGCGCAATCCTTGAAGTCGTTGGTGAGGTTGGTGCCCCAGCCGAACGACAGCCGCGCCTTGCCGCTGAAATGCAGGTAGGCTTCGACGATGGTGTCGACGTCGAGGCCGTCGGAGAAGATCAGGAGCTTGTCGCGCGGGTCGCGGCCGTGGGCGCGCCACCATTCGATGATGCGCTCGCCGCCTTCGATCGGCGGGGCGCTGTCGGGGCGGAAGCCGGTCCAGTCGGCCACCCAGTCGGGGGCGTCGCGCAGGAAGGAGGCGGTGCCGAAGGCGTCGGGCAGCACGATCAGGAGGTTGCCGCCGTAATAGCGCTGCCAGTCCTGGAGCACGCGATAGGGCGAGGCGCGCAGCGCCGCGTCGGAGGTGGTCAGCGCCGCCAGCACCATCGGCAGCTCATGGGCGTTGGTGCCGAGCGCCTCGAGGTCGGTGTCCATGGCCAGCAGCACGTTCGAGGTGCCGGTGAAGGAAGCGCCGATGCCCTCCTTCAACGCCTCGACGCACCAGCGCTGCCACAGGAACGAGTGCCGCCGCCGCGTGCCGAAGTCGGAGATGCGCAGGTCGGGATATTTCTTCAGCTTCTCGACCTTCTCCCACACCTTGGCCTTGGCCCTCGCATAGGTGACGTCGAGCGCGAACGGCCCCATCGACTTCAGCGCGGCGCGGCTGCGCAGCTCGTTGATGATGGCGAGCGCGGGGATTTCCCACATCGTCGTGTCGTGCCAGCGGCCGTGGAAATGCAGCTCGTACTGGCCGTCGCGCCTGGAAAGCTCGTATTCGGGCAGGCGGAAATTCTCCAGCCACGCCAGGAAGTCGGGCTCGAAGATCTGCTTGCGGCCGTAGAAGGTGTTGCCGGCCAGCCAGATCATCTCCTTCTTGGAGAAGCGCAGCGTGCGGGCATGATCGAGCTGGGCGCGCAGCTCCTGCTCGTCGATCTCGTCGGCGAGCCTGACCGAGGTCGCCCGGTTGATCAGGGAGAAGGTGGCGTCGACATCGCGATAGACGCCCCAGATCATCTGGAGCATCAGAAGCTTGTAGAAATCCGTGTCGAGCAGGCTGCGCACGATCGGATCGAGCTTCCAGGTGTGGTTGTAGACCCTGCGGGCGATGTCGGTCTTCGGCATGTTCCTGCGCTTCGGCTGAATGGCGCGCCAGCGGACCGGAAGAGGGGCTGCTTGTCAATCGGCGAAGCAGCCCGGCGGGCGACAATTTCTTGCGCCAGACGGGTACGGTCAGGACGCCGTCGCGCCGCTATCTGCGGGCGAGGATCACGATCCTGCCGTCGCCGTCCCGCACCGTCAGCGTCTCGCCGTCCGGGTTGGCGCGCCAGGTCCTGGCCTGCTCGAAGGCGGCGAACAGCGCGCGCTCGTGGGTCGCCTGCGGCTCCGGGCAGGCCATCAGCGTCGCCGCCGCCTTGCCGAAGGAGATGGCAGCCCCGTCCAGCGTGTAGGCGCCGCGGAAGGAATTGCACAGCCGGCCGGAGAACGCGCCGTCCTCGCCGAAGGCGATGGTGGCGGCGATGTCCTCGCGCACCTGCTGGCCGCCGACCTCCTCGATGCGCCACTCGCCTTCGAGCAGGGCCTCGCCGTCGATCTCGAAGGGCGGTGGCGCCTCGTAGGGCGAGAGCCGGAGCGTCCCGATATCGTGGGCGGCGGCGCGCGTGTTCACCGCCACCGGATCCGACAGCCAGCGCATCCGCGATTCGACGAGGATGCCGCCGCGCAGCGCGTAGGCCGTGGCGGGATCGAGATGGGCGCGCGGCACGTCGAGCGCGAACGCCACCGGCACCTGCCGGCCGTCGAGCGCGATCCGCGTCTCGGCGGTGACGGAGGCTCCGTCGGGCGCGTCTGCCGGCTTCAGCTCGACGATGGCCACGGCGTCGTCCGGCAGCGCGATGCGTTGCAGATAAGTGAGTTCGCCGGTGATCTTGAGCATCGGCTCGTCTCCGTCGGCCCAGGCGGGAAAGGCGGCGAGCGCGCCGCCGGCGCCCAGCGCGGCAAGCAGGAGGAAACGGCGGGTGGCGACGGGACGTGACACTGGACGGATGCTCCGTTGTGGCGGAAGTTTGCGCCTTCTATGCCGTTCGTGCAATGAACGTCCGGTGAACGCGCGCATCGCGGGCGCGGAAAGCCCGTGAAGTCCGGAAGGTTTCAGGCAGTGATCCATGTCTGTTCGATCACCAGCGTCGACAAGACGGTCGCCGCCGCCGGCGCGTCGCATCTGGTGACGCTGCTGGCGGCGGGGACGGGCTTCACCCGGCCCGCGGCGATCGAGCCGGACAACCACCTTTGCCTGTGGATGAACGACATCGCCGAGATGCAGGCGGGGCTGGTCGCGCCGGGCAGGGAGCATGTCGAGCGGCTGATCGCGTTCGGCGGGACCTGGGACAGGAAGCGGCCGCTCGCCGTCAACTGCTTTGCCGGCATCAGCCGCTCGACGGCGGCGGCCTATATTCTCGCCGCCGCGCTGTCGCCGCAAAGGGACGAGGCGGAGCTCGCCTGGACGCTGCGGCTGCTTTCGCCGTCGGCCACGCCCAACCCCGCCCTCGTGCGGCATGCCGACGCGATTCTCGGGCGGCAGGGCCGGATGGTCGCGGCGATCCGGGCGATCGGGCGCGGCGAGGATGCCTATGAAGGCGTTCCGTTTATTCTGCCGCTCGCAGGTTGATGCATCGCAACATCAAACAAGGTTTGACTTGCTTCGCGCCTGCGCCTGCGCTAACCCTCGCCGCGTCGCAGCAAGCCTGCGCCGCGCGGGGGCCGGCGGGATGATCTGTCACAACGACGCTTCCCGTTCCGGTGCTATAGTTTGCCCATCGCGGCGGAACGTCGGCAAGCCAACGGAAAGACCATGAGCGAGCTACTCGGTTCCTATCTGCCCATCGTGATCTTTATCGGTGTGGCGCTCCTCGTCGCTGCGGCGCTGGTTGTCGCGCCCTTCCTGATCGCCTACAAGAATCCGGACCCGGAGAAGCTGTCGGCCTACGAATGCGGCTTCAACTCGTTCGACGACGCGCGCATGAAGTTCGACGTGCGCTTCTATCTGGTCGCGATCCTGTTCATCATCTTCGACCTCGAAGTGGCGTTCCTGTTTCCGTGGGCGGTCTCGTTCGGCGAGATCGGCTGGTTCGGGTTCTGGTCGATGATGGTGTTCCTCGGCGTGCTGACCATCGGCTTCATCTATGAATGGAAGAAGGGCGCGCTGGAATGGGATTGAACGACCGCTCCCCGACCCTCGTGGCTCCGAGCCCCAAGGGCATCCTCGACCCCTCGACCGGCAAGCCGGTCGGCGCGGACGACCGTTTCTTCGGCGACCTGAACGACGAGCTGTCCGACAAGGGCTTCCTCGTCACCTCGTCGGAGGCGTTGATCACCTGGGCGCGCACCGGCTCGCTGATGTACATGACCTTCGGCCTGGCGTGCTGCGCGGTCGAGATGATCCATTCGGCCATGCCGCATTACGACAGCGAGCGCTTCGGCATCGCGCCCCGCGGCTCGCCGCGCCAGTCCGACGTGATGATCGTCGCCGGCACGCTGACCAACAAGATGGCGCCGGCGCTGCGCAAGGTCTACGACCAGATGCCGGAACCGCGCTACGTCATCTCCATGGGCAGTTGCGCCAACGGCGGCGGCTACTACCACTATTCCTATTCGGTGGTGCGCGGCTGCGACCGGGTGGTGCCGGTCGACATCTACGTCCCCGGCTGTCCGCCCACGGCCGAGGCGCTGCTCTACGGCATTCTTCTGCTCCAGAAGAAGATTCGCCGCACCGGCTCGATCGAGCGGTAGGAGGCGCGAGATGAGCGAAGCCCTTTCCGATCTTTCCTCCTACCTGCGCGAGCGCCTCGGGCCGAAGGTGACCGAGGCCGTCATCGCCTATGGCGAGCTGACGCTGGAAGTCGAGGCTGGCGACATCGTCGAGGTCCTGACCTTCCTGCGCGACGACGCGCAATGCCAGTTCGTCTCGTTCATCGACGTGTCGGGCGCCGACTATCCGGCGCGCGAGCGTCGTTTCGACGTTCTCTACCACCTGCTGTCGCCGCGCCAGAACCTGCGCATCCGCGTCCGGGTGCGGACCGACGAGGAAACCCCGGTTCCGTCCGCCACCGCCGTCTATCCCGGCGCGGAATGGTACGAGCGCGAGGTCTTCGATTTCTACGGCGTCCTGTTCTCCGGCCATCCGGAGCTTCGTCGCATCCTGACCGACTACGGCTTCGAGGGGCATCCGCTGCGCAAGGACTTCCCCGTCACCGGCTTCGTCGAGGTGCGCTACGACGACGCGCTGAAGCGCATCGTCTACGAGAAGGTCGAGCTGAAGCAGGAATTCCGCAATTTCGACTTCCTGTCGCCCTGGGAAGGCACCGACTATGTGCTGCCCGGCGACGAGAAGGCCAAGGCGAACTGAGGCGTTCCATGGTCGAAACCGCCGTCCGCAACTTCAACATCAACTTCGGCCCGCAGCATCCGGCCGCGCACGGCGTGCTGCGCCTCGTGCTCGAGCTCGACGGCGAGGTGGTCGATCGCGCCGACCCGCATATCGGGCTCCTGCATCGCGGCACCGAGAAGCTGATGGAGCAGAAGACCTATCTCCAGGCCGTGCCCTATCTCGACCGGCTCGACTATTGCGCACCGATGAACCAGGAGCATGCCTTCGCGCTCGCCACCGAGCGGCTGCTCGGCATCGAGGTGCCGCGCCGCGGCCAGTTGATCCGCGTGCTCTACAGCGAGATCGGCCGCATCATGTCGCACATCCTGAACGTGACGACGCAGGCCATGGACGTCGGCGCGCTGACGCCGCCGCTGTGGGGCTTCGTCGAGCGCGAGAAGCTGATGGTCTTCTACGAGCGCGCTTCCGGCTCGCGCATGCACGCGGCCTATTTCCGGCCGGGCGGCGTGCACCAGGACCTGCCGGACCGGCTGGTCGAGGACCTCGGCAAGTGGATCGATCCGTTCCTGAAGTCGGTCGACGATCTCGACGAGCTTCTGACTGAGAACCGCATCTTCAAGCAGCGCAACGTCGACATCGGCGTCGTCAGCCTCGACGACGCCTGGGCGCGCGGCTTCTCCGGCGTCATGGTGCGCGGCTCGGGCGCGGCCTGGGACCTGCGCAAGTCGCAGCCCTACGAGTGCTACGCCGAGATGAAGTTCGACATTCCCGTCGGCAAGAACGGCGACTGCTACGACCGCTATCTGATCCGCATGGAGGAGATGCGCCAGTCGGCCAGCATCATCCGCCAGTGCGTCGACCTGCTGCTCGGCAAGGACCGGGTCGGCCCGGTGTCCTCCGTCGACGGCAAGGTGGTGCCGCCCAAGCGCGGCGAGATGAAGCGCTCGATGGAGGCGCTGATCCATCATTTCAAGCTCTACACCGAGGGCTATCGCGTGCCGGCGGGCGAGGTCTACGCCGCCGTCGAGGCGCCCAAGGGCGAGTTCGGCGTCTATCTGGTTTCCGACGGCACCAACAAGCCCTATCGCTGCAAGCTGCGCGCGCCCGGTTTCGCGCATCTCCAGGCGATGGATTTCCTGTGCCGGGGCCACATGCTGGCCGACGTCTCCGCGATCCTCGGCTCTCTCGACATCGTGTTTGGTGAGGTTGACCGCTAATGTCGAACCGCCGTCTCGCAGAAGAAACCGTCCAGCCCGAAAGCTTCGCCTTCAGCGCGGAGAACGTCGCCTGGGCGAACGAGGTCATCAAGCGCTATCCCGAGGGCCGCCAGGCCTCTGCCGTCATCCCGCTGCTGATGCGGGCGCAGGAGCAGGAAGGCTGGGTGTCGCGCGCCACCATAGAGCACGTCGCAGACATGCTCGGCATGCCCTATATCCGCGTGCTCGAGGTCGCGACCTTCTACACCCAGTTCCAGATCAAGCCGGTCGGCACGAAGGCCCACATCCAGGTCTGCGGCACCACGCCGTGCATGCTGCGCGGCGCGGAGGACCTGAAGCGGGTCTGCCGCGACAAGATCCATCCCGAGCAGTTCCACACCAATGCCGACGGCACCTTGTCGTGGGAGGAGGTCGAGTGCCAGGGCGCCTGCGTCAACGCGCCGATGGTCATGATCTTCAAGGACACCTACGAGGACCTGACGCCGGAGCGGCTGGCCGAGATCATTGACGAATTCGAGGCGGGCAGGGGCGCGGACGTGCCGGCCGGGCCGCAGAACGGCCGCGCCTTCTCGGCGCCGCTGTCGGGCCAGACCACGCTGACCGACGAGAGCGTGTTCTTCAAGGAGAACCGCGACCGGGCGACCAAGGCGACCGCGAAAGCGGCGAAAGCCGATGCCGCGCCCGTCGCGCCGAGCAATGCCGGCAAGCCGAAGACCGACGCCATCGAGACCAGCCCGGCGGTGAAGTCGCCGTCCAGGGTCAAGGCGAGCCCGAAGGCCGAGGCGGCGGCGAGCGTCGAGGCTCCCGCCGGGAGCGAAAAGGCAGCAGACAAGGCCGCGAGCGGCAAGCCGCGCGCCCATTCCGGCAAGCAGGCCGAACCCGTCCACGCCTTCAAGGCCCCCGAGGCGGGGAAGGCGGCGGCTGGCAAGGCCGAGCAGCCGGCCGTCTCGCTCGACGATCCGAACCGTCCGGCGGCCATCGCCCGGCCGGCGCAGCCCGACGACCTGCAACTGATCGCCGGCGTCGGGCCGAAGAACGAGCAATTGCTCCACGGGCTCGGCATCTACACCTTCGCCCAGGTCGGCGCGTGGAAGAAGGCCGAGCGCGAGTGGGTCGACAGCTATCTGCGCTTCAAGGGCCGGATCGAGCGCGAGGAATGGGTGAAGCAGGCCAAGGCGCTCGCCAAGGGCGGCGAGGCCGAATACATCCGTGTCTTCGGCAAGAAGCCGAGGTGAGGGGACAGCCGATGTTGCAGGACAAGGACCGTATCTTCACCAATATCTACGGCCGCTTCGACCGGACGCTAGCCGGCGCCATGCGCCGTGGCCACTGGGACAACACCAAGGGCCTGATCGACAAGGGCCGCGACTGGATCATCGACGAGATGAAGGCGTCCGGCCTGCGCGGGCGCGGCGGCGCCGGCTTCCCGACCGGCCTGAAGTGGTCGTTCATGCCCAAGCAGAGCGACGGCCGTCCGCACTACCTCGTCGTCAATGCCGACGAGTCCGAGCCCGGCACCTGCAAGGACCGCGAGATCCTGCGCCACGACCCGCACACGCTGGTCGAGGGCTGCCTGATCGCCGGCTTCGCCATGGGCGCGCACGCGGCCTACATCTATGTGCGCGGCGAGTTCGTGCGCGAGCGCGAGGCGCTCCAGCGCGCGGTGGACGAAGCCTATGAAGCGGGCTTCCTCGGCAAGAACAACAAGAACGGCTGGGACATGGACGTCTACGTCCACCACGGCGCCGGCGCCTATATCTGCGGCGAGGAGACGGCGCTGCTCGAAAGCCTCGAAGGCAAGAAGGGCCAGCCGCGCCTGAAGCCGCCGTTCCCGGCCAATGTCGGCCTCTATGGCTGCCCGACCACGGTCAACAACGTCGAGTCGATCGCGGTGGCGCCGACCATCCTGCGCCGCGGCGCGGCGTGGTTCTCGTCCTTCGGCCGGCCCAACAATGTCGGGACGAAGCTGTTCTGCATCTCCGGCCACGTCAACAATCCGTGCACGGTCGAGGAGGCGATGTCGATCCCGTTCCGCGAGCTGATCGACGCGCATTGCGGCGGCATCCGCGGCGGCTGGGACAATCTGCTCGCCGTCATTCCCGGCGGCTCCTCGGTGCCGCTGGTTCCGGCCGACCAGATCGCCGACGCGCCGATGGATTTCGACGCGCTGCGCGACCTGCGTTCGGGTCTCGGCACGGCCGCCGTCATCGTCATGGACAAGTCCACCGACATCGTTAAGGCGATCGCGCGGCTTTCCTACTTCTACAAGCACGAGAGCTGCGGCCAGTGCACGCCGTGCCGCGAGGGCACCGGCTGGATGTGGCGCGTCATGGAGCGGCTGGTCGTCGGGCAGGCGCAGAAGCGCGAGATCGACATGCTGCTCGACGTCACCAAGCAGGTCGAGGGCCACACGATCTGCGCGCTGGGCGACGCCGCCGCCTGGCCGATCCAGGGCCTGATCCGCCATTTCCGGCCCGAGATCGAACGCCGGATCGACGAATTCACCCGCAACGCGCACCAGGCCCAGCCGGTGCTGGTCGCCGCCGAGTAGGGAAAGAGGGAGACGGTCCGACGCAGGACGGGAAGGCGCAAGCGCCGCCCCGCCCGACGGAAGGGAACCACGGATGAGCACGGTCGAAGAATTCACCAACGCCTGGCGGCAGGCCATGCCGGAGCAGCTTGCCGGCACGGTCAACCTGATGGCCCACCCGCTTGCCGGCGTCGCCGCCGCGAGCGCGCTCGGGCTCGGCCTGGCCGGCCATGCCTTCGGGATGTGGACGGGCGCGATGGCCGGCGCGGCCGAGGCATCGCAGAAGCTTTTCGCCGGGCTGGCCGACAATGCCGAGGCGCGGCCCGCGCCCGCCGCGCGCCTGCGCCTCGTCGCCTCGCAGCCGGCCCCGGTGGCGAAGGAGGCCGCGGCGAAGGAGGCTGTTGCGAAGCCGGCGGCTGTAAAAAAGCCGGCCGCGGCGAGGAAGGCGAAGGCGGCTCCCGCCAGCGCGGCGTCCGCGCAGCCGGCGGCCATCGGGCGCCCGGCGCAACCGGACGACCTGAAGGCGATCGGCGGCATCGGCCCCAAGCTCGAGAAGACGCTGAACGGTCTCGGCATCTGGACCCACGCGCAGATCGCGGCGCTGACCGGGGCCGAGATCGCGTGGCTCGACGGGCATCTCGGGCTGGGCGGCCGCATCGGGCGCGACGACTGGACGGGGCAGGCCGCCGGGCTTTCGGCCGGCCGGTAGGGAACAGGGGCCGCAAGGCCGCGAAGGATGAAGCGGGTTCCGCGGAGTTGAGACAAGATGGCTAAACTGAAGGTCGACGGCAAGGAGATCGAGGTTCCCGATCACTACACGCTGTTGCAGGCGGCGGAAGCGGCCGGCGCCGAGGTGCCGCGTTTCTGCTTCCACGAACGGCTGTCGATCGCCGGCAACTGCCGCATGTGCCTGGTCGAGGTCAAGGGCGGCCCGCCCAAGCCGCAGGCCTCCTGCGCCATGGGCGTGCGCGACCTGCGCCCGGGCCCCAACGGCGAGCTGCCGGAGATGTTCACCAACACCCCGATGGTCAAGAAGGCCCGCGAGGGGGTGATGGAGTTCCTGCTCATCAACCACCCGCTCGACTGCCCGATCTGCGACCAGGGCGGCGAATGCGACCTCCAGGACCAGGCGATGGCCTTCGGCGTCGACGCCTCGCGCTTCCAGGAGAACAAGCGCGCGCTCGAGGACAAGTATATCGGCCCGCTGGTCAAGACGATCATGACGCGCTGCATCTACTGCACGCGCTGCGTGCGCTTCACCACCGAGGTGGCGGGCGTTTCCGAGATGGGCATCATCGGCCGCGGCGAGGACGTCGAGGTCGTCACCTATCTCGAGAAGGCGCTGACCTCGGAGATGCAGGGCAACGTCATCGACCTGTGCCCGGTCGGCGCGCTGACCGCGCGCCCCTACGCCTTCCAGGCGCGGCCGTGGGAGCTGACCAAGACCGAATCGATCGACGTCATGGACGCGCTGGGGTCTGCGATCCGCGTCGACACGCGCGGCCGCGAGGTGATGCGCATCCTGCCGCGCAACAACGACGCGGTGAACGAGGAGTGGATCTCCGACAAGACCCGCTTCATCTGGGACGGGCTGCGCACCCAGCGCCTCGACCGGCCTTATGTCCGCCGCGACGGCCGGCTCCATGCCGCGAGCTGGGCCGAAGCCTTCGAGACGGTCCGGGCGGCGGTCGCGGCGACGAGCGGCGACAGGATCGGCGCCATCGCCGGCGACCTCGCCACCGTCGAGGAGATGTACGCGCTGAAGGGCCTGATGGCCGCGCTCGGCTCGGCCAATATCGACTGCCGCCAGGACGGCGCCGCGCTCGATCCGGCCAGGGGGCGCGCCAGCTACATCTTCAACCCGACCATCGAGGGCATCGAGGACGCCGACGCGATCCTGATCGTCGGCGCCAATCCGCGCTTCGAGGCGTCGGTGCTGAACGCCCGCATCCGCAAGCAGTGGCTGAAGACCCGCCTGCCGATCGGCGTCATCGGTGAGGCCGGCGACCTGCGCTACGGCTATGAGGCGCTCGGCGCCGGGCCGGAGACGCTGTCGCAGCTCGCCGACGGCGGCATCGATTTCCTGTCGAAGCTGAAGGACGCCAAGAGGCCGCTGGTCATCGTTGGGCAGGGCGCGCTGACGCGCACCGACGGCGCGGCCGTGCTGGCGCTGGCGGCGAAGCTCGCCAACGACGTCGGCGCGGTCGGTGACGAATGGAACGGCTTTGCCGTGCTGCACACGGCCGCCGCCCGCGTCGGCGGCCTCGACGTCGGCTTCGTGCCGGGCGAGGGGGGCAAGGACGTCGCCGCGATGCTGTCCGGCGGGCTCGACGTGCTGTTCCTGCTCGGCGCCGACGAGATCGAGACGGCCAGGATCGGCGACGCCTTCACCGTCTATATCGGCAGCCACGGCGACGCCGGCGCCCACCGCGCCGACGTGATCCTGCCGGGCGCGACCTACACCGAGAAGTCGGGCACCTACGTCAACACCGAAGGCCGGGTGCAGCAGACCTCGCGCGCCGGCTTCGCGCCGGGCGAGGCGAAGGACGACTGGGCGATCCTGCGCGCGCTGTCCGACGTGCTCGGCAAGCGCCTGCCGTTCGATTCGCTTCCCCAGCTCCGCGCCGCGCTCTATGCCGAGTTCCCGCATTTCGCGGGCGTCGACGCCATCGCCGCCGGAAATCCGGCCGATGTCGCGGCGCTCGCCGGGGCGAAGGCGGGGAAGCTCGGCAAGTCCGGGTTCGTTTCGCCGATCCGCGATTTTTACCTCACCAACCCGATCGCGCGGGCATCCGCGGTGATGGCCGAGTGCTCGGCGCTGGCCAAGGGCCGCGCCGCGCAGGCGGCGGAATAGGGCTAGAACGATGGATTCCTTCTTCTCGATCTACGTCTGGCCCACGATCATCGTCATTGCCCAGTCGGTGCTGGTCATCGTGGCGCTCCTGGTGTTCATCGCCTTCATCCTCTACGCCGACCGCAAGATCTGGGCGGCGGTGATGCTGCGTCGCGGCCCGAACGTCGTCGGGCCGTGGGGGCTGCTGCAATCCTTCGCCGACCTGCTGAAGTTCGTCTTCAAGGAGCCGGTCATCCCGTCCGGCGCCAACAAGGGCGTGTTCCTGCTGGCGCCGGTGGTCTCCACCGTGCTGGCGCTCGCCACCTTCGCGGTCGTCCCGTTCAGCGAGAACTGGGTCATCGCCAACATCAACGTCGGCATCCTCTACATCCTGGCGATCTCGTCGCTCGAGGTCTACGGCGTCATCATGGCCGGCTGGGCCTCGAACTCGAAATATCCTTTCCTCGGCGCGCTGCGCTCGGCGGCGCAGATGGTGTCCTACGAGGTCTCCATCGGCTTCGTCATCGTCACGGTGCTCTTGTGCGTCGGCTCGCTCAACCTGACCGACATCGTCTTCGCGCAGCGGACCGGCCCGGGCACCGCGCTCGGCCTGCCGAACTCGTTCCTCGACTGGCACTGGCTGGCGCTGTTCCCGATGTTCGTCATCTTCTTCATCTCGGCGCTGGCCGAGACGAACAGGCCGCCCTTCGATCTGGTCGAGGCCGAGTCGGAGCTCGTCGCCGGCCACATGATCGAGTATTCCTCGACGCCCTACCTGCTGTTCATGCTGAGCGAATACGTCGCCATCATGCTGATGTGCGCGATCACCACGATCCTGTTCCTCGGCGGCTGGCTGCCTCCGCTCGACTTCGCGCCCTTCACCTGGGTGCCGGGCGTCATCTGGTTCGTGCTCAAGGTCTGCTTCGTCTTCTTCTTCTTCTCCATAGTGAAGACGATCGTCCCGCGCTACCGCTACGATCAGTTGATGCGCCTCGGCTGGAAGGTGTTCCTGCCGATCTCGATCTTCATGGTCGTGGCGACGGCGGCGTTCCTGAAGATCTGGGAGCACTACGTCGCATGATCACGGGCATGACCACGGACACAACGGAGACCAAGCCATGTCAGCGCTAGCCCACGCCGCCAAGTCGCTGCTGCTCGCGGATTTCGTCGGTGCGTTCTTCCTGGCGATGCGCCAGTTCTTCGCGCCGAAGCACACGATCAACTATCCGTACGAGAAGGGTCCGGTCAGCCCCCGCTTCCGCGGCGAGCATGCGCTTCGCCGCTATCCCAACGGCGAGGAACGCTGCATCGCCTGCAAGCTGTGCGAGGCGATCTGCCCGGCGCAGGCCATCACCATCGAGGCCGGCCCGCGCCGCAACGACGGCACCCGCCGCACCGTGCGCTACGACATCGACATGGTGAAGTGCATCTATTGCGGCTTCTGCCAGGAGGCCTGCCCGGTCGACGCCATCGTCGAGGGACCGAATTTCGAGTTCGCCACCGAGACGCGCGAGGAGCTCTACTACGACAAGGAGAAGCTGCTCGCCAACGGCGACCGCTGGGAGCGCGAGATCGCGCGCAACATGACGCTCGACGCGCCCTACAGGTAACGGGCGCGGACGGCCGCGGCGGTTCCGGTGGGGATTGCCAACGACAGCACCGGGCAGTTCCCATGGGGTTGCCCAGGATATGAAAAGCGTCGCTTCCCGGATACGAATCGACGGGAAACGGTCTAAGAGACACGGCGGTTTCGCGACCCGGCAACGGGCGCGGGCCGGAAGAACGGCAGGGGCCGTTCGCAAAGGAGCCGGGGGAACCCATGCTGACAGGACTAGAGGCGTTCTTCTTCTATCTGTTCGCCTTCATAGCGATCGCCGCCGCCTTCATGGTGATCGCGGCGCGCAACCCGGTGCATTCCGTTCTGTGGCTGATCCTGACCTTCTTCAACGCGGCGGCGCTGTTCCTGCTCACGGGCGCCGAGTTCCTCGCGATGATCCTGCTGGTCGTCTATGTCGGCGCGGTGGCGGTGCTGTTCCTGTTCGTCGTCATGATGCTCGACGTCGATTTCGCGGCGCTGAAGCGCGGCGCGCTCGAATACGCGCCGGCCGGCGCGCTGATCGGCATCATCCTCGCCGCCGAGCTGATCGTGGTGCTGGGCGGCTATGCCTTCGCGCCGCAGCTCGCGGGAACGATCTCGCAGCCGACGCCGGCGCTGGCCGACCGCCAGAACACCGCCGCGCTCGGCGACATCCTCTACACGAATTACGTCTACTTCTTTCAGATCGCCGGTCTGGTCCTGCTCACCGCGATGATCGGCGCCATCGTGCTGACGCTGCGCCACAAGGAAGGCGTCAAGCGTCAGGACGTCACCGCGCAGAACCGCCGCAATCCGGCCTCCGCAATCGAGGTCCGCAAGGTCGAGACGGGCAAGGGGCTTTGATGATGGAAGTCGGTATCGGACATTACCTGACCGTTTCTGCGGTTCTGTTCACGCTCGGCGTGTTCGGCATCTTCCTGAACAGGAAGAACATCATCGTCATCCTGATGTCGGTCGAGTTGATCCTGCTCGCGGTCAACATCAATTTCGTGGCCTTCTCGGCCGCTCTTGGCGACCTGGTCGGCCAGGTCTTCGCGCTGTTCGTGCTGACGGTCGCGGCGGCCGAGGCCGCGATCGGCCTCGCCATCCTCGTCGTGTTCTTCCGCAACCGCGGTTCGATCGACGTGGAAGACGTCAACATGATGAAGGGTTGATCCGGCCATGTATCACGCGATCGTCTTCCTTCCGCTGCTCGGCTTCCTGATCGCCGGCCTCGCCGGCCGCTCGATCGGCGCCAAGGCGTCGGAATACGTCACAACCGGCTTCCTGATCGTCGCGGCGGCGTTGTCGTGGGTGGCGTTCTTCACCGTCGCCTTCGGCGATGGCCAGGCCTTCACCGTGCCGGTGCTGACCTTCATCCGGGCCGGCGGACTCGACGTGTCCTGGGCCCTGCGCATCGACACGCTGACCGTGGTCATGCTGATCGTCGTCAACACCGTCTCGGCGCTGGTGCATGTCTATTCCATCGGCTACATGCACCACGACCCGCACCGGCCGCGCTTCTTCGCCTACCTGTCGCTGTTCACCTTCGCCATGCTGATGCTGGTGACGTCGGACAACCTGGTGCAGATGTTCTTCGGCTGGGAAGGCGTCGGCCTCGCCTCCTACCTGCTGATCGGGTTCTGGTACCAGAAGCCGTCGGCGAGCGCGGCCGCGATCAAGGCGTTCGTGGTCAACCGCGTCGGCGATTTCGGCTTCCTGCTCGGCCTGTTCGGCGTCTTCGTCCTGTTCGGCTCGGTCAATTTCGACGTGATCTTCGCCAATGCCGCGACCATCGCCGAGAGCCCGGACCAGTCGGGTGCGGCGGTGTTCACCTTCCTCAACTGGTCGCTGACGCAATCGGGCGCGCTGACCGCGATCTGCCTCTTGCTGTTCATGGGCGCGATGGGCAAGTCGGCGCAGGTGCCGCTGCACACCTGGCTGCCCGACGCCATGGAAGGCCCGACGCCGGTCTCGGCGCTGATCCACGCCGCCACCATGGTCACGGCCGGCGTGTTCATGCTGGCCAGGCTGTCGCCGATCTTCGAGCTGTCGCACGTGGCGCTTCTCGTCGTCACCTTCGTCGGCGCCATCACCGCCTTCTTCGCGGCCACCGTCGGCCTGGTGCAGAACGACATCAAGCGCGTCATCGCCTATTCGACCTGTTCGCAGCTCGGCTACATGTTCGTCGCGCTCGGCATGGGCTTCTACTCGGCGGCCATCTTCCACCTGTTCACGCACGCCTTCTTCAAGGCGCTGCTGTTCCTGGGTTCCGGCTCGGTCATCCATGCCGTCTCCGACGAGCAGGACATGCGCAAGATGGGCGGCCTCTACAAGCTGATCCCGGTCACCTACTGGATGATGATCATCGGCACCATCGCGCTGACCGGCGTCGGCATCCCGACGACGATCATCGGCACCGCCGGCTTCTTCTCCAAGGACGCCATCATCGAGGGCGCGTTCGCCAGCCACAGCCCGCTGGCCGGCTTCGCCTTCACGCTGCTCGTCATCGCCGCGGCCTTCACCAGCTTCTATTCGTGGCGGCTGATCTTCATGACCTTCCACGGCAAGCCGCGCGCCAGCCACGAGGTCATGCACCACGTCCATGAATCGCCGCCGGTGATGCTGGTGCCGCTGTTCGTGCTGGCCGCGGGCGCGCTGTTCGCCGGCGTCGTCTTCCACGACTTCTTCATCGGCCACGGCTATGACGGTTTCTGGAAGGGCGCGCTGTTCCTGCTGCCGGACAACCACATCCTGCACGAGTTCCACGACGTGCCGCTGTGGGTGAAGCTCGCGCCGCTCGTCTCGATGGTGGCGGGCTTCGTCGTCGCCTACCAGTTCTACATCCGCTCGCCGGAGACGCCGGTCAGGCTGGCCGGGCAGCATCGGGGGCTCTATCTCTTCCTGCTGAACAAGTGGTATTTCGACGAGCTCTACGACTTCCTGTTCGTCCGTCCCGCCAAGCGCCTCGGCCGATTCCTGTGGAAGACCGGCGACGGCAAGGTGATCGACGGGATGGGGCCGGACGGCATCTCGGCGCGCGTCGTCGACGTCACCCAGCGCGTGGCCAAGCTCCAGACCGGCTATCTCTACCACTACGCATTCGCAATGCTCATCGGCGTGGCGGCCCTCGTCACCTGGATGATGCTCGGGAGCTCGTTCTAGACCATGACCGACTGGCCCATTCTTTCCACGGTCACGTTCCTGCCGCTGGTCGGCGCGTTCCTGATCCTGCTGATCCGGGACGAGGGGACCGCCGCGCGCCGCAACATCCGCAACGTCGCGCTGTTGACGACGGTGTTCACCTTCGTCCTGTCGCTGTTCATCTGGGCCGGGTTCGACACCAACTATGCCGGCTTCCAGATGCTGGAGAAGGCCGACTGGCTCGGCGGCGGCGTCTCCTACCAGATGGGCGTCGACGGCATCTCGATGCTGTTCGTCATCCTGACGACCTTCCTGATGCCGCTGTGCATCCTGGCGTCGTGGGAGTCGATCGAAACCAGAGTCAAGGAATACATGATCTCGTTCCTGATCCTGGAAACGCTGATGATCGGCGTGTTCTGCGCGCTCGACCTCGTCCTGTTCTACGTCTTCTTCGAGGCCGGCCTGATCCCGATGTTCATCATCATCGGCGTCTGGGGCGGCAAAAGGCGCGTCTACGCCTCGTTCAAGTTCTTCCTCTACACGCTGCTCGGCTCGGTGCTGATGCTGCTCGCCATCATGGCGATGTACTGGCAGGCCGGCACCACCGACATCCCGACGCTGCTCGCGCACGACTTCCCGGCCTCGATGCAGACATGGCTGTGGCTCGCCTTCTTCGCCTCCTTCGCGGTGAAGATGCCGATGTGGCCGGTCCACACCTGGCTGCCCGACGCCCACGTCGAGGCGCCGACGGCGGGCTCGGTCATCCTGGCAGGCATCCTGCTCAAGATGGGCGGCTACGGCTTCCTGCGCTTCTCGCTGCCGATGTTCCCGGACGCCTCGCTCTATTTCCAGCCGCTGGTGTTCACGCTCTCGGTCGTCGCCATCATCTACACTTCGCTGGTGGCGCTGATGCAGGAAGACATGAAGAAGCTGATCGCCTATTCGTCGGTCGCCCACATGGGCTACGTCACGATGGGCATCTTCGCGTTGAACGTCGAGGGCGTCCAGGGCGCGATCTTCCAGATGCTGTCCCACGGCCTGGTCTCGGGCGCGCTGTTCCTGTGCGTCGGCGTCGTCTACGACCGCATGCACACCCGCGACATCGACGCCTATGGCGGCCTCGTCAACAACATGCCGAAATACGCCGTCGCCTTCCTGATCTTCACGATGGCCAATGTCGGCCTGCCGGGCACGTCCGGATTCGTCGGCGAGTTCCTGACCCTGCTCGGCGTGTTCCGGGTCAACACCTGGGTGGCGGTGTTCGCCGCGACCGGCGTCATCCTGTCGGCGGCCTACGCGCTGTGGCTCTATCGCCGCATCGTCTTCGGCGCGCTGACCAAGGAAAGCCTGAAGGGCCTGCTCGACCTGTCGGCGCGGGAAAAGGCGATCATCTATCCGCTGGTCTTCTTCACCATCCTGTTCGGCGTCTATCCCATGCCGGTCTTCGACGTGACGACGGCGTCGGTCGAGGCCCTCGTCAACAACATCACGCTTTCCATCGAGGCCTCCCAGGCCGCCTTGGCGATCCAATAAGGCCAGCACAATGACGGCAGACCTTTCCCAGAGCCTGATCCTTGCCGCTCCCGAGATGATCCTCGCGGTCGGCGCGCTGGCGCTGCTGATGATCGGTGTCTTCTCCGGCGAGCGGGCGAACACCACCGTCACCGGCCTGGCCATCGCGCTGCTGATCGGCGTCGGCGGCTGGATGGTCGTCTTCGTCGGCGACGGCAACGCCTTCGGCAACGCCTTCGTCAGCGATCCGTTCTCGCGCCTGATGAAGCTGCTGACCCTCGGCGGCTCGGTGGTGACGCTGATCATGTCCGTCGGCTTCGCCCGGGAGGAGAAGTTCGACAAGTTCGAATACCCCGTCCTCGTCGTGCTCTCGACGCTCGGCATGCTGCTGATGGTCTCGGCCAACGACATGCTGGCGCTCTATCTCGGCCTCGAGCTGCAATCGCTGGCGCTCTACGTCATCGCCGCCATCAACCGCGATTCCGTGCGCTCGACCGAGGCCGGCCTCAAATATTTCGTCCTCGGCGCGCTCGCCTCGGGCATCATGCTCTACGGCATCAGCCTGGTCTACGGCTACACCGGCAACACCGGCTTCGACGCCATCGCGGCCGCGATGACCGGGGGCGAGCGCCAGATCGGCCTCGTCTTCGGCCTGGTGTTCGTGCTCGCCGGCCTCGTCTTCAAGATTTCGGCGGTGCCGTTCCACATGTGGACGCCCGATGTCTACGAAGGCGCGCCGACGCCCGTCACCGCCTTCTTCGCCGCCGCGCCCAAGATGGCGGCGATGGCGCTGATCGTGCGCGTGACCATGGGCGCGTTCGAGCCGGCCTCGGCCGACTGGCAGCAGATCGTCGTCTTCGTCGCCGTCGCCTCGATGGTGCTGGGCGCGTTCGCGGCCATCGGCCAGCGCAATATCAAGCGGCTGATGGCCTATTCCTCGATCGGCCACATGGGCTACGCGCTGGTCGGCCTCGCCGCCAATACGGAAGCCGGCGTGCGCGGCGTCGTCATCTACATGCTGATCTATCTTGCGATGACGCTCGGCACCTTCGCCTTCATCCTCGCCATGCGGCGCCCGGAAGGCAATGTCGAGCGCATCGACGACCTTGCCGGCCTGTCCGCGACCAACCCGGTGATGGCGACCATGCTGACGGTGCAGATGTTCTCGCTCGCCGGCATTCCCTGGCTCGCGGGCTTCTTCGGGAAGTGGTACGTCTTCCTCGCGGCCATCGACGCCAATCTCTACGCGCTCGCCGTCATCGGCGTGCTCGCCTCGGTCGTCGGCGCGTTCTACTACCTGCGCATCATCAAGCTGATGTGGTTCGACGAGTCGGCCGGCGGCTTCGAGCCGATGGCGACCGAGCTCAAGCTGGTGCTCGGGCTGTCCACCGCCTTCGTCTTCCTCTATCCGCTGTTCGGCGGCGTGGTCGGGCGCATGGCCGAGACCGCCGCCAAGACGTTCTTCTGAGCGCGAGGGCTTCCGCCGACATGGGCTTTTCGCTCGCGCCGACCGCGGCGGCGGCCGGATACCGCCTGGAGGCGTTCGACGCGGTCGGCTCCACCAACGCGCTGGCGCTCGAGCGGGCGCAAGCGGGCGACGCGGGCCGGCTGTGGCTGGTGGCGAAGCGCCAGGAGGCGGGCAGGGGGCGGCGCGGCCGCGCCTGGGCGACGCCGGAGGGCAACCTCGCCGCAACGCTTCTCCTCGTGCCGGCGACCGGCATCGCGCATGCGGCCACGCTCGGCTTCGTCGCCGGCCTCGCGCTCGCCGACGCTCTCGCGGCCGCCGCGCCCGACATCAGGCCCGGCATCGGCATCGGTGTCGGCATCGACGGCGGCGACCTTGCCGGCGGGCGCGGGCGCTTCGCGCTGAAATGGCCGAACGACGTGCTGGCCGACGGCGCCAAGCTCTCCGGCATCCTGCTCGAATCGACCATGCTGGAGAAAGGCCGCTTCGCGGTCGCCATCGGCATCGGCGTCAACGTCGTCGCCCATCCGGACGATACGCCCTATCCGGCGACGTCGCTCGCCGCGCTCGGCAGCAGGTGCGACGCGGAGCGGCTGTTCCTTGCCTTGTCGGACGCCTGGGTTGAAAATGAGCGGCTGTGGGCGAACGGCGCCGGCCTTGCCGCGATCCGCGCCCGCTGGCTCGAAAGGGCGGCGGGGGTGGGCGGCGCGGTGGCGGTGCGCATCGACGGCGAGGTGGTGCGCGGCGTCTTCGAAACCATCGACGACGAGTGCCGCTTCGTCATTCGCAAGGCCGACGGCGCATCGGTGACGGTCGCCGCCGGCGACGTGCATTTCGGGGCGGTCGCCTCGGCCTGAGCCGGGCGGCAAGCCCGCGATTTCTGGAAAGGAACTGAGATGACGAGGACGGAAGCGGACCAGCTTGTCTTCTGCCCGCTGGGCGGCGTCGGCGAGATCGGCATGAATTTCGCCCTTTACGGCTTCGGCCCGGCGCGGGCGCGCAAATGGCTGGTCGTCGATGTCGGCGTCTCCTTTCCCGACGCCCATCTGCCGGGGGTCGATCTCGTCCTGCCCGACACGCGCTTCGTCGAGAGCGTGGTCGACGACGTCGTCGGCATCGTCATCACCCATGCCCACGAGGACCATTACGGCGCGCTGCTCGATTTGTGGCCGCGCCTCAGAAAGACGGTGTGGATGACGCCGTTCACCGCCGGGCTGCTCGAAGCCAAGCGCGGCATGGATGGCGGCGCGAAGATCCCGGTCGAGATCTACCGCCCCGGCGAGCGCTTCACGATAGGCCCGTTCGACATCGAGACCATCGCCGTCACCCACTCGATCCCCGAGCCGGTGTCGCTCGCCATCCGCACCCCGCTCGGCCTCGTCGTCCACACCGGCGACTGGAAGATCGACCCGGCCCCGGCCATCGGCCCGCTGACCGACGAGGCGAAGTTCCGCGCGCTCGGCGACGAGGGCGTGCTGGCGCTGATCTGCGATTCGACCAACGCGCTGCGCGAGGGCGACTCGCCCTCGGAGAAGGATGTCGCCGTCGGCCTGCGCGAGGTGATCGAGGCGGCGCGCGGCCGCGTCGCCGTCACCACCTTCTCGTCCAATGTCGGCCGCATCCGCTCGATCGCCGAGGCCGCGCGCAACGCCGGCCGCCAGGTGCTGGTGCTGGGCTCGTCGTTGAAGCGCGTCATCGACGTGGCGGGCGAGCTCGGCTATCTCGACGGCCTGCCGGAATTCGTCTCCGAGGAGGCCTACGCCCTGATCCCGCGCGACAACCTCGTCATCCTGTGCACCGGCAGCCAGGGCGAGCCGCGCGCGGCGCTCGCCAAGCTGGCCCGCGACGAGATGAAGAACGTCGCGCTCGCGGCCGGCGACACGGTGGTCTATTCCTCGCGCGTCATCCCCGGCAACGAGAAGGCGATCCTCGAAACCAAGAACCTGCTGATCGAGCAGGGCATCAGGATCATCGAGGACGGCGACGCGCTGGTCCACGTCTCGGGCCACCCGCGCCGCAACGAGCTCCGCCAGATGTACAAATGGGTCCGCCCGCGCATCCTCGTCCCCGTGCACGGCGAGGCGGCGCATCTGGTGGCGCAGGGTCTGCTGGGGCAGGCGCAAGGCATCCCCGAGATCGGCCATGTCCGCAACGGCGACGTGCTGCGGCTGGCGCCGGGCAATGCCGAGATCGTCGAACAGGTGCCGTTCGGCCGCATCTACAAGGACGGCAAGCTCGTCGGCACCGACGAGGACATGGGCGTGCGCGACCGGCGCAAGCTCTCCTATGTCGGCCATGTCGCCGTCAACGTCGTGCTCGACGACCGCCATGAGCTGGCCGGCGATCCCGACCTCGTGGCCATCGGCACGGCCAAGGCCGACGCGCGCGGAACGCTGATCGAGGACCTGATGCTCGACGCCGCCATCGGCGCGGTCGAGAGCATCCCGCGCGTGCGCCGCCGCGACCTCGACCTGGTGGCGGAGGCCGTGCGCCGCGCCGTGCGCGCCGCGGCCAACGAGGCCTGGGGCAAGAAGCCGCTCGTCACCGTGTTCGTGACGCGGTAAGAGGACGTTGTTTCAAGGGGTTGGCCGCCGCTGCGGATTCGATCCCGCAAAGAGTTGAATCGATGGGTGAAGCCATGCTCGGACGTCTGAACCATGTCGCGCTTGCCGTGCCGGACATCGCCGCCGCCAGCGCGCTCTATCGCGGCACGCTCGGCGCCAGCGTTTCCGCGCCGCAAGCCCTGCCGGAGCATGGCGTCACCGTCGTCTTCATCGACGTCGGCAACACCAAGATCGAGCTTCTGGAGCCGCTCGGCGAGGCTTCGACCATCCATCCCTTCCTCGACAAGAACCCGTCCGGCGGCATGCACCATGTCTGCTACGAGGTCGACGACATCATCGCCGCGCGCGACCGCCTCAAGGCCGGGGGCGCGCGGGTGCTGGGCGACGGGAACCCGAAGATCGGCGCTCACGGCAAGCCGGTGCTGTTCCTGCATCCCAAGGATTTCTGCGGCACGCTGATCGAGCTGGAACAGGCGTAAGCGCGATGAGCTGGATTTCCATCGTCGCGATCTACTTCATCCTGTGGTGGGTGGTGCTGTTCGCCATGCTGCCGTTCGGTGTCAGGACGCAGGACGACGAGGGCGACGTCACGCTGGGCACGGTCTCGAGCGCGCCGCACGGCCCGCACATGCGGCGCGCCGTCCTGCGCACCACCGTCGTGGCCTCGATCATCTTCGCGGCCTTCTACGTCGCCCGCGTCCACTACGGTTTTTCCTTCGACGACATCCCGCGCATCGGCCCCTCGGCGCGGTAACAGGCCCCGAGCGCCGCAAGACGCGCCCGGCGGCGCAAGGCGGCAACGGCGACCGCCCCGGCGACGATGCCGGAAAAGGCGACGAGCGCGCCCGAACCCGGTTCGCCGCGCGCCGGCAGGAGCAGCGCGGCAAGGATCATGCAGACGCTTCCCCACAGGCAGACAGCGACGAACGAACCGTCGACCGCCGCCCGGCGGTCGAGCTGATCGGCGATCCGGGAACGCCGGGTCTCCTCCATTTCTTGTCGCGCCGCGGCGGAAACGCCGGCATGCTCCGGCAAATCCTCATGGACTATATCGCCGGAAAAGTCGCCTTCCACCGCGGAGAAACGATGAGCTGGTCTTCTGCGCCTGCGACGATCCATTGGTTTTCCGAGCCATGGGCAAGGTCGAAAACGAACGTTTTTGTTGAATGTTCCATATGAATATGGGAAACATTACGGATGGTCGAGGAATTACGTTATATCTTTTGTGATAATCATTAGAATGGACGTAATTCTATCCACGCACAAAAACGTTCGTTTATGCTCGCTTTCGATATGGAAAAGGAGCGAGCGGACGCATGGCGAGGAAAATCGGCTATCTCAGGGTTTCCACGGCCGAGCAGAGCGCCGACCGGCAGGTCGACGGGCTGAGGGACCTCTGCGACGAGATGCATGTCGAGGCGGTTTCCGCCGTCGGCAAGCGGCGGCCGGTCTACGAGAAGGTGGTCGGGAAGCTGAAGGCCGGCGATGTCCTCGTCATCTGGGACTTGGACCGCGCCTATCGATCGGCCAGGGACGCGTTGTCCGAGCTCGACGCGCTCACCCAGCGCGGGGTGCATTTCCACATCGCCCGGCTTGCCATCGACACCGCCACGCCGACCGGGCGCTTCCTCTATACGGTGATGGGCGGGCTGGCCGAGTTCGAGCGGCTGACCCTGTCGCAGCGCACCAAGGAGGGGTTGCTGGCGGCGCGCCGGCGCGGCCAGCGCCTCGGCCGTCCGCCCAAGCTCGACCCGGCGCAGATGAAAGCCGCGCGCGAACGGCTATCGCGCGGCGAAAGCCTCAGATGCGTGGCGCGCTCGCTCGGCGTCGCCCCGTGGACGGTGACCCGGTCGCTGCGGCGGGAGGCGGAACGCTTCGCGGCCACCCGATGATATGGCTGCGCAACAGGCGGCCGCCAAAAAAAAAGCAAGGCCGAAGCCTTGCAATTTAAACGCGTCCGATCTGTTTCCGTTGTTACGGCGGCTGCGGAATATCGCGCCTAGATCGCATCCTCCCAAGACTTTGACCGCGCAGGAGAGCGAATTGTCTTCCGCCCTCTCGATTTATGGGGGCACACTAGACCAGCCGACGGTGAATTGTCACGAAGAATTTCATACTGGAACCGCGCGAGATGTGCTGCAATGCACAATAACCGGGCACGAATGCCCGTTTCGTCATCGGTTCGGCCGGCTTCTCCGCTCGGGTTTCCAAGCTGCCATGAAATCGCTATGAAGCGCCTGATATTGAACATCGGGCGTGTTGATTCCGCCCGCTTCCAACGGAAATCCCCATGCGTCTGTCGCGTTACTTTCTGCCCATCCTCAAGGAGAATCCGCGCGAGGCCGAGATCGTCTCGCACCGGCTGATGCTGCGCGCCGGCATGATCCGCCAGCAGGCGCAAGGCTCGTTCTCGTGGCTGCCGCTGGGCAAGCGCGTGCTCGACAAGGTCTGCCGCATCATCCGCGAGGAGCAGGACCGGGCCGGCGCGCTGGAGATCATGATGCCGACGATCCAGTCGGCCGAGCTGTGGCGCGAGAGCGGCCGCTACGACGACTACGGCAAGGAGATGCTGCGGATCAAGGACCGCCACGAGCGCGACATGCTCTACGGCCCGACGAACGAGGAGATGGTCACGGACATCTTCCGTTCCTATGTCCGCTCCTACAAGGACCTGCCGCTCAATCTCTACCATATCCAGTGGAAGTATCGCGACGAGGTGCGCCCGCGCTTCGGCGTCATGCGCTCAAGAGAGTTCCTGATGAAGGACGCCTATTCGTTCGACATCGACTACGAGGGCGCGAGGGCAGCCTACAACCGCATGTTCGTCTCCTACCTGCGCACCTTCGAGCGGGTCGGCATGAAGTCGATCCCGATGCGCGCCGACACCGGCCCGATCGGCGGCGACCTTTCCCACGAGTTCATCATCCTTGCCGACACCGGCGAGAGCGCGGTGTTCTGCAACCGCGATTTCCTCGGCTTGCGCGCGCCGGGCGTCGATGTCGACTATGGAAACGACGCCGCCATCGCCGGCATCGTCCGCGACTGGACGGCTCCTTACGCCGCGACCGACGAGATGCACGACGAGGAAGCCTGGGCGAAGGTGCCGGAGGGCGAGCGGCTTGCCGCGCGCGGCATCGAGGTCGGCCATATCTTCCACTTCGGCGAGAAATATTCGAAGCCGATGGGCGCCAAGGTGACCGGGCCGGACGGCAAGGAGCATTTCGTCTCCATGGGGTCCTACGGCATCGGCCCCTCGCGCCTGATCGCGGCGATCATCGAGGCGAGCCACGACGAGGCCGGCATCGTCTGGCCGGCTTCGGTCGCGCCTTTCGACGTCGCGCTGATCAACATGAAGGTCGGCGACGCCGCCTGCGACGCCGCGGCCGGGTCGCTCTACGAGGCGCTCGGCAAGGCCGGGCTCGACGTGCTCTACGACGACACCGAGCAACGCGCCGGGGCCAAGTTCGCCACCGCCGACCTGATCGGCCTGCCGTGGCAGGTCATCGTCGGCCCGCGCGGCGTCGAGGCCGGCGAGGCGGAACTGAAGAACCGCAAGAGCGGCGAGCGCATCGCCGTGCCGTTGGCCGAGGTCGTGGCGCGGCTCACGGCCGGCGCCGGGCAGGCGGCATGAGCGAAACGGCGGCGACGGCCGAGGCGACGACGGGGGGACCGCGCGGGGCGGGTCCGTTCTCGGCCTTCGAGCGCATGGTCGCCTGGCGCTACCTGCGCTCGCGCCGCAAGGACACGGTGATCTCGGTCATCTCGATGATCTCGTTCACCGGCATCATGCTCGGCGTCGCCACGCTGATCATCGTCATGGCGGTGATGAACGGCTTCCGCGCCGAGCTGCTTTCGCGCATCCTCGGCGTCAACGGCCATCTGATCGTGCAGCCGATAGACCGCTCGTTCGACGACTATGCCGAGGTGGCTGCGCGCATCAACGGCGTCGCCGGCGTCCGCTACGCCATTCCGCTGGTCGACGGCCAGGTGCTGGCCACCGGCCGCGCCATCAACGGCACCGGCGCGCTGGTGCGCGGCATCCGCGAGGAAGACATCACCAAGCTCGACTTCATCGCGCAGAACATCCGCCAGGGCTCCCTCGTCGGCTTCGCCACCGGAGAGGGCGTCGCCATCGGCAAGCGGATGGCCGACGCGCTGGCGCTCGGCATCGGCGACGGCATCCAGCTCGTCGCGCCCGAGGGCGACGTCACGCCGTTCGGCGTCACGCCGCGGCAGAAGATCTATCCCGTGACCGCGATCTACGAGATCGGCATGACGGAGATCGACGGCGCGATCATCTACATGCCGCTCGAGGAAGCGCAGCTCTTCTTCAATTCGGAAGGCATCGTCCAGAAGCTCGAAGTGTTCGTCGACGATCCCGACGCGGTCGATGCGCTGCGCGCGCCGGTCGAGGCCGCTGCCGCGCGGCAGATCTACCTGACCGACTGGCGCCAGAGCAACAAGACCTTCTTCGCCACGCTCCAGGTCGAGCGCAACGTCATGTTCATGATCCTGACCATGATCGTGCTGGTCGCGGCGCTCAACATCATTTCCGGCCTGATCATGCTGGTCAAGGACAAGGGCCGCGACATCGCCATCCTGCGCACCATGGGCGCGACCAGCGGCGCGGTGATGCGCATCTTCATGATGACCGGCGCGGCCATCGGCATCACCGGCACCATTGCCGGCGTCGTCCTCGGCGTGGTGGTGTGCCTGAACGTCGAGTCGATCCGCCAGTTCTTCTCCTGGCTGTCGGGCACGACGCTGTTCGACCCCGAATTCTACTTCCTGAGCCAGCTTCCGGCCAAGATGGACGCCGGCGAGACGGTCTCGGTCGTCATCATGGCGCTGACGCTGTCGTTCTTCGCCACCCTGTTTCCGGCCTGGAGGGCGGCCCGGCTCGATCCGGTCGAGGCGCTGCGCTACGAATGACGATCATCAGAAGCCCGGCCCTCGAACTCAAATCCGTCCGGCGCGGCTATGGCGAGGGCGAGCACAGGCTCGTCATCCTCGCCGACGCGGATTTCCAGCTCGCCCGCGGCGAGATGGTGGCGCTGGTCGCGCCCTCCGGCGCGGGAAAATCGACGCTGCTGCACACCGCCGGCCTGCTGGAGCATCCCGACAGCGGCGACGTCCTTGTGGCGGGGCGTGCCTGCGCCGCGCTTTCCGACGACGAGCGCACGGCCATCCGCCGCAACGAGATCGGCTTCGTCTACCAGTTCCATCACCTGCTGCCGGAATTCACCGCGCTGGAAAACGTGATGATGCCGCAGCTCGTGCGCGGCCTCGGCGACGCGGAAGCCCGCGCCCGCGCCATGCAGCTCCTCGACTACATGAAGATCGGCGCCCGGGCCGAGCATCGCCCGGCCGAGCTTTCGGGCGGCGAGCAGCAGCGCGTGGCGATCGCCCGCGCCGTCGCCAACGCGCCGCTGATCCTGCTTGCCGACGAGCCGACCGGCAATCTCGACCCGGCCACCGCCGCCTACGTCTTCGACGCGCTGGAGGCGCTGGTGCGCCAGTCGGGCCTTTCGGCGCTGATCGCCACCCACAACCACGAGCTTGCCGCGCGCATGGATCGCCGCGTGACGCTGGCCGAGGGCAGGATCGTCGATTTCTGAACCGGCGGCGCAATCCCGCAAAAGGCGTCCGGCAAAAAAAGCGGAGCCGGCCTTTTGGGGAAAGGCCGGCTCCTGAACCCGGTCGCTCGGGGACGGGGAGGGTGGGGACTCGACCGGGTTGTCCCTGAATTCCCGTAATGATGAATTCCCGTAGTGATGAAATCCCGTGTCGGCCGCCGGGCGGCCGCGAAGGCCGCTTGCCCGGCGATCCTGTCGGGCAGGTCTTGCCCGCCGTTTCCTCAGCGCCGTCGGCCGACCGAGCCGACCAGCACGTTGCGGCCGTCGTCGACGCCGACCCACATGCCGGCATGCCGGGCCGATTGCCGCTTGAGATAGGTGTAGTCGGTCTCGGCCCAAGCCAGCACGCGCGGCTCGAGATTGTCGAGGACGAAGTCGCCCATGCTCGTGTTCACCGTCAGCACCGCATGGCCGTCGCCGTTCGGCTGGCGCACGACGGTGATGAGCAGGTTGGACGCCGGCACGCCGAGCTTCATCAGCCGGCGGCGCTTTTCGAGGGCGTAATCCTCGCAGTCGCCGTAACCGTTCGCCGGATACGACCAGCGCTCCTCGACGCCCCACATCTCCATGTCGGTGCGCGGCGTGACCATGGTGTTGACGACATTGTTGACATCGACAATCGCCGCCCACAATTTGCGTGTCAGTTCGACCGGCTTGTGCGCCGCCGTCTTGGCGCACTCGTCCGGCCGCGCCTGGCAGAACTCGTAATGGCCGACCGGCTGCGTCGACAGCCCCCCGGTCGGCATGAATGCCTGCGCCCGCGCCATGCCGCCCGCCGCACCGAACATGGCGAAGGCCAGAGCCACAGGCAGAACCCTCTTTGTGGTCCCCATCGTTGTCGTCTCCCCGTTGACGAGGACACAATGACAGGGTCGGATTTATTCCACGCAAAAGAACGAAGTATAACTATACGAAAACACGAGTTATTCTTGCATCAAACAAGAATATATATTGAAGATAATAAGTATAAAATCAAGATAAAATAAGCGGCTGATTTGCCTAAAATTGGAAGCATCCTCCTGTCCGCCGTCATGCCGGCGCGCGGCCGGGGCCGAACGACAAAAGGCCGGCTGGGAGGCCGGCCCTGGATCGCTTGTCGGGGGAATCGTTTGTCTGGGAGGATCGCCCGGAAGTGGATCAGTTGCCGCTGAAGGCGGCCGCCAGCGTTTCCTCGCGCTGGAGCATCGCGAACTCGATGGCGACGCCGTCCTCGAAATGGCGCACGACGCGCCCGCGCATGGCGCCGAGCGCGACCGCCGTCCCGATGGCGGGCTTGGTCCCCACCTCGACGGCGGCGCCCGACAGCGACAGGTCGATGATGCGGCAGCGATGTTCGGCCCCGTCCTCGACGCGCAGGATGCTGAGCGGATTGCGCGGCGTGACGCGCTCGTGGCGGCGATCCTCGGGCAGGTCGAGCTCATGGCGGTTGGCGAGCCAGGTGAGCTGCGCGGTCAGCTTGTCGCGCTTGCGTTCCGAGGCGAGGATAGTCATGGCGAAGCCGTCGGGGAACCGGCGGGTGACGACGCCCTCGACACGGCCGATGTGATCGAGATAGACGATCACCTTCTCGCCGAGCTGGCCGGCCTGGTTGGCGCGCAACGCGACGTCGCCCGGCGACATGTCGATGACCTGGCAGGGATGCTCGGAACGGTCCTCCAGCATATAGCGGCCGTAGACCTTCACGCGCACGCGTTGAAAGTTCCGCCTTTCCGCCTGCGACGGCGCCTGCTTGATCGCCGCTAATGCCATTCTTCAACGCCTGCCTTGACTGCCGCAATGCCTCCACGCCGGGCAGAGACGATTGCATGCTAAATCAGGACGGTTAAAATCCCGTATCGCCTGCGCTTTCCGATGCGCGATCATGGCCGCAACGCAAGAGGCCCGGCGCATGGCCGGGCCTCGGTCTGGATGGGTGCGGAGGAAGAGGAGGCTTACGCGCCCTCGACCACCGAAAAGCCCTCGAACTGCGGGTGGCCCATATAGCTGACCTTGCGGCCGCCGCCGGCGTTCTTGTGGGCGTCGCGGAAGCTCTGCGAATTGGTCCAGACGACGAAATCGTCCTTGGTTTCCCAGACCGTGTGCGAGGCGAACAGCGTGTAGCCTTCTTCCTCGTTCACCGGGCCGCGCAGGAGCTGGAACTCGCGAAAACCCTTCATCTGCGAGAGCTTCGAATCGCGACCTTTCCAGATCTCCTCGAATTCCTCTTCCGAGCCGCTCTTCACCTTGAAGCGGTTCATGGCAATGAACATGACGTCCTTCCTTTCACTTGGGGGAAATGGGTTGTTTCAGAGGCCGAAGACGACCTCGGTGCGGGTTTGGGTCTTCAGCTTTTGAATGCACGCCTTCGAATCGATGCCGGCGCCATCGCATTCGGTGCTGTCGTTGATGAGGACGCGGCCGATCCTGGCGCAATCCAGGCCGGCGAAGTCGAACTGGCGCACCTTGGTCTTGCCTTCAGGCAGGTCCTTGAAGTCGACCACCGTCAGGCGGCTGACCTTGCCCTCGGTGTCGAACAGGACGAGTTCGAACGCAGCCTTGGTCAGCTCGCCGCCAAGGGTATTGGTGGCGACGAAGGTGAAGCGGCAGCCGCGCTCGCTCGGCTGGAGCGCGTTCAGCTCGACGGTGAGGGCGGTCCCGCCGGCGTCTTGCGCCTGGTCCTGAGCCCGCGCCGTCGCGCCGGTCGACGCCACCATCGCGGCTGCGAGGCCGGCCGCCACGGCGCGGCTTGAAAACATCTGGCGCATTGTCCTCGTCTCCGGTCGGTCGTTGTCGGGTGGCGGCGTCCGGAGGCCGGTCGCCGGGCGGCTGGCGAATTGTTGAGTATTTCTCACAGGTTTATGGAATTCCTCTTAGGTCCAGTCGCGCGCGTTGTAAACGGCAACTTCGCCGGAAAGGACGCCGATCCGCCGTCTTTGCCGCGATCCGATCCCGCCGGACGCGGCAGTGGGCAAACGCGTCGCGATTGTCGCACCCCCCGAAAACAAATGTTGCCGAATTGACTCCGGTATTGCGCTTCGTATTAAACCTGATAATTAATGTCAAGAAATCGGACGGACCTCCAGCCGGCCGCCAGCCACGACAGAAGCTCGATAGAACCCGCACGACCGGACAACGAAAGGAACGGTACTGTGAACAGCTACACTCCCTTCTCCCATGCGTCCTTCCGCCGCTCATCGCCCACGGACGCCGTGCGCGAATATGCGCCGCATCCCCAGGAGCGCGCCGTGCGGGTGGTGACGAGCGAATCGCTCTTCCGCGGCACCCACGAGATCGGTATAGAGCACTCGGGTTCCATGTATCGGCTGAAGATCACCCGTCAGGGCAAGCTGATCCTGAACAAGTAAAAGCATAAAGACAGTTTGGGAATGATGATGACTTCCAGCAAAGGGCTGCGCGCGGCCGCGACGAGTCTTGCGGCGGCGGGGCTTGCCGGCCTCGCGTTTCTCGGCGCGGCGTTGGCGGGCGAGAGCGAATACGACACCTCGCGCGTCGTCGCCGTCGGCGGATCGCTGACCGAGATCGTCTATGCCCTCGGCGAGGAAGCCAGGCTCGTCGCGCGCGACTCGACCAGCGTGTTTCCGGCCGAGGCGCTGGAGCTTCCCGACATCGGCTACATGCGGGCGCTGTCGCCCGAAGGCGTGCTGTCGATCGATCCGAGCCTGATCGTCCTGCTCGAAGGCAGCGGCCCGCCCGAGGCGCTGGAGGTGCTCGGCAAGGCCAGCATTCCGCTGGTCACCGTGCCGGAGCGTTTCGACCGCGACGGCATCCTCGAAAAGATCAGGATCGTCGGCGACGTGCTCGGCGTCGAGGACAAGGCGGACAGGCTGGCCACGGACGTCGCCGCCGACATCGACGCCGCGCAGGCCGCGACCGCCGGCGTCAAGGAGCGCAAGAAGGTGCTGTTCGTGCTGTCGCTGCAAGGCGGGCGCGTGCTCGCCTCCGGCACCGGCACCGCCGCCGACGGCATCATCGCCATGGCCGGCGGCGTCAACGCCGTGACCGAATACCCCGGCTACAAGCAATTGTCCGACGAGGCGCTGATCGAGGCCGCGCCCGATGTCATCCTCGCCATGGATCGCGGCGGCGACCACGAGACCCAGGCCGGCGAGCTTCTCGCCCATCCCGCCATCGCGGCGACGCCGGCGGCGGCGAGCCGCAAGGTCGTGCGCATGGACGGCGCGTTCCTGCTCGGCTTCGGGCCGCGCACGGCCGCCGCCGCGCGCGAGCTGGCCACCGCCCTTTATGGCGACGCCGTCGGGTCGAACTGAGCGTTCCGATGGAAGCGCTGTTGAGGATGATGGGCGCGCAACGCGATGCCGGGCCGGTCCCCGAGGGGGATCGTTCGGTGCGCGCGCGCGCCGCGATGGGCATTCTGGCGGCGGCGCTGGTCGTCGCCGCGCTGTTCAGCCTGACCACGGGGGCCTCGGACGCCTCCGCCTGGGACGTGGTCGTCGGCTGGTTCTCGCCCGACGATTCCGCGCTGTCGGCGCGCGACCGCATCATCGTCTACGACATCAGGCTGCCGCGCGTGGTCCTCGGCATCCTGATCGGGGCGGCGCTCGCCGTTTCCGGCGCGGTGATGCAGGGGCTGTTCCGCAATCCGCTGGCCGATCCCGGCCTTGTCGGCGTCTCGGCCGGCGCGGGGCTCGGCGCCATCGTCATCATCGTCCTCGGCTCGACCGTGCTCGGGCCGGTGATGGCGCTGCTCGGCATCTACGCGCTGCCGCTCGCCGCTTTCGGCGGCGGCTTGGCGACGACGCTGATCCTCTATCGCGTCGCCACCCGCCACGGCCGCACATCGATCGCCACCATGCTGCTCGCCGGCATCGCGCTCGGCGCCATGGCCGGCGCCTTCTCCGGCGTTCTCGTCTACATCGCCGACGATCGCCAGCTCCGCGACCTGACCTTCTGGGGCCTCGGCTCGCTGGCCGGCGCCACCTGGTCGAAGATCGCCGCCGCCGGGCCGATCATTCTGCTCGCGCTTTTCGCCGCGCCGTTCATGGCGCGCTCGCTCAACGCGATGGCGCTCGGCGAGGCGACGGCCCATCACCTCGGCATCCCCGTCCAGCGGTTCAAGAACATCGCCATCGTCTCGGTCGCCGCCGCGACCGGCGCGTCCGTCGCGGTGTCGGGCGGCATCGGCTTCGTCGGCATCGTCGTGCCGCACCTCCTGCGCCTGCTGATCGGGCCGGATCACCGCTATCTGCTGCCGGCCTCGGCGCTGCTCGGCGCGTCGCTGCTGCTGCTCGCCGATGCCGTCAGCCGCACCATCGTCGCCCCGGCCGAGCTGCCGATCGGCATCGTCACCGCCGCCGTCGGCGCGCCGTTCTTCCTGTGGATTCTGCTGCGCCTGCGCGGCATACTGGATCTGTAGGGGAAGCGCGATGATCGAGGCAGAGAAGGTTTCGGTATCGTTCGGCGCCAAGCGCATCCTGCACGATGTCGACTTTCAGGCCCGGCCCGGCGAGGTGACCGCCATCGTCGGCCCCAACGGCTCCGGCAAGACGACCTTCCTCAAGGCGCTTTCGGGCGACCTGAAGGCCACCGGCGCCATCAGGCTGAACGGCCGCGACCTGCGCGACCTGAAGCCGTGGCAGGCGGCGAGCCTGCGCGCCGTGCTGCCGCAGGCGACGTCGCTGTCGTTTCCCTTCACCGTCCGCGAGATCGTCCGCCTGGGCCTGACCGGCGGGCGCTCGGGCGCGCTGGCCGGCGAAGCCGAGCGGCTGCCCGAGCGGGCGCTGGCGCGGGTCGACCTCGACGGCTTCGCCGGCCGTTTCTATCAGGAGCTGTCGGGCGGCGAGCAGCAGCGCGTCCAGTTGGCCCGCGTGCTGTGCCAGGTCTGGGCGCCGGTGCTCGACGGCGAGCCGCGCTGGCTGTTCCTCGACGAGCCCGTTTCCAGCCTCGACATCAAGCACCAGCTCGTCATCATGAAGATCGCGCGCGACTTCGCCGGCCGCGGCGGCGGCGTGGTGGCGATCATGCACGACCTCAACCTGACGGCGATGTTCTCCGACCGGGTCAGCGTGATGTGCAAGGGCAGGGTGGCGGCGTCGGGCACGCCGGCCGGCGTCTTCACCGACGACCTGATCCACCGCGTGTTCGAATGCCGCCTGAAGGTCGGCGTGCCGCCGGCGGGCGACACCCCCTTCGTTCTGCCGCAATCGGCGTTCTAAACCGGCGCGCATCCGCCTTTCGCGACAAAAGCGCTTGTGTTTTGCGGCGTCAGTCGCTAAGCGCGCGCCATCCGCATCCAAAGCATCCACCGCGCCAAAGGGAAGTTACAATGGCCAAGGGTAAATTTGAGCGTAACAAGCCTCACGTCAACATTGGCACGATTGGCCACGTCGACCACGGGAAGAC
>JBDHTD010000026.1:0-43531 GCA_039808485.1 Aquamicrobium sp. | reverse complement strand
CGCCGCTTGGTCAGCGAGCGGGCGAATTCCTCCAGCTCGTCGAGCTTGCCGGCGAGGTAGCAGCCGCCGACCAGCGCCCCGATCGAGGTGCCGGCGATCATGTCGATCTGGATGCCGGCCTCGTCGAGCGCGCGCAGCACGCCGATATGCGCCCAGCCCCGCGCGGCCCCGCCGCCCAGCGCCAGCGCGATTCCGGATTTCCTCTTCGGCGCGGATTCGACGATGCGCGGCTCGGTCGGCAGGTCGCCGCCATTGCCGCCCTCATGCCTGCTGCGCAAGGATGCCCATTCGAGCATTGCATTCACTCCCGTTCCCCAACGTCGCTTATACGCCGCCGGTCGTATCGAAAGCGTGAATGCGCCTCGCGGTCGTATCGTGGGGAAGGGCGGGCTATTCCTTGCGGCCGTAGACCGTCGCGGGATCGAACTTCGCCTCGCCGCCGTCGTCGTCGAGCACCGCCCTGCCGTCCTCCAGGCGCACGCTTCTATAGAAGCAGGAACGCCGGCCGGTGTGGCAGGTTGCATCGTGGCCGCCAACCGAGACCTTGAGCCAGATCGCGTCCTGGTCGCAGTCGGTCTTGATCGCGTCGACATGCAGCATGTTGCCCGAGGTCTCGCCCTTCTTCCACAGCTTGCGGCGCGAGCGCGACCAGAAATGGGCGATGCCGGTTTCGAGCGTCAGCCTCAGCGCCTCGTCGTTCATGTGGCCGACCATCAGGAGCTCGCCGTCGCCGGCGTCGGTGACGACGGCCGTCATCAGCCCGTCGCGGTCGAAGCGGGGCGTGAAGACGCGGCCTTCCTCGATCTCGGCCTTGTCGGAAGCGGGGAGGGGAAAGAAGCCCATGACTCAGCCGCCGAAGCCGCCTCTCAGCATCATCATGAAGCGGGCCTGCTCCTCCGGCTGGTCGCGGAAAGCGCCGGTGAAGGTCGTGGTCAGCGTGGTCGAGCCTTCCTTGCGGATGCCGCGCATGGCCATGCACATATGCTCGGCCTCGACGATGACCGCGACGCCGCGCGGCTTCAGGACATCCTGGATCACGCCGGCGATCTGCGCCGTCAGCGCCTCCTGCGTCTGGAGGCGGCGGGCGAAGATGTCGACCACGCGGGCGATCTTGGAAAGGCCGACGACCCGCCCGTCCGGCAGGTAGGCGACATGCGCCTTGCCGATGATCGGCACCATGTGGTGCTCGCAATGCGAATGGAAGCGGATGTCCTTGACCAGCACCATGTCGTCATAACCCTGCACCTCCTCGAAGGTGCGGCCGAGTTCCTCGGCCGGGCACTGGTCGTAACCGGAGAACATCTCGCGGAAGGCGTTGGCCACCCGCCGGGGCGTGTCGACAAGGCCCTCGCGGCCGATGTCGTCGCCGGTCCAGCGCAGAAGCGTGGCGACCGCCGCCTCGACCTCCTCCTGCGAGGGCCGGTCGGTGACGGGCTTGTCCATATAGGCGGGCCGCGGCTTCTGCGGCTCGGACGCAGGGCCTTGCGCGGAGTCGGCGCGGGGAGGGAATGTCTTGACCACGGCGTCCATGAGGGCGTCTCCCGTAGTTCCTTTCGCGGAAGGAACGAGTTGAACGGACCACTGCCCTTCACGAGAAGCCGGCGATCCGGCCTCCGCAAGCGGCGGCACTGTCGTTGCGTCCATGCCACCATGCCGCGTCGGGCGCGGCTTGTGGCCGGCGGAACTCCCCCATTATATAGGTGCAATCGGCGCGATGGGAAGGTGTGCCGTCCCGCAAGCGCCGGCGAGGCTCGAAAATCCATGATCGACGAGATCTACAACGCGAAAATCCTCGGTTTTGCCGGCAATATCGGCCGTATCGGCCGGCTGGATGCGCCGGACGCCACCGCGACCGCCCATTCCAGGCTGTGCGGCTCGACCGTGACCGTCGACATCCGCATGGACGGCGACGCGGTCGTCGATTTCGCCCATGAGGTGAAGGCGTGCGCGCTCGGGCAGGCCTCGTCTTCGGTGATGGCGCGGGTGATCGTCGGCGCCACCGCGGCCGAGCTGCGCGCCGCGCGCGAGGCGATGCTGAAGATGCTGTCCGAGAACGGCCCGCCGCCCGGGGGACGGTTCGAGGACATGAAATATCTCGAGCCGGTGCGCGACTACAAGGCCCGCCATGCCTCGACCATGCTGACCTTCGACGCGGTGGTCGATGCCGTCGGGCAGGTCGAGAAGAAGCGTGGCCCGACGGCCTGAACGGGAGGCGGCAATCTCCGGCCATCGCCATTCGCGCAACTGGAGCGGCCCGTGGCCGAAGACGCCGGGGCGCGTCGCCGGCACCGCTTTGGTGCGGCTCTACCAGCTCACGCTTTCCGGCTTCGTCGGCAATTCCTGCCGGCATTTCCCGACCTGCTCGGAATATGCCTATGAGGCCATCGCCCGCCATGGGCTGTGGGCCGGCGGCTTCATGGGGCTGTTCCGCTTCGCCCGCTGCGGGCCCGGCGGCACCCATGGCATCGATCTGGTGCCAGAGACCCTCGATTCGGCCTATCGCTGGTATACGCCGTGGCGCTACTGGGCGATTTCGCGGAAAAAACCGGGTGAAGACCGCAAAAGCTGAGGCGCGGGCGCGGCTTCCTGCTTGACTGCTTTATGCGTTCCGGCTGAATTTCCCTTAGGGACACCGCACGCAGTCAACAGGAGAGGCACCGATGCACAAGTTCGAAATCTACAAGGACAAGGCCGGCGAGTACCGCGTCCGCTTCAAGTACAACAGCGAGATCATGTTCTCGACCGAGGGCTACAAGGCCAAGGCGAGCGCCCAGAACGCCATCGACTCGATCAAGAAGAACGGTCCCGACGCGCCGGTCGAGGACAATAGCTGATCCTGCCCCCTTTTCCGTGGGGAAGAAGGGCCGGCGCCGCGAGGCGCCGGCCCTTTACGCGTCGGGGGCGCGGCTATATGTGTGCGCCGTCGTGCCGGCCGTGCATCGCCCCCGGCGCCTTGTCTTGACTGGCCACCCGCGTTCGTAGGCGGGACTGGATAGGAGAATTTCCGATGGCACACGTTTCCCTGATATTTCCCGATGGTTCGTCCCGCGAATACGACGCGGCCACGACCGGGGCCGCGCTCGCGGAATCGATCTCGAAGTCGCTGGCCAAGAAGGCGGTCGCCTATGCCTTCGACGGCGCGCTGCGCGACCTTTCCGAGCCGGTCGCCCGATCCGGCAAGGTCGAGATCGTCACCCGCGACGATCCTCGCGCGCTGGAGTTGATCCGCCACGACGCCGCCCATGTGCTGGCCGAAGCCGTGCAGGAATTGTGGCCGGGAACGCAGGTGACGATCGGCCCGGTGATCGAGAACGGCTTCTACTACGACTTCGCCCGCAACGAGCCGTTCACGCCCGAGGATTTCCCCGCCATCGAGAAGAAGATGCGCGAGATCATCGCCCGCAACAAACCCTTCACCCGCGAAGTGTGGGACCGCGAGAAGGCGAAGCAGGTGTTCCGCGACAAGGGCGAGGCCTACAAGGTCGAGCTGGTCGACGCGATCCCGGAGGGTCAGGACCTCAAGATCTACCATCAGGGCGACTGGTTCGACCTCTGTCGCGGCCCGCACATGGTCTCCACGGGGCAGATCGGCGGCGCCTTCAAGCTGATGAAGGTGGCCGGCGCCTATTGGCGCGGCGACGCCAGCAACCCGATGCTGACGCGCATCTACGGCACCGCCTGGGCCGACCAGGTGCAGCTCGATCAGTATCTCCACATGCTGGAGGAGGCCGAGAAGCGCGACCATCGCCGCCTCGGCCGCGAGATGGACCTGTTCCACTTCCAGGAGGAAGGGCCGGGCGTCGTCTTCTGGCATTCGAAGGGCTGGAAGATGTTCCAGAACCTGATCGCCTACATGCGCCGCCGCCTCGGCGACGACTATCAGGAGGTCAACGCGCCGCAGGTGCTCGACAAGAGCCTGTGGGAGACGTCCGGCCACTGGGGCTGGTATCAGGAGAACATGTTCGCGGTGAAGTCGGCCCACGCCTTCACCCATCCGGAGGACCCGGACGCCGACCAGCGCATCTTCGCGCTGAAGCCGATGAACTGTCCCGGCCACGTCCAGATCTTCAAGCATGGCCTGAAGTCCTATCGCGACCTGCCGATCCGGCTCGCCGAATTCGGCAACGTCCACCGCTACGAGGCGTCCGGCGCGCTGCATGGCCTGATGCGGGTCCGCGCCTTCACCCAGGACGACGCCCACATCTTCTGCACCGAGGACCAGCTCGAGGCGGAAATCCTGAAGATCAACGACCTGATGATGTCGGTCTACAAGGATTTCGGCTTCGAGGAGGTGGTGGTCAAGCTCGCGACAAGGCCCGAGAAGCGCGTCGGCACCGACGCGGCCTGGGACCATGCCGAGGACATATTGCGCCGCGCGCTTCAGCGTATGGCGCGCGAGGACAACCGCATCAAGACCGGCATCAACGAGGGCGAGGGCACGTTCTACGGCCCGAAGTTCGAGTACACGCTGCGCGACGCCATCGGCCGCGAATGGCAGTGCGGCACGACGCAGGTCGACTTCAACCTGCCGGAGCGCTTCGGCGCCTTCTATATCGGCGCCGATTCGGAGAAGAAGCAGCCGGTGATGGTCCACCGCGCCATCTGCGGCTCGCTGGAGCGCTTCCTCGGCATCCTGATCGAAAGCCATGCCGGCCACATGCCGCTGTGGTTCGCGCCGGTGCAGGTGGTCGTGGCGACCATCACCTCCGACGCCGACGATTATGCCGCCGAGGTGACGCGCAGGCTGAAGGCCGCGGGCCTGGCCGCGGAAGCCGACCTGCGCAACGAGAAGATCAACTACAAGGTGCGCGAGCATTCGCTCGCCAAGGTGCCGGTCATTCTCGTCTGCGGCCGCCGCGAGGCGGAGGAGGGAACGGTCAACCTGCGCCGGCTCGGCTCGCGCGACCAGGAGGCGATGACGCTCGATGCGGCCATCGCCGCGCTCGTCGACGAGGCGACGCCGCCGGACATCCGCCGCGCGCGGGCCGCCGCCTGAAGGCAGGCGTCGAAACGATCGGGGCGGGGGCGTCAGTCCGCCGCCTCGATGTCGGCCTCCGTTTCGCTGACCAGCACCTCGACGTCCTGGTTGCGGCCGGCGGTGACGGTGAAATCGCGCTGGTAGATGCGCTCGCGGTTCTTGGCGACGACGGCGTACTCGCCCTCGGCCAGCACCATCGAGGCGAAGGCGCCGACGCTTTCGTGCACCACGTCGCCGGAAGCGGTCAGCACCGACCACGAGGTGTCGGCGATGGCCTCGCCGCCCTTGTCGCGGACCAGTTTCAGCGTCAGCTCGGCCGCCTTGTGCTCGACGGTCGCTTCCGTCAGCTTGCCCGCCTCGACATGGATGTCGGAGCGGATGACGGCGTTGACGTTGCCGTAGGTCGAAACGACATGGTAGGTGCCGGAATTCAGCCGCACCACCGCGTTCGGCTGCACGTCGGGAATGATCAGCGCGCGTTCGCCGCTGCTGTCGGCCTCTGCCTCGTAGATGGAAAAGCGCAGCCGCGTCGGCGGGATGCGCACGCCGCCGGAAAGGACGGCGTCGAGCTTCAGCCCGCCTGCGTCGAGCACGACCGATTCGGTCCTGGCGTCCTTGCCGATGGTGATGCGCTTGGTGGCGCCGGCGCGGCCGAACGAGGCGTGGATCAGGTAGCTGCCGGGCTCCAGCGTGAAGACGCCGCTGCCGCCCTGCGACGAGGCGACCATCGGCAGCTTGCCGTCCACGTCCGGCTCGGGGCTGAAGACGCGCCAGACGAGGCCGCGGGTGATGACGGGGCCGTCCTCGGTCAGATGGGCCGAAAGCGTCACCTGGCCCTGGCCCAGTCCCGCCGCCGCGAGCGGCCCCTGCTGGGCGGGCGCCGCATAGCCCGAAATGCCCGGCATGCTCAGGTTGCGCAGCGCATCGCCGCCCCCGTCCGGGGAAAGGACGTCCTGCGCGGCGGCGAAAGGCAGCCCGGCGCACAGCGCCAGCCACCCGGCAAGGCCCCTGGCGAGCAGTCCTGTGAACGGTGTGGTCACGACCCCTCTCATGGCTTGCGTTGAACCGCACAGCGGTGTCAATTTCAAGGCCAGAAACGCATCCCGTTTGCGGATGCATTCCCGACAGGCATCCGGCGTGAGTTCCGGTACCCGACAACCGGCCATTCCTATCCTGGGGAGACCAGAATTGAACCAGCCCGTCATCGATTTCCTGCTGTCGCGCCGATCGAAGCCGATCGGGGAGCTGAAGGAGCCCGGCCCCTCCGACGCCGAGCTCCGCACCATGCTGACGGCCGCCTCCCGCGTGCCCGATCACGGTCGGCTCGCGCCGTGGCGCTTCATCCTCTATCGCGGCGACGCGCGCCTCCATATCGGCGAGCGGCTCGCCGAGCTGGCCGAGCGCCGCGAGGGGCCGCTGTCCGAGCAGCGCCGGCTTCAGGAGCTGACGCGGTTTTCGCGCGCGCCGCTGGTCGTCGGCGTCGTCTCGGCGCCGCGCGACCATCCCAAGGTGCCGGAGTGGGAGCAGTTCCTCTCCGGCGGGGCCGCGGCCATGACGCTCCTGGTCGCCGCCGGCGCGCTCGGCTATGGCGCGAACTGGATTTCCAACTGGTATGCCGACGACGAGGAGGGCAAGCGCATCCTCGGCATCGCCCCGGCGGAGCGCGTCGTCGGCTTCGTCCATATCGGCGCCCATGAGGGCGCGACGCCGGACCGCGTCCGGCCGGAGCTGGCCGACATCGTGTCGGACTACGGCGGCCCGTTTCAAGGATAGGAGCCCATGTTCTACGAACCGTCGAAGGGCCACGGCCTGCCGCACGACCCGTTCAAGGCCATCGTCGCGCCGCGCCCGATCGGCTGGATCTCGACGGTTTCGGCCGCGGGCACGGCAAATCTCGCGCCCTATTCCTTCTTCAACGCGCTGGGGACCAACCCGCACCTCGTCATGTTCTCGTCCGAGGGCGAGAAGGACAGCGTCGCCTTCGCGCGCGAGACCGGCGAGTTCGTCGCCAACCTCGTCAGCCACGATCTGGTGGAGAAGATGAACGCGTCGAGCGTCGACGCGCCGCGCGGCGTGTCCGAGTTCGGCTATGCCGGGTTGACCGCGCGGCCGTCGCGCCTCGTCCGGCCGCCGCGCGTCGGCGAGGCCCATGCCGCGCTCGAATGCAAGGTCACGGAAATCCACCGCCCGAAGGGGCTGGACGGGATGAGCTGCGACCGTTTCATGGTCATCGGCGAGGTCGTCGGCGTCCATATCGACGAGGAGACGATGACGGACGGCCTGTTCGACATCGTCAAGGCCGGCAGCGTCGCCCGCCTCGGCTATATGGACTATGCGGCGGTGACGGAGACCTTCGCGCTGCGCCGGCCGCGCTGGGGCGGCGAGGACTGACGGCGCCGCGTCTCAGCCGCGAAAATGCCCGATCCGCCTGCGCAGCGCCTTCAGCGGCCTGCCGTCGATCGCCGCCAGCCCGAGGCCGATCAGTGTCAGGCCGAAAACGTGCTTCGGCATAAGGCTTTCGCCGAGGAACATGATTCCGAGGATGATGGCGCTGGCCGGCATCAGGAAGGTGACGAGAAGCAGGTTCGTCGCGCCGGCCGTGGCGAGGATGCGGAAATAGAGCACATAGGCGAAGGCGGTCGAGATCGCCGCCACGCCGATCAGCGCCGCCGCGGCGGCCAGACCGGGCGCGGCGAGCGTCCACGGCCGGTCGACGGCGAGCATGAACGGCAGCAGCAGGACGCTGGATGCGACGACCTGGCCGGTCGCGGTCGCCATCGGCGAAACGCCCATGGCGCGGAAGCGCCGCCCGAATATGCCGGCCAGCGCATAGGATATCGCGCCGGCCAGGCAGGCCAGTTGCGCCAGGACGCCGGAGCCCGGCGATCGCAGCGCCCCGAGGCCGATCATCGTGGCGACCCCGATGAAGCCGATCGTCACGCCGGCCAGCTTGCCGCGCGTCAGTTTCTCGTCCCGCGTCAGCGGGTGCGCCAGCAGCACCGTGAACAGCGGCGTCGAGGCATTGAGGATCGAGGCGACGCCGGAGGCGATGTGCTGCTGCCCCCAGACGATCAGCGAGAACGGCACGACGTTGTTGAGCAGCCCCATGCCGAAGAAGGCCGCCCATATCCGCCGGTCCGTGGGCAGGGCCTCGCCCTTCAGCTTCAGGACGGCGAGCAGGATGAGGGCGGCGAGCGCGACCCGCGCGACGACGATCGTGAATACCGGCACCTCGCGCACGGCGACGCCGTTGAAGAAGAACGAGCCGCCCCAGACGGCCGCCAGCGCGAGCAGCATCGCCCATTCGAGGGCGGTCATCGGCCGGCTATGCATGCTGTCCCGTTTCATCGCTTCCCCGTGTCGCATGGCGTGATTGCCACGCGGCGAGGAATGCGACGGCCGGGCGGCCGAAGCCACCCGATTCCCGCCCGGCGAGGATAGTCAGGCCCTGCCGGTCGCCCGCGCCAGCAGGCGTTCGGCCCGCTTCAGGTGCGGCCGGTCGTACATCTTGCCGTCGATGGCGACGACGCCCGGATTGCCGGCCGCCGCGAACGCCTCGACCACGGCGCGCGCCTCGGCCACCGCCTCGGCCGAGGGCGTGAACGCCTCGTTGATGACCGCGACCTGCGCCGGATGGATCGCCATGCGGCCGGTGAAGCCGTCGCGGACCCCTTCGCGGCAGTCGCGGGCGAACGCCGCCTCGTCGCGGAAATTCGGGAACACCGTGTCGATGGCCGCGACCTCGGCCGCGCAGGCGGCGAGGATGGTCGACAGCCGCGCGAAGCGGAAGAGGTCGGTGTAGCGGCCTTCCTCGTCGCGGGTCGCGGCCGCGCCGATCTCGGCGGAAAGGTCCTCCGCTCCCCATGTCAGGCCGGCAAGCCGGGCGCTGGCGCCGGCATAGCTGGCGGCGTTCAGCACGGCGCCGGGCGTTTCGGTGATGATCGGGATGATCCGCGTCGCCCCGTCCTCGATGCCGTTCTCGGCCTCGTGGACGCGCAGGCGCACCCCGAGCCGGGCGACGTCCTCGCCGCTGTTCGACTTCGGCAGCATGATGCCGGCCGGCCCCGCCTTCATCACGGCGGCAAGGTCGTCGTCGGTCAGCCCGGTCGAAAGGTCGTTGACGCGGACATAGAGGCGCGGGCCGTCCTTCGCCGCGGCGATGAACTCGGCCGCCATCCGCCGCGCCGCTTCCTTGTTGGCGAGCGCCACCGAATCCTCGAGGTCGACGATCAGCGCGTCGGCGCCGGAGCCGAGGCCCTTGGCGAGCTTCTTTTCCGAATCGGCGGGGACGAACAGCAGCGAACGCATCAGGCGGGCCTCTTCTGGATCATGGTCTGGCGCAGGCAGCGGGCGACGAGGGCGCCGTTCTGGTTGTAGGCGCGATGCTCCATCTCGACCACGCCGCGGTCGGGCTTCGATTTCGATTCGCGCACCGACCTGATCTCGGTCTCGACGCGGATGGTGTCGCCGTGGAACAGCGGATGGGGAAAGGCGGTGTCGGTCATGCCGAGATTGGCGACGATGGTGCCGAGCGTCGTGTCATGCACCGAGATGCCGATCATCAGCCCGAGCGTGAACAGCGAGTTGACCAGAGGCTTGCCCCATTCGCTCCTGGCCGCATAGTCGAAGTCGATGTGCAGCGGCTGCGGGTTCATGGTCATCACCGAGAACAGCACGTTATCGCTTTCGGTGATGGAGCGCGTGATCGGGTGGCGGATCACCTGCCCGGGAGTGAATTCCTCGAGATAAAGCCCGGCCATCCTTCGCTCCTCCTCATGTCCGCGCCGTCTGTGTCGCGGTCAGGGTTTATAACCGCTGAACAATCATGGTGAACCGTTCGTAAACCATTTTTCCCTAACGTCCACTGCATTCGGGTTTGGCGTGAGCGTCGATGATTGTCAGGCACTTCCTCAAATGGATCGGCAATGCGCGCGTCGGCGAACGCGCCGCCGCCGCCGGTGCGCTGGCCCGCGCCTTCCTCGACCATCAGATCGCCTTCGAGGACCGCTGCGAGGCCGAGGCCGCGCTGACGCTGCTGCTCGACGATCCCTCGCCCAAGGTGCGGGCCGCGCTCGCCGAGGCGCTGTCGATGAGCCGCCACGCGCCGCCGCAGATCGTCGCGGCGCTCGCCTCCGACCAGGACGAGGTGGCGGCCTGCATCCTCGTCCGCTCGCCGCTGCTGGCCGATATCGACCTGATCGACCGCGTCGCCGCCTCGCGCCCCTCCGTCCAGGCGCTGATCGCGTCGCGGCCGGTGATATCGATGAGCCTGTCGGCGGCCATCGCCGAGGTCGGCGGGATCGAGGCCTGCGTCAATCTGGTCCGCAACGCCGGCGCGGAGATCGCGTCGCTGTCCTTCCGCCGCATCGCCGAGCGCCACGGCCACGAGGCCGCGCTGCGCGAGGCGCTGCTGGCCGATCCGCGCCTGCCGGGAGACTGCCGGCACATGCTGCTGGTGGCGCTGGGCGAGGCGCTGAGGCACGCGCCGCTGGTGCGGGCGCTGATGGGCGAGGCCCGTGCCGAGCGCGTGACGCGCGAGGCGTGCATGCGTGCCTCGCTGACCCTGATCGAGCATACCGCGACCGTGGAGCACGCGGCGCTGATCGAGCACCTGCGCCTGCGCGGCGAGCTGAACGCCGGCTTCCTGCTGCGCGCCATCGCCTACGGCAAGGTCGATTTCCTCGGCTCGGTGCTGATGATCCTGTCCGGCCATTCCGAAGGCCGCGTACGGGCCATCCTGGCTTCGGGGCGGGATGTCGCGGTGACGTCGCTGTTCGGCGCGGCCGGCCTGGCCAGGCCGCTGCACGGCGTTTTCCTCCGGGCGCTGAAAGTGTGGCGCGAAGTGGCGCTCGGCCGCCGCGTCGCCGGCGCGCAAGAGGTGAGCTGGCTGATGCTTCAGGAAGTCGGCACCGCCGACAGCGACCGCGAGGCCGCGGCGCTGATCAAGACCATCCACCTCGAAGCCCTGCGCGAGAACGCGCGCGAGCACGCGCTGGCCATCGCCGCCGCCTGAGCCGAAAATCTATTCGAGCGCGAAGGCGGAGACGACCATGTCGATCATCGGCCGCCGCACCATGCCCCAGTCCGCGAAGGTCACGGCGTCGATCGGCACGTTGACGATCTCCGTCACCCCGGCGTGGCGCGGGTCCCTGGAGATCGAGCCGAACAGCGCCTCGACCGCCGCTTCCGGGCCTTCGAGGATCTGGCAGGCGCGTCTGTCCTCGAAGGCGAGCACGCCGGTGATGCCGTGGGCCCTGTTGAAGGCGACGGCCCTGTCGACCAGCGCGGCGATGTCGTCTTCCGACACGTCCGGCCCGAGCGTCGAGACGTAGACGATGCGTTGCGGCATGAGCTTCTCCCGTCGGCGGGAGAGCCCGCCTTGCTAGATGTCCAGTTCTTCCACGAACTCGGCGCGTTCCTGGATGAAGCGGAAGCGGGCTTCCGGCTTCGTCCCCATCAACGATTCGACCGAGGCCTTGGTTGCGGCCTCGTCGTCGATGACCTCGACCCGCAGCAGCGTGCGGCGCTTGCGGTCCATCGTCGTTTCCTTGAGCTGGGCGGCCATCATCTCGCCGAGGCCCTTGAAGCGGCCGATCTCGACCTTGCCGCGGCCGGCGAACTCGGTCTTCAGCAGCTCGTCCTTGTGGGCGTCGTCGCGGGCATACATCACCTTGCCGCCCTGGCTGATGCGATAGAGCGGCGGCACCGCCATGTAGAGGTGGCCGCCGCGCACCAGTTGCGGCATCTCCTGGTAGAAGAAGGTCATCAGCAGCGAGGCGATGTGGGCGCCGTCGACGTCGGCGTCGGTCATGATGACGACGCGGTCGTAGCGCAGGTCCTCGGCGCGGTATTTCGAGCGCGTGCCGCAGCCCAGCGCCTGGACGATGTCGCCGATCTGCTGGTTGGCGGCCAGCTTGTCGGTGCCGGCGCTGGCGACGTTCAGTATCTTGCCGCGCAGCGGAAGCACGGCCTGCGAGGCGCGGTCGCGCGCCTGCTTGGCCGAGCCGCCGGCCGAATCGCCCTCGACGATGAAGAGTTCCGCCCCTTGCGCCGCCGTCTGGGTGCAGTCGGCGAGCTTGCCGGGCAGGCGCAGCTTGCGCACGGCCGACTTGCGGGAAACCTCCTTTTCCTGCCGGCGGCGCACGCGCTCGTCGGCGCGGGCGATCACCCAGTCGAGCAGCTTGTCCGATTCGGCCGGGTTGTCGGCCAGCCAATGGTCGAACGCGTCGCGGATCGCGCTCTCGACGATGCGCACCGCCTCGACCGTCGCCAGCCGGTCCTTGGTCTGGCCGACGAACTCCGGCTCGCGGATGAAGACGGAAAGCATGCCGGCGGCCGAGATCATCACGTCTTCCGAGGTGACGATGGCGGCGCGCTTGTTGCCGGTGAGATCGGCATAGGCTTTCAGCCCGCGCGTCAGCACGTTGCGGAAGCCCATCTCGTGGGTGCCGCCCTCGGGCGTCGGGATCGTGTTGCAGTAGGAATTGACGAAGCCGTCGCCGCCATACCAGGTCACGGCCCATTCGAGCGCGCCGTGGCCGCCCTGCTTCTCGCTCTTGCCCGAGAATATCTCGCGCGTCACCTGATAGTCGGAGCCGAGCGAGGCGGCGAGATAGTCCTTCAGCCCGCCCGGGAAATGGAAGACGGCCTTGGCCGGCGTCTCGTCCTTCTCCGACAGAAGCGCGGGGTCGCACGACCAGCGGATTTCGACGCCGCCGAACAGATACGCCTTCGAGCGCGCCATGCGGTAGAGCCGCGCCGGCTCGAATTTCGCGCTCTTGCCGAAGATCTGCGGATCGGGATGGAAGCGGGTGCGCGTGCCGCGCCGGTTCTGGACATCGCCGAGATTTTCCAGCGGCCCCTGCGGCACGCCGCGCGAAAAGCGCTGGCGATAAAGCTTTCGCCCGCGCGCGACCTCGACCTCGAGCATGTCCGAGAGCGCGTTGACGACCGAGACGCCGACGCCGTGCAGGCCGCCGGAGGTCTCGTAGACCTTCGAGTCGAACTTGCCGCCGGCATGCAGCGTCGTCATGATGACCTCGAGCGCCGACTTGTCCTTGAACTTGGGGTGCGGATCGACCGGGATGCCGCGGCCGTTGTCGGTGACGGTGAGTGTGCCGTCGGCCGACAGCTCGACCTCGATGAAGCTGGCGTGGCCGGCCACCGCCTCGTCCATCGAATTGTCGATCACCTCGGCGAAGAGATGGTGCAGCGCCTTCTCGTCGGTGCCGCCGATATACATGCCCGGCCGCCGGCGCACCGGCTCCAGCCCTTCCAGCACCTCGATGTCGGCGGCGCTGTAGCTTTCGCCCGCGGCGCTGGGCAGGGCTTGCGCCTGCTGCGCGGACTGGGCTTGCGCCTGCGGCGCGGGCTGGGCTTTGGCGACCGCGACGAGCGGGTCGGCCGGGCGCGCGGCGCGTGCCGGCGAAGGGGCGGGCTGGTCGAGCAAATTGCCGAAAAGGTCATCCGATTGTGTCATGGGCTTCTTCACAGGAGAGGCGAATCAGGCCGAGTGTGCCACGGTTCCCGTTCCGTTCGTAGCACATCCGGGTGGGCGGAACGCAACCCGCCGCTCCGGCAAAAGAAAGCCCCCGTGAGGGGGCTTTCAGGCGTTCCGGCTGTCCGGCGGCCTCAGCTTGCCAGCGCCTCGATCGGCGGGCAGGAACAGATGAGGTTGCGGTCGCCGCCGACATTGTCCACCCGCGACACCGGCGGCCAGTACTTGGCGGCGAAATCCTGCACGCCGCCGGGGAAGGCGGCCACCGCGCGCGGATAGGCGTGGTCCCAGGTGTCGGCCATCGTCTCGGCCGCCGTGTGCGGCGCGTTGACGAGCGGGTTGTCGTCCTTAGGCCATTCGCCGCGCTCGACCTTCGCCGCCTCGTCGGCGATGCCGATCATGGCGTCGATGAAGCGGTCGAGCTCGCGCTTCGGCTCGCTCTCGGTCGGCTCGACCATGAGCGTGCCGGCAACCGGGAACGACATCGTCGGCGCGTGGAAGCCGTAGTCGATCAGCCGCTTGGCGATGTCCTCGACGCCGATGCCGGAGCTTGCCTTCAGCACGCGGGTGTCGAGGATGCACTCATGCGCGACGCGGCCGTTCCTGCCGGCATAGAGCACGGGATAGCGGCCCTTCAGCCGTTCCGCGACGTAGTTCGCCGCGAGGATCGCCGTCTCCGTCGCACGCTTCAGGCCGGCGGCGCCCGTCATTCGGATATACATCCAGGTGATCGGCAGGATCGAGGCCGAGCCGAACGGGGCGGCCGACACCGCGTGGTCGGAACCTTGCGCGACATGGCCCGGCACGAACGGCACCAGATGCGCCGCGACGCCGATCGGCCCGACGCCGGGGCCGCCGCCGCCATGCGGGATGCAGAACGTCTTGTGCAGGTTCATGTGGCAGACGTCGGCGCCGATGTCGCCCGGCCGCGCCAGCCCGACCATGGCGTTCAGGTTCGCCCCGTCGAGATAGACCTGGCCGCCATGGGCGTGCACGGTGTCGCAGATGTCGCGTACCCCTTCCTCGAACACGCCGTGCGTCGAGGGATAGGTAATCATCAGCGCCGCCAGCCTGTCGGCGTGCTGCGCGGCGCGCGCCTTCAGGTCGTCGATGTCGATGTTGCCGTCTTCGGTGCATTTGACGACGACGACGTCCATGCCCGCCATCGCCGCGCTCGCCGGGTTGGTGCCGTGGGCGGAGGAGGGGATCAGGCAGACGGTGCGCTGCGCGTCGCCGCGCGCGAGGTGGTAGCGGCGGATGGCGATCAGCCCGGCATATTCGCCCTGGCTGCCGGCATTGGGTTGCAGCGAGACGCCAGCGAAGCCGGTGATCTCGCAAAGCCACGCCTCCAGATCGCCGGTCATCGCCTTGTAGCCGGCCGAATGGGCCGCCGGCGCGAAGGGATGAAGGTTGGCCACCGCCGGCCACGAGACCGGCATCATCTCGGCGGCGGCGTTGAGCTTCATCGTGCACGAGCCGAGCGGGATCATCGCCCGGTCGAGCGCGAGGTCCTTGTCGGCCAGCCGGCGCAGATAGCGCATCATCTCCGTCTCGGAACGGTTGTCGTGGAACGCGGCCTGCGTCAGGAAGCCCTTGCCGCGCGGCGCGCCGGGAACGGTGCTCGCGGCCTCCGCCGGCACGCTCGCCCCGAACAGGGCGGCGATGGCCTGAAGGTCGTCCTCGGTCGACGTCTCGTCGAAGCTGACGCCGACGCGGTCGCTGTCGACGACGCGCAGCAGCCGGCCGCCGGCCTCGGCCCTGTCGGCGATCTCCTTCGCCTTGCCCGGAACGCGCGCCGTCACCGTATCGAAGATGGCGTCGCCGGCAAGCTCGACGCCCGCCGACTTGAGGCCGGCCGCCAGCCGCTCGGCCAGCGCGTTGACGCGCTTTGCTATGGCCTGCAACCCTTCCGGCCCGTGCCAGATGGCGAAGGCGGCGGCCATGTTGGCGAGCAGCGCCTGCGCGGTGCAGATGTTGGAGGTCGCCTTGTCGCGGCGGATGTGCTGCTCGCGCGTTTGCAACGCCAGCCGATAGCCGGGACGTCCGTGCGCGTCGGTTGACTGGCCGACGAGCCGGCCGGGCATCAGCCGGGTCAGGCTGTCGGAAACCGCGCAATAGGCGGCATGCGGCCCGCCGAAGCCCATCGGCACGCCAAAGCGCTGCATCGAGCCGACGGCGATGTCGGCCCCGCGCGCGGCCGGCGTGTCGGTCAGCGTCAGCGCCAGCGGGTCGGAAACGAAGACGACGACCGCGCCGGCGGCCCTGGCCTTGGCGATCGCGGCGTCATGGTCGCCGAACACGCCGTGCGTGTCGGGCCAGGCGACGACGAGCGCGGCGGTGTCGTCGCCGATCTCCGGCGCGCCGATGACGAGGCCGAGCGGGTCGGCGCGCGTCTTCATCACGTCGAGAACCTGCGGGTGCAGCTCGCCCGCCAGCACGATCTCGGCCCGCTTGTCGCGGTGGTGGCGCACGGCGATGCCGACGGCCTCGGCCACGGCGGTGGCCTCGTCGAGCAGCGAGGCGGAGGCGACGGGCAGGCCCGTCAGCTCCGACACCAGCGTCTGGAAGTTGAACAGCAGCTCGAGCCGTCCCTGGCTGATCTCGGACTGGTAGGGCGTGTAGGCCGTGTACCAGGCCGGGTTCTCGAACATGTTGCGCTGGATCACCGGCGGCACATGGACGCCATGATAGCCCGCGCCGATGAAGCTCTTCAGCACCTTGTTCCGGTTCATCTTCTCGGAAAGCTCGGCGAGAGCCTCGGCCTCGCTGGCCGGGGCGGGCAGGTCGAGCGCCCGGCCGAGCCGGATCGACTGCGGCACGGTCTGCGTGATCAGCGTTTCCAGCGACGGCACGCCCAATGTCGCGAGCATGGCGCGCACGTCGTCCGCGCGGGGGCCGACATGGCGGTCGGCGAAACTTGCTTCGGTATGGCTCATTACGCGGTCCTTCAGCCGATATGGGCCTTGTAGCCCGCCTCGTCCATCAGGCCGGCAAGCTGGCTTTCGTCGGGAACCGTCTGCTTCCACAGCCAGCCCGCGCCCTGCGGCGCGCTGTTGACCAGCGCGGGGTCGGCGGTGAGCGCCTCGTTGACCTCGGTGACCTCGCCGTCGACGGCGGCATAGACGTCCGACGCCGCCTTGACCGATTCGACCACCACGGTGGCGTCGCCCTTCGACAGCGCGCGGCCGGTCTCGGGAAGCTCGACGAAGACCAGGTCGCCCAGTTGCTCCTGCGCGTAGTCGGTGATGCCGACGGTCGCGACGCCGCCCTCGACGGAGAGCCATTCGTGGTCTTCGGTGTAATAGATCGTTGCCATGAGGATCATCCTTTGCGGTAGCGATGCGGCGTGAAGGGAAGGGAGTGGACGGAAACCGGCACGCGGTTGCCGCGCACTTCGGCGAAAACCTGGCTGCCGGCCTGCGCCAGCGGCGCGGAGATGTAACCCATGGCCACCGGCGCGCCGAAGGACGGGCCGAAGCCGCCGGAGGTGACGCGGCCGACGGGATTGCCGTCGGCGTCGAACAGCTCCGCGCCGGCGCGCACCGGCTGGCGGCCTTCGGGCTTCAGGCCGACGCGCTTGTTCCGCGCGCCTTCGGCGATGGCCGCCTTCAGCGCGTCCGCGCCGATGAAGCCGCCCGCCTCGCGCACCGGCTTCGGCACCGCCCACATCAGCCCGGCCTCGACCGGCGTCGTCTCGGGCGTGATGTCGTTGCCGTGCAGGCAGAGCCCCGCTTCGAGCCTGAGCGAATCGCGCGCCGCGAGGCCGACCCATTCGACATTGTCGTCGGCGAGCAGCGCCTTGGCGAAGCTTTCCGCCTCGCCGAGCGGCAGCGCCACCTCGAACCCGTCCTCGCCGGTATAGCCCGAGCGGCTGGCGAACCAGCCTTCGCGCGGTTCGATGCCGTGCATGAAGGTCAGGTGCCCGAGATCGAGCCCGGCCCCGGCGAGCGCGGCTTCGGCCGCCGGTCCCTGAAGGGCGAGGAAGACGCGCTCCAGCGGCTCGACGGTCGCGTCGAAGGCGGCGGCCACGTCGGTCAGGCGGGCGATGTCGGCGGCGGCGTTGCCGGCATTGGCGACGACCATGAACCGCGTCTCGCCCAGCCGGGTGACGATCAGGTCGTCGAGGATGCCGGCCTTGTCGTCGAGCAGGAAGGTATATTTCGACAGGCTTTCCTCGATCGCCGCCGGGTCGAGCGGGCAGGCGCGGGCCAGCGCCTTCGCCGCTTCCGGACCGGTGACGAGGATCAGCTTCATGTGCGAGATGTCGAACAGCCCGGCCTTCTCGCGGGTGTGAAGATGCTCCTTCAGCACGCCGAGCGGATAGGTGATGGGCATCGACCAGCCGGCGAAGCCGCCGAAGCGCGCGTTCGCGGCCTCGTGCAGGGCTTTCAGGGGCAGTTCGGCCAGGGTCTCGTTGGCGGGGGTGTCGTCCGTGGTCGCGGCCATTGTTCCTCCAGAGCAGCACGGGACGACCGCACGATTGCGGCAGTCCGCGCCCCTCTGTCGGAAGCCTGAGAGACTCGGGCGCGCCGGAACATGATCGGCGACCCTTACACCTTCGGCGCGGGAATCGTGCGATCCCCGACTTTCCAGAGCGTCTTGACCGGCCGACGGTTCTTTTGCCTGAGAGATTTCGGGCGATTTCCCCTTCGGCGGCAGCTTTCGCTGCTCTCTCCCGCAAGCCGGCAGGGTCTCGCGACCCTTGACAGATCCACTCCTAGCCGAAGCCCGGCGCGCTGTCACCTGCCCTTGAGCAGGCGATCCCCATGCCAGCGCAGATGATCGTCCATGAAGGTCGAGATGAAGAAATAGGAGTGGTCGTAGCCCTCGCGCATGTTGAGCGTCAGGCCGATGCCGGTTCCCTTGCAGGCTTCCTCGAACAGCCACGGCCGCAGGCCGTCGTCGAGGAAGCCGTCCGCGCTCCCCTGGTCGATCAGGAATTCGGGAAACCGCGCCCCGTCCTCGACCAGCGCGCAGGCGTCGTAAGCGCGCCATGCGGCCTCGTCGACCCCGAGATATTTCTCCAGCGCCGGGCGCGACCAGCCGGCCGTCGAGGGCCGGACGATGGGCGCGAAGGCCGAGGCCGAGCGGAAGCGGTCGGGGTGCTTCAGCGCGACGGTCAGCGCGCCGTGGCCGCCCATCGAATGGCCGAATATGCCCTGGCGCGCCATGTCGGCGGGGAAGTTTTCGGCGATCAGCGCTGGCAATTCCCGCGTGACGTAGGAATACATCCGGTAGTTCTTCGCGAACGGCGCCTGCGTCGCGTCGAGATAGAATCCCGCACCCTTGCCGAACTGCCAGTTGTCCGCCTCGTCCGGCACGTCCGGCCCGCGCGGGCTGGTGTCGGGGCAGACGACGATCAGGCCGAGCTCGGCCGCCATGCGGCGGTACTCGCCCTTGTCCATGACGTTCTGATGGGTGCAGGTCAGGCCGGACAGATACCACAGCACCGGGCAGGGGCCTTCGGCCGCCTGCGGCGGCACGAACACGGCAAATGTCATCTCGCAGGCGCAGGTCTCGGAAGCATGGGAATAGACGCCCTGGACGCCGCCATGGGACTTTGCGGTGGAGACGGTTTTCATGGATTGCCTCAATTGCTGAGCGTGACGGCGGCGTTGACCGCCGCGGCCACCAGGACGGTGTTGTAGAAGAACGAGATGACGGCGTGGACGAGGTTGACCCTGCGCATGGCGGGTGAGGTGATGGCGACGTCCGAGGTCTGGGCCGTCATGCCGATGACGAAGGCGAAATAGATGAACTCCAGGCCGCCCGGCTCTGGCGTCCGCGGGAATTCGAGGCCCCGCGCCGCGTCCTCCTCCTCTCCCGCCTGCCAGAACAGATGCGCGTAATGGGCGGCCGCCATCATGTGGATCGTCATCCAGCCGAGCGGCACCGCGCCGAGCGCCAGCGCCAGCGCCCAGCCGCTTGCGGCGCGACCGGCGTTCAGCATGATGAACAGCGCCGCCAGCGCGGCGACGACCGCGGCCAGCCCGACCGCGAAGATCGCCGCGACCGGAATGTCGTCCAGCGCGGCGCTCCGGCGCAGCGCCTCGGGCGAAAGCCGGGGAAAGCGCGCCAGCGTCGCCGCCAGATAGGTGGCGAAGAAGGCGTTGGCCGCGATGACCGTGACGAGAAGCGCCGGCGCCCACAGCGCCGACAAGAGGGCGGCGAGCATTGCCGCGAGCGCGAGATAGAACGGCAGGTGCCGGGTTCGTCTCATTGCCCGCCCGCCTTGTTCAGCGCCCGCCGCACGGTCTGGTCGAGCGAGGACAGGAAGGCCGAGCGGTCGCGGGCCGAGAAGCCGGGGTTGTAGCCCTTGATCTCGCCGGTTTCGCGCAGGTGCTGCTTCAGGTCGCGCATCGCCACCGCCATGCCGATCGTCTCCGGCGTGAAGGCGCGGCCCGTCGGGCCGATGACATGGACGCCGTTCTCGACCAGCCGCGCCGCCAGCGGCACGTCCGCCGTCACCGCGACGTCGTTGGCGGCGGCGTTGTCCACGATCCAGTCGTCGGCGGCGTCCACGCCCTGCGGCACCACGACATGGCGCACCATCGGGTCGCGCGAGGGGCGCAGGCCGCCATTGGAGACGAAGGTGACGACGAGGCCGTGCCGCGCCGCCACCTTCGCCGCCTCGTCCTTGACCGGACAGGCGTCCGCGTCGACGTAGATCGCCGGCAAGCCCTGCCTCAATAGATCACGACGCTGCGGATCGATTCGCCGGCGTGCATCAGGTCGAAGCCCTTGTTGATCTCGTCGAGCGTCAGCCGGTGGGTGATCATCGGGTCGATCTCGATCTTGCCGTCCATGTACCAGTCGACGATCCTCGGCACGTCGGTGCGCCCGCGCGCGCCGCCGAAGGCCGTGCCCTTCCACGTCCGCCCGGTGACGAGCTGGAACGGCCGCGTCGAGATTTCCTGGCCGGCGCCGGCGACTCCGATGACGATCGATTCGCCCCAGCCCCGGTGTGCGCATTCAAGGGCTTGCCGCATCACCTTGACGTTGCCGGTGCAGTCGAAGGTGTAGTCCGCGCCGCCGATCTGGTCGGCCCCGCGCTTGGTCATGTTGACGATGTGCGCGACGACGTCGCCGTCGATCTCGGCCGGGTTGACGAAATGCGTCATCCCGAACTTCTCGCCCCACGCCTTCTTGTCGTTGTTCAGGTCGACGCCGATGATCATGTCGGCGCCGGCGAGCCGCAGTCCCTGGATGACGTTGAGCCCGATGCCGCCGAGGCCGAACACGGCCGCCGTCGCGCCGATCTCGACCTTGGCCGTGTTGATGACCGCGCCGATGCCGGTCGTCACGCCGCAGCCGATGTAGCAGATGGTGTCGAACGGCGCGTCCGGGTTGACCTTGGCCACCGCGATCTCCGGCAGCACCGTGTGGTTGGCGAAGGTCGAGCAGCCCATGTAATGGAAGATCTTGTCCTTGCCGATGGAGAAGCGGCTGGTGCCGTCCGGCATCAGCCCCTGTCCCTGCGTGGCGCGGATGGCCGTGCAGAGATTGGTCTTGCGCGACAGGCACGACGGGCAGGACCGGCATTCTGGCGTGTAGAGCGGGATGACGTGGTCGCCCTTCTTCACCGTGGTGACGCCCGGCCCGACATCGACGACGACGCCCGCGCCCTCGTGGCCGAGAATGGCGGGGAAGATGCCTTCCGGGTCGGCGCCCGACAGGGTGAACTCGTCGGTGTGGCAGATGCCGGTCGCCTTGACCTCGATCAGCACCTCGCCGGCGCGCGGGCCTTCGAGGTCCACCTCCATGATCTCCAGCGGTTTTCCGGCGGCGACGGCAACGGCGGCGCGTGTCTTCATCTCGGTTGTGTCCTCTCTATTCCGGGGGCAAGTTCGTTTGCGGCGAAGGGTTTCAGCTTTTGCCCTTCCGAGCAAGCGCCTGCAAGGGGTGTGGGCTATTCCAGCCTGCGACTGGACATGGAGCGGCAGAAGCTGAAAATGGCGGCGAGATTCCCGCTGGACAGGACGAGGTAAGAAGCGATGGCCGGCACACGCGACCCGATCCTGCGCGCGGCGAAGGAGGCGGCGATGCCGCCGCAGCCTGCCGCGCGGCTGTTCGTGCACCTGCGCGTCCATTCGGCCTATTCGCTGCTCGAGGGCGCGTTGCCGGTCGGCAAGATCGTCGGCCACGCGGTCAGGGACCGCGCCCCGGCCATCGCCGTCACCGACACCAACAATCTGTTCGGCGCGCTCGAATTCGCCCAGAAGGCGACGAAGGAGGGCGTCCAGCCCATCGTCGGCTGCCAGCTCGACGTCGCCTTCGCCGACGAGGCGGGCGATTCGCGCGCCCATCATCGCCGGCAGGGTCCGCTGGTGCAGCCTCTGGTGCTGATCGCGGCGACGGAGGAAGGCTACGCCAATCTCGTCCGCCTCGTCTCCCGCGCCTATCTCGACGTGCAGGCCGGAGAGCCGCCCCATGTCGAGGCCGGGTGGCTTGCCGGGCTTGCCGGCGGCATCATCTGCCTGACCGGCGACGTGCGCGGCCCGATCGGCACGGCCCTGAAGGCGGAGGCCCCGGCCGTGGCCGAATCGCGCCTGCTCTACCTGAAGCAGGTGTTCGGCGACCGGCTCTATGTCGAGCTGCAACGCTATGCCGGCCACGATCGCACGGTCGAGGCGGCGCTGATCGACCTGGCCTATGCTCACGACCTTCCGCTCGTCGCCACCAACGAGGCGTTCTTTCCCGCCCGCGACGACTACGAGGCGCACGACGCGCTGCTCGCCATCGCCGACGGCTCGGTGGTGGCGGTGGACGAGCGCCGCCGCCTGACGCCGGACCATTATCTCAAGAGCCAGGCCGAGATGACGGCGCTGTTCGCCGACCTGCCGGAAGCGATCGACTCGACGGTCGAGATCGCGCGCCGCTGCTCCTGGTTCCCGCAGAACCGCAAGCCGATCCTGCCGCGCTTCACCGGCGCGGACGCCACTGACGCCGACGCCGCCGTCGCCGCGGAAGCCGACGAACTCGCCCGGCAGGCGCGCGAGGGGCTCAGCCTCCGGCTCGCCGCCCACGGCCCGACCGAGGGCTATACCGAGGAGGACTACCGCGAGCGGCTGGAATTCGAGATTTCCATCATCACCCGGATGAAGTTCCCCGGCTACTTCCTAATCGTCGCCGACTTCATCAAATGGGCCAAGGCGCAACGCATCCCGGTCGGGCCGGGGCGCGGCTCGGGCGCGGGCTCGCTCGTCGCCTACGCGCTGACCATCACCGACGTCGACCCGCTGCGCTTTTCGCTGCTGTTCGAGCGCTTCCTGAATCCCGACCGCGTCTCGATGCCGGACTTCGACATCGACTTCTGCCAGGACCGCCGCGAGGAGGTGATCCGCTACGTGCAGGGCAAGTACGGCCGCGACCAGGTCGGGCAGATCATCACCTTCGGCACGCTTCAGGCGCGGGCCGTGCTGCGCGACGTCGGCCGCGTGCTCCAGATGCCCTACGGCCAGGTCGACCGGCTGTGCAAGATGGTGCCGGCCAATCCCGCCAACCCGGTCAAGCTGAAGGACGCCATCGAAGCCGAGCCGCGCTTCGCCGAGGAGGTCGAGAAGGAGCCGGTGGTCCAGAACCTGCTCGACACGGCGATGAAGCTCGAAGGGCTCTACCGCCACGCCTCGACCCATGCCGCCGGCATCGTCATCGGCGACCGGCCGCTCTTTGAGCTGGTGCCGATGTACCGCGACCCGCGCTCCGACATGCCGGTCACCCAGTTCAACATGAAATATGTCGAGCAGGCCGGGCTGGTGAAGTTCGACTTCCTCGGGCTGAAGACGCTGACCGTGCTCGACACCGCGGTCAAGCTGATCTGCCGCAAGGGGATCGACATCGACCTCGCGCGCATCCCGCTCGACGACCCCGACACCTATTCCATGCTGTCGCGCGGCGAGGTGGTCGGCGTGTTCCAGGTGGAATCGGCCGGCATGCGCAAGGCGCTGATCGGCATGAAGCCCGACCGCATCGAGGACATCATCGCGCTGGTCGCGCTCTATCGCCCCGGCCCGATGGAGAACATCCCCACCTACAACGCCCGCAAGCACGGCGAGGAGGAGGTCGCCTCGATCCACCCGATGATCGACCATCTGGTCAAGGAGACCCAAGGCGTCATCGTCTACCAGGAACAGGTGATGCAGATCGCGCAGGAACTGGCCGGCTATTCGCTCGGCGAGGCCGACCTGCTGCGCCGCGCCATGGGCAAGAAGATCCGCGCCGAGATGGACAAGCAGCGCGAGCGCTTCGTCTCCGGCACGATGGAGAAGGGCGTCCCGAAGGCCCAGGCGAACATGATCTTCGATCTGCTCGCCAAGTTCGCCGACTACGGCTTCAACAAGTCCCACGCCGCGGCCTACGCGCTGGTCTCCTACCAGACGGCGTATCTGAAGGCGCATTATCCGGTCGAGTTCCTGGCCGCGTCGATGACGCTCGACATGTCGAACACCGACAAGCTCGCCGATTTCCGCGCCGACGCCATGCGCCTCGGCATCGAGGTGGTGCCGCCCTCGGTGATGACCTCGCACCGGCCGTTCGAGGTCGGCGACAACCGGATCTATTATTCGCTCGCCGCCATCAAGGGCGTCGGCGAGGCCGCCGTCGACCACATCGTCGACAGGCGGGCCGAAAAGCCGTTCGCGTCGCTCGAGGATTTCTGCGAGCGGGTCGATCCGCGCATCGTCGGCAAGCGCGTGCTGGAAAGCCTCATCGCGGCGGGCGCGCTCGACTGCTTCGGCCATGATCGCGCCGCCCTGTTCGCGGGGCTGGAGCGGATGATGGGGCTGGCGGCGCGGGCGCAGGAGAACGCCGCCTCCGGCCAGGCCGACATCTTCGGCATGGGCCTGGGCGCGGAACCGCAGAAGCTGGTTCTGCCGCAGGCCGACCCCTGGTTGCCGGCCGACCGGCTGCACCGCGAGTTCGCGGCCATCGGCTTTTACCTCTCCGCGCATCCGCTCGACGAATATGCTCGGGTGCTGGAGAAGATGCGGGTGCAGAACTGGACCGAGTTCCAGGCGGCGGTCAAGCGCGGCGCCACAGCCGGCCGCCTCGCCGGCACCGTCACGTCCCGGCAGGAGCGCAAGACCCGCACCGGCAACAAGATGGGCGTGGTCAACTTCTCCGACCGTTCCGGCCAGTTCGAGGCGGTGATGTTCTCCGAGACGCTGGCGCAGTTCCGCGACGTGCTGGAGCCGGGCCGCTCGGTCGTCATCACAGTCTCGGCCGAGGACCGGCCGGAAGGCGTCAATCTGCGCATCCAGACGGCGCAGGACCTCGAGCACGAGGCGGGCCGCATCCAGAAATCGCTGCGCATCTATCTGCGCGAGCCCGGGCCGGTCAACGCGGTCGCGGCCCAGCTCGCCGCGCGCGGCGAGGGGCCGGCACAGGGGCAGGTGTCGTTCATCGTCATCAAGGGCGAGGGGCAGGGCGAGATCGAAGTGGCTCTGCCCGAGCGCTACCGCATCACGCCGCAGGTGGCGTCCGCCATGAAGGCGGTGCCCGGCGTGGTCGACGTCGAGCTGGTGTAGCGGGGCAGGGAACGTTGCCCGGCGCGGGCGCGTTTTCCTTCGTTGCAGTCCGGCCGGATCGAAAGGACAGGGCCATGAGGATCGCCAGGAACATCATCTGCCTCTGGTACGACAAGGACGCCGAAGCGGCCGCCCGCTTCTATGCCGAGACCTTTCCGGACTCCTCGCTCGACGCCGTCCATCGCGCGCCCGCCGACTATCCGTCGGGCAAGGCGGGCGACGTGCTGACGGTCGACTTCACCGTCATCGGCATTCCCTGCATCGGCCTGAACGGCGGGCCGGTCTTCCGGCAGAGCGAAGCGTTCTCGTTCCAGATCGCCACCGACGACCAGGACGAAACCGACCGCTACTGGAACGCCATCGTCGGCAATGGCGGCGAGGAGAGCGCGTGCGGCTGGTGCAGGGACAAATGGGGCGTCTCGTGGCAGATCACGCCGCGCGTGCTGACCGAGGCGATGGCCATCGGCGGTGAGGAAGCGAGGCGCGCCTTCGCGGCGATGATGACGATGAAGAAGATCGACGTCGCCGCCATCGAGGCCGCGCGGCGCGGTTGAATGGCCGCGGCCCGGACGCGGCCGAAGGCGCATCGATGCGGCAAAGGTTGCTCCCGGCGGCTTTTCGCCATATTCGATGGCGATAGAGCGGGCAGGCACATGCGCCGGCGCGGCCTTCGCCGCCGTGTCGCCGGAGACAATCAGGAGAGGGTTTCGACAATGAAGAAGATCGTGCTGGGCGTTGCCGCCGCCGCATTTCTGGCCGGATGCACCACCGATCCCTATACCGGCCAGCAGAAGGTCTCGAACACCGCCGGCGGCGCCGCCCTCGGCGCGCTGGCCGGGGCCGGCATCGGCATGCTGGCCGGCGGCGACGACCGCCGCAACGCGCTGATCGGCGCCGGCGTCGGCGCGCTCGCCGGCGGCGCCATCGGCTCCTACATGGACCAGCAGGAGGCGGAGCTGCGCGGCTATCTCCAGGGCACGGGCGTCTCCGTCACCCGCAACGGCAACCAGATCGTGCTCAACATGCCGTCCAACATCACCTTCGCCACCGACCAGGACCAGGTCATGCCGGCCTTCCACCAGACCCTGAATGCGGTCGGGCTGGTGTTGAACAAGTACAACCGCACCCTGGTCGACGTGAACGGCCACACCGATTCCACCGGCTCCCAGCAGCACAACATGGCGCTGTCGCAGCGCCGCGCCATGTCGGTCGGCAACTACCTCGTCAGCCAGGGCGTCGACGGCCGCCGCCTCGCCATCAACGGCTTCGGCCCGAATCAGCCGGTCGCGACCAACGCGACGCCGGACGGGCGGGCGCTGAACCGCCGCGTCGAGATCTACCTGTCGCCGATCACCTGACTGGTGCCCCGCCGTCGGTTCGGGCGGGGAAACGCAGACCGATTCGAAAAAAGGGCGCGCCGGGATGCCGGCGCGTCCTTTTTCTTTGGTCCTTTGTTTGGAGTCCCTTGCCCTGGCATGCGGCGCTTCCCCGGTCGTCGTTCCGCCCTCCGCCTTCGCCTGCTGCCCGGCAGACGTTTGCCTGCCGGGCATTTTGCCACGGGCGCGCAGCCGTTGCGGTCTTGAACGGGCGATTGATTCCTATAATTTAGAATCATTCTAAAATATGGAAATCGATCGATGCTCGCACGCCTGCGCCTTCCGGATTTTTCGACCAGACCGCGCCTGGAGGAGCTCGGCGAGCGCGAGGTGCTGGCGCTGGCGATCTCTTCCGAAGAGGAGGACGCCCGCATCTATGCCGCCTATGCGGCCGGGTTGCGGCGCGACTATCCGGCCTCGGCGGCCGTGTTCGACGGCATGGCGGCGGAAGAGGACATCCATCGCCGGCGGCTGATCGATCTCTATGTCCGGCGTTTCGGCGACGTCATCGTTCCGGTCCGGCGCGAGCATGTCGCGGGCCAGCCGTCGCGGCGGCCGGTATGGCTGGTCGAGAATCTCGGACTGGAGCGCATCCGGCGCGAGGTCGACGAGATGGAGCGGCAGGCGCAGGAGTTCTACGCGCGCGCCGCCTCCCGCGCCGCCGATGCCGAGACGCGCCGGCTGCTCGGCGACCTCGCCGCCGCCGAAGCCGGCCACCGCGCCCGCGCCCACGCGCTCGCCGAGGAACATCTCGGCGACGGCGCGATGGAGAAGGAGGACCACGCCTCGCGCCGCCAGTTGATCCTGACCTGGGTGCAGCCCGGCCTTGCCGGCCTGATGGACGGGTCGGTGTCGACGCTGGCGCCGATCTTCGCCACCGCCTTCGCCACCCACGACCCCTGGACCACCTTCCTCGTCGGCCTTTCGGCCTCGGTCGGCGCCGGCATTTCCATGGGGTTCACCGAGGCCGCGCATGACGACGACCGGATTTCCGGCCGCGGCGCGCCGTGGAAGCGCGGGCTGGCCTCGGGCGTGATGACCGCGCTCGGCGGCCTCGGCCACGCGCTGCCCTATCTCATCCCTTCGTTCTGGACCGCGACGATAACCGCCTTCGCCGTGGTGTTCCTCGAATTGTGGGCCATCGTCTGGATCCAAAACCGCTTCATGGAGACGCCGTTCCTGCGCGCCGCCTTCCAGGTGGTGCTGGGCGGCAGCCTCGTCCTCGCCGCCGGTATCCTGATCGGCGGGGCCTAGCCCCGCGCCGCGTCCGGGAAGGGTTTCTCGTTCGTCTTCGCTTTTGCACAAATCGATTTCCGCCCACCTGCGCTATATTGAATGATAGCATGTCGCCCGGCCAGGGAGAGGTCGGGCGGGGCAGATGCAGGAGGAAACCCCCGATGAGCGACAATTTCGACAGAAGTGAGCCCGTGCGGCTTATCATTCCGGCGCTGGGCGGCTTCTACCGCGCCTTCGCGCAGCCCGCCGCTTGGGTGGCGCTGCGCGTTGCCGTCGGCGCGGTTCTCGCCCTCGAGGGCTGGTGGAAGATGACGTCGCCGATGGCGATGACCGGCTTCGTCGAAAGCATCGGCTTCTATCCGGGCTGGTTCTGGTCGCCCTTCCTGGCGGCGCTGCAATTCTTCGGCGGCCTCGCCATCGTCATCGGCCTGTTCACCCGTCCCGTCGCGCTCGCCAATGCGGTGATGCTGGCGATCACGCTGTGGTTCCATGCCGTCAATCCCTATGGCGACGCCTTCCTGACCCAGGCCGGCATCGAGGCGCTGACATCGAACAGCGAGCTGTTCACGCCGCAGGCGATGCGCCGGCTGGCCGATGGCGGCGGCCAGTTCCTGACCCAGGTCCAGGGCAAGGCCGAGCACCTGTCGCTGTTCTGGACGCTCGCCATGGCGCTGTTCGCCGCCCATGGCGGCGGCCCGCTCTCGGTCGACCGCAACATTCTCAAGAAGGAATTCTGAGCGGCGAGGACACGAAAACGGCCCGCGCCGGCAAATCCGGCGCGGGCCGTTTTTCGTGGTTCCCAAGGATTACGGCTTGTTGCCGGCGAGATCGCGCAGCAGCTTGCTCATCTCCTCGTCGAGCGCGGCGTCGATCGAATGGGCGGCCGGCTGCGGCGCGGCGGCGGGGGCGGCCGGTTGCGGCGACGCCGTCCTGGCGGGCCGCTCGCCGTCGAGCGAGACTTCGAGTTCCCTGAGCAGCGCGTCGTCGAGATCGGCCTTGCGCGAAACCTCGGGCGCGGCCGGTGGCGCCACGGGTTCCGTCACCGATCGCGGCGCGACGACCGGGCGCATCGGCTGGACGCCCTGTGGGGAGGGGGCCGGGGAGGGGGTCTGGACGGGTGCGGGCTGGTGCGGCGGCGCGGCGCGCGGCGCTGCCGGCGCTACCGTGCCTTGCGGCGCGAGGCGCGGTTCGGAGCGAACGGGCGCGACCGGAGGAGCGGCCAAGGGAGCGGCCTGGGGAGCCGGATGCGGCGCGGCTCTGGCCGGCGCGGGCGCGTGAACGGCCGCGGCCGGGCGCGGCTGGGCGGGCGCCGCCGGCGCGTGGGCATGGTCGTGCGCGAAGGGCGCTTCCTGCGGATGCGCATGGCCGTGCGCGCCGTAGCCGTCGTCGGCGGCGCGACGGGTGGGCGACGCCATGCGGATGTTCTGCTCGACCACGACATCGGTCGGGCCGCCGATCAGGATCAGGTGCTCGATGTCGTCGCGCCGCACCAGGACGAGGCGGCGATGGCTGTCGACGGCGGTGGCGTCCATCACCGCCAGCCGGGTCTTGCGGTTGCGACCGCCGGCGACGAAGGTGCCGATGCTCAACCCCCGCACGATGCGGATCGCGATCAGCAGCACCAGGAGCACGATCAGGGCGACGATGGTCCACAACAGGGCCGCGGCGTATTCCGGCCCCACCAAGCTCTCCAGCCATCCCTTCATGCCACCCTCCTTTTGCCGGTGCGACCGGCGAGCGTCCCTGCCGGACGCGAACACTAGAGCATTTTGCCATCGGACGGAAACGTCCCGCGCCGCATAAAAGCGGCTAACAAGAGAAGCCGGAGCAGCGCAAGCGGCGTTCCCCGGAACATCGGCGCCACAGCAGGATTTTGCCGGCCGAAACTTGAGCGAGGCGTGCCGCGGGCACGGGCCGGCCTTGCGGACCGCGAAGGCCATGATGTATGCCGAACCATTGCCCGGACCGTCGCGGCTGCGGACCGTTAAGGCCAGACAGGCAGGAAACGAATGGCGAAACAAAACGGCGCTCAGGCCAACCCCGGACCGATCGTGGACCAGAGCACCCGTCCCGGCGCCATCATCCGCCTGTTGATCTTCATCGTCGTCCTGATCTTCTCCGCCGTCGCCTTCGTGCTGTTCCGCGACCGGATGGGCGATCCGTTCCTGCTCGGCCTGCTCGGCATACTGGCGATGATCGGCGTCGGCTTCCTGTTCACCGCCGCGATCGGCTTCATCCAGATCGCGCCGCGCTCCACCGCCGACGAGCTGGCGCGCTCCTTCGTCGACACGATGGGGCAGGGGCTGGTCGTCACCGACGTCAAGGGCGGGATCGTCTATGCCAACCGCGCCTATGCGGAAATGACCGGCGCGACCTCGGCCGCCGACGTGCGCACCGTCGAGGGGCTGCTTTCCGACAGCGCCGAGGCCTCGCCCGTCGTCTATCGCCTTGCCGCCGGGCTGCGCGACGGCCTTGGCGGCGACGGCGAGTTCCGCCTGCCGCGCGCCATCCGCGCCGGGGCCGAGCCGCGCGCCCACTGGTATCGGCTGAAGGCGCGCACCTTCAAGGTGCCCGGCTACCGCCAGCCGCTCTCGGCCTGGCAGATCGCCGACATCTCCGCCGAGCGGGCCGAGCAGGAGCGCTTCTTCCTCGACCTGCAAAAGGCGATCGACCATCTCGACCACGCGCCGGCCGGCTTCTTCGCCGCCGACGCCGACGGCCGCGTCACCTACATCAACGCCACGCTGGCCGAATGGCTGGGCATCGACCTCGCCTCGTTCACTCCCGGCTCCGTCACCCTGGCGCAGATCGTCGCCGGCGACGGCATGGCCCTGATCCGCTCCGTCCGCGCCGATCCCGGCCAGACCCGGAACGCGGTGATCGACCTCGACCTGTCGACCGTCGGCGGCGCGGCGCTGCCGGCGCGCTTCATGCACCGGGTGACGGCCGGGCGCGACGGCGCGCAAGGACCCTCGCGCACCATCGTCTTGAACCGCACCCAGGGCGAGGACGCCTCCGCCGACCTGCGCGCGTCGGAAGTGCGCTTCACCCGCTTCTTCAACTCGACGCCGATGGCGATTGCCGGCATCGACGGCGAGGGGCGCATCCTGCGCACCAACGCGCCGTTCCTGTCGCTGTTCTCGCCGGCGGTCGACCGCGACATGCTCGACCGCCGCATCAAGCTGGAGGCGGTGATCCATCCGCGCGATCGCCAGGCGTTCGAGGCCGCGCTGGCCAAGGCGCGCCAGCACCAGGCCGACATCGCGCCGATCGACACAGTCCTGCCGGACGACGAGGAGCGCCACATCCGCTTCTACGTCAATGCGGTCGCCGACGCGGCCGCGGGCGAGAGCGCCGAGGAGGCGGCGATCGTCTACGCGGTCGAGACCACCGAGCAGAAGGCGCTGGAAGCGCAGATGGCCCAGAGCCAGAAGATGCAGGCGGTCGGCCAGCTCGCCGGCGGCATCGCCCACGACTTCAACAACGTGCTGACCGCCATCATCATGGCGTCCGACCTTCTGCTCGCCAACCACCGGCCGTCCGACCAGTCCTTCCCGGACATCATGAACATCAAGCAGAACGCCAACCGCGCCGCCTCGCTGGTGCGGCAGTTGCTGGCGTTCTCGCGCAAGCAGACGATGCGGCCGGAGGTGCTGAACCTGACCGACGTGCTCGCCGACCTGCGCATGCTGCTCTCGCGCCTTGCCGGCAACGGCATCAAGCTCGGCATCGAGCACGGCCGCGACCTGTGGCCGGTCAAGGCCGATATCGGCCAGTTCGAGCAGGTGATCGTCAACCTGACGGTCAACGCCCGCGACGCCATGCCCGACGGCGGCGCGCTCACCGTGCGCACGCGCAACGTGGCGGAAGCCGAATGCGCCGCCTTCAGCCATCGCGGGCTTCCCGCCGCCGACTACGTCATGGTCGAGATCGAGGATTCCGGCACCGGCATCCCGCCCGAGCTGACGGAGAAGATCTTCGAGCCGTTCTTCACCACCAAGGAGGTCGGCAAGGGCACCGGGCTCGGCCTGTCGATGGTCTACGGCATCGTCAAGCAGACCGGCGGCTTCATCTTCTGCGTCTCGGAGCCGGGCAGGGGCGCGACCTTCCGCATCTTCCTGCCGCGCCATGTCGTCGAGGCGAAGCCGGCGCCGGCGGTCGACGCGGTCGACGGGCATGAGGGGGCCGCCGTCCAGCCCGCCGCCAAGCCCGCCCACTCTGGCGCCGACCTGTCCGGCACCGACCTGTCCGGCTCGGCCACCGTCCTCCTGGTCGAGGACGAGGATGCCGTGCGCATGGGCAGCGTGCGCGCGCTGGTCTCGCGCGGCTATACCGTCCACGAGGCGTCCTCGGGCGTCGAGGCGCTGGAACTGTTCGAAGAGCTCGACGGCGCGGTCGACATCGTCGTTTCCGACGTCGTGATGCCGGAGATGGACGGCCCGACCCTGCTCGGCGAGCTGATCAAGCGCCAGCCGGACATCAAGTTCATCTTCGTGTCCGGCTATGCCGAGGACGCCTTCGCCAAGAACCTGCCGGAGGAGGCGAAATTCGGCTTCCTGCCCAAGCCGTTCACGCTGAAGCAGCTCGCGACCACCGTGAAGGAAATGCTCGAGTCGTGATTCCTTAACCGGCGCGGGACCGTTAAAGCTTGAATCGAATCGTCGCGCCGGCGTGAACCGAAGCGATACTCCCTGCTGCTAGAAGGAGGGCGAAGGGCCTTCACATCGCTTTGCGGGGAAATTCAATGCTTGTCACGGGTTCACCCCACGCCAGTCTGTTCGCGCGTATCGGAGTGCCGTCCCACCAGGAGGCGCGCGACGCCGCCGCACAGCACAAGCCGCAGTCGACGCCGTCTCCGGCCGCCTCCAAGGCGGAGGCCGGTTACGACGAGCCCGGTTTCCGCATGATCTCGCCGATCAGCCACGGCTCGCTCGCCGCGGCCTATCAGGTGATCCGCAGCCGGGAGGCCGCCGCCGTGCCCGCGCCGACGGGCGCGCCAGCCGCGGAGCGGGCGATCCTGTCCGGTCTCGGCATCCCCTCGGCGCTCAACGCCTATGGCGAGGTGCTCGATTCCGACTGATCTTGGCTGCGCGCGGGTGTTGCGCCGACGCAACAGGTGCGAGCCCGCCACCTTTCCGCCGCACATCGCCCAAGCCCCGGCCCCATTTGAACGCCAATGACGGAACCGGCAGGCGCGCGACGCGTTCGCCTGCAACGATAACAGGTTCCGGATTTCCCTTCATGTGTGTCAAGACCCCCGCCCCGTCGCGCGAATCCGCCTCGCCCGCGGGGACGATGTCGCGCCGTCTGTTCATGGTGTCCATGCCGGCGTTCCTCGCCGCCTGCTCGACCACCGGCGGCGGGCTCGAAAGCATCGCTCCGACAGGCCCCGACCCCTATTACGTCGCGATGTACGGCTCGCAGCACGAGGAGAAATTCCCCCTGCCGGCGACCGACATCAGCAAGGTGGACGAGCGCTTCTTCCGCCAGCAGGTCGACTATCACCGCGGCGAACTGCCGGGCACCCTGGTCATCGACACCGCCAACCGCTTCCTCTATCTCGTCCAGGAGAACGGCAAGGCGATGCGCTACGGCATCGGCGTCGGCAAGGCCGGCCTCGAATTCGAGGGCACCGCGCGCGTCGCCCGCAAGGCCCAGTGGCCGCGCTGGACGCCGACGCCGGCGATGATCGCGCGCGAGCCTGCCCGCTACGGCCAATATGCCGGCGGCATGGAGCCCGGCCTGACCAACCCGCTCGGCGCCCGCGCGCTCTACCTGTTCCAGGGCAACCAGGACACGCTCTACCGCATCCACGGCACCTCGGAGCCGTGGTCGATCGGGCTTGCGGTGTCGTCGGGTTGCATCCGCCTGTTCAACCAGGACATCATCGACCTCTACAACCGTGTCGCGCTCGACACCGTCGTCGTCGTGCTCCAGCACGAGCCGCTGTTGTACCCGCAAAAGGAAGTGCCGGAATGGGTGGCGCGCCAGATCGGCACCGGCCAGCAGCCGGCCGCCCAGCCCGCCTCCCAACCCGCGGCGCAGCAGGTTTCCCCGCAACCGGCCGCCGCCGACGCGCTCCCGCGGCGTCCGGCGATGGACATTTGAAAGAGGGAGGGGAGTAAGGGAACTGATTTCCCTTACTCCTTTGCCTTTCCCCGCGTTCCCCGCCCGAACGTATAGCCCGTCTCCACCGCCCGACCGCCGAATTTCGCCCTGAGCGCGTCGATCGCGCCTTCGGCCTGCGCGCGCTTGCGCGCGGCCTCGTCGATCAGGTCGGGCGGGTCGGCGCGGTCGTCGTCGGCGAGGTCGGCCACCCCGATGCCGAGCAGGCGGAAGCGCGTGCCGTCCGCTTCCCGGCGCAGCAGGTCGAGCCCGGTCGAGAAGATGCGGTCGGCGAGCCGGGTGGCGTCTGCGAGCCGCCGGTTGCGCGTCCGGATGCGGAAATCGGCGGTCTTGAGCTTGAGCACGACGGTGTGGCCGGCTATGCCGGCCTTCTTCAACCGGGCGGAGACCGTCTCCGACAACGCACGCAGCACCGGGGCGAGTTCGGAGAGCGCGGCGACGTCGATGTCGAACGTCGTCTCGGCCGAGACGCTCTTGGCGTCGTGGTCGGGGTTGACCCGGCGTTCGTCCTGCCCGCGCGACAGATGATAGAGCCGGTCGCCCATGGTGCCGTAGCGGCGCAGCAGGTCCTCGCGCCCGATGCGCTGCAACTGGCCGATGGTGATGATGCGGTCGCGCTCAAGCGCGGCGGCGAACGCCTTGCCGACGCCCCAGATCAGCGACACCGGCTTGTCGGCGAGGAAGGCGAGCGCCTCCTCCTCGCCGATGACGGAAAAGCCGCGCGGCTTTTCGAGGTCGGACGCCACCTTGGCTAGGAACTTGCAATAGGACAGCCCGACCGACGCGGTGATGCCGATCTCGCGCTCGACCCGGCGGCAGAACTCGGCCAGCACCATCGCCGGCGGCTTGCCGTGCAGCCGCTCGGTGCCGGAAAGATCGAGGAACGCCTCGTCGATCGACAGCGGCTCGACCATCGGCGTCAGCGCCTGCATCATCGCCCGCACCTGGCGCCCGACGGTTGCGTATTTCTCCATATCGGGCTTCAGCACGACGGCGTCGGGGCAGGCGTCCAGCGCCTTGAACATCGGCATGGCCGAGCGGACGCCGCGGATGCGGGCGATGTAGCAGGCCGTGGAAACGACCCCGCGCTTGCCCCCGCCGACGATCACCGGCCGGTCGCGCAGCTCCGGCCGGTCGCGCTTTTCCACCGCCGCATAGAAGGCGTCGCAGTCGATATGCGCGAGCGACAGCGAATAGAGCTCGGGATGGCGAACGACGCGCGGGCTGCCGCATGCCTGGCAGCGCGTGCGCGCCGACCGCTGCACGGTCAGGCAGTCACGGCAGAAGCCGTGTTCTGGATCGGAGGCGGCGGCCGTCATGGACATGAACGCGAAGAAGATGGCCGCCATCCTACCGGATGACCACTGCCGCGCCAAGCCGTGGCGATTACCACTGCCGCGCCAAGCCGCGGCGGGGCGGCGGATCAGATGCGCAGCGCGCCGGCGATCGCGTCCCCGGCCTCGCGCCAGTCCATCGCCACCGCCGTGCCGCGCGGCAGCTCGGGCAGCAGCGGCCGCAGCGAATTGTCGGCGATCAGATGGAACAGATGCGCGTCGCTGACCGCCTCGCGCGCCGAGGCGAGGTTGTGCGGCATGTCGTCGACGAAGGCGACCGCGCGCCCGCTCCCGCCGCGCAGGCGGCGGATCGCCGGCCCCTTGGCCATCTGCGTGGTGAGCAGCGGATAAGGCAAGCCGAGAAGCGACAGGAAGCCGCGCCGCGTCTCGCGGTGGCGGTGCGGCATGGCGGTCAGCAGCACTACCTCCGCCTTGCGGGCGATGGTCGCCACGGTCTGCGTCGCGCCGTCGACCGGCGTCTGCCATTCGGTCTGCGTCCCGAAGAAGCCGTCGAGCAGCGCCGAGACCTTCTCGTTCTCCACCGCCGCCCCGGTCTCGATGTCGAAGACGTTGCCGAACAGCCGGAAGGTCTCGAGCCTGAGCGTGCAGCCATTGTGCTCGAAATAGCGCAGCAGCGGCCCGACGAAATGCAGGAGCACGTCGTCGACGTCGAGCACCAGAAGCGGCCTGTCATCCTGCGCCAGCGTCTCGATCTGGCGCAGCGTCTCGGGGTCGATCGTCATGTCGAGGCCTCGAAGCTGTCGTCGCCGAACGGGAGCGCAGCCAGCGCCGCCGCCACATGGGCGGGGTCATTGCCGCTGGCTTCGCAGAAGGCGGCGAGCGTCGGCTCGTGCGCCATCAGGAATTGCAGCACGCCGGCGAGAAAGCCCGGCTCGCGCGCCGCCTGCCGGATCTGGCCGGCCTCGATGCCGGTCAGGGCGAGGAAGCGCGGCAGCAGCACCGGGTCGGCGGCGATGAAGCCGAGGCCGGCCACCGCCATGCCTTCGGCGGCTTCAGGGTCGATTCGGACGGGGCGGGGCGCACGCATGCGCCGGCTGTAGCCCAGCCCGGCCCGGCCGGGCAAGCGGGTTTGCCATTCGTCAATCAAATTGCGCTAGCGTCTGCCCGGGTTTTGAGGAGCTGTGACGACGAAGCGCCGGGAACGGGTCGCGCAAATCCTGGCGAGGTAGGGAAGACATGCCGAAAAAGGTTATGATCGTCGAAGACAACGAGCTGAACATGAAGCTCTTTCGCGACCTGATCGAGGCCTCCGGCTATGAGACGGTGCGCACCCGCAACGGGCTCGAGGCGCTCGATCTCGCCCGCGCCCACAAGCCTGACCTCATCCTGATGGACATCCAGTTGCCGGAGGTTTCCGGGCTGGAAGTGACCAAATGGCTGAAGGAAGACGACGAACTGCACGCGATTCCCGTGATCGCTGTCACGGCCTTCGCCATGAAGGGCGACGAGGAGCGCATCCGCCAGGGCGGCTGCGAGGCGTATATTTCCAAGCCGATCTCGGTGGCGCGGTTCATCGAGACGATCAAGTCCTATCTCGGCGACGCCTGATGCTTGCGCCTGCTTTTGTTTGGGAGACCGTTGGGTCATGACCGCTCGTATCCTCGTCGTCGACGACGTCCCGGCCAATGTGAAGCTGCTCGAGGCCCGGCTGCTGGCCGAGTATTTCGAGGTGATCCCGGCCTATAGCGGCGCCGAGGCGCTCGAGGCCTGCGAGAACGGCCGGGTCGACGTCGTGCTCCTCGACGTGATGATGCCGGACATGGACGGCTTCGAGGTCTGCCGCCGCCTGAAGGCGGACGCGGCGACGCAGCACATCCCCGTGGTCATGGTCACGGCGCTCGACCAGGTCGCCGACCGGGTGCGGGGGCTGGAGGCCGGGGCGGACGATTTCCTGACCAAGCCGGTCAACGACCTGCAATTGATGACGCGCGTGAAAAGCCTCGTCCGCCTGAAGACGCTGACGGACGAGCTGCGGCTGCGCGCCGCCACCACCCGCAACATCGGCATCGAGGAACTGCTGAGCCGCCGCGGCACGGCGGTGGAGACGCTGCCGCGCGTGCTCCTGGTCGACGAGCGCGCCGCCGGCGCCGAGCGCATCACCAGGATGCTGCGCGGCCGCTGCGAGCTGTCGGTCGCCACCGATCCCAACGCCGCCTTTTTCCAGGCAGCCGACGGCGACTATGATTGCCTCATCGTCTCCACGGTTTTTTCCAACTACGACCCGCTCAGGCTGTGCTCGCAGTTGCGCACGTTCGACCGCACCCGCTTCGTGCCGATCATGCTCCTGGCCGACGAGGGCGAGGAGGCGCGGCTGGCGCGCGGGCTGGAACTGGGCGTCAACGACTATCTGGTGCGGCCGATCGACCAGCACGAGCTGGTGGCGCGCCTCGCCACCCAGGTCAAGCGCAAGCGCTACAACGACCATCTGCGCGCCTCGGTCGCCCAGACCATCGAGATGGCCGTCACCGATGGCCTGACCGGCCTGCATAACCGCCGCTATCTCGACAGCCACCTCGCCACCCTGTTCGAGCGCGCGCGCAACCGCCGCCGACCGCTGTCGCTGATGGTGGCCGACATCGACCGCTTCAAGACCATCAACGACACCTGGGGCCACGACGTCGGCGACAAGGTGCTGCGCGAGTTCGCGGCGCGCCTGCGCAAGAACGTGCGCGGCATCGACCTCGCCTGCCGCATGGGCGGCGAGGAATTCGTCGTCGTTATGCCGGATACGGAGGGCGTGGTCGCCGAGAAGGTGGCCGAGCGCATCCGCGCCCAGGTCGCAGACACGCCTTTCCTCGTCGGCGCCGACGGCCGCCCCATCACCGTGACGGTCAGCGTCGGCGTGGCGGCGATGATGCGCGAGGCCGATACCGTCGAGGCGATGCTGAAGCGGGCCGACCTGGCGCTCTACGAGGCCAAGAACGGCGGCCGCAACCGCGTCGTCGCCGCCGCCGCCTGAGACGGTTCGGCCTGAATCCGGCGATGTTTGACCTGAATCAAGCGATTCAGGCGCTCCGGCGCGCAAAATTTACCCTGTTTGTGGAGAATTGGCGCGCTGATTAAGAAATCGTTGATTTTATTGCGCCTGTGCGCAACTGTGCGCCCCGGGAGACAGGGGCGGGGGTGAATGGGGCGCAAGCGCCTTTCTTTTCCGTACCTTGATCGATACCCCATGATGCTCAGGTCCGCCGCATCTCCTGGGTTCGTGGGGTCGGCCGGCCGGCTCTGGCGTAAAGTGGCATCCTCGTACCGCTGCCAGATTGCCGACCGGCCCCTTTTTCACACCGCTCGCTCCTCAAGGCGCGACCGGCCGAAAACGAAAACGCCGCCTCTAAAGGGCGGCGTTTTCGTTTGTCCGCTCGAAAGCCGAAGATTACTTGATCTTCGTTTCCTTGAACTCGACGTGCTTGCGGGCGACCGGGTCGTACTTCCGCTTGCTCATCTTGTCGGTCATGGTGCGGCTGTTCTTCTTGGTGACATAGAAGAAGCCGGTGTCCGCGGTGGACAGAAGCTTGATCTTGATGGTCGTAGCCTTGGCCATTTTCGTGTCCGCTGTGTTTGAGGATAGGTCGCCGCATGGGTTCGGGCGGCGAGCCCGTCTGCGGAAATCTCGCGCGGAGACATAAACCAGGATGGCGGAAAGTCAACCCCGTTCGTGCGCGGCCAGGTACGGGGGCAGGTGCGCGGCCAGGTACGGGGCAGGATTGTGTCAGCGTCGCGCCGGCGTGACGAACAGGCGCGCGGCCGCCAGCACGAGATAGGCGGCGAAGAACAGGGCCAGCGTCCAGGCGAATCCGTTCGGCCCGGCGATGTCCATGCCGATGCCGATGGCCTGCGGGCCGATCAGCATGCCGATGCCGTAGCAGAGCACGAAGGCGGCGTTGGCCGAGGCGAGGTCGCGGCCCGACAGCTTGGAGCCGAGATGGGCGAGGCCGACCGTGTAGAGGCCGGCGACGACGCCGCCCCACACGAACAGCACCATGGCGCTCATGTGCCAGTTGCCGGCGAAGGAGGGCAGCACCAACACGCCCGCCAGCCCGACGAGGGCGCAGGCCGCGAGCAGCAGCCGCCGGTCGCCCATGCGGTCGCTGACGAGGCCGAGCGGGATCTGCAACAGCACGTTGCCGAGGCCGACCGCGGTCAGCAGCAGCGCCGCGTCCGCCTCCGGATAGCCGATGCGCGCGCCGTAGACGGGAAACAGCGCGAAGCCGCCGGTTTCCACCGCGCCGAAGACGAGGACGGCCGCGGTCGCTGTCGGCACCATCCAGATATAGCGGGCGAAGCCGCTGCCGCCGCCGTCGCCGTGGCCGGAGCCGGAAATGTCGGGGCTTTGCCGCCAGGCCAGCGAGACGGGGATGGCCGCCAGCGCGATCAGCACGAAGGTGATGCCGAACGGGGCGAAGCCGGTCGAGCCGATCTGCGCGAACAGCCACGGGCCGAAGGCGAAGCCCAGCGACAGCACCGTGGCGTAGATGCCGAGAATCAGGCCGCGTCGCTCCGACGGGGCCGAGGTCGATATCCAGAACTCGGACAGGATGAACAGCACCGTCAGCGCGAAATGCAGCACCGCGCGCAACGGGAACCACACCCAGAAGGCGGGCGCGAAATAGAAGCCCACGAAGGCGAGGCCGCCGATGACGATCATCGCCAGCATCAGCCGCACCACCCCGAAGCGGGCGGCCAGCGGCGTGGCGAAGGGCGCCGCGGCAATGGAGGCGATGCCCGCGACCGCCGTGTTGGCGCCGATCGCGGTGGCGGAATAGCCGCGCGATTCGAGGATGACCGAAAGCAGCGGCACGCCGAGGCCGATCGCCATGCCGACCACGCTGATGGAGGCGATGGCGGCGACGATCGACAGCCAGCGCACGCCTTCGGGCGGCGCGGCGGCATCGTCGGGAACGGACGGCGGCTTCGCCATCTGGTGCACCTGGGCGGAAACGGCTGTCAGAGGATGTCGCGGCGAAACTTGTTGTGCCGCATATAGTAGAACGGCACCGGCGTCGCGGGGGCGAGGTCGGGGTCGTCGCGCAGCCTGGTCAGCAGGTCGCCGAGGATGGTGCGGGTGATGGCGGGGATGTCCGCTTCCACCGCCTGGCCCAGCGGCAGCCACATGATCTCCTCGAGCTCGTCGGTCGGGCCGCCGCCTGGCAGCTCCACCGCCACGTCGTCGCGGAAGGCGGCGAGGAAGCGGGTGTCGAAGCGGCGCACGCGGCCGGGCGGCGTGATGGCGCGGGCGACGAGGCGCAGGCTTTCGAGCGAGGGCGCGACGCCATGCTCGACGAAGCCGTGCCAGTCGGTCTTTGCGGTGGCGAAGCTTCCCGCCCGTCCGAGCAGCAGGCCGGCTTCCTCATAGGTCTCGCGCACGGCCGAAAGCGCGATGGCGCGCGCGCGCGTCGTCGAGGTGCGGCCGCGGGCGAGCTTCGCCTCGATGTCCGGATGAAGGCTGGAAGCGACCGGGATGCGGCTGTCGGCGGGATCGGTGCGTCCGCCGGGAAACACGAACTTGCCGGGCATGAAGGCATGGCGCATGTGGCGCCGGCCCATCAGCACGTTGACGTCGCCGCCCTTGCGGTCGAGCAGGATCAGCGTCGCCGCGTCGCGCGGCCGCTTCGGGCCGTCGCCGAGGGCGAAATCCTTGTTCTCGATGCGGTCGACTTCCGACCGCGTCATCCCCGCTATGCCGATCTTGTCGCCCGTCATGCCTGCCTCACAGTTCCGGATGGGTTTCGAGTACCTCGGGCTTGCCCGAAAATCCATGCATTCTCAAGGCCCATTGCAGGCCGACCACCGCGCCCTTGGTCGGCTGGAGCAGGCCGATGGTCATGACGAGCGTGATCGGCACCCAGATCGCCAGGTGCTGCCACGTTGTCAGCTCGACGACATTCTCCATGCCCATGAAGGCGCCGACGACGACGTGGCCGACGACGAGGATCACCAGATAGGCCGGCAGGTCGTCGGCGCGGTGATGGTGGTATTCCTCGCCGCAGGCGTCGCAGCGATCGGCGACTTTCAGGAACTTGCCGAACAGGCGGCCCTGGCCGCAATGCGGGCACTTGCCCATGAAGCCGCGGCCCATCGCCTGCATCAGGGAGCGCGGGGTCTCGGCCGGCTGGCCGAATGTCTGTTCTTCCATCATCTTCTCCGGGAGCGGCCGCGGGGCGGCGGCCGTTGCGCGCCGACCCTGCCGCGGCGCGCCTTGTGGAACGACTGTTTCGAGCCGGGCAGGGGCTTCGGCTCGCTCAGCATCGCGAAACGCATGGCGCCGGCCATCGGCGCGATCTCCACCAGCCGCACCTCGACCTCGTCGGCAAGCTGATAACCCTTGCCCGACCTTTCGCCGAACAGCGCATGCGCCGACTCGTCGTAGATATAGTAATCGTCGCCCAGCGACGACACCGGGATGAAGCCGTCGGCGCCATATTGCGGCAACTGGACGAACAGCCCGGCCTTGGTGACGCCGGAGACGCGGCCCTGGAAGCTCTCGTCCAGCCGCGTCGCCAGATGGGTGGCGATCAGCCGGTCGATCGTCTCGCGCTCGGCGGCCATGGCCCGGCGCTCGGCGGCCGAGATCAGCGCCGCGATCTCGTCGAGCCGTTCCTCCTGCGCAGTGGAAATGCCGTCTTTTCCGAGCTTTAGCGCGCCGATCAGCGCCCGGTGGACCACGAGGTCGGCATAGCGGCGGATCGGCGAGGTGAAGTGGGCGTAGCGGCGCAGGTGCAGGCCGAAATGGCCGATGTTCTCCGGCGAATAGATCGCCTGGCTCTGGCTGCGCAGCACCACCTCGTTGACCAGCGTCTCGTGATCGGAGCCCTTCACCCGCGACAAAATGCCGTTGAACGAGGACGGCTTCATCTGGACGCCGCGCGCCAGCGGCAGGCCGAGCGTGGCGAGGAACTCGCGCAAGGATTCCTGCTTGGCGAGCGAGGGCGCGTCGTGGATGCGGTAGATCAGCGGCAGGCGCCTGGCCTCCAGCGTCTCGGCCGCCGCGACGTTGGCCTGGATCATGAATTCCTCGATCAGCTTGTGGGCGTCGAGGCGCTCGGGCACGAAGACGCGGTCGACCGTGCCGTCGGCCTTCAGCACGATCTTGCGCTCGGGCAGGTCGAGCTCCAGCGGCTCGCGCGCCGCCCGGCCGCGCTTCAGCGCCGCATAGGCGTCCCACAGCGGCTTGAGCACCGTGTCGAGGATCGGTCCGGTCCTGTCGTCCGGCCGGCCGTCGATCGCGGCCTGCGCCTGGCCGTAGGCGAGCTTGGCGTGCGAGCGCATCATGACGCGGTGGAACGAGTGGCGCAGCTTGCGCCCGTCGGCGGTGAAGACCATGCGCACGGCAAGCGCGGGCCGGTCCTCGCCCTCGCGCAGCGAGCACAGGTCGTTGGAGATGCGCTCGGGCAGCATCGGCACCACCCGGTCCGGGAAATAGACCGAGTTGCCGCGCTTCAATGCCTCGCGGTCGAGCGCCGAGCCTTCGGTGACGTAGGAGGCGACGTCGGCGATGGCGACGGTGAGGATGTGGCCGCTTGCGTTGGCCTCGTCGGGGTCCGGCGCGGCATGGACCGCATCGTCATGGTCCTTGGCGTCGGCCGGATCGATGGTGATCAGCGCCAGATCGCGGAAATCCTCGCGGCCGGCCATCGTCGCCGGCTGCGCGCCTTCCGCCTCGGCAAGCGCTTCCGGCGGAAAGATGTGCGGGATGTCGTGGGCGTGGATGGCGATCATCGAGATCGCCTTTTCGCTCTCCAGCGAGCCGAGCACGTTGAGCACCTTGGCCCGCGGCAGGCCGTAGCGGCCGCTGGACACCTGCTCGACCTCGACGAGATCGCCGGCTTTCGCGCCGTTGGCGTAGTCGGCGTCGACCGTCAGCTCGGCCTGCCGCCGCTCGACCGGCTCGATGCGGAACGAGCCGTCCTGCAACACGCGGAAGATGCCGAGCACCGCCTCGCGGCGCTTCTCGAACACCTTCATCACCCGTGCCGTATAGGCCGGGCCTTCTTCCTCGCCCGTCCCCCCACTTGCCGGGAACACCTTGGCCAGCACCCGCTCGCCGATGCCGGGAACGCGCGCCCTGTCGCTGCGCGAGGGGCGGATCGAGACGAGGGGGACCGCGCCGTTCTCCTCGGGCCATTCGGAAGGGCGGGCGAGCAGCAGGCCGTCGCCATCGCGCGAAAACACGTCGAGCACGACGACGTGCGGCAGCGCGCCCGGCCGGGCGAAGCGCTTGGCGCGCTTTTCGAGCAGGCCTTCGTCCTGAAGCTCGGCCAGCATGTCCTTGAGCCAGAGCCGGTCGGCGCCCTTCAGGTTGAAGGCGCGGGCGAGCTCGCGCTTGCCGGCCCGGTCAGGGTTTTCCCGCACGAAAGCGAGCAGCTCGTCGCGCGACGGCCGGAAGCCCTCGGACGCGCGTCCGCCTTTGCCCCCGGAAATCCGTCTTGCCAAGCTGCGCT
>JBDHTD010000025.1:0-43831 GCA_039808485.1 Aquamicrobium sp. | reverse complement strand
CGGCGGCGCGGCGCGGCGCTGCTCGACTGGGCGCGCGGCCTCGACCGTGCCGCGCCGGTGCCTTTCGCCGCCCGGCCGGAGCCGCGGCCGCCGCTCGCGCTCCGGCCGAAGCGCTTCTCCGTCACCGAGATCGAGACGCTGCGCCGCGACCCCTATGCCGTCTATGCCCGCCGCATCCTGCGGCTGGAGCCGCTGGAGCCGCTGGTCCGCGACCCCGGCGCGGCCGAGCGCGGCACGCTGTTCCACGACATCGTCCATGCCTTCGCCCTCTCCGGCACCGACCCGGCCGCGCCGCAGGCTGAAAGCAGGCTGATCGAGATCGGCCGCGCCAGCTTCGACGCCTGCGCCCTGCCGCCCGACATCGACGCGGTGTGGTGGCCGCGTTTCGTCGCCATGGCCGGAAAGTTCATCGCCTGGGAGCGCACGCGCGCCGATGTCGTGCAGCGATTGGCCGAGGCGCGGGCGCAGGCGACGCCGGTCGGCGCCACCGGGGCGACCTTGTCCGGCCGCGCCGACCGCATCGACCTGATGCCGGCCGGCATGGCCGACATCGTCGATTTCAAGACCGGCGCGTCGCCGTCGAAGGCGCAGGCGCACACGCTGCTCAGCCCCCAGCTCGCGCTCGAGGGCGCGCTCATGATGCGCGGCGCCTTCGCCGACGCCGGCCCGCGCACCCCGGCCGGGCTCGCCTATGTCCGCATGAAGGCGAATGGCGACGTGGTCGAGGAATCGATCCTGACCCACAACCGCCAGGTGAAGTCGGCGGTCGAGCTTTCGGTCGAGGCCTGGGCGCGGCTGGAGCGGCTGCTCGGTCATTACGGTATCGAAACGACCGGCTATCTCTCCCGCGCTCTGCCGTTCCGGGAGGGCGATACGGGCGGCGACTACGACCATCTCGCCCGGGTGCTCGAATGGTCGGCCGGCGGCGACGCCGACGATGCCGGCGGCGAGGCGGCATGAGCGACTTCGTCGTTCCCGAGGATACCCGCCGGGCGCAGGCCCTCGCGGCCGAGCCGTCGCTGTCGGCCTGGGTGTCGGCCAATGCCGGCTCCGGCAAGACGCATGTGCTGGCCCAGCGCGTCATCCGCCTGCTGCTCGGCGGCGCCGACCCCTCGCGCATCCTGTGCCTGACCTACACCCGCGCCGCCGCCGCCAACATGGCGGGCCGGGTGTTCAGGAACCTGTCGCGCTGGGCGACGCTGCCCCACGACGACCTGGCGCGCGAGATCGCCGCGCTGGAGGGGCGGCCGCCGGACGCCGAACGGATGGCCTTCGCCCGCCGGCTGTTCGCCCGCGCGCTGGAAACGCCGGGCGGGCTGAAGATCCAGACCATCCACGCCTTCTGCGAGGCGGTGCTGCACCAGTTCCCGCTCGAGGCCAACATCGCCGGCCATTTCGAGATGCTGGACGGGCAGATGGAGGCGGCGCTGCTGGCCGAGGCGCGACGCGAGATGATCGCCGGCGCGGCGGCAGGGGCGGGCGCCGACGGCCCGGCGCTGGCCGACGCCTTCGCCACCGTGCTCGCCCTTGCCGGCGAGAGCGGGCTGGAACAGTTGCTCTCCGCCGTCGTCGCCAATCGCGACGCGCTGCGCGGCTTCATCGCCCAGATCGACAAGGCCCAGATCGATAAAAAGGGCCCGCGCTTCCTGCCGCTGTTCGCCGCGTTCGGCTTTTCCGGCGACGAGACGCCGCAGGCGCTGGCCGGCGGGCTGTGGCCGGACCGCTATTTCACGGCGGCGTTTGCCGCCGAAATGGGCCGCCGCGCCGCCGCCGCCGGCAAGGCGGCGACGCAGGATTTCGCCGCCGGGCTGGCCGCCGCGGCGCTGCTGGCCGACCCGCTGGAGCGGCTCGCCGCCCTGCGCGGCCTGTTCCTCACCCGCAAGGCCGGCGAGGGCTGGGTCGCGCGCTCCACCCGTAACCTGACGGCCAAGGGCGTCGGCGAGTTCTTCCCCGACCTGCCGGACGAGTTCGGTCGTTTCGCTACCGAAATAAATGCGGTTGGCGACCGCCTCGCGCTCCACGCCATGCTGTCGGGCACGCGTGCGGCGCTCACGCTCGCCGACTGGCTGATCGTCCGCTACGAGCGGCTGAAAAGCGGCCGCGGCTTCCTCGATTTCAACGATCTGATCACTCGCACGGTGGCGCTGCTGGCGCGGCGCGACGCCGGGCCGTGGGTGCAGTACAAGCTCGACAAGGGCATCGACCACATCCTGCTCGACGAGGCCCAGGACACCAGCCCCGACCAGTGGGCGGTGGTCAGGGCGCTGACCGACGAGTTCTTCGCCGGCCACGGCGCGCGTGGCGGGCCCCGTGGCGGGCCCCGTGGCGGGCAAAGCCGTACCGTCTTCGCCGTCGGCGACGAGAAGCAGTCGATCTATTCCTTCCAGGGGGCGGAGCCGGAAGCCTTCGCGCTCGGCGGCCGCTTCTTCCGCGAACGGGTGACGGCGGCCGCGGCGCGCTTCGAGCATGTCAGGCTGGCGCGCTCCTTCCGCTCGACGTGGGATGTCCTTTCGGCGGTCGATCTGGTGTTCGCCGACGAGGCAAACCGCGACGGCCTGACCCGCGACCCCGAGCCGGTGTCGCATCTCGCCATCCGCGACGCCGCGCCCGGCCATGTCGAGGTCTGGCCGTCGCTGTCGCCGGTCGCGGTCGAGGAGCCCGAAGACTGGGCGCAGGCCATCGACCACGCTTCCGCGCCGGCGATGCGGCTGGCGGCGCAGATCGCGGCGACGATCCGCCACTGGCTGGCGAGCGGCGAGCGCATCGGCGAGAAGCAGCGGCTGCTCGCCCCCGGCGACGTCATGGTGCTGGTCAGGAAGCGCGACCGCTTCATCCATGCGCTGTCGCGGGAGTTGAAGAACCTCGGCATCCCGGTCGCCGGGGCCGACAGGCTGCTTCTGACCGGCCATATCGCCGTGCAGGACCTTCTGGCCATCGCGCGCGTCTCGCTTCAACCCGACGACGATCTTTCGCTGGCGGCGTTGCTGAAAAGCCCGGCCTTCGACTTCTCCGAGGACGAGCTGCTGGCGCTGGCCGCCGAACGGCCGGGCGCGCTGCGCGCCGCGCTCGCTGACGCAGCCGGGGCCGGCGGCCCCGAAAGCGGCCCCGAAAGCGGCAAGGCGGGCGAGGCGTGGGCGGCCATTTCCCGCTGGCGTGGCGAGGCCGGCTTCGGCACGCCCTTCGCCTTCTTCTCGGCCGTGCTGGCGCGCGACGGCCTGCGGCGGAAATTCATCGCGAGGCTGGGGCCGGAAGCCGGCGACGTCGTCGACGAGTTCCTGAATTTCTGCCTTGCCGCCGAGAAGACCGGCACCACCGAGCTGGAGGCGCTGGTCGCGCTTCTCGACCGCGGCGGACCGGAGATCAAGCGCGAGATGGACCAGACGCGCGGCGAGGTGCGGATCATGACCGCTCATGCCGCCAAGGGGCTGGAAGCTCCGGTGGTGTTCCTGGTCGACGGCGGCGCGGCGCCGTTCTCGGCCAGCCACCTGCCGCGGCTGATGCCGTTCGACCCGCCGGGCAGGGCGTGGCAGGGCCGAGGCTTCCTGTGGCGCGCCGCCGCCGACACCGCCAACGGCGTTTCCGCCGCGCTGGAGAGGGAAGCGAAGCGCAAGGCCGAGCAGGAATATCGCCGCCTGCTCTATGTCGGGATGACGCGGGCCGAGGACCGGCTGATCGTCTGCGGCTATCACGGCGTCAGGGGCCGGCGCGACGACACCTGGCACGCCATGGTCGAGACCGCGCTCGGGCAATCGCCCGCGACAAGGGAAGAAGCGCACCCCGCCACCGGCGAAACGATCCTGCGCTATGCCGTCAGCGCGCCGGTGACCGCGGCGGCGATCCCGGCAACGGACGCGGCGCGGGCCGAAGCGGCCTTGCCGCCAGCGCCGCCGGCCGCCCTTCATGCGCCGTTGGCCCCGGCCCCGGTCCTGCCGCGGCCGCTGGCGCCGTCGGGCGCCGGCGTCGCGATCGAGCCCGAGGCGGACGTCGCCTTTTCCGGCCGCTCGCCGGTTCTGGATGCGGAAGAAAATTCGTCGCTCGCGCTCGAGCGCGGCACCGCCCTGCACCGCCTGATCCAGATGCTGCCGGACATCGCCGTCGAGCGCCGGGCGGAAGCGGCAACGGGCTATCTCGGCCGCATCGGCCGGGCCTGGCCAGAGGGCGCGCGCCAACACCTGTGGCGCTCGGTCGAGCGGGTGCTCGCCGATCCCGTCTATGCGCCGCTGTTCGCGCCGGGCTCGCGCGCCGAGGTGGCGATCATGGGCCGGGTCGCGGTCCGCGGCGCGGAGCGCGCCGTGTCGGGCAAGATCGACCGGCTCGCGGTCACGCCCGAGGCCGTGCTCATCGTCGATTTCAAGACCGGGCGGCCGCCGGCCTCGGACGACCCCGCGTCCCTGCCGCCGTCGCACCTGGCGCAGATGGCGCTCTACCGCGCGCTGGTGAAGCCGCTCTATCCCGGCCGCGAGGTCCGCGCCGCCCTCGTCTACACCGAGGCGCCGCTCCTGGTGCCGCTCGGCGACGAAACCCTGGCGCAAGCGCTCGCCGCGCTTGGCTGACCCCGCCGCCTGCCTCCACGCCGCTTGCCTCCACCGCTTGCCCGACTCACGGCGACGTGACAGAACGGCGCTTGAACCTGCCCCCGCCTCTTCCCACATGCGCGGGCGAACCGATCGTCAGGGAGTTTCGATATGGCCACCGTCACCGTCACCAAGAGCAACTTTCAGGCCGATGTGCTCGAATCGGCCGAACCCGTGGTGGTGGATTTCTGGGCCGAGTGGTGCGGCCCCTGCAAGATGATCGCCCCGGCGCTCGAGGAAATCTCGACCGAATATGCCGGCAAGGTGAAGATCGCCAAGCTGAACATCGACGAGAACCCCGAGCTTGCCGCCCAGTACGGCGTGCGCTCGATCCCGACGCTGATGCTGTTCAAGGGCGGCGCCGTCGCCGACACCAAGGTCGGCGCCGCGCCCAAGACCGCGCTTTCCGCCTGGGTCGGCGGCGCCGTCGCCTGATCGTCCTTTCTACCGCGGCAGATGGCAGGCAAGGCCCGGCTTCGCGCCGGGCTTTTCGCATTCAGGCCGGCGGCGTGCCGTTCCTGCGCAGCACCTCGCCGATCAGATAGAGAGAGCCGCAGATGACGATGCGCGGCGGCGGGCTGGCGGCGTCCCAGCCGTCGCGCAGGATCATCAGCGCGTTCTCCACCGCCGCCACCGGCTCGGCCGGGAGCCCGGCTTGCGTCGCCCGCGCCGCCAGTTCGTCATTGGGCACGCCGGCGTCGCTGTCGTTGACCGGCACGGTGAAGACGTGCCGCACCATGCCGGCGAAGTTGCGGAAATAGCCGGTCTGGTCCTTGGTGTTGATCATGCCGGCGATCATCACGAGCGGTCGCGGCCGCCGGTCCTCCTCGTTGGCCAGCGCCTCGGCCACCACCGCGCCGGCGCCGGGATTGTGCCCGCCGTCGATCCAGATTTCCGCGCCCATCGGCGCCAGTGCCACCAGCGCCCCTTCGGTCAGCTTCTGCATCCGGCCAGGCCAGTCCACCCGCGCCATGGCGCGCTCGGCTGCCCGTTGGCCGACTGGAAAGCCGGCCGCCTTGACCGCGGCGATGGCCGCGGCCGCGTTGGCGTATTGGTGGCGGCCGGGCAGGCGCGGCAGCGGCAGGTCGAAAAGCCCGTCCCCGTCCTGATAGACGAGGCGGCCCCTTTCCTCGAAGGCGACGAAGTCCTGGCCGTAGACGTGAAGCGGGCAGCCGAGGCGCTCCGCCGTATCGATCAGCACCTCGCGGGCGGCGTCGTGCTCCTGCGCGCCGACCACCACCGGGCAGCCCGGCTTGACGATGCCGGCCTTCTCGGCCGCGATCAGCTCCACACGGTCGCCGAGCCATGCCTCGTGGTCGAGCGAGACCGGCATGATCAGGCTGGCGGCGGGCCTTGCGATGACATTGGTGGCGTCGAAGCGGCCGCCGAGGCCGACCTCGACGATTGCCGCGTCGGCCGGATGCTCGGAAAACAGCACGAACATCGCCGCCGTCAGGATCTCGAACACGGTGATGGCCCGGCCGTCGTTGGCTTGCGCCACCCGCTCGATGGCTTCCGCCAGCACCGCGTCGTCGACCAGCCGGCCGCCGTCCTCGGCCGCGAGGCGGAATCGCTCGTGCCAGTTGACGAGGTGCGGCGAGGTGTGGACGTGGCACAGCCGGCCCGAGGCTTCCAGCAGCGCGCGCGAGAAGGCGGCGGCCGAGCCCTTGCCGTTGGTGCCGGCGATATGGATCACCGGCGGCATGCGGTCCTGCGGCCGGCCGAGCCGGTCGAGCAGGCCCTCGACCCGGTCGAGCGACAGATCGTAGCCCTTGGGATGCAGCGCCATCAGGCGCTCGATCGCGGCCTCGGCCGCCCCTGTGCTGGTGCTCATGACCTGCTGGTGCTCATGACGCCCCGATCGGGCTGGAGGAGGAGCCGGCGTCAGGCCGCCGGCAGGGTTTCGGCGGCGACCGTTTCGGGTTCCGGCTGCGGCGCGGCCTCGGCCGGCTTTTCCCCGGTGAAGATCTTCAGCAGCCGCGCCACCGTCTCCTTCATCTCGAGCCGCGACACCACCATGTCGATCATGCCGTGCTCCATCAGATATTCGGAGCGCTGGAAGCCTTCCGGCAGCTTCTCGCGGATGGTCTGCTCGATCACCCGCGCGCCGGCGAAGCCGATCACCGCGCCGGGCTCGGCGATGTGGACGTCGCCCAGCATGGCGTAGGAGGCGGTGACGCCGCCGGTGGTGGGGTTGGTCAGCACCACGATATAGGGCAGGCCGGCTTCCTTCAGCCGGTCCACCGCCACCGTGGTGCGGGCAAGCTGCATCAGCGACAGGATCCCTTCCTGCATCCGCGCCCCGCCCGAGGCCGAGAACAGCACCAGCGGCCGCCTGAGCTGGACCGCCGTCTCGAACGCCTTGATGATGGCGTCGCCGGCGGCCATGCCGAGCGAGCCGCCCATGAAGGCGAAGTCCTGCACGATCGCGACGATCGGCAGCCCCTCGACGGCGCCGGTCGCCGACAGGATGGCGTCGTCCATGCCGGTCTTGGCGCGGTTTTCCTTCAGCCGGTCGACATAGCGCTTCTCGTCGCGGAACTTCAGCGGATCGACGGCCGCCTTCGGGTTCTCGATCGCCTCATAGGCGCCGCCGTCGAAGAAGAACTTCAGCCGCTCTTTGGCGGATATCTTCATGTGGTGGCCCGAGGACGGGATCACCCACTGGTTTTCCTCCAGCTCCTTGTGGAACACCATCTCGCCGGTTTCGGGGTCCTTGATCCACAGGTTCTCCGGCATCTCGCGGCGGCCGAGGATCGAGTTGATCTTCGGGCGGACATAGTTGGTGATCCAGTTCATCGGCGGTCTCCGCTTCTTCTGTCCGGCTCAGATGGGGTTCGATTCACGCATGGGCAAGGCGGGCGCGGCGCACGCCGTGGGCAAGGCCCTCGACCAGCGTCGCCACGGCCTCGGCCGGGTCGGCCGTCAGCCCGCCCCTGGCGTCGATCACGTTGGCGACGGCGTTGACGATCGCGGTGCCGACGACGACGCCGTCGGCCGAGGCGCCGATGGCCCGCGCCTGCTCGGCGGTCTTGACGCCGAAGCCGACGCAGACCGGCAGGCCGGTATGCGCCTTGATCCGCGCCACCGCCTCGCCGACCTTCGAGGTGTCGGGGAGCGCCGAGCCGGTGATGCCGGTCATCGACACGTAATAGACGAAGCCGGAGGTGTTTTCGAGCACGCGCGGCAGGCGCCTGTCGTCGGTGGTCGGCGTGGCGAGGCGGATGAAGTTGATGCCCGCCTTCAGCGCCGGCAGGCACAATTCGTCGTCCATCTCCGGCGGCAGGTCGACCACGATCAGCCCGTCGATGCCGGACGCCCTGGCGTCGGCGAGGAAGCGGTCGACGCCGTAGATGTAGATCGGGTTGTAATAGCCCATCATCACGATCGGGGTCTCGTCGTCCTGCCGGCGGAACTCCGCCGCCATCTCCAGCGTGCGCGCCACCGTCTGGCCGTTCTTCAGCGCGCGCAGGCCCGCGGCCTGGATCGCCGGGCCGTCGGCCATCGGGTCGGAGAACGGCATGCCGAGCTCGATCACGTCGGCGCCCGCCGCCGGCAGCGCCTTCAGGATCGACAGCGAGGCGGCGTAGTCGGGGTCGCCGGCCATCATGTAGGTGACGAGCGCCGGCCGGCCCTCTTCCTTCAGCCTGGCGAAGCGGCGGTCGATGCGGGTCTCGGTCATTTTCGGTCCTCATGGATGGCGAGGGGAACGGGGGCAGCTTCCGGCAGCAGCCCTGCCACCGTCTCCGGCGGGCGGCACAGCGCCGCGCCGCGTTCGGACGAGACGATCGGCCGGTTCATCAGGATGGGATGGCGCGCGACCGCCTCGATCAGCGCCGCGTCGGAAAGTGCGGGATCGTCGAGGCCGAGCTCGTCATATGGCGTGCCGTTGCGGCGCAGCAGGTCGCGCACCGGCCGGCCGGTTTTCGCGAACAGCGCCGTGAGCGCCTCGCGCGACAGGGGCCGGGCGAGATAGTCGATCACCTCCGGCTCGATGCCGGCGGCGCGGATCGTCGCCAGCACGGTGCGCGAGGTGCCACATCTGGGGTTGTGGTAGATCGTGACCTGCACGGGTCAGATCTCCATGTCCATCATCTGTGCCACGGTGTGGACGTCCTTGTCGCCTCGGCCCGACAGGTTGACGATCATCACCTTGTCCGGACCCAGCGTCGGCGCCAGCTTGACGGCCTGGGCGATCGCATGGGCGGATTCGAGCGCCGGGATGATGCCCTCCACCCGCGTCGTCAGCTTGAAGGCGTCGAGCGCCTCGTCGTCGAGGATCGGCACGTACTCGACCCGGCCGGAATCCTTGAGCCACGAATGCTCCGGCCCGACGCCGGGATAGTCGAGCCCGGCCGAGATCGAGTGGCCGTCGATGATCTGCCCGTCCGCGTTCTGGAGCAGGTAGGTGCGGTTGCCGTGCAGCACGCCGGGCCGGCCGGCGTTCATCGAGGCGCAGTGTTCCGTGCCTTGCAGGCCGCGCCCCCCGGCCTCGACGCCGACGATGCGCACGCCGGAATCGTCGAGGAAGGGATGGAACAGGCCGATGGCGTTGGAGCCGCCGCCGACGGCGGCGACGACGACGTCGGGCAGCCGGCCTTCCTGTTCCAGGATCTGGGCGCGCGCCTCGCGGCCGATCACCGCTTGCAGCTCGCGCACCATCTCGGGATAGGGGTGCGGGCCGGCGGCGGTGCCGATCAGGTAGTAGGTGTCGGCGACGTTCGTCACCCAGTCGCGCAGGGCCTCGTTCATCGCGTCCTTGAGCGTGCCGTGGCCGGACGAGACCGGCCGGACCTCTGCTCCGAGCAGCTTCATGCGGAAGACGTTGGGCTTCTGCCGCTCGACGTCGGTGGCGCCCATATAGACGACGCAGTCGAGGCCGAAGCGCGCCGCCACCGTCGCCGTGGCGACGCCGTGCTGGCCGGCGCCGGTCTCGGCGATGATGCGCCGGCGGCCCATGCGCCGGGCGAGCAGGATCTGGCCGAGGCAATTGTTGATCTTGTGCGAGCCGGTGTGGTTCAGGTCCTCGCGCTTCAGATAGATCCTGGCGCCGCCGAGATGGCGCGTCAGCCCCTCGGCGAAGTAGAGCTTCGACGGCCGGCCGGCATAATGCGTCGACAGCGCCTGCAACTCGCCCTGGAAACCGGGGTCGGCGCGCGCCGCCTTCCACTCGGCCTCGAGCTCGAGGATCAGCGGCATCAGCGTCTCGGCGACGAAGCGGCCGCCGAACAGGCCGAACATGCCGTCCTCGTCTGGACCGGCGCGGAAGGAGTTCGGCTGGACGGGTGAGTTCACGGGTCTGGCTCCTCGGGATGAAAGGGCGGTCAGGCGGCAGTGCCGGCGCGCGCGGCCCTGACGGCGTTCAGGAAGTCGGCGATCAGACCAACGTCCTTGACGCCCGGCGCGCTTTCCACGCCCGACGAGACGTCGATGCCGGGCGGATTGGCAAGGCGCAGCGCGTCGCCGATATTGGCGGCGTCCAGCCCTCCCGAAAGCATGTAATCGACCGTCGGGTCAAGGCCATGATCCGGGTTTGCCAGAAGTCGCCAGTCGAAGGAAACGCCGTTGCCGCCGGGCAGGACCGCGCCCTTCGGCGGCTTGGCGTCGAACAGGAAGCGGTCGGCTATGCCGCGGAACGGCGCGACCTGCAACAGGTCCGCGGCTTCGGAGACGGCAAGCGCCTTCATCGTCGGCAGGCCATAGCGCGCCTTGACCTCCGCCACGCGCGCCGGCGTCTCGCGCCCGTGAAGCTGGAGCATGTCGGGGGCCATGGCCGCGACGATCCGGTCGAGCGCGGCGTCGTCGGCGTCGACGGTGACGGCCACGGCCTGCGCCCGTCCCTTCGCCGCCTGGCGCAGCCGCCCCGCCTCTTCCGGCGCGATGTTGCGCGGGCTCTTTTCGAAGAAGATGAAGCCGACATGGCTGGCGCCGCCGGCGAGAGCGGCGTCGAGGGCTTCCCGGCTCTTCAGGCCGCATATCTTGACGTCGAGCTGCATGGCGGCCAAGTGCCACGAAAAGGCGGCGGAGTCGAGGCTATGGCCTCACGCTCCCGACAGGAGGACGACGCCGGCGATCAGCACGCCGCAGCCGGCGAGCCGCCACGGCCCGACCTGCTCGCGCAGGATCAGCATCCCCAGCAGTGCGCCGACCATCATCGACATTTCGCGCATGGGCGCGACCAGGCTGAGCGGCGCGCCCGAGCTCAACGCCGCCAGCACGAGGATGTAGGACAGCGGCGACAGCAATCCGACGCCGAACGCAAGCCGCCAATGTCCGTGCATGGCATTGGCCGCGCGGCGGGGCTTGGCGATCACCAGCGGCGCCAGCAGGAAGAAGCGCAGCAGGTTCGAGAACCAGTCCAGCACCACCGGCGCGATCCCCAGCGCCTTGACGGCATAGGCGTCGACGACGGTATAGAAGGCGATCAGGCCGCCCGTCGCCGTGCCCCAGCGGACCCCTGCCTGCCCGCCCGGCCGCCGGAAGGCGGACAGATCGCCCTGCGTGGCGATCAGGCCGATCCCCGCGACCACGAAAACCAGGCCGAGCACGCCCTGCCCGGTCGGCGGCTCTCCGAGGATCAGGAACGCCGCGAACGTCGACAGCATCGGCCCGGTCCCGCGCGCGACGGGATAGACCACCGAAAGGTCGGCAAGCTGATATCCTCTTTGCAGGCAGAGGCTGTAGGCCAGATGGATCAGGCCGCTGAGCAGGATGAAGCCGACGCCCGCCGATGTCCACGCGATGCCGTCGCCCCGCATCGCCAGATAGACGACCCAGGGCGCGTAGGCGACGCAGGAGATCAGATTGTAGGCGAAGACGAAGACCGGGCCGACCGAGGCGGCCCGCTTGGCGAGCAGGTTCCAGCCTGCATGGATGAAGGATGCAAGGACAACGAGCAGCAGCGAGGCGAACGCCATCGAGACCTCCTGACGCGCCGGCCGGCGCTGGTTGATCTCGACGTCTCCGCCTCTGGGATTTTGTCCCTCGGGTGCAGCCGTGGAACGCCCACGGTTTCTGCAACGCTCGGTCCAGCGACGGACATGCCGTCCGGAACCCTAGTTGCCACTCGGTCGATGCCGGGACGTTAGCCGATCCTGGTCGGCGCGATCAAGCGCCGTCGCGGAATTCCAGCCGGACGGATGGCGCGACGGCGGCCGGCGCCGCCGCGCGTGGCCGTTCTGCAACAGCGCCGCCCCTTCGCGCGCCCGTCGCCATGCCGGTCGTCATGAAACCCCGAAATCACCGCAATCGCGTCACGATTCGCGGGCCAATCGAGCCGAGGATTAACATCCCGTTCACGGCTTATTCACGGACGGCCGCTAGGATGACCGCAATCGGAAGGGACATCCGAAAGGACAGGGTTCAGGGCAATGACGATCGTGGCGCGCTTTGTTGGTATCGCAGTTGCGGTGCGCGAATTTCTGGCTCCGAGCTACCGGCCGGAGCGCCATTACATGCGCGGTCCCGGCCCGGCCTGCGCTCGCCTGCGCCCCGCTGCGCGCTGAGCTATCCCGTCTCGCACGCTTCGATCGCGATGGTTTCGCCCGCCTCGGCCCCCAGCGTCAGGCAGGTCTCGCCCGCGCACAGCCTCCAGCCGGAAACCGTCGCGCCCGACGCCGCCAGCACCAGCCGCGGCACCGGCGCGATTCCCGGCGCGTAGACCCACCAGCCGTCCTGAAGCACCGCGCCTTCCGGCGGGTCGACGCCCGCGCCGGACCCTTTCACCCGCGCTTCGGTGAGTTCGAGACCGGCCGGCACGATCCGCCAGTCCTCGCGCCATTCCGTCTTTTCGACCGAATGGGTCCAGACGAGCGTGAAGGCCGAGGCCGCCAGCGTCGCCGCCTTCGCCCCGGCGAGGACGCACAGGCCCGTCACGCGGTTGCCGGCAGCCGCCGTGTCCGCCACCCATGCGCCGCGACCGCGGCGACGGCGAGCGCGAAGCCGGCCGTGTCGGTCAGCGGCAGCTCGAGGATCAGGAGCACGCCGGCGGCGAAGCAGGCGATGCGTTCCCACCACGAGGCGCGGCCGGCGAGATAGCCGACCACGGCGACGCCCCACAGCGCGATGCCGGCGCAGGCCTTGAAGACGATGTAGGCGACCTCGACCCAGTAGCCCCATTCCGCCGCCATCGGCCCGCCGTCCTGGAGCATCAGGGCCGGCGTGTAGACGGCCATGAACGGCACCACGAAGCCGGCGGTGGCGAGCTTGGTCGCCTGGATCGATATCTTCAGCCCCGACACCTTGGCCATGGGGGCGGCGGCGAAGCAGGCCAGCGCCACCGGCGGGGTCAGGTCCGCCATGATGCCGAAATAGAACACGAACATGTGGCTGACGAGCAGCGGCACGCCGAGCTCGAGCAGCGCCGGCCCGGCGAGCGAGGAGGTGATGATGTAGTTGGGGATGGTCGGGATGCCCATGCCGAGCACGAGGCAGGTCAGCATGGTCAGCACCAGCGACAGGAACAAATTGTTCTCGCCGATGCGGATGATCGCGCCGATGAAGGTCGAGGCGATGCCGGTCAGCGTCAGCGTGCCGATGACGATGCCGACGATGGCGCAGGCGATGCCGACGGGCAGCGCGTTCTTCGCGCCTTCGGCCATCGAATCGCGGCAGATCGCCAGCGTCTCGCGCCCGCCCTTGAAGAAGACGCAGGCAAGGACGAGAGCCGCGATGACGGCGGCGAGCACGTTGACGCCAAACTTCATGAACGCGGCCGCGGCCAGCCCGAGCGCGACCCAGAACACCATGCGGAAGGCGAACGGGCCGATCAGCGCGGCCAGCGGCGTGCCGAGGATCAGCACCACGATCAGCGCCAGCCCCATCGTGCCGGCGAAGATCGGCGTGTAGCCGGCGAACAGCAGGTAGACCAGCGCACCCAGCGGCAGCACCAGCGGCCAGTGAAGGCGCAGCGCCGCCCACGGGTCGGGAAGCTGCGACTTCGGCATGCCGCCGAGCCCGGCCTTGCCGGCTTCGAGATGGACCATCCAGAAGCAGACGCCGAAATAGAGCGCGGCCGGGATCAGCGCCGCCTTGACCACCTCGACGTAAGGAACGTTCAGCGTCTCGGCCATGATGAAGGCGACCGCGCCCATCACCGGCGGCATGATCTGCCCGCCCATCGACGACGTCGCCTCGACGCCGCCGGCGAAGGCGGCGCGGAAACCGAACTTCTTCATCAGCGGAATGGTGAACTGGCCCGACGCCACGACATTGGCGACGCCCGAGCCCGAGATGGTGCCCATCAGCGCCGACGACAGCGTGCACACCTGCGCCGGCCCGCCGCGCCACGAGCCGACGAGGCCGAGCGCGAAATCGTTGAACAGCGCCAGCATGCCGGCGCGCTCGAGGAAGGCGGCGAAGACGACGAAGATGAAGATGTAGGCGGCCGAGACATAGATCGGCGTGCCGTAGATGCCTTCGGTGCCGAAGCCGAAATGCTCGATGATCATCTCCCACGGATAGCCGCGATGGATGAAGGGCGGCGGCAGGTAATTGCCGAAGAAGCAATAGGCTAGGAAGATGGCGGCGATGATGGTCAGCGGGATGCCCATCAGCCGCCGCGCCCCCTCGAAAACCAGCGCGATCATCACCGCGCCGACGGCGAGGTCGAGCGGGGTGAGGAAGCCGGAGCGGTGGATCAGCGGCGTGTAGTAGACCCAATTGTAGACGCCGGTCAGGAAGCCGGCGATGCCGAGCGTCCAGAACCACGCCTTGCCGACGCGCGTCTTTGCCACGAGGTTGCCGAACAGCGCGAAGCCGAGCAGGAGCAGGAAGCCGACATGCATCGCCCGCACCACCTGGCTGGGCAGCGTGCCGTAGGCGGCGGTCCAGAGCTGGAACAGCGAGAACGCGAACGCGATCCAGAACGCGGCGCGGCCGGAAAGCCCCTCGCCGAAGCCGGAGGGCAGGCCCTCGATATGCTCTTCCGCCGTCTCCTGAATCAGGATCGGCCCGTCGGCCTTCACCTCGCTCATGGTTCCTCCCTGGATGGTGTCGTGCGGCCGGTTTCCGACCTTGTCGTTCGGTGCCGGCTTCGCCGCCCGCCTCCGGAGAGGAGAGCGGCGAGGCCGCGATTGGAGGAAAGCCTATTTCAGGACGCCGGCTTCGCGGTAGTAGCGCTCCGCGCCGGGGTGCAGCGGCACCGGCATGCCGTCGAGCGCCCTGGCGACGTCGATCGCCTTGGCGGCGGCGTGCGAGGCGGCCATCTTGTCGAGGTTCTCGAACAGCAGCTTGGTCATCTGGTAGGCGGTCTCCTCCGACACGCCGTCATGGCTGACGAGGAAATTGCCGACCGCGGCGGTGGCGACGTCCTCGGTCTGGCCCTCATAGGTGCCGGCCGGAATGGTCGCGGCGATGAACGGCGCGCCGATCTTCGCGATGATCTCGGGCGAGACCTCGACGACGTTGATCGGCACCGAGGTGGCGAGGTCGCGGATCGAGGCGACGCCGAGGCCGGCCGATTGCAGCGTGGCGTCGAGCTGGCGGTTCTTCATCAGCTCGACCGATTCGGCGAAGGGCAGGTATTCGAGCTTGCCGAGGTCGTCATAGGCGAGCCCCGCCGCGGCGAAGATGGCGCGGGCGTTCAGCTCGGTGCCCGAGGCCGGCGCGCCGACCGACAGGCTCCTGCCCTTCAGCTCGTCCAGCGTGGTGACGCCCGATTCCTTCGAGGCGACGATCTGCACGTAGTTGGGATAGATCGCGGCGATGCCGCGCAGCTTGTCGAGCTTGCCGGGATAGCCGGCCTCGGTGTTGCCGGCCCAGGCTTCCTTCAGCGAATCGCCGAGCGTGAAGGCGATCTCGCCGCGCCCGGCCTGGAGCAGGTTCAGGTTCTCGACCGAGGCCTTGGTCGCCTGCACCTGGGCGCGCGCGCCCTCGATGTTCTGGCCGTAGATTTCCGACAGCGCCACGCCGAGCGGATAATAGACGCCGGAGGTGCCGCCGGTCAGCACGTTGATGAATTGCTGCGCCTTGGCGGTAGTTGCGCCCAGCCCCATGACGAGGGCGGCCGCGCCGGCGGCAACAAGAGTGCGGGCGATGTGTTTCATGCGGGAGTTCCTCTCTTTTGCTTCTTCGGGCGTCGCGCGCTCCTCTTCGCGCGGCGTCGCCGCCGGCCCTATTCTTAGGGACAGAAACGCGGATGCCAATCGTTAATTCGCCCGCCGCCGTGTCGCGGGCCACGCATGGACAAGCGCTCCGCCGAACAGCTATGGCATTCCGGGCCGCGCGAAAGCCGGGAAACGGAGGAATATCTCATGTCGATGATCGTCGACCGCCGCAATCTGGACTTCGTGCTCTACGAGGTGCTGGAGATCGAGCGCCACGCGCTGCGGCATCCGCGCTTCGCCGCCTATGACCGCGCCTCGATCGGCCAGATGCTCGACACCGCGCAGCAGATCGCCGAGGCGAGGTTCCTTCCCGTGGCGGCCGAGGTCGACGCCGACGAGCCGCGCTTCGTCGATGGCAGGGTCGAGATGCCGGCGGCGACGGCGCGGGCGCTCGCCGCCTATGCCGAGGCCGGCTTCTTCGCGCTGTCCTTCGACGAGGCGGTCGGCGGGCTCCAGGCGCCGTGGGCGGTCAACACCGCCATCGCCGGCATCTTCACCTGCGCCAACACGGCCGTCGCCAACTACGCCTTCCTGACCCAGGCGGCCGCCAACCTTCTCCACGCCTTCGGCTCGGACGAGCTGAAGCGGACCTTCCTGCCGCCGATGCTGGAGGGCCGCTGGTTCGGCACCATGTGCCTGTCCGAGCCGCAGGCCGGCTCCTCGCTCGCCGACATCACGACGACGGCGACGCCGGGCGAGGACGGGCTCTATCGCATCCGCGGCAACAAGATGTGGATCTCGGGCGGCGAGCACGACATTTCCGCCAACATCGTCCACATGGTCCTGGCCAAGATTCCCGGCGGGCCGGCCGGCACCAAGGGCATCTCGCTGTTCCTCGTCCCGAAGCGGCGCGTCGACACGCAAGGCGCGGCCGGCGAAGGCAACAACATCGCGCTCGCCGGGTTGAACCACAAGATGGGCCAGCGCGGCACCACCAACTGCCTGCTGAACTTCGGCGAGGGCGGCGAGACGCTGGGCTACCTGATCGGCGAGCCGCATCGCGGCATCGAATACATGTTCCACATGATGAACGAGGCCCGGATCGGCGTCGGCCATGCCTCGGTGATGGCGGCGCTCGGCGGCTATCTCTATTCGGCCGACTACGCCCGCACCCGCACGCAAGGCAGACGCATCGACAACAAGGACCCGGCCGGCCCGCAGGTGCCGCTGATCGAGCATGCCGACATCCGCCGCATGCTGATGGCGCAGAAGGCGGCGGTGGAGGGCGCGCAGGCGCTGTGCCTCCATTGCGCGACGCTGGTCGACGCGCTCGCCGCCACGGACGATCCGGAAGCGAAGAAGCGCGACGCCGCGCTGCTCGGCCTGCTGACGCCGGTGGTGAAGTCGTGGCCGTCCGAGCATTGCCTCGAAGCCAACAAATGGGCGATCCAGATCCTCGGCGGCTACGGCTACACCCGCGACTATCCGGTGGAGCGGCTCTACCGCGACAACCGGCTGAACCACATCCACGAGGGCACGTTCGGCATCCAGGGCATGGACCTTTTGGGTCGAAAGGTCGGCGGCGACCGCGGCGAGACGCTGGCGCGCCTGGTGGCGGCGATGCGTGCGGGAACCGCCGAGGCGGCCCGCGTCGAGGCGCTGGCGGCGGACGCCGCGCGGCTCGACGCCGCCCTCGACGAGCTCGAGGCGACGACGGCGGCGCTGCTCGGCTGCGCCGACCCGGCGCTGCGGCTGGCCAACGCCACGCTCTATCTCGACGCCTTCGGCCATGTCGTCATCGGCTGGATGTGGCTGCGGCAGGCGCTGGCGGCGGCGGGCGCGCTTCGCGGCGCTCTCGCCTCCGGGGCCGATCGCGACTTCTACGAGGGCAAGCTGGCGGCGTGGCGCTATTTCATCCGCTACGAGCTGCCGCTGGCGACGGCGCGGCTTCGCCTGTGCCGGTCGCTCGACGCCACCTGCCTCGACGCCCCGGCCGCCGCCTTCGCCTGACGGCGGCCCCCGCATCGGAACGGCGGCGGAACGCCCGTTCCGCCGCCGTCGTCTTCATTCGGTCGGTCGGCCGGCTTCAGGCCGCGGGCTGCCGGGTCTTGCGCAGATAGGGCAGGATGGTGTCGAACGCGCCGAAACGCTTGATCGCGTCCTCGTTGGACACCGCGCCGGTGATGATGACGTCCTCGCCCTGCTTCCAGTTGGCGGGCGTCGCCACCTGGTGCTTCGCCGTCAACTGGATCGAATCGATGGCGCGCAGGATCTCGTCGAAGTTGCGGCCCGTCGTCATCGGGTATGTCAGCACCAGCTTGATCTTCTTGTCCGGGCCGATGACGTAGACCGAGCGCACGGTGGCGTTGTCGGCGGGCGTGCGACCCTCGGAGGAGTCGCCGGCTTCGGCCGGCAGCATGTCGTAGAGCTTGGCCACCTTGAGGTCGCGGTCGCCGATCAGCGGGTAGTCGACGTCGAAGCCGGTCGCGGTGCGGATGTCGGCCTTCCAGCGGTCGTGGTCGGCCACCGGATCGACGGAGATGCCGATCAGCTTGACGTTGCGCTTCTCGAACTCGCCGGCGAGGCCGGCCATGGTGCCGAGCTCGGTGGTGCAGACGGGGGTGAAGTTCTTCGGATGCGAGACGAGCACGCCCCAGCTCCCGCCCAGCCAGTCATGGAAATGGACGGTGCCGTGGGTGGTTTCGGCGGTGAAGTCGGGAGCGATGTCGTTGATGCGCAGACCCATGGCGGACCTCTCTTCCTGCATGCGGGGGATTGACCTGAATATAGGCCGCCGGTGCGAAAGAGGCCGGGCATTCTGGAATAATTTTCCAACATATATGGGAAATGGAATTCCACGATCCCGCTTCAGATCGGAATTTCATTCCCGGAAGCCGCCGGAACGGTTTCCGGCGTCAGACGCCGGCGGCGGTCAGCAGCGCGAGATCGTCGGGCGCGAGCGTGAGCCGCGCGCCGTTCATCAGGCTTTGCATCTGGGCAAGCGAGGTGGCCGAGGCGATCGGCGCCGCCACGCCCGGCTGCGCCGCGATCCACGCCAGCGCGATCTCCGAATGCGCGGCGCCGGTGCGGTCCGCGACCGTGTCGAGCGCGGCGAGGATGCGCATGCCCCGGTCGTCGAGATATTTCGCGATGCCCTTGCCGCGCGGGCTCTGGCCGAAGTCGTCCTTCGAGCGGTACTTGCCGCTGAGGAAGCCGGAGGCGAGCGAATAATAGGTGATGACGCTCAGCCCCTCGCGCAGCACCAGCTCCTGCACCGGCCCCTCGAACCTGTCGCGGGTGTAGAGGTTGTATTCGTTCTGCAACGTCTGGTAGCGCGGCAACCCCCTGGCGTCGGCGGCGGCCAGCGCCGCCGAGAGAAGCGCGGCATCGTAGTTCGACGCGCCGATGAAACGCACCTTGCCGGCCGCGATCAGCCGGTCGTAGGCTTCGAGCGTTTCCTCGTGGTTGACCGTCGGGTCCGGCCAGTGGCTCTGGTAGAGGTCGATATGGTCGGTCTGCAACCGCCTGAGCGAGCCTTCGACGGATTCGGCGATCCATTTGGCTGAAAGATCGGTCTTGCCCTGTCCCATGTCGGAACCGACCTTGGTGAAGAGATGGACCTTGTCGCGGTTGCCGCGCGCCTTCAGCCAGCGGCCGATGATCTTCTCGCTGTCGCTGTCGTTGCCGGGCACCCAGCGCGAATAGGAGTCCGCCGTGTCGATGGCGGTGAAGCCGCCGTCGACGAAGGCGTCGAGCAGGGAAAACGACGTCGTCTCGTCGGCGGTCCAGCCGATGACGTTGGCGCCGAAGACCAGCGGGGCGATCTCGATGTCGGTGCGGCCGAGGCGTCGAAGGGTCATGCGTTGCTCCTTGGGGCCGGTGGGGAAATGGGTGGGGAGATTGGCGGGAGTATACCCCGGATCACGCGGCGTCGCGAACCTGATAATCCTTGATCGCGGCGAAGCCGATCTGCTTCCAGCGCTCCGTCTCGTAGTTGAGGCCGAATTCGTGCGGCGCGAGGAAGACGGGATCGCCGTCGAGGTCGCGGGCGATGTCGCCGCGATGCGTCTCGATGAAGCGTTCGAGCTCGGCCCGCGACTCGGCCGAAATCCAGCGGCAGACCGAGAACCGCGCCATCTCGAAATCGACCGGCAGGCCGTACTCGATCTTCAGCCGCTCCTTGAGCACGTCGAGCTGGAGCGCGCCGACGACGCCGACGATGGCCGGCGAGCCGTCCTCGGGCGAGAAGAGCTGGACCACGCCTTCCTCGGCCATCTGCTGCAAGGCTTCCTTGAGCTTCTTGGCCTTCATCGGGTCGCCGAGGCGGACGCGGCGCAGGATCTCGGGCGCGAAGTTCGGCACGCCGCGGAACAGGATTTCCTCGCCCTCGGTCAGCGTGTCGCCGATCCTCAGCGTGCCGTGATTGGGGATGCCGACGACGTCGCCGGCATAGGCCTCGTCGGCGGTGACGCGCGAGCGGGCGAAGAAGAATTGCGGCGCCGACAGCGGCATCTGCTTGGCCGTGCGCACCAGCGTCGCCTTCATGCCGCGCTGGAGGATGCCCGAGCACACGCGCACGAAGGCGATGCGGTCGCGGTGGTTGGGATCCATGTTGGCCTGGATCTTGAAGACAAAGGCGCTCATCTTGTCTTCCGTGGCCTCGACCGTGCGGGTGTCGGCTTCCTGCGCCCGCGGCGGCGGCGCGAAGGCGCCGAGCGCCTCGATCAGGTCGCGGACGCCGTAATTGCGCAGGGCGGACCCGAAATAGACCGGCGTCAGGTGGCCTTCGCGGAACGCGTCGAGGTCGAAGGGCCGGCACGCCTCGCGCGCCAGCTCCAGTTCCTCGATGAAGTCGGGCCGCTCGTTCTCGGGCAGGAGGCCGGCGACGCGGTTGGAATCCGGGCCGTTGACGGGCGTGCGCTCGACCTCGTCGTCGCCGCGCCGGATCGCGTTCTCGGCCAGATGGTAGGTGCCGGAAAACGTCTTGCCCTGGCCGATCGGCCAGGTGATCGGGGCGGTGTCGAGCGCCAGCTTCTCCTCGATCTCGTCCAGTATCTCGAAGGTGTTGCGCGCCTCGCGGTCCATCTTGTTGACGAAGGTGACGATCGGGATGTCGCGCAGGCGGCAGACCTCGAACAGCTTCAGCGTCCGCGGCTCGATGCCCTTGGCGGCGTCGATGACCATGACCGCGCTGTCGACCGCGGACAACGTTCTATAGGTGTCGTCGGCGAAGTCCTCGTGGCCGGGCGTGTCGAGCAGGTTGAAGACGTTGTCGCCATATTCGAACGTCATCACCGAGGTGACGACGGAGATGCCGCGCTCGCGCTCGATCTTCATCCAGTCGGAGCGGGTCTGGATCTTGTCCTTCTTGGCCTTGACCTCGCCGGCGAGCTGGATCGCGCCGCCGAACAGCAGGAGCTTCTCGGTCAGCGTCGTCTTGCCGGCGTCGGGGTGGGCAATGATCGCGAATGTGCGGCGGCGCGCCACCGCGTCTTTGATCGTCTCGGCCATGATGAGGGATTCCCTTGGATGGCGCGGCTTATAGCGGCGCGCGCGGCGGCTGTCGAACGGGAATTGACGGCCCGCCGGAAGCGGGCCTGCCCGGCCTGCTTATCCGGCGAGCGCCAGCGCCGACTCGCGCGCCGGCTGGAAAGGGCCGATCGAGACGCCGTCGCGCGTCAGGGTGACGAAGCTGTCGGTCGGCACCGGCTGCCAGTTGGGCTCCTCGCGGTCGAACGGTTCCGAAACGAGGCATCGCCCGTTCAGGCGCCCTTCCGCGCCGCGGAACGCGCCGGCATAGAGCGTCGGCGCGCGCTCGTGGGTCGAGAAGCGCACGGCGTAGAGCCGCTCGCCGTCGGAGAACGCCGCCGTCAGCTTCAGCGCCGGCGCGATGCCGGCCCTGATCGACGCCTCGATCACCTGGCCGGCGGCGCGCGCGGCCGCCCCTTGCGGGTCGTCGTCCAGCCCGTTGGCCAGCATCATCAGGAAGAACAGTTCGGAATCGGTCGCGCCGTGGCGCTGGCCGTAGAGCGCGTCGGGCAGGGCGTGCTCCAGCCCGCGCCGCAGCCGCTCGAAGCCGCCGATCTGGCCGTTGTGCATGAACGACCAGCGGCCGGAAACGAACGGGTGGCAATTGTCGCGGTTGGTGTGGCCGCCGGTCGAGGCGCGGACATGGGCGAGGAACAGGCCGGAGCTGATCTGCCGGCACAGGCTCTTCAGGTTGCAGTCGGACCACGCCGGCAGCACGTCGCGATAGAGGCCCGGCTCGGGCCGGCCGCCATACCAGGCGATGCCGAAGCCGTCGCCATTGGTGGCGGTCTTGGCCTCGAGCGCGTGATGGCTCTGCGCGATCAGCGAATGGCGCGGCGCGGTGACGATGTCCTCGAGGAAGACCGGCTCGCCCAGATAGGCCGCCCATCGGCACATGGTCTGTTCTCCGTTGTCGGTTTCGAGAATGCGGCGCAAACCGCCAAGAAACCGTGAATGCGGCGAATGCGTGGAAATCGCGGCCCGACGGCCGGGCGTCATTGACCGCCGCGCCGGCCCGCGCCATAGCATGCGGCCATGACCGACGCGCGCCCCCCTGCCTCAGCCTTTGCCCCAGCCCCAGCCCCCGTTCTCGGCGTCGTGCGCCTGCCGCACGGCGACGGCCTCGCCCTTCCCGCCTACGAGACGGCGGGCGCCGCCGGCATGGACCTGCGCGCCGCCGTGCCCGAGGACAGGCCGCTGCTCCTGCTGCCGGGAAAGCGCGCCGCCGTTCCCACCGGGCTGATCCTCGAGATCCCGCAGGGCTTCGAGGGCCAGGTGCGGCCGCGCTCCGGCCTGGCGCTGAAGCACGGCGTCACCTGCCTGAACACGCCCGGCACCATCGACTGCGACTATCGCGGCGAGGTCAAGGTCATCCTCGTCAATCTCGGCGACGAGGACTTCGCGGTTCTGCGCGGCGCCCGCATCGCCCAGCTCGTGCTCGCCCCGGTTTCGCGGCTCGACGTCGAGGAGCGGGCGGCGGCGAGCGAGACCGCGCGCGGCGCCGGCGGCTTCGGCTCCACCGGCACGGCATAGCCCGCCCGGCCACCCCGCCAATACCGGCCCCATCGTGCCGGAGCTTGCGCAATAGCGACGACGGCTGCGCCGGCTCCGCGCGAGGATCGGACGGACCGGAGCCGATGGCTGGCGGGCGGCCCTCTTGCCGACGCGGCGGGGGTGGCGCACACTGCCGGGATCGGGAAGCTGGTTGTTGGGAGGCATCATGGCTTCTGTGAAGACGGCCTCGGCGCTCGCCGCCTCGTGGCAACGCTGCCGGGAGGACTACAATCTCGATCCCAACGGGGCCTTCCCCCGCATGCGGCTGACCGACGGCGAGATCCGCCAGCGTTTCGAGCGCACGCTCGATCGGGTCGAGCTCGGCTCCGGCGCGATGGTCCGCCTGCGCAAGGCGGTGCGCGACACCGGCTACAGCGTGCTGTTCGCCGACCGGCTGGGCGCCGTCGTCAAGGATTTCTGCGATTCCGAGACCGCGCACCGATTGCGCGGCGAGGGACTGGCGGCGGGATCGGTGTGGAACGAATCCGCCGTCGGCACCAACGGCATCGGCACCACGCTCGTCGAGCGCCGCGGCACCTGCGTCATCGGCGCCGATCACTACCACAACCAGCTCAAGGGCTTCGTCTGCGTTTCCACGCCGATGATCGACCCCGACGGCGACATGCTGGGCGTGCTGACCCTTGCCGGCAATGCCGGAATCCGGCCGAGCGAGGCGGCGCTGCTGCGCCGGCTGGCGCGGGATTCCGCCGGCTGGATCGAGACGGCCCTGTTCCGCAATCGCTTCCAGCGCCATTTCCTGGTCGGCCTGGCCGAGGCGCCCGACATCGACGGCCACGTCTTCCAGTCGCTCTTGGCGGTGGATGACGGCGGCTTCGTCGCCGGCGCTTCCGAAAGCGCGCTGCGGCTCCTGGGCGCGGCGCGCGCCGACGTGCTGCGCCGGCCGGTCGGCGAGCTGCTCGGCGTTCCGCTGCGGGCGCTGGAAGGCGGGGCCGGACGCTTGCAGCGGATCGAGGCGCAGGGCGGCGACGCCTGCTACGCCTATGCCTTCCCTAACGGCCGGAGCGCCGGCGTCGCGGGCCTCGCCCCCGGGGCGCCCGCGGCCGAGGCGAAGGCGCCTGCCGTGGCGCGGCAGCCGGCCGCGCTCGGCCTGGAGCGCCTCGCGGGCGGCGAGCCGCGCATGCGGCGCAATGTCGAGCTGGTCCGGCGGGTGGCCGACGCCGACCTGTCCATCCTGCTGCAAGGCGAGACGGGCACGGGCAAGGAAGCCTTCGCCCGCGCCATCCACATGGAGTCCTCGCGCCGCGAGCGGCCGTTCGTCGCGGTCAACTGCGCGGCCATCCCCGACTCCCTGCTCGACAGCGAGCTGTTCGGATACGAGCCCGGCACCTTCACCGGCGGGCTGAAGCAGGGCAAGACCGGCAAGGTCCTGGCCTCCAGCGGCGGCACGCTGTTTCTCGACGAGATCGGCGACATGCCGCTGGAATTGCAGACGCGGCTGCTGCGCGTGCTGTCCGAGCGCGAGGTGACGCCGCTCGGCGCGGTCGAGCCGGTGCCGGTCGCGCTCAACCTCGTCTGCGCCACCCATCGCGACCTCGAAGCCATGGTCGCGGCGAAGACCTTCCGGCAGGACCTCTATTACCGCATCCATGGCGTCCGCATCGCCTTGCCGCCGCTGCGCGAGCGCGCCGACCTCGCCGATCTCATCCTGTCGCTGGCCGCCGGCCAGTACGCCGGCCAGTACGCCGGCCAGCCCGCCGGCCAGCATTGCGCCGGCGGGCCGCTCACCCTGTCGGCCGAGGCGCTGGAATGGCTGGTGTCCTATCCCTGGCCCGGCAATGTCAGGCAGTTGTCGAACGTGCTCAAGCTCCTCGCCCTGACCTGCGACGGCGGGGTCGTCGGGGCCGGCGACCTGCCGGAGGAGGTCCGCGCCGGCAGGACCGCCGCCGCGCGCCGCGACGGCGGCGCGGCGGACGCCGCCCTTGCCAGCCTGCGCGGCGCCAGCGACACGGCGCAGCGCGCGCGCATCCTCGAGGCGCTGCGCGAATGCGGCTGGACGGTTGCCGAGGCCGCGCGGCGGCTCGGCATCAGCCGGGCGACCCTGCATCGCCGCATGCGGGAATACGGACTGGCGCGCCCGGCCGGCTGACCGCCCGCGGCCGGCCGCGCCGTCTCGGATTTGCGCCGGTCGCGTCTCGTTTGCGCGACACCTGTCGCAGGATTGCGCCGGCGATCGGATGCGGCGCGGCCGGAGCCGCGAGCGTTTGCGGCCTGTGCGCCAACTGGCACGTATCTCGCATCGCGACCGGCAACGCATCCGCAAGGGGGGTGCGGGTCATGGGAGGAGAGCGACATGCAGCCGAACCGGGAGCAGCAATTGTGGATGTACGAGCACATGCTCGTCAGCCGCTATTTCGAGGAGGCCATCGAGAAGATCTATCTCGAGGGCAAGACGCCGGCCTTCAACATGGCGAACGGCCCGATCCCCGGCGAGATGCACCTGTCCAACGGCCAGGAGCCGTGCGCGGTCGGCGTCTGCGCCCATCTCGACGCCGGCGACATCGCGACGTCGACGCATCGCCCGCATCACGTCGCCATCGCCAAGGGCGTCGACCTCGACCGCATGGCGGCCGAGATCTTCGGCAAGAAGACCGGCCTGAGCGGCGGCCGCGGCGGCCACATGCACATCTTCGACCCGGCCGTGAACTTCTCCTGCTCCGGCATCATCGCCCAGGGCATGGGCCCGGCCGTCGGCGCGGCGCTGTCGCGCAAGATGTCGAACCGGGAAGGCGTTGCGGTCGCCTTCCTCGGCGAGGGCGCGGCCAACCAGGGCGCGTTCCACGAGGCGCTCAACCTGGCGTCGGTGTGGAAGCTCCCCGTGGTCTTCGTCATCGAGGACAACGCCTGGGGCATCTCCGTGCCGAAGGCCGACGCCACCGCCGTGCCGCGCAACGACGTGCGCGCCGCCGGCTATGGCATGCCCGGCGTCCATGTCGCCGGCAACGACCCCTTCGCCATCTTCGCAGCAGCCGGCGAGGCCATCGCGCGCGCCCGCGCCGGCCAAGGGCCGACGCTGATCGAGATCGAGACCTCGCGGCTCGCCGGCCATTTCATGGGCGACGCCGAAGGCTACCGGCCGAAGGGCGAGAAGGAGGCGCTGTTCGCCAGGGACCCGATCCCGCGCATGCGCGACCGGATGATCGCCGAGGGCAACCTGACCGCCGAGGGCGACGCCGAGATCGCCGCCAGGGCGCAGGCGCGCGTCGACGCGGCGATCGCGTTCGCCCGCGCCAGCGACTATCCGGCCGCCGAGGAGGCGCTGGAGCGCGTCTTCGCGTGAGGACCGTTCCGGCAGTGGAGATTTGGGGAGAGAGACGATGAGTGAGAAGGTTTCCACCACCAACGAGCGGCGCCTGACCATCGCGCGCGCCATGGCCGAGGCGATCGCGCAGGAGATGCGCGTCGACGAGCGCGTCTTCGTCATGGGCGAGGACATCGGCGGGCTCGGCGGCGTGTTCGGCAACACGCGCGGCCTGATCGAGGAGTTCGGCAAGGAGCGCATCCGCGACACGCCGATTTCCGAGACCGGCTTCATCGGCGCGGCCGTGGGCGCGGCGTCCGACGGCATGCGGCCGGTCGTCGAGCTGATGTTCGTCGATTTCTTCGGCGTTTGCATGGACGCCATCTACAATCTGATGGCCAAGAACACCTATTTCTCCGGCGGCAACGTCAAGGTGCCGCTGGTGCTGATGACCTCGACCGGCGGCGGCTATTCCGATGCCGGCCAGCATTCGCAGTGCCTTTACGGCACCTTCGCCCATTTGCCCGGCATGAAGGTGGTGGCGCCCTCCAACGCCTATGACGCCAAGGGTATGATGACGGCGGCGATCCGCGACGAGAACCCGGTGGTCTTCATGTATCACAAGGGCTTGCAGGGCATGGGCTGGCTGGGGACGGAAGCGGGCGCCACCGTCAACGTTCCCGAGGAGAGCTACGAGGTGCCGTTCGGCAAGGCCGCCGTGGTGCGCGAAGGCACCGACGTCACCATCGTCGGTCTGGCCATGGGGGTCCACAACGCGCTCAAGGCGGCCGACCTGCTGGCGAAGAAGGGCGTCAGCGCCGAGGTCGTCGATCTGCGCACGCTGGTGCCGCTCGACCGCGACACGGTGTTCGAGTCGGTCAGGAAGACCGGCCGGCTGATCGTCGTCGACGAGGACTATCACAGCTTCGGCGTGTCGGGCGAGATCATCGCCTCGGTGTGCGAGCGCGACCTGTCGGTGCTGAAGGCCGCGCCGCGCCGCGTCGCCTACCCCGACGTGCCGATCCCGTTCTCGCGGCCGATGGAGCAGTTCTGCCTGCCCAATCCCGACAAGATCGTCGCCGCCTTCGACACCATCGGGGGAGCGTGAGGCATGGCGAGCGACATCGTCATCGCCGGCGACCTTTGGGACGGCGACGAGCAGGCCGTGGTGACGAACTGGTTCGCCTCCGACGGCGCGACGGTCACGCAGGGCATGCTGCTGGCCGAGATCATGGTGGAGAAGACCCAGTTCGAGGTGAGGGCGCCGGCCGACGGCGTCCTCACCATCGTCAGGAACGTCGACGACATCGTCTCCAAGGGCGACGTCGTCGGCAGGATCGCGTGAACGCCACGACGCGCCGCCGCCCGGCGCGACCTGGTCGGGCCGGCAAGGACCGACGTGCGGACGTCGACGGGATTGTCGCCGGCTTTCGATCGTCAGGCGGTTGACGGCGCGCCCGCGGCGGCGTTCCTGTCGGATCTGTGCGAGGCGATCGAACCGCGGTCTGGGCGATGACGAAGGAAGGACTGGCGCAGGAGCAGGGCGTTCTGCTGCACCTGGCCTGTGACGAGGCGCTGGCGCGCGAGCGCGCCATGCTGGCGGCGGCCGTCGACGAGATTATCGATTGTCCTGGCGACAGCCCCGGCGACGGCGGCCCCGGCCTGCGATGGATGCTGTGGCGCACCGACGCCTGCATCGTGGTGCCGCGCAGCCACGCCAACCGTCCCGCCTTCGCGGCGGCTTCGGCCGCGTCGGCCGTGCGCGGCTGGCCGGTCCACCTCCGCGAAACGGGCGGCGGTGCCGTGGCGCAGGGGCCGGGCGTCGTCAATCTGTCGATGGTGTTTTCCATCGGGGCCGGCCTGCGCGACCGCATCGGCGCGAGCTATCGGCTGCTGTGCCAGCCGGTCATGGCCATGCTGCGCCGCCGCGGCATCGACGGCGCCTACCGCGCCATCGCCGGCACGATGTGCGACGGGGCCTACAACGTCGTCGTCGGCGACCGCAAGCTTGCCGGCACCGCGCAGCGCTGGCGCGGCCTCGGCCGCGACCGGCCGGGCGCGCATGCCGTGCTTGCGCATCTGGCCCTGTTCGCGAGCCTCGACCTCGGCGAGGCGGCCGCGGCCATCAACGCGCTCTATGCCGATATGGGCATCGAGGCCGGCGTCGAGGCGTCCAGCCACATTAACTGGGCCGAGATCGACGGCTCCATCGACGAGCCGGCGGCGGCGATGGCGCGCGAGCTCGACGACGCCTGCCGGGCGCTCGGGCTGGACGGGCTGCTGGAGCCGGGCGTCGGCCCCCGTCAGGCATAGCCGGCAAAACGGACCGCGGCGCGGCCTGCGGTGTGGCCACCAACGGGGCAGCAGGGGGCCTTCAGCGCCGCCAGGCGCGGCTGCGGGCCACGGCCTCGGCGAAGAGGGCGCGGTCGTCGTCGCCGACGCTGCCGTCCGGCTCGAAGCGCGCCGCCCCCGCGCGCGCGCCGTCGACGTCGAGGCCGCAGAGCCGGGCCAGCCCGAGGGCGGTCAGCTCGTGCATCGGCGGCACCACGATCTCGCGCCCGCAGGCGGAAGCGAGGAACTGCGCGAAATAGGGGTTCCGCGCCAGGCCGCCGTCGATAGAGATGCCGCCGCCTCGCGACGGCGGCTCGCCGAGGCTGGCCAGCAGGTCGGCGGTCAGGAGGGCGATGCCCTCCAGCACGGCGCGGACGAGGTCGCGCCGGTCGGTGGCATGGTCCATGCCGATCATCAGCGGCGCGGCCGTCCGGTCCCAATGCGGCGCGGCCAGGCCCGAAAGCGCGGGGACGCAGGCCAGCCCGCGCCGGATCGCCGGGAGGCCGTCGAAACCGCTCAGCTCCTCGACCCGGTCGTAGAGGCCGATGCGCCGCGCCCATTCCAGTGCCGCGCCCGCGTCGTAGACGCCGCCCTCGACCGCGTAGACCGTGCCGCCGTCGCGCCGGCTCCACGCGACGGTCGGCAAGAGGCCGGCCGGCGCCCGCGGGGCATCGCCGGTGACGGAGAGCAGGAAGGCGCCGGTGCCGAAGGTGATCTTGGTGTCGCCGGGCCGGTGGCAGCCATGGCCGCAGAGCGCCGCCTGCTGGTCGACGATCGAAACCGCGACCGGCGTGCCGTCGACGGCGCCGAACCCGGCATCGACCGCGACGATCTCCGGCAGGCAGTCGACGGGCACGCCGTGCAGGCGGCACAGCTCCTCGCTCCATCCGCCTCCGCGCAGGTCCATCAGCCCGGTGCGCGAGGCGGTGGCGCGATCGGTGACGAACCGCTCGGTCAGCCGGTCGAGGAAGAAGGCGTCGGTGGTGCCGAGCCGCAGCCGGCCGGCGGCATGGGCCGCCGCCGCGGCCGGCAGGTTGGCGACGATCCAGCCGAGCTTGCTGGCCGAGAAATAGCTGTCCAGCGGCAGGCCGCTGACCCGTCGCGACAGCGCGACCGCCGATTCCGGCATCGCGGCGAGATGGCTTGCGGTGCGCGCGTCCTGCCAGACGATGACCGGCGACAGCGGCGCGCCGGTCGCCGCGTCCCAGGCGAGGCAGCTTTCGCCCTGGTTGGCGAGGGCGATCCGGTCGACCGGGCCGGCGGCTTCGAGGACGGCGCGGATGTTGGCCAGGAGCTCCTCGGGGTCGTGCTCGACCCATCCGGGCTGCGGATGCTCCTGGCGATGCCGGCGGCTGGCGGCCAGCCGCCAGTCGCCGCCGGGGCCGATCACCAGGCAGCGCGTCGAGGTTGTTCCCTGGTCTATGGCGGCGACGCGCATGGTCAATCCTCGCTGAAAACCGGGGCCTCGCTGGAGTCCGGAGCCTCGCTGAAGCGGAAGGCGATCTGCCCTGCATGCTCGATTCCGGCGGGCATCGGCACCAGGACGCGGCGCTCCGGCCGCCACCGACCGGAGCGCTGCCACAGCGTGCGGCCGTCGACCTCGAGCGCGAGGCGGCCGCGGCAGTCGCGCGTGAAGCGAAGCTGGAAACGGTCGAAGCCGGGGGCCGGGGCGATGCCGGGCCGGACGAGATCGGGAACGACGAGCCGGACGGGGTCGTCGTAGCCTACGGCAACCGCCTCGCCCTCCGGCACCGGCCGTTGCAGGTCGAGCGCCAGCGCATGGCCGATCGCCCGCCCCTCGCGGAACGACCAGCCGCCGGTCTCGATCGGCCGCAGCAGGTTTCCCGCCGCGAAGTAGAGCGGATTGGCGCAGCGGCCGTGCTGGTCGACCGAGGGGCCGCCGCTGCCGCGGTTGATCCGCTGGCCGGATTGCCACAGCAGCGCGGCTTCGGGCGTGAAGCGGCCGGTCAGCAAGAGCCCGTCGCAGGCCAGCGTCTCGATCCGGCCGCGATGCTCGAAGCGGATCGCCTCGACCCGGCTCCGGCCGATTATGTCGACGATCCGCACGCCGCTGCGCACCGGGATGCCGGTGAGCGCCGGCAGCCAGGTTACCGGCGCGCGCGCCAGCCGGGCCGGCCCGGTCTCGAGCATGGCCACCGGCCGCGCGCCATGGGCGAGGCAGCTCACGACCGCCGAATGGGAGACGAGCTCCGAGCCGAGGATGACCGGCCGCCGGAACGGCAGCAGCCCGTGAAAGGCGAGCGACGCCTGCAACGCGCCGGTGGTGACGATGCCGACCGGGCGGTCGCCCGGCAGCAGCCGCTGGGCCCGCGACAGCTCGCGCGCGCCCGTCGCCAGCAGGATGCGCCGGGCGGCGAACCCGCCGACGCCGCCGGCATGGCTGACCTCGACCGTCCCGTCCGCGCCGAGCGCCGTCACCGAGTGGCCGGTCAGGACCTCCACCCCGGCCTCGCGGGCGTCGCGCTCGAGCCGGGCCCCCCAGGCGGCGCCGAAATAGACGCGGCCGCGCTCCAGCATGCCGAAGGGCGAGTGGCTGCAATGCCGGGTGGCCCCGCCCAGACGCGGCTCGCGCTCCAGCAGGGTGACGCGGCCGGCTCCGGCCGCGCGCGCGGCCAGCGCGGCCGCGACTCCCGCCGGGCCGCCGCCGACGATCAGCACGTCCGGATGGCTCATGACGACGGCTCCTCGCCGACAGCCAGGGACTCGGCCAGCGGCTCCGCGAGCCGGCCGCGCGTCAGGTTGGCGAGCCGGCCCATGCAGTAGAACCCCTGGCAACGCCCCATTCCGGCCCGGGTGCGCCGGCGCAGCCCGCCGAAATCGCCGGGCGGCAGCGGACTGTCCAGCGCCGCCTCGATCTCGCGCCGCGTGACCAGCTCGCAATGGCAGACGATCTCGCCGTGATCGGGGCGTTGCCAGTCGCGCGGCTGCGTTTCAGTCAGGTTCGGCACCGCGACGCGCGGCACGGCGCCGGGCGCCGGGCGCGGCGCGCCGCCGAAGCCGGCATGGAGCCTGACCGCATGGGCGGCCAGCCCGAGCGCCGCGCTCAGGCCGGTCGAGCGGATGCCGCCCAGCGTGATCGCCCGCCGCTCGGCCGTGGCCGAGACCCGGTAGTGCTTCCGGTCCGACCCCGGCCGCAACCCGGCATAGGTGGCGGTGATGGGGATGCCGCGCAGACCGGGAACGAGCCGGCCGCCATGGGCTTGCAGCATCGACAGCGTCCCGGCGTCGACGGTGGCGCGCTCGCGCTCGTCCTGCTCCTCGGCGGTGGGGCCGACCAGCACGTTGCCGAAGGCGGTGGGGCAGATGACGATGCCCTTGGTGGTCTCGCTCGGCACCGGCAGCACGATCACGGGGACATGGCGGGCGGCGGCCTTGTCGAGCACCACGAACTGGCCCTTGCGCGGCCGGATGGCGAAGTCCGGCGTCAGGCCGAGGCGTGTCGCCACGGCGTCGCCGAACAGGCCGGCGGCGTTCACCACCGTGCCGGCGCGGATCGCGCCGCGCGAGGTTTGAAGCGTCCAGTCGCCGTCGAAGCGGCCGGAAAGCAGCTCGCAGCCCCGCATCACCGTGGCGCCGAGCGCCAGCGCCTCCGTGACATAGGCCAGCGGCGCCGACCACGGGTCGATGACATATTCCCCCGGCACCTCGATGGCGGCCTCCAGCGTCGCGGCCAGGCCGGGCATGCGGCGGCGGGCGGCGGCGGCGTCCAGCAGCGCGAGATCGCCGATGCCGTTCTGGCGCCCCTGCGCGGCGATGGCGTCGAGGCGCGCGGCCTCGGCGGCGCTCCAGGCGCAGACCAGCGCGCCGGTCGGCACGAAGGTCAGGCCGAGGTCGCGATGGATGCGCAGATATTCCTCGCGCCCGGCGCGGACGAGCTCGAGCTCGAGGCTGCCGGGCGGGGCGTCGAAGCCGGTGTGCAATATGGCGCTGTTGGCTTTCGAGGCGCCCGACAGGATGTCGGCGCCGCGCTCGATCAGCACGACGCGCGCCCCGGCGCGGGCGAAGCTGCGGGCCGTGGCGCAGCCGACGACGCCCGCGCCGACGATGGCGATGTCGAACTGGGCGCTTGTCGCGCTGGTCATGGAGGTCTCGCGAATATCCTGTTTGGAGGATTTTCCACGCACGATGCGGGAAATCAATGAATTTATGACTAAATGGTCAATAAGACACAGGTATTGATGTGGTTTCGGTCATATCAATCTCAGCCGCCCGGTTCGATGAGGCTCGCCAGCAGCGGCTGGATCAGCGGATGGGCGCTGTCGCCCGCCCGCGACGCGGCCATGAGCTGGCGCTGCGCCCAGACGTCGACCAGCGGCACCCGATGCAGCCCGTAGTCAGGCCCCAGCTTTTCGGCGACGCCGCCGGGCACCACCGCCAGCGCGTCGGCCATGCGCACGATTTCGAACAGGCTGCCGAAGCTGCCGGCGCGGTAGGGAATCCGCAGCGGCCGGTCGAGCATCGCCGACTGGCGGTACAGCAGTTGCGACAAGGTGGTGTCGCTGCCGAGGTCGACGAACGGATAGTCCCGCGCCGCGGCGAAGGCGATCTCGCGGCTGCGGGCGAGCGGGTGATCCGGCCGCAGGACGAGGTGCAGCCGGTCCTTGCGGTAGGGATGGGCGACCAGGTTTTCCGGCAGCGCGTTCTGGGCGACGAAAAGGCCGAGATCGGTGCGGTTCTCGACCAGGCGGCGCACCACGGTGGCGCTGTTGTATTCGCCGAATTCCACCCGGATGCCCGGATAGCGGCTCACGAACCTCTCCAGGTCGGCCGGCAGGAACTGCGCCAGGACGGAGGGGCAGACCGACAGCCGCACCGCGCCGTGCATGCCTTTCGCCAGGTCGGTGATCGCCGCGTTCATCCGCCCGACCTCCTCGACGAGGTGCTGGGCATGTTGCAGGCAGATCTGGCCGGCCGGCGTCAACTCGACCCCGAACGCATAGCGGGTCAGCAACGGCATCTGGAGCGCGGCCTCGAGGTCCGAGATGCGTTTGCTGGCCGCGCCGATGGCGAGGTTGGTCTCGCGCGCGCCGGCGGAGATGCTGCCGGCGCGCGCGACCGCGACGAACAGTCCGAGCGTGACCAGGTCGAACCGCGCGAGATTCATGGACTCAGCGGGTTCTGCCGGGCTTTTCCGCCTTCAGCACGATTTCGTAGCTCTTGTGCTGCGCCACCTTGGCCGCGGAGTAACACAGCGGGACGGATTCGCCGTTCGCCCAGGGATGCAGCAGGTTGCCGCAGAACCTGTCGTCCAGCCGGCCGGACTGGCCCGGCGCGTTCATCGCCACCGACGCATCCCAGTTGCCGACGTCCGAGACCAGCCGCAGCGTCGAGCCGACGATCTGCCTGTAGTTGGCGTCGTAGGCGGTCAGCCCGACCGTGTCGCCGCTGCCGCCGCGCGGGACGGTTTCGGTCACGAGCAGGTTCTCGGGCAGCTTGCCCGTCAGCAGGGCGCGCGCCGGATGCACCATCCAGGCCTGGTGCAGCCGTCCCCATGCCTGCTGCGCCGGGTCGTCGCCCAGCCGCCCGGCGAGGTCGGCGCTTGCCGCGGCCAGCGTCGTCTGCACCGTCTGCCTGAGCCAGGCGTCGTGGTCCGGGCCGAGGCGCTGCCGATTGTCGAGGATGTCGAGCGGCACGCGGGCGTCGGGCACCAGCTCGTACAGCGTCAGGCAGCGCAGCGCCGCGTCGACCCGGTCGGCCGACACCACCTGCTCCACGGCCCGGCGCATCAGCGCCGGGTGGAAGTGGTCGCGCCACCACACTTCGAACAGCGCCGCTTCCGCGGATCGCGCGTCCATCCGGTGGTCCCAGTCGAGAAGGCGCTGAAGCGCCGCCGGCGCCGGATCGAGGCCGAGCCCGCCGACATGTGCCAGCACATGGCGCGCCAGGAGGTTCGTGACGTCGTTCTGGAGCGCGTTGCTGCCCTCGACGCTATGGTCGGCGGCGCCGTCCATCACTTCGGTGATGCGGTCCTTGCGCAGGCGCGAGAACCATTCGTAGCCGAGATGCCGGTCGGCCGGGTAATCGGCGGGAATGTTCATCTCGTTGGCGGTGGCGATCCAGCCGCGGCCCGGATTGTGCTCGAACGGCAGCTCGTCGCCGTCATAGAAGCCCTGCCATTCGTAGCGCCCGTCGCCGGGGACCGGCAGGGTCCCGTCCCAGCCTTCGCGGCGGGGAACGAGGCCGCTCAGCTTCCAGCCGATGTCGCCGTTGATGTCGGCGTAGATCAGGTTGGCGCCCGGCGCCTTCCAGCGGTTGGAGGCCCAGAAGAACTCGTTCCAGCTCCGCGCGCGCATGGTCGAGAGGCTGCCGAGATAGGGCGCCATGCCCGGCTCCAGCCAGGCCGCGCGCAGCGCATAGGCGCGCCGGCGTTTCGTGTCGACATGGATCACCGGCCCGTGGCGGGTGAATTGCAGCGTCGCCGGCCGCGTCGCCTCTCCGGCGACCGCGATCTCCTCGTGCTCCGTGCGCATGGCGAGCCAGTCGCCCTCGTAGAGATAGCGGTCGTCGTGCTCGGGATGCAGCTCGTAGCAGTACAGGTCTTCCTGGTCGACGGCGTTGAAGGTGATGCCGAAGGCCGAGGTCTCGTTATGGCCGGTGAAGATGCCCGGCAGGCCGATCTCGCTGCCGCCGATGGCGTCGAACCCGGGCGCGGTGAGCTGCACGAGATAGCGCATGCTGGGAAACGAGGTCATCACCCGGTGCGGGTCGTTGGCGAGCAGCGGGCGCCCCGTCGCCGTGCGTCCGGCCGCGATCACCCAGTTGTTGCTGCCCTCCGGCGAATTGGTGCCGGTGGTGCGCGGCATGTCGAGCCCGGTGAAGTCCGGCGGCGTCACCGCCAGGTCGTAGACCTTCAGCACGTCGTCGGGCAGGTTGGCCAGATCGAGGCCCTCGGGAACGACGAGCGGCCGCCGCGGCTCGCGATGCCGGCGCAGCTCCTCGAGGCCGGGGCCGAAGTCGCGGATGGCGAACGCGCGGCCGAGCTCGTCGCGCAGGTTGTAGAAAAGGCCGTGGGTGCGGATGCGCGTCACGTCCGAGGGCTCCCAGAAGTCCGGCAGGTAGCCGAGGGCGCGGAACTCGAGCGGCAGCAGCGTCTCGTCGGCGCGCGCCTGGGCGATGTAGTCGTTGATGCCGCGCACGAAGGCGCCGACCAGGCCCTTGGCGTCGGTGGCGTAGGACATCCATTCCGGGCTCATGTCGCCGCGGTAGAGGAACAGCCGCGAGGCGCGGTCGCGCTCGGCGAAGCGGGGGCCGAACGCCTCGGCCAGCTTGCCGAGGCCGCAGCGCCGCCAGTAGTCGAGCTGCCACAGCCGCTCGCGGGCGACGTTGAAGCCCTGGCCGTAGATCACGTCCTCGAGGCTGCCGCCGCTGATGTGCGGGATGCCCCACTCGTCGACCAGGATGGTGACGTCGCCGCCCAGCCCGGCAACGGTGAAGCTGCGGTCGCTTCCCTGCGCTTTGTCGGTCATCTCGTTCTCTTCCCTTCGGTTGTTGCGGCCGGAACCTGCCTTCAGGCCTGGCGGGTCGCGCCCCATTTGCGCCCCGGCACGGCGGCCAGCAGGCTCTGCGTATAGCTGTGCCGCGGATCGGCGAACACGGTCTGCGTGTCGCCCTGCTCGACGATCTCGCCCTGATACATCACCAGCATGCGGTCGCAGATCTGGGCCGCGACGCGCAGGTCGTGGGTGACGAACAGCATCGCGACGCCGAGCCGGTCGCGGATGTCGAGCAGGAGGTCGAGGATCTTTTCCTGCACCGAGACGTCGAGAGCCGAAACCGGCTCGTCGGCGACCAGCAGCGTCGGATTCATCGCCAGCGCGCGGGCGATGCCGATGCGCTGGCGCTGCCCGCCCGAGAACTCGTGCGGGAAGCGGTCGGCCGCCGACGGATCGAGCCGCACCAGCTCCAGCAGCCGCGACACCTCCTTCAGCGCCTCGGCCGCCGGCATCCCCTGCGTGATCGGCCCCTGCGCGATCTGCCGCGCCACGGTCTGACGCGGGTTGAGCGAGGCGAAGGGGTCCTGGAAGATCATCTGGACCTGCCTGCGGTAGGGCCTGAGCGCCTTGCGCGACAGCGCGCCGATATCGGTGCCGTTCAGCGCGATCCTGCCGGAATCGGCGTCGATCAACCGGGTGATGCAGCGCGCCAGCGTCGACTTGCCGGAGCCGGATTCGCCGATCAGGCCGACGATCTCGCCCTTGTGCACGGTCACCGCGGCGTTGCTGAGCGCCGGGCGCGCCGCGGCCGTCTTCCTGCGCAGGAAGCCGTAGGACGGCGACTGGTAGGATTTGGTGACGTCGTCCACCTGCAACACCACCGGCGCGGCGGCGCGCGGCGCGCGGCGCGGCGGCGTCAGCCCCGGCACGGCGGCGATCAGCGAACGGGTGTAGGGATGCTCGGGGGCGGCGAGGATCTTCTCGGCCGGCCCGACCTCGACCAGCACGCCGTGCTTCATCACCGCGACGCGGTCGGCGATCTCCGCCACGACGCCGAAATCGTGGGTGATGAACAGCACCCCGGTCTCGCGCTTGCGCTGGAGCTCCTTGATCAGCGCCAGGATCTGCGCCTGGGTGGTGACGTCGAGCGCCGTCGTCGGCTCGTCCGCGATCAGGATGCTGGGCTCGAGCAGCAGCGCCATCACGATCATGGCGCGCTGGCGCTGGCCGCCGGAGAGCTGGTGCGGATAGGCGCGGTAGATCCGCTCGGGATCGGGCAGCCGCACCTCGTTCATCAGCGCGATGACGCGCTGCTTGCGCTCCGCCGGCGTCAGCCTGAGATGAACCTCCAGCAGCTCCTCGATCTGGCGGCCGATGGTCATCACCGGGTTCAGCGCCGTCATCGGCTCCTGGAAGATCATGCCGATGCCGTTGCCGCGGATGGCCCGCATGCGCTCGGCGTCGACCTTGAGCAGGTTCTCCTCCTCGAACAGGATCTCGCCGCCGGTGATGCGCACATGCGGCGCCGCGAGCAGCCCCATGATCGAGCGGGCCATGACCGACTTGCCGGAGCCGGATTCGCCGACGACGCACAGCACCTCGTTCTTGTTCAGGTGCAGCGTCAGGTTGTCGACCGCGATCGGCCGGTCGGCCCAGGCGGGCAGCGCGACGGTCAGGTTCTGGATCGCCAGTACGGTCTTTTCGGTCATGAATGCCTCAGTCGCGGGTTGAGGGCGTCGTTCAGCCCTTCGCCGACGAAGTTGATGCTCAGGACGGTCAGCAGGATCATCACGCCGGGGATGGCGCACAGCCACCAGGCATCGCGCAGGAAGCTGCGGCCCGAGCCGATCATGTAGCCCCAGCTGATGGCGTTGGGGTCGCCGAGGCCGAGGAACGCCAGCGCCGCCTCGGTCAGGATGGCGGTGGCCACCATCAGCGAGCCGGCGACGATGATCGGCGAGAAGGCGTTGGGCAGCACCTGGCGGAAGATGATCTCGCGGTCGCTCATGCCGAGCACGATGCTGGCCTGCACGAACTCGCGCTCGCACAGCGAGATGAACTCCGCCCGCACCAGCCGCACGATCGGCGGCCAGCTTATGACGACGATGGCGATGGTCACGCTGGCCAGCGACGGCGACATGATCGCCACCAGCACGATGGCGAACAGGAAGGTCGGGATGGTCTGGAAGAACTCGGTGAACCGCATCAGGAGGCTGTCGACCCGGCCGCGGTAGAAGCCGGCCAGCGCGCCGAGCAGCGTGCCGATCAAGAGCGCCGCCGAGGTGGCGGCGATGCCGATCAGCAGCGAGGTGCGGCCGCCATGGACGATTCCCGCCGCGATGTCGCGGCCGAGCGAGTCGGTGCCGAGCAGATAGTCGCCGAACGGCGGCAGGAACGGCTGCGCGACGATGCGGAACGGGTCTCCGGGATAGAGGACCGGCGCCAGCAGCACGACGACCGCCAGCACGACGAGAAAGACCAGGCCGCCGAGCGCCAGGCGGTTGCGGGCAAACCGTTTCCAGAACGTGGAGCTCATCGGCCTCATCCGATCTTCATGCGGGGGTCGAGCGCCATGTAGATCAGGTCGACGACGAGGTTGACGACGATGACCATGCAGGCCGACAGGAAGAATATCCCCAGCAACAGGTTGAAATCGCGGGCGAACAGCGACTGGAAGGCCAGTTGCCCCAGCCCCGGCCAGGCGAACACCGATTCGATCACCACCGAGCCGCCGAGCAGCGCGCCGACCTGGACGCCGGCCATGGTCACCACCGGCAGCAGCGCGTTGCGCAGCACGTGGCGATAGGTGATCTTGCGTTCCGTCAGGCCCTTGGCGCGGGCGGTCAGCACATAGTCCATGTCGCGCTGCTCCAGCATCGAGGCGCGCATCATCCGCGCGTAGACCGCCATGTAGAACAGCGACAGCGTCACCATCGGCAGCACCAGGTGGCGGGCGATGTCGCGCACCCGGTCCCAGCCCTCATAGAAGGCGACGACGTCCTCCATGCCCGAGGTCGGGAACCATTCGAGCCGCACCGAGAACAGCAGGATGAGCATCAGGCCCATCCAGAACAGCGGCGTCGCGTAGGTGATGACCGACAGCACGGAGATCGCCCGGTCGCGCCAGGTGTTGACCGCGACCGCGGCGGTGACGCCCAGCAGCACGCCCGACAGGAGCGAGAAGAAGAACGCGCTTCCCATCAGGAGCAGCGTCGGCCCCATCCGGTCGAGGATCAGGTCGAGCACCGGCATGCCATGGCGGAACGAATGGCCGAGATTGAACGACAGCAGGTTCTTCATGTAGAGGGCGAGCTGGACCAGGATCGGCTGGTCGAGCCCGTACTGCCGGCGCAGTTGCTCGATATATTCCGGAGGAGCGCCGCCGGATTCGCCGGCCAGCACCGACACCGCGTCGCCGGGCGCGAGCTGCATCAGCAGGAAGTTCAGCACGGCGATGCCCAGAAGCACCGGCACGGCGTTGAGCAGCCGCCGACCGATGAAGCGGAAGGCCGTTGCCGAGGGAAGAAGGCGCATGGTCCATCCTTGGTTGCGAGGGCAGGCCCGCCGCTTGCGTGGCGGGCCTGCCCGGTTTTCGGGAGCGATCGGTCAGCCGATCACTTCTCGATCCAGGCGTTGACGAGCGAGCCGTGCAGGCCCTGGGCGTCGCTGACCGCGTCGTGGACCTTCTTGTTCACGACCGTCGGATAGTTGACGTTCACCAGCCAGATGATCGGCGCTTCCTCGGCCGCGAGCCGCTGGAGCTCGTGGTAGATCTCCTTGCGCTTCTCGGGGTCGGTCTCGATCGCGGCCGCGTCCATCAGCGCATCGGTCTCCGGGGTCGACCAGTGCGAGTTGTTCATGAACACCGAGCCCTTGCGCTGGGCGCTGGAATGCAGGGCGCGGTGGGCGCCCAGCACCGGGTCGGACAGGTTGCCGAGGCCGGCCTGGTTCATGTCGGTGTCATACTCGGTGAAGACGCGGTTGAGGAAGGTCGGCAGGTCCTCCGAACGCAGGTTCAGCTTGACGCCGACCTCGGCGAAGTTCTGCTGGATGACCTCGGCGGCGCGCTGGTAGAACTCGCCATAGGCCGCGGTGGTGTCGAGGGTGGTCTCGAAGCGGATGCCGTCGGCGTTGCGCGGGAAGCCGGCCTCGTCGAGCATGCGGTTGGCGATCTCGACCCGGTCGGCCACGTTGTAGTCGCGCACGTCGGACGTGTAGAGGCCCGAAGCGGCGAAGTTGGAGTGGATCTGGCCGGTCGAGACGCTGGCGAAGCCGAAATAGATGTTGTCGACGATGAACTGGCGGTCGACGGCATAGGACAGGGCCTGCCGCACCGTCTTGTTGTCGAACGGCGCCCGGCTGGTGTTGAAGGTGATGCCCTCGACCAGCGAGAACATCTGGTAGCCGCGGGTCGAGACGTCGAGCGTCGGCACGTTCGCCAGGCGCTTGGCGTCGGAGAACGGCACGGTCGAGAAGCCGGCGAGATGCGCCTCGCCCTTTTCCAGCAGCGCGGTGCGGGTCGAGGCGTCCGGCACGAAGCGGACGACGACGCGGTCGAGATAGGGCTTGCCCTCGCGCCAATAGTTGTCGTTGCGGTCGAGGCGGATGAATTCGCCGCGGCGCCATTCGGTGAGCTTGAACGGGCCGGTGCCGACCGGGAGATTGGCGTTCGGATGGCTGCGCAGGTCGCCTTCCGAGAAGATGTGGCGCGGAAGCACCGGCGAATCCGCGGCCGACAGCGCCATCATCAGATAGGGCGCGGGCGAGGACAGGCGGAAGATCGCGGTGTGCGCGTCCGGAGCCTCGACGTCCTGGACCACGGCCAGGAAGCCCATGCCGCGCGGATGGTGCTTCTTCAGCACCTCCATGAAGGTGAAGCGGACGTCCTCGCTGGTGAAGGGCGCGCCGTCGTGGAAGGTCACGCCTTCCTGGAGCTTGAAGGTGATGCTCTTGCCGTCTTCGGACACTTCCCACGACCTGGCGAGGCCCGGCTGCGGCTGGAGCGAGAAATCGTATTCCAGCAGGCCTTCATAGATCTTGCTGCTGACCTGCGGCACGGCCAGCGAGGTGTTGGCGTAAGGCGCCAGCGACGGCGGCTCGGGGAAGGTCAGCTGCACCAGCGTGCCGCCGCGTTCCTGGGCGAAGGCGACCGCCCCCCAGAGGCAGGCGCCGGCGATGGCGAGCCCACGCAGCAGGCCCATGCGTTTCTTTTGATCGGTCATAATTCCTCCTATACGGGAAATTCTCACGCAGAAAACGAACGATATCTCACCGATACCAAGACCGTTCGGCAAAAAACAGACATAATTCGCAAGGCGCATCTCCCCTGTCCCATTTACCATCGCACGGCACCCTGCGGTTTTCCCGATTGGAGAAGGTGGTCTTTTTTGTGATCGCCGCCGCCGGGCGGTCCTCGCGGCCGCGCGGGAACGGCCGGGGGCGCAGGGAGCGCCGAAGGAGCGGCATCGGCCCCGTGACGGAAGGGTTCATGATTAATCCAGGATATTCAGAGCCTTGGCTCTCACGTTGAAGGGCGGATCAGCGGCTTTCCTTACGGTTGCCGGGTGATGGCGGCGGGCGGCGGCGGCAGGCGGGACCGACGGTGATTTCCGCCCATGACGGCTCTGGAAGAGCTTCGGCCGCGGCCAAGCCTTCTGCGGCCTTCTCCGGTCGCGAAGGCCGGGGTCGATATCGGCGGTGATTACGTTTCGGTTATCCGTAATGAATGATCGCAGATTTTTGCCGCATATTCGTGCCGTTTCGGTTGCGCACGCCCGATTCGCGCCGGCATGGACGCGGCGCGGGTGACCGTTTCGCCACGCAGCGCCCACGCCGCGGTTGCGCCGCGCCCGGCCACAGCTACAATCGCCGCCAGCCGTCTGTCCGCCGCCGTCTGGCCGTACCGACAGGCCTCTGGGAGAGGGACAGAAGGGAAGAGGAATGACCCCCGAAGACCGCCGCAAGCAGATCGCTGTCCTCGTCCGGAGCAGCGAGCGGGTGAGCGTGGACCAGTTGCATCAGCGACTGGGCTGCTCGCGCGAGACGATCCGGCGCGATCTTCAGATACTCGAGGATCGCGGGCTGATCCGCAAATATCACGGCGGCGCCACGGCGCTGCGCGGCGCGCCGCTGATCCGCGACACGGAAGGTCCGTTCACGGCGCGGATGCACGAGAACACAGCCGGCAAGCTGCGGATGGCGAGCCTCGCCGCGGCGCTGTTCGACCCCGGCGACAGCCTGCTGATCGACACGGGAACGACCACCGTCTATCTGGCCGAGGAACTGGCCCGGCGCGAGGGGCTGACGGTCATCACCAACAGCCTCACCGTCGCGACGCTGGCGGCCGGCGGGCGCGGGGCGGAATGCTTCGTGATCGGCGGCAAGCTGCGGCTCGAGGCCTCCGAGCTTCTCGGCCCGCTGGCGCTGCGGCAGATCGCCAACTTCAAGGCGCGCCACGCCGTCATCACGGTGGGCGCGGTCGGCCCGGATGCGTTCATGGATTTCGACCTCGATGAAGCCGAGATCGCCCGCGCGATGATCGCGCAGGCCGAAACCCTGACCATCCTCGCGGATTCGAGCAAGATCGGGCGGCGGGCGCTGTTCGAGGTCTGCGCCGTGGGCGAGGCCGACCGGCTGGTGACCGACACGCCGCTGCCGCCCGCCATGGCCCGGACGCTCGCCGATGCGGGCGTCGAGGTCCTGGTCGCGGCCGGGGCCGACTGCGCGGCCTGATGCGGGAGCCGGCCGCCCCTCCCCGCCGAAATTCGCGGGCCGCCGTCAGTCGCGTCTGGAACCTGCCCCGTTCGCGCTGTCCAGGCCGCGCCGGATCGACTGCTTGAGCTTGGCGAGCGCGGCCATCAGGGATGCGCGCTCCCGTGGGGGCAGGTCGGCGAACAGCATGCCGAGCCAGTCGCCATGACGCTCCGCGGCCTTGTCGAACCATTCGCGGCCGAAGTCGGTGAGCGCGATGATCTGGACGCGGCGATCGGCCGGCGACGTCGTCCGGCTGACATGGCCGCTCGCCACGAGCCGGTCGACCAGCGCCGTCAGGTTGCCGGCCGAGACCATCATCCGGCGCGAGAGCTCGCCCAGCACCATGCCGTCATGGGCCCGTTCGAGCTGCGCGAGAAGGTCGAATCGCGGCAAGGTCGAATCGAACTCCTCCCTCAGCCGCCTGCGCACCTCGTTTTCCACCAGCGTCGAGCAGGTCAGCAGCCGCAGCCACAGGCGAACGTCGTCGCCATGATGGGCCGGCGCCTCGACGACCTTCGTTTCTCCGTCCAGCCAATCGTCCGCCGCCTGGTCGCCCACCTGATCGTCCACCTGATCGTCCATGTCGCGCGATTCCGCCTCCCGTTCCATGATCGGATGCCGTCGATCCTATGTCTAGCAAAGGCGCTTCGGCCGCAACAAGCTTGATGCTTCAAGGATGCTACGGTGCCGGCGCCGGGCCTTTCGCGCGCCCTTCCGCGGCTGTCCCGCCCCACCCGCCGCACCTCCGGCCTCCCGTAACGGCAGGTCGGGGGCGAAAGCGCGGGTCGCCAAGAAACTTTATGCTTGAAATAATTCGATACGCATGGAAAGTTCGCTGCTCCACAAGGATGGGGAACCAGATGCTCGGACCCTCGGCGCATGTCGACAGCTTTACGCGTGAGAACCTTCCGCCCTTCGATCAATGGCCGGCCCTTCCACAGTCGGGGTTCTCCTATCCCGACTATCTGAATGCCGCGGTCGAGCTGACCGATCGCATGGTCGAGAGAGGGTTCGGCGATCGAACCGCGCTGATCGGAAACGGTCGCCGCCGCACCTACAAGGAGCTGTCCGACTGGACCAACCGGATCGCGCACGCGCTTGTCGATGATTACGGGGTGAAGCCGGGCAACCGTGTCCTGATACGCTCGGCCAATAACCCTGCGATGGTTGCCTGTTGGCTCGCCGCCACGAAAGCCGGCGCGGTCGTGGTCAATTCCATGCCGATGCTGCGCGCCGGCGAGCTCGGCAAGATGGTGGTGAGAACGGCGGTGCAAAATTAGACCACGGTAGCGGCGGGATAGTCTGGCTGCGGGCGGCGTAAAAGTCGTCCAC
>JBDHTD010000024.1:0-46898 GCA_039808485.1 Aquamicrobium sp. | reverse complement strand
ACCCTGATCGTGCCGATCGCCATGGAAGAGAAGCTGCGCTTCGCTATCCGCGAAGGCGGACGCACCGTCGGCGCCGGCATCGTCGCCTCCATCACGGAATAAGAAGAGCAACAGGGTCTGTCGCGGGCGCGAGCATTGCCCGCGCCCGCGAAGACTTGAAGGAACCGACCAGATGAACGGCCAGAACATCCGTATCCGCCTCAAGGCGTTCGACCACCGGGTGCTCGATGCCTCGACGCGCGAGATCGTGTCGACGGCGAAACGCACCGGGGCCAACGTGCGCGGCCCCATCCCGCTGCCGACTCGGATCGAGAAATTCACCGTCAACCGCTCGCCGCACATCGACAAGAAGAGCCGCGAGCAGTTCGAGATGCGCACCCACAAGCGCCTGCTCGACATCGTCGACCCGACCCCGCAGACCGTCGATGCGCTGATGAAGCTCGACCTTGCCGCCGGCGTCGACGTCGAGATCAAGCTCTAGGGAGCGAAACCATGAGCCGGCGGGGTTTTTCCCAAAGGCTCCTCTGAAGGATAAAGACTGATGCGTTCAGGTGTTATCGCACAGAAAATCGGGATGACGCGCGTCTACAACGACGCCGGCGAGCATGTCCCTGTGACCGTTCTCCGCGTGGAGAACCTCCAGGTCGTGGCGCAGCGCACCCAGGAAAAGAACGGCTACACGGCCGTGCAGCTCGGTGTCGGGCTGGCCAAGGTCAAGAACACGTCGAAGGCGCTGCGCGGCCATTTCGCCGCCGCCTCCGTCGAGCCGAAGGCCAAGGTCGCGGAGTTCCGCGTGTCGCCGGAGAACCTGATCGAGATCGGGGCCGAGATCACCGCCGAGCATTTCGTCGCCGGCCAGAAGGTCGACGTCACCGGCACCTCGATCGGCAAGGGCTTCCAGGGCGTCATCAAGCGCCACCATTTCGGCGGCGGTCGCGCCACCCACGGTAACTCGCTGTCGCACCGCATCCACGGCTCGACCGGCCAGCGCCAGGACCCCGGCAAGGTGTTCAAGGGCAAGAAGATGGCCGGGCACATGGGCAATGTGCGGGTGACGACGCAGAACCTCGAGGTGGTCTCGACCGATGCCGACCGCGGGCTGATCCTGGTTCGCGGCGCGGTTCCCGGCTCCAAGGGGACCTGGATTTATGTGCGCGACGCCGTGAAGGCGACGCTTCCGGAAAATGCGCCCAAGCCGGCGGCGATCCGCGCCGCGGCGAAGGCCGAGGCTCCGGCTGTCGAGGGAGCTGAGTGATGGTCGCTATCAAGATTACCACGATCGGCGGCGACGCTGCCGGCGAGATCAAGCTCTCGGACGAGATTTTCGGCCTCGACCCGCGCGAGGACATCCTCCAGCGCGTCGTCCGCTGGCAGCTCGCCAAGAAGCAGCAGGGCACGCACAAGGCCAAGGGTCGCGCCGAGATCGCGCGCACCGGCGCCAAGATGTACAAGCAGAAGGGGACGGGCCGCGCCCGTCACTCTTCGGCGCGCGCTCCGCAGTTCCGCGGCGGCGGCAAGGCTCACGGCCCGGTCGTCCGCAGCCACGAGCACGACCTGCCGAAGAAGGTCCGCGCGCTCGGCCTGAGGCACGCGCTGTCGGCCAAGGCGAAGTCGGCCAGCCTGATCGTCGTCGACGACCTGGCGCTGGCCGAGGCCAAGACCAAGGCGCTGGTGGCGGATTTCGCCAGGCTCGGCCTGACCAACGCGCTCGTCATCGGCGGCGCCGAGGTCGACCAGAACTTCGCCCGTGCGGCTTCGAACATCCCGAACATCGACGTGCTGCCGATCCAGGGCATCAACGTCTACGACATCCTGCGCCGCGGCACGCTCGTCCTGTCCAAGGCCGCCGTCGAGGCTCTTGAGGAGCGGTTCAAATGACTGATCTTCGCCACTACGACGTGATCGTCTCGCCGGCGATCACCGAGAAGTCGACCATGGCTTCCGAGAACAACCAGATCGTCTTCAACGTCGCCCGCAAGGCGACGAAGCCGGAGATCAAGGCGGCCGTCGAGGCGCTGTTCGGCGTCAAGGTGACGGCGGTGAACACGCTGCTGCGCAAGGGCAAGGTGAAGCGTTTCCGCGGCACCATTGGCCGCCAGAGCGACGTGAAGAAGGCTGTCGTGACGCTGGCCGCGGGCCACTCGATCGACGTCGCCACCGGACTTTAAGGAACGGCTACGATGGCACTCAAGAAATTCAATCCCATCACGCCTGGCACGCGCCAGCTCGTGATCGTGGACCGTTCCGGTCTCTACAAGGGCAAGCCGGTCAAGGGCCTGACCGAGGGCCTGACCAAGTCCGGCGGCCGCAACAATTACGGCCGCATCACCAGCCGCTTCATCGGCGGCGGTCACAAGCGCACCTACCGCCTGGTCGACTTCAAGCGTCGCAAGTTCGACGTCTCTGCGACGGTTGAGCGCCTGGAATACGACCCGAACCGCACCGCCTTCATCGCGCTCATCAAGTATGACGACGGCGAGCTCTCCTACATCCTGGCGCCGCAGCGCCTGGCCGTCGGAGACAAGGTGATCGCCGGCGAGAGCGTCGACGTCAAGCCGGGCAACGCCATGCCGCTGGGCTCGATGCCGGTCGGCACGATCGTGCACAATGTCGAGCTGAAGCCGGGCAAGGGCGGCCAGATCGCCCGTTCGGCCGGCGCCTATGTCCAGCTCGTCGGCCGCGACCAGGGCTACGCGATCCTGCGCCTGAACTCGGGCGAGCAGCGCGTCGTCCACGGCTCGTGCTTCGCCACCGTCGGTGCGGTCTCGAACCCCGAGCACGGCAACATCAACGACGGCAAGGCCGGCCGCTCGCGTTGGCGCGGCAAGCGTCCGCACAACCGCGGCGTGACCATGAACCCGGTCGACCATCCGCACGGCGGCGGCGAAGGCCGCACCTCCGGCGGCCGCCATCCGGTGACCCCGTGGGGCAAGCCCACCAAGGGCAAGCGGACCCGCACCAACAAGGCGACCGACAAGTTCATCATGCGCTCGCGCCATCAGCGCAAAAGCTAAGGAAAGGGCATAGATATGACCCGTTCAATCTGGAAAGGCCCCTTCGTCGACGGCTATTTGCTCAAGAAGGCGGACAAGGTGCGCGAAGGCGGCCGCAACGAGGTGATCAAGATGTGGAGCCGCCGCTCCACCATCCTGCCGCAGTTCGTCGGCCTCACCTTCGGCGTCTACAATGGTCAGAAGCATGTTCCGGTCAACGTGACCGAGGAGATGGTCGGCCACAAGTTCGGTGAATTCTCGCCCACCCGTACCTATTACGGCCACGGCGCGGACAAGAAGTCGAAGAGGAAGTAACGATGGGCAAGGCCAAGGCACCGCGCAAGCTTGCCGACAACGAGGCGCGCGCCGTCCTGAGGACGATCCGCATCAGCCCGCAGAAGCTGAACCTCGTTGCCGCTCTGATCCGCGGCAAGGCGGTCGATACCGCGCTCGCCGACCTCGAGTTCTCGCGCAAGCGCATCGCTTCGACCGTGAAGAAGACGCTGGAATCCGCCATCGCGAACGCCGAGAACAACCATGGTCTCGATGTCGATGCGCTGGTCGTCGCCGAGGCTTATGTCGGCAAGTCGATCGTGATGAAGCGCTTTCAGGCCCGCGGTCGCGGCCGCGCCTCGCGTATCGAGAAGCCGTTCTCGCATCTGACGATCGTCGTGCGCGAAGTCGAAGAGAAGGAGGCCGCATAATGGGTCAGAAAATCAATCCGATCGGCCTGCGTCTCGGCATCAACCGCACCTGGGATTCGCGCTGGTACGCCAATACCGGCGAGTACGGCAAGCTGCTGCACGAGGACCTGAAGATCCGCGAATATCTCGAGAAGGAGCTGAAGCAGGCCGCCGTCTCGAAGATCGTGATCGAGCGCCCGCACAAGAAGTGCCGGGTGACGATCCATGCCGCGCGGCCGGGTCTGATCATCGGCAAGAAGGGCGCCGACATCGAGAAGCTGCGCAAGAAGCTGACCGAGATGACCAAGTCGGAAACGCACCTGAACATCGTCGAGGTCCGCAAGCCCGAGACAGACGCCAAGCTGATCGCCCAGTCGATCACCCAGCAGCTCGAGCGCCGCGTGGCCTTCCGCCGCGCCATGAAGCGCGCGGTGCAGTCGGCGATGCGCCTCGGTGCGGAAGGCATCCGCATCAACTGCGCGGGTCGCCTCGGCGGCGCCGAGATCGCGCGCATGGAATGGTATCGCGAGGGCCGGGTGCCGCTGCACACGCTGCGCGCCGATGTCGACTACGGCACGGCCGAGGCGCAGACCGCCTACGGCATCTGCGGTGTCAAGGTGTGGGTGTTCAAGGGCGAGATCCTCGAGCATGACCCGATGGCGTCCGAGCGCCGCGCGGTCGAGGGCGACAGCCATGGTGGCCACGGGGGCGGTCACGACCGTCCGCGCCGCCGCGAGAACGCTTGAGCGGCAATAGGAATTTTGGAGAAGAACGATGCTGCAACCAAAGCGCACAAAGTTCCGCAAGCAGTTCAAGGGCCGCATCCATGGCGCAGCCAAGGGCGGCACGGACCTCAACTTCGGGGGCTTCGGCCTGAAGGCGCTTGAGCCGAACCGCGTCACCGCGCGTGAGATCGAGGCGGCCCGCCGCGCGATCACCCGCCAGATGAAGCGCCAGGGCCGGGTGTGGATCCGCGTGTTCCCGGACCTGCCGGTGACCGGCAAGCCGACCGAAGTCCGCATGGGCAAGGGCAAGGGCGCGGTCGATTACTGGGCGGCGCGCGTCAAGCCGGGCCGGGTCATGTTCGAGATCGACGGCGTTTCCGAGGAGATCGCCCGCGAGGCGTTGCGCCTCGGCGCGGCCAAGCTTTCGGTGCGCACGCGCTTCGTGCAGCGCATCGCCGAATAGTAGGGAAAGGGTTTATCGATGAAAGCCTCCGATGTGAGGGCCAAGACCCTCGACCAGCTCAATGACGATCTGGCCTCCCTGAAGAAGGAGCAGTTCAACCTGCGCTTCCAGAAGGCGACCGGCCAGCTCGAGAAGACGGCGCGCGTCAAGCAGGTCCGCAAGGACATCGCGCGCATCAAGACCATCGCGGCGGAAAAAGCCGCCGCCAAGAAGGCTTAGAGGGCGAAGACCATGCCGAAGCGCATCATGCAGGGCACCGTCGTCAGCGACAAGAACGACAAGACGGTCGTCGTCAAGGTCGAGCGCCGCTTCACCCATCCGGTGATGAAGAAGGTCGTTCGCCAGTCGAAGCGTTACAAGGCGCATGACGAGAACAATTCGGCCAAGGTTGGCGACATCGTCTCCATCCAGGAATCGGCGCCGATCTCCAGGGACAAGCGCTGGGTCGTGATCCAGAACCAGACCCAGGAGCAGACGGCGAGCGCCGTTTAACAACGAATTTGGACAGCCGGCGGGCGCTTGCCCGTCCAGAATGATTATAGAAGGCGGCCAGTCATGATTCAGATGCAAACAAACCTCGACGTGGCGGATAATTCCGGCGCCCGTCGTGTCATGTGCATCAAGGTGCTGGGCGGCTCGAAGCGGAAGTATGCTTCGGTCGGCGACATCATCGTCGTTTCGATCAAGGAAGCCATTCCGCGCGGCCGCGTCAAGAAGGGCGACGTGATGAAGGCGGTCGTGGTTCGCACGGCCAAGGACATCCGCCGGCCCGACGGCAGCGTGATCCGGTTCGACAACAACGCGGCCGTTCTGGTCGACAACAAGCGCGAGCCGATCGGCACCCGCATCTTCGGCCCGGTTCCGCGCGAGCTGCGCGCGAAGAACCACATGAAGATCATCTCGCTCGCGCCCGAAGTGCTTTAAGGAGCCGGTGACATGCAGAAGATCAGGAAGGGCGACAAGGTCGTCGTGCTGGCCGGCAAGGACAAGGGTCGCACCGGCGAAGTGCTGCGGGTGATGCCCAAGGACGACAAGGCGCTCGTGCGCGGCATCAACGTCGTGGTGCGCCACCAGCGCCAGAGCCAGAACCAGGAAGGCGGCTTGATCCGCAAGGAAGCGCCGATCCATCTGTCCAACATCGCGGTCGCCGACCCCAAGGACGGCAAGACGCCGACCCGCGTCGGCTTCGAGGTCCGCGATGGCAAGAAGGTGCGTATCGCCAAGCGCTCGGGAGAAGTCATCAATGGCTGACGTGAAATATGAGCCGCGGCTGAAGAAGCTTTACCGCGAGCAGATCCGCAAGGCGATGCAGGAGCAGTTCAACTACGAGAACGAGCTGCAGATTCCGCGCCTCGACAAGATCGTCATCAACATGGGCGTGGGCGAGGCGACCGCCGACTCCAAGAAGCCGTCCGTAGCGGCCGAGGACCTGGCGCAGATCGCCGGCCAGAAGGCCGTTATCACCAAGGCGCGCAACTCGATCGCCGGCTTCAAGGTTCGCGAGAACATGCCGATCGGCGCCAAGGTGACGCTGCGCAAGGACCGCATGTTCGACTTCGTCGACCGTCTGGTGACGATCGCGCTGCCGCGCGTGCGCGACTTCCGGGGCCTCAACGCCAAGAGCTTCGATGGCCGCGGCAACTTCGCCATGGGCATCAAGGAGCACATCGTGTTCCCCGAGATCAACTACGACAAGGTCGACCAGATCTGGGGAATGGACATCATCGTTTGTACGACCGCCAAGACGGACGACGAGGCCCGGGCGCTGCTCAAGGCCTTCAACTTCCCCTTCCGGCAGTAACGGCAGCGAACAAAGGAACCTGATATGGCAAAGACCAGCTCAGTCGAGAAGAACAACCGGCGCCGCAAGCTCGTGGACCGTTACGCCGCCAAGCGCGCCGCGCTGAAGGCGACCATCATGGATCAGTCGAAGCCGATCGAGGAGCGCTTCCGCGCCCAGCTCAAGCTGGCCGCGCTGCCGCGCAACTCCGCCAAGGTGCGCATCCGTAACCGTTGCGAGGTCACCGGCCGTCCGCGCGCCTACTATCGCAAGCTGAAGATGAGCCGCGTGGCGCTGCGTGAACTGGGCAACAATGGCCTGGTTCCGGGCCTGGTCAAGTCGAGCTGGTAAGGAGCAACGATCATGTCCGTGAGTGATCCCATCGGCGATCTGCTGACCCGCATCCGCAACGCCTACGGCCGCAAGAAGACCAAGGTCTCGTCGCCGGCCTCCAGCCTGCGCGGCCGCGTCCTCGACGTGCTCAAGGCCGAAGGCTACATCCGCGATTACGCCAAGATCGAGTACGACAACGGCAAGGCCGAGTTCGAGATCGAGCTGAAGTACTACGAGGGCGCCCCGGTCATCCGCGAGATTTCGCGCGTGTCCAAGCCCGGTCGCCGCGTCTACGTCTCGGTCAAGTCGATCCCGTCGGTCGCCAACGGCCTCGGCATCTCGATCCTGTCGACGCCGAAGGGCGTGATGGCGGATCACCAGGCGCGCGAGCAGAACGTCGGCGGCGAAGTGCTCTGCCAGGTCCTCTGAGGACCGGCGGGGCAAACAGGAAAGAGCGAGGACGACAAGATGTCTCGTATTGGTAAGAAGCCCGTTTCGGTGCCGCAGGGCGTGACCGCCTCGGTCGACGGCCAGACCGTCACCGCCAAGGGTCCGAAGGGCGAGCTGAAGTTCGTCGTCAACGACGAGGTTCTCGTCAAGCTGGAGGACGGCGAGATCGCCGTCACGCCACGCGACGATTCGAAGGACGCGCGCTCCAAGTGGGGCATGTCCCGGACCCAGATCTCCAACATCCTGACGGGTGTGAAGGACGGGTTCGAGCGCAAGCTGGAAATCACCGGCGTCGGCTACCGCGCCGCCATGCAGGGCAGGAACCTGCAACTCGCCCTTGGCTTCAGCCACGATGTGGTCTATGAGGCGCCCGAAGGCGTGACCATTTCCGTGCCGAAGCCGACCGAGATCGTCGTCAACGGCATCGACAGGCAGGTGGTCGGCCAGGTCGCGGCGGAAATTCGCAAGTATCGCGGCCCGGAGCCCTACAAGGGCAAGGGCGTGCGCTATGCCGGCGAGCGCATCGTCCGCAAGGAAGGCAAGAAGAAGTAATTTGCAGCGCCACGGGGCGCGGTCGCGGGAAGGGGCGTTTCGCCGCTTACCGCAGATGGCCGCCCCCGTTTCACAAGGCAGGGAATACAGGCCATGGCCGACAAGGAAGCTACACAGCGCCGCGCCGCGCGCGTTCGCCGTCAGATCAAGAAGGTTGCGGGCGGCCGTCCGCGCCTTTCCATTCATCGCTCGTCGCAGCACATCTACGCCCAGGTCATCGACGATGCGCGCGGCCACACGCTGGCCGCCGCCTCGACGCTCGACAAGGACCTGAAGGCTTCGCTGAAGACCGGCGCTGACCAGGCGGCCGCCGCCGCCGTCGGCAAGCTCGTCGCCGAGCGCGCCGTCAAGGCGGGCGTCAAGGAAGTCGTGTTCGACCGCGGCCCCTATATCTATCACGGCCGCGTCAAGGCGCTGGCCGAGGCCGCGCGCGAAGCTGGCCTCAGCTTCTAGGCCGCGCGTCGATTTTGCGGGGTAGGGCGCTTCCCGGCGTTCTGCTCCGTTTCGCCGTCGGGCAAAGCCCGATCTGTTGAAACCCGTGCTACCGGAAAAGAACAAGGACCAGGACAATGGCACAGGAACGTAGGGAAGGCGGCCGCGATCGCGAACGCAGCCGTGACCGTGAAGAGCGCGACAGCGAATTCGTCGACAAGCTCGTCCACATCAATCGCGTCGCCAAGGTGGTGAAGGGCGGCCGTCGTTTCGGCTTCGCCGCGCTCGTCGTCATCGGCGACCAGAAGGGCCGCGTCGGCTTCGGCCACGGCAAGGCGCGCGAAGTGCCGGAGGCGATCCGCAAGGCGACCGAGAGCGCCAAGCGCGACCTGATCTTCGTGCCGCTGCGCGATGGCCGCACCCTGCATCACGATGTCGCAGGCCGTCACGGCGCCGGCAAGGTGCTGCTGCGCACCGCCAAGCCCGGCACCGGCATCATCGCGGGCGGCCCGATGCGCGCCGTCTTCGAGACGCTCGGCGTGCAGGACGTCGTCGCCAAGTCGATGGGGTCGTCGAACCCCTACAACATGGTGCGCGCCACCTTCGATGCGCTGAAGAACCAGATGCATCCCAAGGACGTGGCCTCGGCGCGCGGCATCAAGTATTCGACGCTTCAGGCGCGCCGCGGCGCGGCCGTCGCCTCGGACGAGTAAGGGAGAGGCATCATGGCAAAGAAAGCGGGCAAGACGCTCGTTGTCGAGCAGATCGGCAGCCCTATCCGCCGCCCCGTCGAGCAGCGCGCGACGCTGGTCGGGCTTGGACTGAACAAGATGCACCGGCGCGCCACGCTGGAGGATACGCCCTCCGTGCGCGGCATGATCGCCAAGGTGAGCCACCTCGTCCGCATCGTGGACGAGGCGTGAGCAAGGCAGGAGCCAGATCATGAAACTCAACGAACTGCGTGATCGCGACGGCGCCAGCAAGGCGAGGAAGCGCGTTGGCCGTGGCATCGGTTCCGGCTCGGGCAAGACCGGCGGCCGTGGCGTCAAGGGCCAGAAGTCCCGTTCGGGCGTGGCCGTCAACGGCTTCGAGGGCGGCCAGATGCCGCTCTATCGCCGCCTGCCGAAGCGCGGCTTCAAGAACATCTTCGCCAAGGACCTGAACGAGGTTTCGCTCGGCCGGGTCCAGGCGGCGATCGACGCCGGCAAGCTCGACGCTTCCGCGACGGTGACGGTCGAGGCGCTGGTCAAGGCCGGCGTGCTGCGCCGCGCCAAGGACGGCGTCCGGCTGATCCGCGGCGGCGGCGATCTGAAGGCCAAGGTCGCCTTCGACATCGCCGGCGCGTCGGCTCCGGCGGTCGCCGAGGTCGAGAAGGCCGGCGGATCGGTCAAGCTGCCGGAGAAGGCGGCCGCCGAGTAACGGGCTTTGTGAAAAATGGCGGCGGCCTGTCCGTGTTCAGTCCGGCTGGAAAACCTTCCACGGACGGGAACATGAACAGGCCGCCGCTTGCATATTGGCCGGCCGGAGCCTATTTCGTGGCTTCGACGGCACGCGGGTCCAGGCGATGGGCCATGCGCGGCACCATCCTCGTCGCAGCGTGACGAAGCGGAGAATACCCTATGGCATCGGCAGCCGAGCAGCTTGCTTCCAACCTGAATTTTTCCGCCTTCGCCAAGGCGGAGGACCTGAAGAAGCGCATCTGGTTCACGCTCGGCGCGCTGCTCGTCTACCGCCTCGGCACCTATATCCCGCTGCCGGGAATCCACCCGGAAGCGTTCGCTCAGGCGTTCCAGCAGCAGTCGGGCGGCGTGCTCGGCATGTTCAACATGTTCGCCGGCGGCGCGGTTGAGCGCATGGCGATCTTCGCGCTCGGCATCATGCCCTACATCTCGGCCTCGATCATCATGCAGTTGATGACGTCGGTGATCCCGACGCTCGAGGCCTTGAAGAAGGAAGGCGAGCAGGGCCGCAAGATCATCAACCAGTACACCCGCTACGGCACGGTGCTTCTGGCCGTCGTGCAGGCCTACGGCATCGCCATCGGGCTCGAGAGCGGCGCCAACATCGTCACCGATCCGGGCTGGTTCTTCCGGGCGTCCGCCGTCATCACGCTGGTCGGCGGCACCATGTTCCTGATGTGGCTGGGCGAGCAGATCACTGCCCGCGGCATCGGCAACGGCATCTCGCTGATCATCTTCGCCGGCATCGTCGCCGGCCTGCCCTCGGCGCTCGGCGGCACGCTCGAGCTCGGCCGCACCGGCGCGCTGTCGACCGGCATCATCCTGGCCATCCTCGTGCTTGCCCTGGTGCTGGTCGCCGGCATCGTGTTCTTCGAGCGCGCCCAGCGCCGCCTGCTGATCCAGTACCCGAAGCGCCAGGTCGGCAACCGCATGTTCCAGGGCGACACCTCGCACCTGCCGCTGAAGCTCAATACCTCGGGCGTCATCCCGCCGATCTTCGCCTCGTCGCTGCTGCTGCTGCCGGCGACGCTGGCCGGCTTTTCCGACACCACGACGCTGCCGGCATGGGCGAGCACCGTGCTCGCCACGCTCGGTCACGGCCAGCCGCTCTACATGTTCCTCTACGGGGCGATGATCGCCTTCTTCGCCTTCTTCTACACGGCGATCGTCTTCAATCCGAAGGACACGGCCGACCAGTTGAAGAAGCATTCGGGCTTCATTCCGGGCTACCGCCCCGGTGAGCGCACCGCCGAATATATCGACTACGTGCTGACGCGCATCACCGCGGTCGGCGCGCTCTACCTGGTCGTCGTCTGCCTCATCCCCGAGTTCCTGATCACGGCGACGGGCGTGCCTTTCTATCTCGGCGGAACCTCGTTGCTCATCGTCGTCAGCGTCACGCTCGACACGGTCGCGCAGGTTCAGGGCCACCTGATCGCCCACCAGTACGAAGGGCTGATCAAGAAATCGAAGCTGCGTGGAGGCAAGAGGGGACGATGAGGCTTATACTGCTCGGACCGCCCGGGGCGGGCAAGGGGACGCAGGCCCAGCGGCTGGTCGTGAAGCACGGGATTCCGCAACTTTCGACCGGCGACATGCTGCGCGCCGCGGTGCAGGCGCAGACGGAAGTCGGCAAGCGCGCCAAGGCGGTGATGGATGCCGGCGAACTCGTCTCCGACGAGATCGTCAACGCCATCGTCGCCGAGCGCATCGACCAGGCCGATTGCGCCGGCGGTTTCATCCTCGACGGCTATCCGCGCACGCTGGCGCAGGCCGACGCGGTCGAGGCGATGCTGAGGGAACGCAATATCGGGCTCGACGCGGTGATCGAGCTCGTCGTCGACGACAAGGCGCTGGTCGGCCGTATCGTCAGCCGCGCCGAGCAGGCGAAGGCCGCCGGCCAGCCGGTGCGCAAGGACGACAACCCGGAAGTGTTCGAGGAGCGGCTGCGCGAATATTACAAGAAGACTGCGCCGCTGATCGGCTACTACCACGCCAAGGGCATGCTGAAGGGCGTCGACGGCATGGCGTCGATCGACGACGTGACCGGGCAGATCGACGCGTTGCTGGCCTGATCTGCGGGCTCGATCGGCGGCGCGCCGGAAGCGGCGTTCGTCGAAGAAACGGGCAGGGGAGTTGACTCCCGGCCTTTTCGGGACTAAGCGGTCGCGTCTTCCATTCAGGCATGAAGCCGCCGGCCCGACAGGGCCGCGCGGCTGCTTTGACAGGAAACCCCGCAAGGGCCGGCCTCCACCGGACGCGGGACAACGAAAAATGCCGGCAGCATGCCGGCCCACATGGAGAAGTGAGAAAATGGCCCGTATAGCCGGCGTCAACATCCCGACCAACAAGCGCGTCATCATCGCGTTGCAGTACATTCATGGCATCGGACCGAAGTTCGCCGCCGAGATCGTCGAGAAGGTCGGCATCCCGCTCGACCGCCGCGTCAACCAGCTGACCGACTCCGAGGTGCTGCAGATCCGCGAGGCCATCGACCGCGACTATCAGGTCGAGGGCGACCTGCGCCGCGAAGTGTCGATGAACATCAAGCGCCTGATGGACCTCGGCTGCTACCGCGGCCTGCGTCATCGCCGCTCGCTGCCGGTTCGCGGCCAGCGCACCCATACCAACGCCCGCACCCGCAAGGGTCCCGCCAAGGCGATCGCGGGCAAGAAGAAGTAATTTGGGGAAGTGGGCAGCCGGCAACGGGCAGCAGGAAGTATCCGCTGCCGACCGCCGGTCGCCCGCGTCTCCCAGGTGTAGCCGCTGGCACTACGGCGGCGTCGATATCAAACGGAAGGACTTTTCATGGCCAAGGAAGCAGCACGCGTCCGTCGTCGCGAGCGCAAGAACATCTCGACGGGCGTCGCGCACGTCAATTCGACCTTCAACAACACCATGATCACCATCACCGACGCGCAGGGCAACGCGATTGCCTGGTCGTCGGCCGGTGCTCAGGGGTTCAAGGGATCGCGCAAGTCGACGCCGTTCGCGGCGCAGATGGCGGCCGAGGATTGCGCCAAGAAGGCGCAGGAGCACGGCATGCGCACGCTCGAGGTCGAGGTGTGCGGCCCGGGTTCGGGCCGTGAGTCGGCGCTGCGCGCGTTGCAGGCCGCCGGCTTCACCATCACCTCGATCCGCGACGTGACGCCGATCCCGCACAATGGCTGCCGCCCGCGCAAGAAGCGCCGCGTCTGATTGCCACGAACAGACCGGATGAACGCGCCGATCCTCGCGACCGGCCCGTTCCTCTCCGGGTTCCCGGTTTTGCCTGCCACGATTGGATGGTGGCGGGAACGGAAGGAAAGCCCCGATGATCCAGAAAAACTGGCAGGAACTGATTAAGCCCAACAAGGTCGAGTTCAGCTCGAAGGGCAAGACGCTGACCACGCTGGTCGCCGAGCCGCTGGAGCGCGGCTACGGCCTGACCCTCGGCAACGCGCTGCGCCGCGTGCTTCTGTCGTCGCTGCGCGGCGCCGCCGTCACCGCGGTGCAGATCGACGGCGTCCTGCATGAATTCTCCTCGATCGCCGGCGTGCGCGAGGATGTCACCGACATCGTGCTCAACATCAAGGAAATCGCTATCCGCATGGAAGGCGACGGCCCCAAGCGCATGGTCGTGCGCAAGCAGGGCCCGGGCGTGGTGACCGCCGGCGACATCCAGACCGTGGGCGACGTCGAGATATTGAACCCCGACCACGTCATCTGCACGCTGGACGAGGGTGCGGAGATTCGCATGGAGTTCACCGTCGACACCGGCAAGGGCTATGTCCCGGCCGAGCGCAACCGCGCCGAGGACGCGCCGATCGGGCTGATCCCGGTCGACAGCCTCTATTCGCCGGTCAAGAAGGTCTCCTATAAGGTCGAGAACACCCGCGAGGGCCAGGTTCTCGACTATGACAAGCTGACCATGTCGATCGAGACCAACGGCGCGGTCACCGGCGAGGACGCGGTGGCGTTCGCCGCCCGCATCCTGCAGGACCAGCTCGGCCTGTTCGTCAATTTCGACGAGCCGCAGAAGGAAGTCGCGTCCGAGATGGTGGCCGAGCTCGCCTTCAACCCGGCGCTGCTCAAGAAGGTCGACGAGCTCGAGCTTTCGGTCCGTTCGGCCAACTGCCTGAAGAACGACAACATCGTCTATATCGGCGACCTGATCCAGAAGACGGAAGCCGAGATGCTGCGCACGCCGAATTTCGGCCGCAAGTCGCTGAACGAGATCAAGGAAGTTCTGGCCGCCATGGGCCTCCACCTCGGCATGGAGGTGCAGGACTGGCCGCCGGAGAACATCGAAGACCTCGCCAAGCGCTACGAAGACCAGTATTGAGCATGATCGCCGGGGGCGGACGGCTCCCGGTCCTGGTCATGCGGCAAAGGAACAGAGGCTTTCCGGCCTCGAAACGAACCGAAGGAGAAGGCCATGCGCCACGGAAAATCCGGACGCCGGCTCGGCCGCACCGTCAGCCACCGCAAAGCGCTGTTCACGAACATGTCCGCTTCGCTGATCGTGCACGAGCAGATCACCACCACGCTGCCCAAGGCCAAGGAATTGCGGCCCATCGTCGAGAAGCTGGTCACGCTCGGCAAGCGCGGCGACCTGCATGCCCGCCGCCAGGCGATCGCCGCGACCGGCTCGGAAGACGCCGTCAAGCGGCTGTTCGACATCATCGCCCCGCGCTACGCTACCCGCAACGGCGGCTATCTGCGCATCATGAAGGCGGGCTTCCGCCACGGCGACAACGCGCCGATGGCGGTGATCGAGTTCGTCGAGCGCGACGTCTCGGCCAAGGGTGCGGCCGACCGCGCCCGCCACGAGGCGGAAGTGGCGGCGAGCGAATCCGAAGCGGCCTGATCGCCGGTTCGCCCGATCGGAATTTGCGCCGAACTGAAATCCGGGAAGGGGCCGCGCGGCCCCTTTTCGCATTTTGGACGGGAGGCAGCGCATCGCCTTTTATTTTGCACATTCCCTGCGACAATGGCGCGACTTCGTAAAATGCGGGGATTCTCCATGCGTCGCTTCGTTCTTGCTCCGGTCTTGCTGTCGCTCGCGCTCGCCCTCAGCCTGCCCGTCTCGGCCCAGGATGCCGGCAGCGGCAAGGGGCTGGCCGACGCGCTGAGCGACCTCCTGCGCGGCGACACCGCCGCCGGCGCGCCGGCGCGGCGGGTGCCGTTCGGGCAGAGCGAGATGCAGCTTTCCTTCGCGCCGCTGGTGCGCGCTGTCTCGCCCGCCGTCGTCAACGTCTATGCTTCGCAGCAGGTCGCCGCGCGTTCTCCCTTCGCCGGCGACCCGTTCTTCGAGCAGTTCTTCGGCCGCAGGCAGATGCCGCCGCGCGTGCAATCCTCGCTCGGCTCCGGCGTGCTGGTCGATCCGAGCGGCTATGTCGTGACCAACCACCACGTCATCCGCGACGCCGACCAGGTGCGGGTGGCGACGGCCGACGGCCGCGAGTTCCAGAGCACCATCCTGCTCAAGGACGAATCGCTCGACCTCGCCGTGCTCAAGATCGAAGGCCCGGAACCGTTCCCGGTGGCGGCGCTGGGCGATTCCGACGCGCTCGAGGTCGGCGACCTCGTGCTCGCCATGGGCAACCCGTTCGGCGTCGGCCAGACCACGACCAGCGGCATCGTCTCCGGCCTTGCCCGCACCCATATCGGCGTCTCCGATTTCGGCTTCTTCATCCAGACGGATGCCGCGATCAATCCCGGCAATTCCGGCGGGGCGCTGGTTTCGATGGCCGGCGAGGTGATCGGCATCAACACCGCCATCTTCTCGCGCTCGGGCGGATCGATCGGCATCGGCTTCGCGATTCCGTCGAACATCGTGCGCGCCGTGGTCGAGGCGGCGCGGAGCGGGCTCGATTATTTCGAGCGCCCCTTCGTCGGCGCGAGCTTCGAGACCGTCGACGCCACCATGGCCGAGGCTCTCGGCATGGCGCGGCCGCAGGGCGCGCTGGTGCGCTCCGTCGCTCCAGACGGCCCGGCCGACAGGGGCGGCCTGCGCCCCGGCGACGTCGTGACCGCGCTGAACGGCGCCGCGATCGAGCACCCGGACGCGCTCGGCTATCGGCTGGCCACCGCCGCCATCGGCAGCCACGCGAAACTGACCGTCTACAGCCAGGGTCGCGAACGCGAGCTCGACATCGAGCTGATCCGCGCGCCCGAGGGAGCTTCGACGGCCGAGATCATCATCGACGGGCGCAGCCCGTTCGCCGGCGCCAAGGTGGCCGAATTGTCGCCGCGGCTGGCGCAGCGGCTTCGCCTCGGCGCCGAGGCGAGGGGGGTGGCTATCGTCGAGATCCTCGGCAATTCGCCGGCGGCGGCGATGGGCCTGCGCCCGCGCGACATCGTGCGCGAGGTCAATGGCGAGGAGATCGACAGCCCCGAGAAGCTGCGCGAGATCGCCGACAGCCAGTCGCGCTGGTGGCGCTTCACCATCGAGCGCGACGGCCGGCTGCTGAACCAGGTGCTGCGCTACTGACCGCCATGGCCGATCTTTTCGCCCCCAAGCCCGAGCCGACGCCCGAGATCGGCCGGCCGCTCGCCGACAGGATGCGGCCGACCTCGCTCGGCGAGGTGGTGGGGCAGGAGCACCTGACCGGGCCGGACGGCGCGCTGACGCGGATGATCCGTTCCGGCTCGCTCGGCTCGATGGTGTTCTGGGGGCCGCCCGGAACCGGCAAGACCACGGTGGCGCGGCTTCTCGCCGGCGAGACCGGGCTCGCCTTCGAGCAGATATCGGCGATCTTCTCCGGCGTCGCCGACCTGAAGAAGGTGTTCGAGGCGGCGCGGCTGCGCCGCGCGTCGGGGCGGCAGACGCTGCTGTTCGTCGACGAGATCCACCGCTTCAACCGCGCCCAGCAGGATTCCTTCCTGCCGGTGATGGAGGACGGCACCGTCATCCTCGTCGGCGCAACGACCGAGAACCCGTCCTTCGAATTGAACGCGGCGCTTTTGTCGCGGGCGCGGGTGCTGGTGTTCAAGCCGCTGGCGCCGGAAAGCGTCGCTGCCCTCCTGGAGCGCGCGGAGCGGCTGGAGGGCAGGGCGCTGCCGCTGACCGAGGAGGCGCGCGGCGTGCTGGTGCGCATGGCCGATGGCGACGGCCGCGCCTCGCTGACGCTGGCCGAGGAAGTCTGGCGTGCCGCCGGCGCCGGCGAGACCTTCGACGCCGAAGGCTTGCAGGAGATCGTCCAGCGCCGCGCCCCGATCTACGACAAGAGCCAGGACGGCCACTACAACCTGATCTCGGCCCTGCACAAATCGGTGCGCGGCTCCGACCCCGATGCCGCCTTATATTATCTTTCGCGCATGTTCGACGCGGGAGAGGACCCGCTGTTCATTGGCCGCCGGCTGGTGCGGATGGCGGTGGAGGACATCGGCCTTGCCGATCCGCAGGCGCTTGTGATCGCCAATGCCGCCAAGGACGCCTACGATTTCCTCGGCTCGCCCGAGGGTGAGCTGGCGCTGGCGCAGGCCTGCGTCTATCTCGCCACCGCGCCGAAGTCGAACGCGCTCTACAAGGCGTTCAAGGCGGCGACGCGCACTGCCAAGGAGCACGGCTCGCTGGCGCCGCCGCGTCACATCCTCAACGCGCCGACCAAGCTGATGAAGACGGAAGGCTACGGCGAGGGCTACGCTTACGATCACGACCAGCCGGACGCCTTTTCCGGCCAGGATTATTTCCCCGAGGCGCTCGGCCGCCGGCGTTTCTACGACCCGCCGGACCGCGGCTTCGAGCGCGAGATCAGGAAACGTCTGGACTGGTGGGCGAAGCTGCGCAAGGAGCGTGGATAGCGGGGCGGGTTTTCCGCCCATACAAAAGTCGCATAAGATAGATTATGGAACTTACGGATGGCGCGATTTGTTCGTGCGATCGATAAGAACTACCGCTAAGCTCATTGAATCGCTACGATCATATCCCGCTTCACCGGACGGCTGCGCAGCAACAATCCGCCCATGATGATTGGCCCATGACGAAAACGATGCCCGCCTTGCCCTGGGACAATCCGCGGTTCCGCAACTGGATCGCCCTGGTGCGCGCCGAGCGCGCCGTGGTGCGCGAACTGACCCGTGCGCTGGCGCCGCTCGACCTGAAGATCGGCCAGCTCGACGTGCTGATGAACATCTACCGCCATCCCGGATCGTCGCAGCACGAGATCGCGCGCAAGCTGCTGGTCGGCCGCTCCTCGATCACCATGCTGGCGCCGCAGCTCGAGGCGCAAGGATTGATCCGCCGCGAAAGCGACGCCCGCGACAAGCGCATCATGCGCCTTCATCTGACCGGCCAGGGCGAAGAGCGGCTGATGGCGGCGCTGAAGCTCTATTGCGGTATTCTCGACCGGGTGATGGCGCAATCGACCGTGGCCGAGTGCGACGCCATGGGCGAGCAGATGCGCCGCATCGAGACGATGCTCGGCCCCGAAGAATAGAGCGTCCTACCGCGCCGTCAGCGCCGGTCGCGCGACAGACCCTTTTGCGCCAGCTCGTCGAGATAGGATTGCCAGCGCTCCTCTTTCTCGCGGCCGAGCGCGGCAAAATAGGTCCAGGTGAAGAGGCCGCTGTCGTGGAAGTCGTCGAAGACGATGCGCACGGCGTAATTGCCGACCGGCTCGATGCGGGCGATTGCGACGTCCTTCTTGCCCGGCACGGTCACGCGCTGCTCGGGCGAATGGCCCTGCACCTCGGCCGAGGGCGACAGGACCCGCAACATCTCGGCCGTGAACTCGAACGGCTCCTCGCCCGGAAAGGTCACGGCCAGCAGCCGGCGATCCTTCGACACGCGCAATTCGCTCGGAGCGGTCATGACGGCCGTTTCAGGCGGCGTCGGCCGCGGCGCGGGCGTCGGCCAGCGCCTTCAGGTCGGCCGGCTTCAGCTCGACCGATTCGCCGCAGCCGCAGGCCGACGACTGGTTCGGATTGCGGAAGGTGAATCCGGTGCGCAGCTTGGTCGTCTCGAAGTCCATTTCCGTGCCGAGCAGGAACAGCACCGCCGCCGGCGCGATCCAGACATGCGCGCCGTCGCGCTCGACATGGTCTTCGCCGGCGGCGGCTTCCGTCACCAGATCGACGGTGTATTCCATGCCGGCGCAGCCGCCCTTCTTGACGCCGACGCGGATGCCCTGCGCGCCGTCGCGCGTCGCCATGATCTCGCGCACGCGGGCGGCGGCCGCGTCGGTCATCGTCATCACCTGGAACCTGCTCATCGCCTTCTCCAAAGGACGCCGGTTCAAGGCCGGCGCAATGGTCTTCCTCACGAAGATGGGTGAGAAACCGCGCCGGCGCAAGCCGTTCAATACAGGCCGCTCAATACCAGCCGACCGCGACCTGGGCTTCTTCCGACATCCGGTCCGGCGTCCATGGCGGGTCAAAGGTCATCTTGACCGCGACGCCCGAGACGCCCTCGACCGCGCCGACCGCGTTCTCGACCCAGCCCGGCATCTCGCCCGCCACCGGGCAGCCCGGCGCGGTCAGCGTCATGTCGATCTTGACCGAGCGGTCGTCCTCGATGTCGATGCGGTATATCAGACCGAGCTCATATATATCGGCCGGAATCTCCGGGTCGTAGACGGTCTTCAGCGCGCCGATGATGTCGTCGGTCAACCGTGCCAGCTCGTCCTGCGGGATCGCAGAGGCCGAAAACACCGAATCGGCCGCCGCGCCTTCGTTCTCGCTATCGTTCATCGTCGTCATCCGAAAAAACTCCGCGCTTTCTCCAGCGCCTCGGCCAGAGCGTCGATCTCGGCCTTCGTGTTGTACATCGCAAACGAGGCGCGGCAGGTCGAGGTCACGCCGAAACGCTTGAGCAGCGGTTGCGCGCAATGGGTGCCGGCGCGCACGGCGACGCCCGAACGGTCGATCAGCATCGACACGTCATGGGCATGGATGCCTTGAAGCTCGAAGGAGACGATCGCCCCCTTCCCCGGCGCGTTGCCGAAGATGCGCAGCGAATTTACGCGCGAGAGCCGCTCGTGCGCGTAGGCCGTCAGCTCCGCCTCATGGGCGGCGATGCGGCCGCGGCCGATGCGCTCCATATACTCCAGCGCCGCACCGAGCCCGATCGCCTGCACGATCGGCGGCGTGCCCGCCTCGAAGCGATGCGGCGGCTCGTTGTAGGTCACGGTGTCCTCGGTGACGGTCTCGATCATCTCGCCGCCGCCCTCGAATGGCCGCATCTCGGCCAGCCGCTCCTTCCTGCCGTAGAGCACGCCGATGCCCGAGGGGCCGTAGACCTTGTGGCCGGTGAGCACGTACCAGTCGCAGCCGAGATCGGCGACGTCGACCGGCATGTGCACCGCCGCCTGGCTGCCGTCGACCAGCACCGGGATGCCGCGCGCATGGGCGATGCGGACGATCTCCTTGACCGGCGTCACCGTGCCGAGCGCGTTCGACATATGGGTGACGGCGACGAGCTTCGTCTTCTCGGTCAGGCATTTCTCGAACGCGTCGAGATGGAAGACGCCGTCGTCGTCCACCGGCGCCCATACGAGCTTCGCGCCCTGCCGCTCGCGGATGAAGTGCCACGGCACGATGTTGGAGTGATGCTCCATGATCGACAGCACGATCTCGTCGCCGGCGCCGATATGGGGCATGCCCCAGCCATAGGCGACCGTGTTGATCGAGGCGGTGGCCGAGCGGGTGAAGACGATCTCGTCGACGCTTTGCGCGTTCAGGAAGCCGCGCACGGTCTCGCGCGCCCGCTCATAAGCGTCGGTCGCGGCGTTGGACAGGAAATGCAGGCCGCGGTGGACGTTGGCGTATTCGTGGGAATAGGCGTGGGCGATCGTGTCGATGACGGCTTGCGGCTTCTGCGCCGAGGCGCCGTTGTCGAGATAGACGAGCGGCTTGCCGTAGATGGTGCGGGCGAGGATCGGGAAATCCCGCCGCACCGCCTCGACGTCATAGGCCGCGTGTTCGACTTGTCTGTCCATCGCAGCCACCGCTCATCCGTGCGTGGCGAACCACTGGTCGAGCTTGTCCTCCAGCGCCGCCACCAGCGCCTCGTCTTCCAGTTCCTCGACGATCTCGGCCAGGAACGCCTTGATCAGCAGGCTGCGCGCCCGCTTCTCGTCGACGCCGCGCGCCATCAGATAGAACAGGTGGTCGCGGTCGATCTCGGTCATCGTCGCGCCATGGCCGCAGGCGACGTCGTCGGCGAAGATCTCGAGTTCCGGCTTGGTCGAGAACTCGGCCTCGTCCGACAGGAGCAGCGTGTTGCAGGCCATGCGCGCGTCGGTCTTCTGTGCGATCCGGGCAACCCTGATCTGGCCCTGGAACACGCCGTGCGCGCGGTCGGTCGCGACGTTGCGGACGATCTCGGTCGAGGTCGTATGCGGCGCGGAATGGTCGAGCACCATGGTCACGTCGCAATGGGTCTCGCCGCCGAGCAGGTTGATGCCGCGAAGCTGGAAATCGGACCCCTCCCCGACCGCGTCGACGCGGACCTCCTGGCGGACGAGCTTTCCGCCGGCGTTCATGATGAACAGGGTGAGCCGGGCGTCCTTGGCCAGGGTCGCGTTGAACTGGCCGAGATGGGTCGCGCCCTCCGCCTGCTCCTGCGCGATCACCCACAGCACCTCTGCGCCCTCGCCGAGATCGAGCGTCGAGACGGAGCTGACGAGCCCCGCGCCCGAGCCGGCCTGCCGCTCGATGATCGTCGCCTTGGCGCCGGCGCCGACGGCGACGGGGAAGCGGACGTGCACTTGCCCGCCGGCTTGCAGGTTCTGCAACTCGATCGGCGCCGCGACCTCGGCATTGTCGGCGATGGAAAGGCCGAAACCATCGGCGGCGAAGGCGGCGCTGACCGCGCCGATGGCGTCGTCGCGGTCGGCCGGCGCCATGGCGGCGCGGGCGTCACCGGCCGTCAGCAGCGCGGCGAACGGCGCGATCTCGACGCCCTCGATCCGCGGCGCGGGAAGCGCCGCGCCATTGGCGACGCGCAGCACCGTCGCGCCCTCGATCAGCGGCCGCGGCGCCTCGGGCTTCGCGCTCGGGTCGAACGCCGGCACCGTGGCGAGAAGCCGGCGCAGGTCGGTATAATGCCAAGCTTCGACGCGGCGCGTCGGCAGGCCGGCCTTCAGCCGCTCGACCGCGTTGTCGCGGGCGAGCGCCACCGTGGCGTCGCCCGGCAGCTCGGAAACGCGCTCCGCGAACGCATCGACCAGGGCGGTCTCGGCCGGCGTCAGCATGGGGCTGGAGTGGATGTTCATCATGCCCTCCTTACGCCGCCTCGCCGATCACGCCGGCATAACCCTCGCGTTCGAGATCGAGCGCCAGGCTCTTGTCGCCCGACTTGATGACCTGGCCGCGATAGAGCACATGCACGCTGTCGGGCACGATGTGCTCGAGCAGTCGCTGGTAGTGGGTGATGACCAGGAAGGCGCGGTCGGGCGAGCGCAGCGCGTTGACGCCGTCGGAGACGATCTTGAGCGCGTCGATGTCGAGGCCGGAATCGGTCTCGTCGAGCACGCACAGCTTCGGCTGGAGCAGCTTCATCTGGAGGATTTCGGCCCGCTTCTTCTCGCCGCCGGAGAAGCCGACATTCAGCGGCCGCTTCAGCATGTCCATGTCGATCGAGAGCGAGGCGGCCGCTTCCTTGACGCGCTTGAGGAATTCGGGGATGCGCAGCTCCTCCTCGCCGCGCGCCTTGCGCTGCGCGTTCATCGCCACCTTGAGAAATTCCATCGTCGCTACACCCGGTATCTCCATCGGATACTGGAAGGCGAGGAAGATGCCGGAGGCGGCGCGCTCGGCCGGGTCCATCTCGAGGATCGATTCCCCATTGTAGAGGATGTCGCCTTCGGTGACCTCGTAGTCCTCGCGGCCGGCGAGGATGTAGGAAAGCGTCGACTTGCCGGAGCCGTTCGGCCCCATGATGGCGGCGACCTCGCCATTGTTGACGGTGAGGTTCAGGCCGCGGATGATCTCGGTGCCGTCTTCGGCGATGCGGGCGTGCAGGTTCTTGATCTCAAGCATTTCTGTGTTCCTGAATAATCTTGTCCGGCCTCAGCCGACGGAGCCTTCGAGCGAGATGCCGATCAGCTTCTGGGCTTCCACGGCGAACTCCATCGGCAGTTCCTGGATGACTTCCTTGACGAAGCCGTTGACGATCAGCGCGATCGCCTCTTCCTCGGGGATGCCGCGCTGCATGACGTAGAACTTCTGGTCGTCGGAAATCTTCGAGGTCGTGGCCTCGTGCTCGATCTGGGCCGAGGAGTTCTTGGCCTCGATGTAGGGCACGGTGTGCGCGCCGCAGTCGTTGCCGATCAGGAGCGAATCGCAGTTGGTGAAATTGCGCGCGCCCGTCGCCCGGCGGTGGACCGAGACCTGGCCGCGATAGGTGTTCTGCGAGTTGCCGGCCGAGATGCCCTTGGAGATGATGCGGCTCGACGTGTTCTTGCCGAGATGGATCATCTTGGTGCCGCTATCGATCTGCTGGTGGCCGTTGGACACCGCGATCGAATAGAACTCGCCCTGCGAGCCGTCGCCGCGCAGGATGCAGGACGGGTACTTCCAGGTGATGGCCGATCCGGTCTCGACCTGCGTCCACGAGATCTTGGAGTTCCTGCCGCGGCAGTCGCCGCGTTTGGTGACGAAGTTGTAGATGCCGCCCTTGCCTTCCGCGTCGCCCGGATACCAGTTCTGCACCGTCGAATACTTGATCTCGGCATCGTCGAGCGCGACCAGCTCGACCACGGCGGCGTGGAGCTGGTTCTCGTCGCGCTGGGGTGCCGTGCAACCTTCGAGATAGGAGACGTAAGCCCCCTCCTCGGCGATGATCAGCGTGCGCTCGAACTGGCCGGTGTTCTTCTCGTTGATGCGGAAATAGGTCGAAAGCTCCATCGGGCAGCGCACGCCCTTGGGCACGAACACGAACGAGCCGTCGGTGAATACCGCCGAATTCAGCGTCGCATAGTAGTTGTCGGTGGTCGGCACGACCGAGCCGAGATACTTCTTCACCAGCTCCGGATGCTCGCGGATCGCTTCCGAGATCGAGCAGAAGATGACGCCGGCCTTGGCCAGCTCCTCCTTGAAGGTGGTGACGACCGAGACGGAATCGAACACCGCGTCGACCGCGACCCGGCCCGAGGCGTAGATGTTGTCGTTCGAGCCTTCGCCCCCGTTCGCGCCGTTGCCCTTCTGGACGCCGGCAAGGATTTCCTGCTCGACCAGCGGAATGCCGAGCTTCTCATAGACGCGCAGCAGCTCGGGATCGACCTCGTCCAGCGACTTCGGGCCGGTCTGGTTCTTCGGCGCGGCATAGTAGTGGATGTCCTGGAAGTCGATCTTGGGATACGACACGCGCGCCCAGGTCGGCTCCTCCAGCGTCAGCCAGCGGCGGAAGGCGTTCAACCGCCATTCCAGCATCCATTCCGGCTCGCTCTTCTTGTCCGAGATGAAGCGGATGATGTCTTCGTCCAGCCCCTTCGGGGCCTTGTCGGTCTCGATATGGGTCTCGAAACCGTATTTGTACTGGTCCACGTCGATCTTGCGGACCTGCTCGATCGTTTCCTGCACCGCAGGCATCGGCGTTCTCCATCCTCGCCGGGGTCAAGGCCCGGCAGTTGTCGAAATCGCATGGGACCGCATCGGATGCGGCATGCGCTCTATATAGGCGCGCGCGGCGGAAATACACCGCCCGCGCGCCGGGTTTCAGGCCGCTTTCGTCCGCGCGGCCCTGCGTTCGATCATTTGCGCCAGCGCCGCCCGGAAGGCGGCAAGCTCGGCCTCGCCCGTCTCGCGCCCGATCGAGACGCGCAGCGCGCCGAGATCGCCTGCACCTCCCCCCGTAACGCCCATGGCCCTCAGCACATGGCTCGGCCCCACCTTGCCCGACGAACAGGCCGAACCGGCCGACAGCGACACCCCGGCAAGGTCGAAGGCGATCTGCGCCGTCTCGGCCTTGACGCCCGGAATAGCGAAGAACAGCGTATTGGCAAGCCGCTCAGCGCCGTGGCCGAAGACGACGGCGTCGGGCGCGAGCTCGCGCACCGTCGCCTCGAAGGCGTCGCGCAGGCGCCGCACCCCGTCCATGTCGCCGAGGCCGGCACGCACCGCCCGCGCGGCCGCGCCGAAGCCGGCGATCGCCGCGACGTTCTCGGTGCCGGCGCGATGGCCCTTTTCCTGGCCGCCGCCGCGAATCAGCGGCCGCGGCATCATCAGGTCGGAGACGCCGACGACCGCGCCCGCACCCTTCGGGCCGCCGATCTTGTGCGAGGATAGAATGAGGAAATCGCCGTATTCCTCTGAAATATCGAGCGGAACGCGTCCTGCCGCCTGGACCGCGTCGATCACCAGCACCGCGCCATGCGCCTTGGCGACGCGGGCAATGTCGCGCACCGGCTGAAGCACGCCGGTCTCGTTGTTGGCGGCATGGATGGCAACGAGCGCCAGCCCGCCGGCGCGGTCGTGGCTGGCAAGCACGGCTTCCAGCGCGCCGAGGTCGACGACGCCGTTTGCGTCGACGCCGACGATCGTGACCGCCTCCGGCGCGAAACGTCCGCCGGAAAGGATGCAGGGATGGTCGGCGGCCGAGACGACGAGCCGGGCCATGCGCAGGGCCGAGCGCCCCAGCGTCCAGTCCGGGACGAGCAGCATCGCGGCGGCTTCCGTCGCGCCGGAGGTGAACACCACATGCTCCGGCTTCGCGCCGACGAGGGCGGCGACGTCGCGCCGCGCCTCCTCGACCATGCGCCGCGCCGCCCGGCCGTCGGCGTGGACGGACGAGGCGTTGGCGTCGATCTCGAGCGCGGCCAGCATCGCCGCCCGCGCCTCGGGAAGAAGCGGGGCGCTGGCATTGTGGTCGAGATAGGCTCGGCTGCCGGTCATCGTGGCGTTTCCGTCTCCCTTTACGGGCTGTCCGCGCGGTCGGTCGGCGTTTTTCCTTGAAATTGCAAGGCCAGCCGTCCTATTTACCCGCTCTGCCAACAGGCTGGCTACCGGCTTGCCTGTTTTGAACTGTTCTAAACTGGCTTCTACGGCGACGATCCTCGCCCGTCAAGTCCGACGAGCCTCTCGCTCTGGCCGGACGGACGGTCGAAATCCGGCAAGGCCGCGTGAATTGGAGTAAGTATGCCCGAGGTGATTTTCGCAGGTCCGGCTGGCCGTCTGGAAGGCCGCTACCAGCCCTCGAAGGAAAAGAACGCTCCGATCGCGATCGTGCTGCATCCGCATCCGCAGTTCGGCGGGACGATGAACAACAAGATTGTCTACGACCTGTTCTACATGTTCCAGAAGCGGGACTTCACCACGCTGCGCTTCAATTTCCGCGGCATCGGCCGCAGCCAGGGCGAGTTCGACCACGGCACCGGCGAGTTGTCCGACGCGGCCGCCGCGCTCGACTGGGTGCAGTCGCTGCATCCCGATTCCAAGAGCTGCTGGGTCGCCGGCTATTCGTTCGGCGCGTGGATCGGCATGCAGCTCCTGATGCGCCGGCCCGAGATCGAGGGCTTCATCTCGGTCGCGCCGCAGCCCAACATCTACGACTTCTCGTTCCTGGCGCCTTGCCCGTCCTCGGGCCTGATCATCCACGGCGACGCCGACAAGGTCGCGCCGGCCAAGGACGTGCAGACGCTGGTCGACAAGCTGCACACGCAAAAGGGCATCACCATCACCCAGGAGACCATGCCCGGCGCCAACCATTTCTTCTCCAACGACGCCGACCTCCTGATCGAGAAATGCGCCGACTACCTCGACCGCCGGCTGGCCGGCGAATTGGCCGATCCGCGCCCGAAGCGCCTGAAATAGGAAGGGCGGACCCGTGGAGCTGCTGCGTTTCCGGCGTTTCCACGAGACCGACCTTCCGGTCTACGCGGCCTGGTTCGCGGACGCGGAGCTTGCCGACCGCGCCCCCTTCCCCGACGCGGAATGGCTTGCCGAGGCGACCGCCGACGAAGGCGTGTTCGCCGAGATCGCCTCGCTCGACGCCGGGGGCGATCCTGTCGCGGTCGTCCGCTACGAGGAGGAAGGCGACGGCGGCATCACCGTCTTCATCGCCGTCGACCCGACCCGCCGCCGCACCGGCATCGGCCGCCGGGTGCTGACCGCCTTCGCCGAGCGGGTCGCCGGGCGCTTTTCCCATATCGACGTCTATGTCCGGCGCGACGATCCGGCCGCGCTGGCGCTGGCGCGCGGCTGCGGCTTCCGCCTGCTCGGCGGCGCCGACGACGAGGGGTATCTTCCCTACCGCCTCGCCTTCACGGCGTGAAGAGAACGCCGCCCGTCACCGGCCGCCGGCAGCCGGTGGTGGCCGGAAAGGTCAGCGGCAGCCCTTTCAGCGCGCGCACCGCCAGATAGGCCCAGGCCTCCGCCTCCATCGCGTCGCCGTCGAGGCCCGCGTCCTCGGCCGGGACGACGCGCACATTGCCCGCGCCCCGGCGCAGGTCGGCCATGATCGCCGGATTCTTGCGTCCGCCGCCGCAGACGATCCATGTGAGCGGCGGCTCCGGCATCTGCGCCCGCGCCTTCAGGATCGCCGCCGCCGAGACCGCGGCAAGGGTGCGCGCGCCGTCGGCCGGCGAAAGCCCTTCCGCGAGACCGAGCGTGAAGTCTCCGCGATCGAGCGATTTCGGCGCCGGCTCGGCGAAGAACGCGGCTTCGAGGTAGCGGGCGACCACGGCCCCGGAAACCTCGCCCGCCGCCGCGATGCGGCCGTCCTCGTCATAGGCGGGGCCGCCGTCGCGGCCGACCCACTGGTCGATCAGCGCGTTGCCCGGCCCGCTGTCGAAGGCGACCGGCTCGCCGGTCCGCGGCACGAAGGTGACGTTGGAGATGCCGCCGATATTGACGAAGCAGACGGGAAACGAGCGCAGGCTTTCGGGCAGCGAGGCGGCGAGCGCCGCGTGATAGGCCGGCACCAGCGGCGCGCCCTGCCCGCCATGCGCCATATCGTTGGCGCGCATGTCGCAGACGACGTCGATCCCGGTCTCGCGCGCCAGCAGCGCGCCGTCGCCCAACTGCACCGTCAGCCCCCGCTCGGGGCGGTGGAGCACGGTCTGGCCGTGAAAGCCGGCCACCTTCGGCGCAAGCGAGGGATGCGCGGCGAGAAACCGCTTCACCGCGTCGGCGTGGCGCAGCGTGAGATCGCGCTCGAGCGGCGCGAGCCCCGCCGGCCGATCCTCGCGCCGATCGATCAGGCGGGCATCGTCCAGACCGGCGGCGATGCGGGCGCGGAAGGCGTCGTCATAGGGGAAGAAGCCGCCCGGCCCGCGCTGGACACGGCCCTCCCCGTCGGTCTCGACGGCGGCGACGTCGATGCCGTCCATCGACGTGCCGCTCATCAGGCCGATCGCCCACAGAGGTTCCGTCATCGCCTCGTCCCGCTGCCCGTTCTTGTGATTCCCTGCGCCATGATGCTAAAGGCCGGCGCATCCCTACGCACGAAAGAACCGATCATGTCCGCCTTCAAGTCCGATTTCCTGCGCACGCTCTCCGAGCGCGGCTTCATCCACCAGATCTCCGATGAAGCCGGCCTCGACGATCTGATGTCGAAGGAGACGGTGACGGCCTATATCGGCTTCGACCCGACGGCGCCCAGCCTCCATGCCGGCGGGCTGATCCAGATCATGATGCTGCACTGGCTGCAACAGACCGGCCACCGGCCCGTCGCTCTGATGGGCGGCGGCACCGGCATGGTGGGCGACCCCTCGTTCAAGGAGGAGGCGCGCCAGTTGATGACGCTGGAGACCATCGCCGCCAACACCGCCTCGATCAAGTCCGTGTTCGAGCGCTACCTCGCCTTCGGCGACGGGCCGAAGGACGCGATCATGGTCGACAATGGCGACTGGCTGCGCAGCTTGAATTATCTCGACTTCCTGCGCGACGTCGGCCGCTATTTCTCGGTCAACCGCATGCTGTCGTTCGATTCGGTCAAGATGCGGCTCGACCGGCAGCAGTCGCTGTCGTTCCTCGAGTTCAACTACATGATCCTGCAAGCCTACGACTTCGTCGAGCTGAACAGGCGCTACGGCGTGCGCCTGCAAATGGGCGGCTCCGACCAGTGGGGCAACATCGTCAGCGGCATCGATCTCGGCCACCGGCTGGGCACGCCGCAGCTCTACGCGCTGACCTCGCCGCTGCTCACCACCGCCTCCGGCGCCAAGATGGGCAAGTCGCTTTCGGGCGCGGTCTGGCTCAACCCCGACATGCTGTCGGCCTACGATTTCTGGCAATACTGGCGCAACACCGAGGACGCCGACGTCGAACGGTTCCTGAAGCTCTACACCACGCTGCCGCTTGCCGAGATCGCGCGGTTGGCGGCGCTGGGCGGGGCCGAGATCAACGAGGCCAAGAAGGTGCTGGCCACCGAGGTGACGGCGATGCTGCACGGCCGCGCCGACGCGGAAAGTGCCGCCGAAACCGCGCGCAAGACCTTCGAGGAGGGCGCGCTGGCCGACAGCCTGCCGACGGTGGAGCTGCCGGCCGCCGAGCTGGACGCCGGCATCGGCGTGCTTTCCCTGTTCGTCAGGGTCGGCCTCGCCGCCTCCAACGGCGAGGCCCGGCGCCATGTCCAGGGCGGCGCGGTCAGGATCAACGACCAGCCGGTCTCGGACGACAAGCGGCTCGTCGGCTCGGGCGACGTGACGGCCGACGGCGTGGTCAAGCTGTCGCTCGGCAAGAAGAGGCATCTTCTGGTGCGGCCGGCCTGAGGCGAACGGCGTCTTTCGGACGAAATTCGCGGGCGCGACCGCGCGAAGTGCGATCGCCGTGAGCGCGATCAACGGAACTCGAACACCGAGCGGAAGATGCCGGGCGCGATCACCGACAGCGGGTTGATCTCCAGCCTCGGCTCGCCGGCCCGTCCGCTCAGACGGAAGGTGATGCCGATCAGGCCGCGGTCGCGGCCGTTGCCGAGGATCTGGCCGATCAGCGGTATCTCGCCGAAGATGCGGTTCAGTCCGTAGGCCGGCATGAAGGTGCCGGACATGGCCATGTTGCCGTTGCCGTCGTTCAACACGCCCTGGAAGCTGACCCCGATCATCGGGCCGCGCAGGATACCCCGGTCGAGCGAGAGCGACCCCTGCCCCTTCGCCACTTCGGCATAGCCGCGCTCGAACTGGACCCGGCTGGTGTCGAGCGAGCCGCGCACGGCCTGGTTCAGCGACCGCCCGTCCTGCGCAGACGGCGTCGAGACGATCGAGGACAGGCGCGGCTCGTCGACCAGCCAGAAATCGCGCGCGTCGATCTGCCCGCGCAGCGCGCCCTCGCCGCGCCCGGCGAGGCTGAGCGCGATCCGGCCGCCCTCCATCCGCTCGTAGATGTCGAGGAAGCGCAGCAGCGCGCCGGCATCGGCCGACTGCATGGTGACGCCGCGCGCCTCGCCCTCCATCGCGTCGCGGAAGGTGACGCGCTCGCCGCCCCCGGTGGTGGCGGAAAATTCCGTCAGCTCGCCGCGCACGCCGGTGCCGGCATATTTCAGGGTCGCGTCATGCAGCGTCTCGCCGTGGAAGCCGGTCAGCGTCGCGACCTTGAGATCGACGGTGACGGGGACCGAGCCGGCTTGCGCCGCCGCCGCGCCGGTCCCGCCGGCGGTGTAGAGCTTGACGATGGAGCGCGCGTCGAGGCTTCGCCCACGCACGGTCACGGCGTAGCCCGCGCCCTTGCGGGCGACGTCGAGCGAGAAGTCGTCGCCCCGGTGCAGGCGCATCGAGGGGAAGCGCACGCGCTCGATGCCGTCCCCCTTGAGCGACACCGTGCCCTCGGCCGCGAAGGTCTCGCCGCGCAGCGAGAAATCGGCAAGCTCGCTCCGCTCGGCCGCGGCCTTGCGGACGAAGGAGACCGAGGCAGGAATGCCCGGCCCCTTGCTCCAGCCGATCCACGGGATCGACAGCGTCGCGGCCTGAAGGTCGGCCTTGATCGCGCGGGCGGCGGCCGGTTCGCTTCCGTCCACCTCGATCCTGGCGGTGCCGGCAAGCAGCGGCGCGAGGCCGGGCGCCATCGCCGCGCGCATCTCGTCGTCCGTGTCGACGACGATCCTGCGCTGGCGCTGCTGCGTGCTGGCGCCGAGCGGCTCGGTCAGGGCCAGCGTCGCCGGCATGCCGTTGAGCTCGGCCTGCGCCTCGATCACCGCCTTCTGCGGGTCGACGAGGATGGTTCCCTTCGCGGCGCGCACCGACTGGCCCTCGAAGGCGCGCGCGATGGAGAGCGCGTCGTAGTCCAGTTCCACCCTCCAGCCGAGCCGGTCGAGCGGAATGCCGCCGTGCAACGGGATATCGGCCGCGACCGAGCCGCTGACCTCGCCTTCGAGGTCCTCCGGCTTCAGGTCGATGAAACGTCCGACACTGATCGGGTCGTAGCTCGCCAGCTCGAGGATGGCGTCGGCAGCGCCGGCGACCTCGATGTCGAGCTTGCCGATGGTCGGCTTGATATGGGCGTTTCTTATGTCGAGAACGCCGTTCCTGGCCGCTACCGTACGCCCCGACGGCATGTAGACAGTTCCCGACGACAGGGCGATCTCGACGTCGGTTCCGAAGAAGGCGACGTCGCCGCTGCCGTCGCGCACCGGCGGGATGCGGCCGGCGACGTCGAAACGGGTGCCCTTGACCTTGAAGAAGCCGGAGACCTCCTCGTGGCGAAGCGGGATTCCTTCGCCGAAGCGCCCCGGCGGGACCGAGAGCTCGACCCAGCCGCCCTCGATCTGGCCGCCGAACAGGTTCGAGGTCACCCAGCGCTGGGCGGACCCAGCCGCGAACCACGGCCACAACTGCTTGGCATGGCCGACCGGCATCGCGCCCGCGTCGATCCTCAGTTCGAGGCCGGGGCTCATGCCGTTCTCGAACCTCAGGGCGCCGTGGCCGGTGACTTCTCCCTGCCCCCAGCGCACGCCGATCTCGTCGGCGCGGATCGTCCTCATGGCGGCATCGGTATGGCCGGCCACCCGCGCCGCGACCTGCAAGGTCGGCTCCATCGAGTTCTCGGGCGAGATCGCCGAGCCGTCGCTGACCAGCTCGTAGCGATAGGACGCGGCCGCGCCCTGCCCCGTGTCCCGTTCTACGGCCTCGCGCGGCGCCGGGCCGAACGCGCCGTGGAAATTCCAGATCGAGCGACCGGAGACGACGCGCAGGCGCTCGATCTCGACCTTGCCGGCGCCGCTCTGCGCCGTGGCCGCGAACCCCACATCCGCCCGCAGAGGGTCGCTGCGGCTGAGCGGGATGTGCGCGTCCCCGACCTGCCCCGAAAATGTGAGGCGGTAGCCGTCGGCCGTCTGCGCGCCGGCAAGCGAAAGCGTCGCGGCGCCGAAGGGCGCAGCCTGGCCGTCGGTGGCGGCCGGATCGGCGTCGCCAGCGGTGCCACCCACCACTCCCCCCGCGGAATCGATTCGCAGATCGAGCGCGGAAACGTGCCGGCTTCGCCTGTCGAAAGCGGCTTCGCCGCGAACGGCGATCGCGCGCCCCATCGCCTCGACCTCGGCCGACAAGCGCAGGGCCTCGCCGAAGCGGCGGGTAAGGGAAGCGCCGGCAACATGCAGAGGCCCCGCCATCGGCCCCGTGGCGTCGCCGGACAGCATAAGATCGACATTCGCCACCTCGATACGGCGCATGCCGTGGCGGTCGAGCATGTCCGCCGTGTCGCGGACGGCGCCGAATATCACGGCGGCGACGCGGTCGGGATCGACGAGGCCATCGGCGTCGAAGATGTCGAGCCCCGCGCCGCCGGTCGGCTTCGGTAGCGCCGCGACGGCGACGGTGGCGTCGGACAGGCCGAGGCTGCTGATCTTCAACTCGCCGCGCAACAGCGCCAGAAGGTCTAGGCCGAAGCGCGCCGAGCCGAGACGGGTAGTCTCGGCCCCCGTGGCGGCGGAGGCAGCTATCGTGATGTCGTCGATCCTGAGCGCCAGGCCGCGAAACCCGTCGAGCAGGACGTTGACGCCGCCGATCCCGACCGCGAACTCGTCGCCCGCAAGCGCCGCGACGGTCTTCTGCGCCTCGACGCGCAACCGCTCGTCGCCGAACCCGGCGACGACGACCGCGACGGCAAGGGCGATGATCGCGCATGCGCCCAGCGCGCCGGCGAGGATGACTTTCGCCAACTTTCTCGATACGAGGGCGAAACGGGCGTGGTGCGGCAGCGGCATCGCGGAGGGCAGCGCATCGAGGGACGCGATGTCGCCGCGGCGAAAGCGAATCTTCTCGTGGGGAGCAACCTCGCTGTGCACGCCGGGCGGGCCTGTTTCCTGTCTGCGAACGAATCTGGCAGAGACACTATACGCCGCACCGCACTGGCGACACCACAAAGGAGGCCACGGCATGGACGAGATCAAACCCGGAAACCTTGCGCCGGATTTCACCCTTCCCACCACTGGCGGCAAGGATTTTGCCCTATCAGCCCATAGAGGCAGGATTGTGGTCCTGTTCTTCTACCCCAAGGACGACACCAGCGGCTGCACGGCCGAGGCCATCAGCTTCAGCGCGCTGAAAGCCGAATTCGACAGGCTGGGCGCGGTGGTGGTGGGGTTGTCGCCGGACACCGTCAAGAGCCACGACAAGTTCCGTTTGAAGCACGATTTGACGGTCGAGCTCGCCTCCGACGAAGAAAAGCAGGTGCTCCGGGCCTACGGCGTCTGGGTCGAGAAGAGCATGTATGGCCGCAAATATATGGGCGTCGAACGCACCACCGTGCTGGTCGACCGCGACGGCGGGATCGCAGGGGTCTGGAACAAGGTCAAGGTTCCCGGCCACGCGGCGGAAGTTCTCGACGCCGCCAAAGCCCTCGGCTGAGCCCTGCATCCTTTCACGCATGTCCATGCCCGGAAGCGGGAAGCATGCTCCAGGGAACGAAACGGCGGACGGAGCATTCCTCTCCCATCGATTCATCGAGACGAAAAGGGAGACCCCATGTTCCGTTCGCTGCTGCTTTGGCTCGTCGGCATTCCCATCCCCATCATCATCCTGCTGTGGCTGTTCGTTTTCTGAGTTCCTCCGGCTCCCACGGGCCTCGCGAAAAGCTTTGTTAACCCTAACATTGTGTAATCGCGCCTGATCTACTTGAAGTCGGTTGGGTGTGTTCGTGACTGGGATCAGACAGGCTTCCGTGTTCGGCAAACGCAAGGAGCCGCACACGGTCATCATCGCCAGAGGCGATGAAATCCGGCATTTTACGATAAGGCCGTGGCTTGCGGCGCTGGCGGGTTCCGTGCTGGCGGCGCTGGCCGTGGGCTATCTTCTCGCCACCTCGTATCTGGTGCTGCGCGACGATCTTCTCGGCGCAGCCGTCGCGCGGCAGGCGCGCATGCAGCAGGCCTACGAAGACCGCATTTCCGCGCTGCGCGCCCAGGTCGACCGCATCACCAGCCGCCAGCTCCTCGACCAGCAGATCGTCGAGAGCAAGGTTTCGGAACTCCTCGCCCGTCAGAGCCAGCTCACCCAGCGGCACGGGCGAATCGGGCCGATCCTCGAGCGCATGACCGGCAACGGCGGCCTTGCCCTGCCGGCTTCGGGCAGCGCGCCCCTGCCGCCGGAGAAGCCCGAATTCCGCGCCGCGCTCGAACAGCCCGTCAAGGCGGCCGGCAACGCGCTGGCGGCATTCTGGCCGGCGGCGGGCAACGGCAGCCACGGGGGCAGCCCCGGGGGCAGCCACTGGGTCGGCCACGGGGAAAGCGCCGCCGACCGCGCCGACAAGCTGTTCGTGGCGATCAACCAGTCGCTGCGCACGATCGAGGAAGAGCAGATCGACGGCATCGACACCTTGGCCGACAACGCCTTCGAGACCGCCGACAGCATCGCCGAGGCATTGACGGCCGCCGGCCTTCACGTCGTGACCGACGCGGAGGCCGACGACGCCGTCGGCGGCCCGCTCCTGCCGGTCGAGGCCGGCCGCGCCTTCGACGCGCGGGTGCGCGAGCTCGACGAGGCGCTCGACAAGCTGGAAACGATGAAAGCGGCCGCGCGCGCCATGCCGATCCACAATCCCGCGCCGGGACAGGCGGTGACCAGCAGCTTCGGCGTCCGCCGCGACCCGCTCCTGCGCACGCCCGCCATGCATGCGGGGATCGATTTCCGTGCGGCCCCGGGCACCGCCATCCAGGCGGCGGGCGCCGGGACCGTGGTCAAGGCCGGGTGGAACGGCGGCTACGGCCGCATGGTCGAGGTCGACCACGGCAACGGCCTGTCGACGCGCTATGCGCATATGAGCAGGATATTGGTGAAGGAAGGCCAGGAGATCGCCACCGGCGACATCGTCGGCGAGGCCGGATCGAGCGGGCGCTCGACCGGGCCGCACCTGCACTACGAGGTGCGTCGCAACGGCAATGCCGTCGACCCGCTGCGCTTCCTCAAGGTGGGCAAGAAGATCGCCGACCTGCTGTAGCGCCCGGCGCGCCGGCGACCGAATCGAAAACCCCTCCGGTGCGAGCCGGAGGGGTTTTGCGTTCGCTGCCGCGCCGTTTCAGAGGCCGAGGCCGCCGATGCAGACATATTTGGTGTCGAGGTAGTCCTCGATGCCCTGGCGCCCGCCCTCGCGGCCGAGGCCGGATTCCTTGACGCCGCCGAACGGCGCTTCCGGCGTGGTGATGATGCCCTCGTTGACGCCGACCATGCCGTATTTCAGCCCTTCCATGACCCGGAAGGCGCGGCCGAGATCGCCGGTGTAGAAATAGCAGGCCAGGCCGTATTCGGTGTCGTTGGCGAGGGCGACCGCCTCTTCCTCGGTCTCGAACCTGAACACCGGCGCGACCGGGCCGAAGATCTCCTCCCTGGCGAAGCGCATCTTCGTCGTCGCGCCGGCAATCACCGTCGGCTCGAAGAACGAGCCGCCGAGCGCGTGGCGCTTGCCGCCGGCGACGATCCGGCCGCCCTTCTGCGCGGCGTCGGCGATCAGTTCCTCGACCTTCTCGACCGCATTGTCGTCGATCAGCGGTCCCTGCTGGACGCCGTCGTCGACGCCGGGGCCGACCTTCAGCTTGTTGGAGGCGGCGGCGAGCTTCTCGACGAAGGCGTCGTAGATGCCGGCCTGGACGAAGAAGCGGTTGGTGCAGACGCAGGTCTGGCCCGAATTGCGGTATTTCGCGGCCATCGCGCCTTCGACCGCGCGATCCAGGTCGGCATCGTCGAACACGAGGAACGGCGCGTTGCCGCCCAGCTCCATCGACACCTTCTTGACCGTCGAGGACGCTTTCTGGATCAGGATCTTGCCGACCTCGGTCGAGCCGGTGAAGGTGATCTTCTTGACGATCGGGTTGGTGCACAGCTCGTCGCCGATCTCGCCGGCCGCGCCGGTGACGACGTTGACCACGCCCTTCGGAATGCCGACCTCCTCGGCCAGCGCGCCCCAGGCAAGGCCGGAATAGGGCGTCTGCGACGCCGGCTTGACGACCGCCGTGCAGCCGGCGGCGATGGCCGGGCCGATCTTGCGCGCCAGCATCGAGGACGGGAAGTTCCACGGCGTGATCGCCGCGATGACGCCGACGGGCTCCTTGTTGACGATGATGCGCCGGTCGGGCCACGGGCTCGGGATGACATCGCCATAGGTCCTGCGCGCTTCCTCGGCGAACCACAGCACATAGGCCGCCGACGAGCCGACCTCGCCCCTGGCCTCGGTCAGCGACTTGCCCTGTTCCAGCGTCAGCAGTTCGGCCAGCGCGTCCTGGTTGTCCATGATGGCGTCGTGCAGCCGGCGCAGCATCTTCGAGCGCTCGAGCGCCGAGGTCTTGCGGAAGGTGCGGAACGCCCGCTCGGCCGCCTCGATGGCGCGCCGCGTCTCGGCCCTCCCCGCCTTCGGCACGGTGCCGAGCTTCAGGCCGGTCGCGGGGTTGACGACGTCGATGGTGGCGCCGGAATCGGCCTGCACCCATTCGCCGTCGATAAGGTTGGCCTGACGCAGGAACTGGCTGGCTTTCTGCAACATCTGTCTCTCCATTGCGGCGTCTTCACGCCCGATGCTTGTCCGTCGACCCTACAATGAGACTCATTCGCGTCGATTCCAAGTCGTCAGCCGAAAACCGATTGGGCCACGGCGAGCCAGAACCCCGTCGTGGCGATGGCGAGCAGCGTCGAGACGGTCATGGTGTTCGACGCCAGCACCTGCCCGGTGCCGAAGCGCGACGCGATCAGGTAGGGGTTGACGCCGGTCGGCATCGACGCGGCGACGACGACGATCTTGGCGACGAAGGGCGGCAGGCCGACGATGGTGGCGGTCCCAAGCACGATCGCCGGCAGGAGGACGAGCTTCAGCGCCGCAAGAGCCAGCGCCGGCCGGACGTTGCCGGAAATGCCGAACTTGCGCAGGCTCAGGCCCATGGAGAACAGCGCCACCGTTCCCGCGATGCCGGCGAAGGCGCCGACGAATCGGCTGCCGAGCGCCGGCATGTCGAGGCCGCCGGCCCGCCACAGCAGCCCGGCGAGAATGCCGACGATCAGCGGATTGAGGAAAAGGTTGCGCAGGAAATCGAGAAGCACCTTCGACGGCGCGCTCGCCCTGCCCTCGCCCCGGCGCACCCATTCGAAGGCCACCATCGACGACGCCATCATGACGGGAAGGTGGATTGCCAGGAGCAGCGAAAGCACCTCGACCCCCGGCCGTCCGAACACGCCCTGCATGAAGGGAAGGCCGAGCAGCAGCAGGTTGGAGAACGAGGCCGCGACCCCGGCCACGACGCCCGCGGCGGCCTCGCGCCCGAACATCTTCGTCACCGCCAGATGGCCGCAGGCCCAGACGAGCGGAATCGCCGAGAAATAGGCGAGCCACATCGCCCACGGCGCGGAAGCCGCGAAATCCATCTCGATCATGGTGCGGAACAGCAGCGCCGGCACGGCGACGACGATGGCGAAATCGGTCATCGCCTCGCCGACCTGCGGCCGCAGCACGCCCGACCAGCCGGCCAGATATCCGAGCCCGACCAGCCCGAAGACGAAAGCGATGGTCTCGATCATCGGCGACATCGGCAAGCCGGTATCGCAACCGAACCGGCGCGGCAAGACGCTTCAGGGCGCTTCGCGGCGTCGAATGCGGCCCTTGCCTTTCATGGCGCGATCCCTTCCCTATATGAGCAGTCGCACAAGGGGGCACGATGCTTCGCTTCTTCACCGTCACGATCGCGCTTTTGCTGGCCGGTCTTCTTCCGGCATCCGCCACCGAGGCGGGATGGGCGCTGCTGCGACAGGGCGGGCAGGTCGTGCTCCTCGTCAACGCCAACGCCCCCGGCACCGGCGACCCCGCCAGCTTCGACATCGACAATTGCCGCACCCAGCGCAACCTCTCCGAGCGCGGCCGCCAGCAGGCGCGCAAGATCGGCGCGCTGTTCGCGGCGCGGGCCGAGCCGGTCGAGAAGGTCTATTCCAGCCGCTATTGCCGGGCGCTCGAAACCGCGCGGCTGGCCTTCGGCGACAGGCTGGTCGAGAAGATGGAGGCGCTCGATTCGATTGCACATGACCCGGACGGCGCGCAAACGGCGGACGAGGCGGTGATCGCCGCCATCCGCGACTACAGCGGGTCGGGAAATCTCGTCCTCGTCACCCACCCCGAGAACGTGCTCGCGCTTGCCGGCGTCAGGGCGCGCGAGGGCGAGGCCGTCATCGTCGCGCTGCATGGCGAGACGCTCGCCGTCATCGGCCGCATCGTCTTCAACTGAGGAATGCGCCGCACCCGGCTTTTGGCCTTCACCCTTTCCCTGCCGGCAAAAACGGACTAGACAGCCGCGACAGGCCGCAAGCCGTCCCGACCATCGAGGGAAACACAGTGACATCGACATTCGACAAAGTTGCCGACATCATCGCCGAGACGAGCGAGATCGACCGCGACACCATCACGCCCAAGAGCCACACGATCGACGACCTCGGCATTGACAGCCTCGACTTCCTCGACATCGTCTTCGCCATCGACAAGGAATTCGGCATCAAGGTGCCGCTCGAGAAGTGGACGCAGGAAGTCAACGACGGCAAGGTCGCGGCCGAGGAATACTTCGTCATGGGGAACCTGTGCGCCAAGATCGACGCGCTCGTCGCGGCCAAGAACGCCGGCTGATCCCGCATCCGACAACCGCCCGGTGAGGCCCGCATGAGCGCCAACGACGTCGTCATCACGGGAATCGGCCTCGTCTCCTCGCTCGGCGAGGGCGCGGACCGGCATTGGCAGGTGCTGTCTTCGCCGGGCGCGCGGCCGGTGATCGAGGCCGAGCGCTTCGCGCCCTATACCGTGCACCCCCTGCCCGAGATCGACTGGAGCCGCCAGATTCCCAAGCGCGGCGACCAGCGACAGATGGAGACGTGGCAGCGGCTCGGCACCTATGCCGCCGGCCTGGCGCTGGAAGACGCCGGGGCGAAGGACGACGAGGCGCTGCTGTCGTCGATGGACATGATCGTGGCCGCCGGCGGCGGCGAGCGCGACATGGCGGTCGACCAGACGATCCTCGACGCCGGCCGCACCCGCGACGACCGCGACATGCTCGTCAACGAGAAACTGACGACCGAGCTGCGCCCGACGCTGTTCCTCGCCCAGCTTTCCAACCTTCTCGCTGGCAACATCTCCATCGTCCACAAGGTGACGGGATCGTCGCGCACCTTCATGGGCGAGGACGGCGCCGGCGTCGCCGCGGTGGAGACGGCGGCCGCGCGCATCCGGGCCGGCCAGTCGACCCATGCGCTGGTCGGCGGCGCGTTCCAGACCGAGCATCCCGACATATTGCTCGGCTACGAGCTCGGCGGCCTCCTCCACCGCAAGCGCTGGAAATCGGTGTGGAAGCGCGCGGCCAACGACGGCGGCGGCGTCATCACCGGCTCGGGCGCGGCCTTCCTCGTCCTCGAATCGCGCGCGCAAGCGCAGAAGCGCGGCAGAACGGCCTATGCCGCCCTCGGCCGCGTCGAGTCGGGCAATGCGCGGCGCGCGGAAGGCAACCTGGCGCAGGCGATCTCGGGGCTGGTGCGGGCCCTCGGCCTCCCCGACGGGCGGCTGCTGGCGATTTCCGGCGCCTCGGGCGCGCACGCGGCCACCGGCGCGGAACGCGCGGCGCTGTCGAGCGCCGGCGATTTCGCGCTGCGCGGCTTTTCCTCGCTGACCGGCCACATGAAGGAGGCCCAGTTCCCCTTCGCCATCGCGCTTGCGGCGCTGGCCATCAGCAATGGCGCTGCCTATCCGGCCTTCGACCCCGAGAACGAGGGCGAAGCCGCGGGCGCGCCGCTGGCCGCGCTGGCGACGGCGGTCGGCTACCGGCGCTTCGAGGGCGCAGCCCTCGTGGTCAGGGCCTGAAGACGGAGAGGCAACCCGAATGGCACGCACCACCGATCATATGGGCAGGCCCGTCGTCGTCGTCACCGGCATCGGCCTCGTCACGTCGCTCGGCCAGGGCGTCGAGGACAACTGGTCGGCCCTGACCGCGGGCCGCTCCGGCATCCGCCCGATCACCCGCTTTCCGGTCGAGCATCTGGCAACGACGATCTCGGGCATGGTCGATTTCCTGCCCTCGAGCAACAAGGGCGCCAGCGCCCTGACCCACGAGCTTGCCGAAACCTCGGCCGTCGAGGCGGTGGCGGGGGCGAAGCTCGACCCGGCCAATTTCGCCGGCCCGCTGTTTCTCGCCACGCCGCCGGTCGAGCTCGGCTGGAGCGACCGCTTCCGGCTCTACGACGCCGCCGATCTCGCCTTGCCGGACTATGAGCGCCTTCTGGTGTCGGCGCGCGAGCATCTCGACGAGGAGGTCTGGGATTCGACCCAGTTCGGAGCGATCGCCGACCGCCTGGCCGACCGTTTCGGCACGCGCGGCCTGCCCGTCAGCGTCTCGACCGCCTGCGCCTCCGGCGCGACCGCGATCCAGCTCGGCGTCGAGGCGATCCGGCGCGGCGAGGCCGAGCGCGCGCTCGCCGTCGGCGCCGACGGTTCGGCCACGGCGGAAGCGCTGATCCGCTTCTCGCTGCTTTCGGCGCTGTCGACCCAGAACGACGCGCCGCAGAAGGCGTCGAAGCCGTTCTCGCGCGACCGCGACGGCTTCGTCCTGGCCGAGGGCTCGGCCGCGCTGGTGCTGGAATCGCTCGAAAGCGCGCTGGCGCGCGGCGCGGCCGTGCTCGGCGTCGTCGCCGGCTGCGGCGAAAAGGCCGACGACTTCCACCGCACCCGCTCCAAGCCCGACGGCTCGCCCGCCATCGCCACCGTGCGCGCCGCGCTTGCCGACGCCGGCCTCGACGAGAACGGAATCGACTATATCAACGCCCACGGCACCTCGACGCCCGAGAACGACAAGATGGAGCACCTGTCGCTGTCGACCGTGTTCGGCGAGCGGATGAAGAGCCTGCCCATCTCCTCCAACAAGTCGATGATCGGCCACACGCTTTCGGCGGCCGGCGCCGTCGAGGCCGTGTTCTCGATCCTGACCATGAGGCGGGGCGTCATCCCGCCGACCATCAACTACGACCAGCCCGACCCGTCGATCGAGCTCGACGTGGTGCCGAACGTCAGGCGCGAGGCCGAGGTCTCGACCGTGCTGTCCAACTCCTTCGGCTTCGGCGGGCAGAACGCCTGCCTTGTCATGGCGCGCGAACCCGGCTAACCCGCTCCGCGACCCGCACCAAAACCGGAGCACGCACATGCGCGCATTGCAACTCGTCGAGGACCGGCGGCTGGAAGCCGTCGATCTGCCGCCGCCGCCGCCACCCGGCATCGGCGAGGCCACGGTGCGCATCCGCGCGGTGGCGCTGAACCACATCGACGTCTGGGGCTGGCGCGGCATGGCTTTCGCCAAGCGCAAGATGCCGCTGGTCATCGGCGCGGAAGCCGCCGGCGAGGTCGAGGCGATCGGCCCAGGCGTTTCCGGCCTTCTGCCCGGCCAGCTCGTCTCGATCTACGGCGCGCGCACCTGCGGCCGCTGCCGCGCCTGCCGCCAGGGCCGCGACAACCTGTGCGCCCACGTTTCCGGCGTGCACGGCTTCCACCTCGACGGCTTCGCGCAGGAAAAGGTCAACCTGCCGGCCCGCCTGCTGGTCCCCGCCCCTCCGGGCGTCGACGAGATCGGCGCGGCGGTCGCGCCCGTCACCTTCGGCACGGTCGAGCACATGCTGTTCGACAACGCCAGGCTCGAACCAGGCGAGACGATCCTGATCCATGCCGGCGGTTCCGGCATCGGCTCGGCCGCGATCCAGCTCGCCAGGCGCATGGGCTGCACCGTCATCACCACGGTCGGCTCCAACGACAAGATCGACAAGGCCAGGGCGCTGGGCGCCGACCACGTCATCAATTACCGCGAGGACCGATTCGAAGGCGTGGTGCGCAAGCTGACCGCCAAGAAGGGCGTCGACGTCGTGTTCGAGCATGTCGGCGCCGACACCTGGGCCGGCTCGATGCTGTCGATGAAGCGCGGCGGCCGCCTCGTCACCTGCGGTTCGACCTCCGGCGTCTCGACAAGCATGAACCTGATGCAGCTCTTCCAGCAGCAGTTGAAGATCCTGGGCTCGTTCGGCTGCCGCATCGAGAACATGGAGAACGCCATGCTCAAGATGGCGGCCGGCATCGTCAGGCCGGTGATCGACACCGAGGTCGGCTTCGACGACATCGACGTCGCGCTGCGGCGCATGGAAGGCCGCGACGTCTTCGGCAAGATCATCCTGCGGATCGGCTGATGGCGCAAGCGCGCGCGCCCTTCCTGCGGCCGCTCGTCGCGCGGCTGCTGCGCCTCGCCAAGCGGATCGAGCACTGGGCGGTGGGGCAGCTCGCGCTCGCCGCGTTGTGGCTGTTGCGGCGGCTGCCGCCCGAGAAGGCGCTCGCCTTCGCCGATCGCGCCGCGCGTCGCATCGGGCCGCTGGTCGGCCGCCATCGCGTGGCGACCGGCAATCTGCGCCGCGCCTATCCCGAAAAGAGCGCGGAAGAGATCGAGGCCATCGCCTCCGACATGTGGGGCAACATGGCCCGCCTCGCCGGCGAATATCTCTATCTCGACGACATGTTCGATCACGAGCCCGGCGACGGCGGCGGGGCGCGCGTCGAGATCGTCGGCGAGGACATCTTCCTGCGCCTGCGCGAAGAGAAGAAGCCGCATATCTTCTTCACCGCCCATACCGGCAATTTCGAGCTGCTGCCGGTGGCGGCCGCCCGCTACGACCTGCCGGTGACGGCGCTGTTCCGCGCGCCCAACAACCCCTATATCGCGAAGTACATCTTCTCGACCCGCGCCGAAGCCATGGGCGAGCTGATCGCCTCGCGCGCCGGCGCGGCCTTCGGCCTTGCCCGCGTGCTCGAGCGCGGCGGCAATATCGGCGTCCTCGTCGACCAGAAGTTCCACCGCGGCGTCGCGACCACCTTTTTCGGCCTGCCCTGCACCACCAGCCCGCTCGTCGCCAAGCTTGCCCGGCAATACCGGTGCGACGTCTATCCGGCGCGTTCGATCCGGTTGCCGGGAAACCGCTTCCGGCTGGAAATCTCCGACAAGCTCGACCTGCCGCACACCGAAAACGGCGCGGTCGACGTCGCCGCCACCTGCCAGCTTCTCAACGACGTGGTCGAAGGCTGGGTGCGCGAGCATCCCGGCCAGTGGATGTGGTTCCACAAGCGCTGGCAGTTCGACGCCGCCAGGGCCGGCAAGACCGGCAAGGCCGGGACGCCCTCGCCTCAGTCCTGAACGATGATCCGGGTATTGCCCGGCCCGACCTCTTTCACCAGCGTGTAGAAGGCCTCGGCATTGGGCGTGGCCAGCCGCACGCAGCCATGCGAGGCGGGATTGCCCAGCCGCGACACCGCCGAGGTGCCGTGCACGGCCCAGCCGCGGTCGTAGAACACGGCGAACGGCATAGGCGACATGTCGTATTTGCGCGAATGCCACATCTTGTGCATGCGCTGCGGCCGGTATTCGCCGCGCGGGGTGACGTAGCCGGCGCGCGCGGTCGACACCGGCCATTCGTGCACCACCTTGCCGTAATGTGTGACGGTCATCTTCTGCGCGGCGACGTCGACGCGCGCGACCAGGCTTGCGCCCTGCGCGCCGGAGATGCCGAGTCCGAGAATCGCCGCCCCCGCCGCCAGCGACGCGATGAGACCCTTCCTGCCTGCCATGCCTGAGACCCCTGTCGGTTGCCTGAAACGCGAATTCGAGAATCTTGCCGCCATTATCTGGCGCTGCGGCGATCATGCCGTAAATTTCCTAACAGGAAACCGCCCTTTCCCGGTCAAATCCGCGTGAGGCGCTGGCCCAATCGCGGCATCTTGCCAGCCCGCCCCGAGCCTGCTCTAGGTTGCGTCATGAACGAACGTCTCTTCCGTGCCGTGGAAAGCCGCCGCGACGACCTGGTCGCGCTCGCTTCCGAACTGATCCGCTTCCCGACCGTCAATCCGCCGGGCGAAGCCTATACGCCCTGTGCCGAATATATCGCCCTGCGCCTGAAGCGGCGCGGCTTCGAGACCCGCCTGATTCGCGGCGAGGGCACGCCGGGCGACAACGACCGCTACCCGCGCACCAATGTCGTGGCGCGGCGCGAGGGCCGTTCGCCGGGCGCCACCGTGCATTTCAACTCGCATATCGACGTGGTCGAGGCCGGAGAAGGCTGGACGCTCGATCCCTTTGCCGGCACGGTCAGGGACGGCCGCGTCTACGGCCGCGGCGCCTGCGACATGAAGGGCGGCCTCGCCGCCTCGATCGTCGCGGCCGAGGCGTTTATGGACGTCTTTCCCGACTTCCCCGGCGCCATCGAGATTTCCGGCACGGTGGACGAGGAATCCGGCGGCTTCGGCGGCGTCGCCTATCTGGCGCGCCAGGGCTTCTTCTCGCGGCCGCGCGTCGATCACGTCATCATCCCCGAGCCGCTGAACAAGGACCGCATCTGCCTCGGCCATCGCGGCGTCTGGTGGGCCGAGATCGAGACCAAGGGCGCGATCGCCCACGGCTCGATGCCGTTCCTCGGCGATTCGGCAATCCGCCACATGGGCGCGGTTCTCCACGCCTTCGAGGAAGAGCTTTTCCCGGCGCTCGACCGCAAGCAGACCGAGATGCCCGTGGTGCCTGAAGGCGCGCGACGCTCGACCATGAACATCAACTCGATCCATGGCGGCCAGACGGAGGATCATTTCCCCGGCCTGCCCTCGCCAAACGTCGCCGATTCGTGCCGGGCGGTGATCGACCGCCGCTTCCTGCTCGAGGAATCGCTCGACGAGGTGAAAAGCGAGGTCACCTCCATCCTCGATCGCCTGAAGCGCGAGCGTCCGAAATTCGACTATTCGATCCGCGACATGATGGAGGTGCTGCCGACCATGACCGAGCGCGACGCGCCGGTGGTGACGGCGGTGGCGGAAGGCATCCGGCAGATTTTCGGCCGCGAGCCGGACTACGTCATCTCGCCCGGCACCTACGACCAGAAGCACATCGCCCGCATCGGCCACCTGCACGACTGCATCGCCTACGGCCCCGGCATCCTCGACCTCGCTCACCGGCCCGACGAATGGGTCGGCATCGACGACATGGTCGAATCGGCCAAGGTGATGGCGATCTCGCTCGACGCGCTCCTGCGCGGTGCGCGGCCGGATTCCCGTGGTCACGATCATGGCCACGGCCATCGTCACGCATAGAGTGCGGTGCGCCGCAACAAAGCCGATTTACTCGCCGGCCGTTTCGCGCTTTGATCGCCGCCGAATTTGGAACCGCTTCAGGGAGTAAAGCGATGAAGCCGTTGAAGTCCGTACTCACCGCCGCAGCGCTTGCGCTGGCCGTCTCAACCGCCGCCGCGACCGGCGCGCTCGCCGCGCGCACCGACATCGTCATCGGCCTGGTGCTGGAACCGCCGCATCTCGATCCGACGGCGGGCGCAGCCGCCGCGATCAAGGAAGTCGGCTACGTCAACGTCTTCGAGGGCATCACCCGCATCGGCCCCGACGGCCAGGTGCAGCCCGGCCTGGCCGAGAGCTGGGAAATCTCCGACGATGGAAAGGTTTACACCTTCAAGCTCCACACCGGCGTGAAGTTCCACGACGGCACGCCGTTCAGCGCGGACGACGTCAAGTTCTCCATCGACCGCGCCATGGCCGAGGATTCGGTCAATCCGCAGAAGCAGCTCTATTCGGCCGTCGAGTCCGTCGAGGTCGTCGACCCGGCGACCGTCAAGGTGACGTTGAAGCACCCGCAGGGCGCGTTCCTGTGGAACATGGGCTGGGGCGAGGCGGCGATCGTCTCGCCGGCTTCGGCCGACAACAACAAGGAACACCCGATCGGCACCGGCCCGTTCAAGTTCGAGAGCTGGGCCAAGGGCTCGTCGATCAAGCTGGTGAGGAACCCTGACTATTGGGGCGAGTCGGTGGCGCTGGAGCGTGCCGAGTTCCGCATCGTGCCCGATGCCGCCGCCGCTATTCCGGCGCTGCTTTCCGGCGACGTCAACGCCTTCTCCAACATGCCGGCCGGCGACGCGCTGGCGCAGATCGAGGCCGATCCGCGCTTCAAGGTGGTGATCGGCTCGACCGAGGGCGAGACCGTCCTTTCGATCAACAACAAGAAGGCGCCCTTCGACAAGCTCGAGGTGCGGCAGGCCATTGCCCACGCGCTGAACCGCGACGAGATCATCGCCGGCGCATCGTCCGGCCTCGGCGTGCCGATCGGCTCGCACTTCGCGCCGCACCATCCCGCCTATGTCGACCTGACCGGCACCTACCCCTACGACCCCAACCGCGCCAAGGAGCTTCTTGCCGAGGCCGGGCTGCCCAACGGCTTCTCCGCCACCCTGAAGCTGCCGCCGCCGTCCTACGCGCGCCAGGGCGGCGAGATCATCGCCTCCGAGCTTCGTCAGGTCGGCATCAACCTCGAGATCATCCCGCTCGAATGGGCCGACTGGCTAGAGCAGGTGTTCAAGGGCAAGGACTACGATCTGTCCATCGTCAGCCATGTCGAGCCGATGGACATCGGCATCTACGCCCGGCCGGACTACTACTTCCAGTATCAGAACCCCGAGTTCAACGCGGTGATGGAGGAGCTGGAAGTCACGACCGACGAGGCCAAGCGCAACGAGCTCTACGGCAAGGCCCAGCGCATCCTGGCCGAGGACGCGGCCGTCGGCTTCCTGTTCCAGATGCCAAAGGTCGGCGTCTGGGACGCCAAGCTCGAAGGCATGTGGGAGAACTGGCCGCTCTCCGTCGCCGACCTGACCAAGGT